>NZ_JBEYUN010000052.1:0-1139 GCF_040643545.1 Streptomyces sp. NPDC047117 | reverse complement strand
GCCCAGCGCGCCGGCGCCCCCCTGGTCGCCGGCACCAAGGACCCCGTCTCCGGCGCGGCGGAGGTCGTCGCCTTCGCCGAGGAGCACGGCCTGCCGATCGCCATCAAGGCCGCCTTCGGCGGCGGCGGCCGCGGCCTGAAGGTCGCCCGCACCCTGGAGGAGGTCCCCGAGCTGTATGACTCCGCGGTGCGCGAGGCGGTGGCCGCCTTCGGCCGCGGCGAGTGCTTCGTCGAGCGCTACCTGGACCGCCCGCGGCACGTGGAGACCCAGTGCCTGGCCGACAAGCACGGCAACGTCGTGGTGGTCTCCACCCGCGACTGCTCCCTGCAGCGCCGCCACCAAAAGCTGGTGGAGGAGGCCCCGGCGCCGTTCCTGTCCGCGGAGCAGAACGCCGAGCTCTACCGCGCCTCCAAGGCCATCCTGAAGGAGGCCGGCTACGAGGGCGCCGGCACCTGTGAGTTCCTGGTCGGCCAGGACGGCACCATCTCCTTCCTGGAGGTCAACACCCGCCTGCAGGTGGAGCACCCGGTCACCGAGGAGGTCACCGGCCTGGACCTGGTCCGCGAGATGTTCCGCATCGCCGACGGCGAGGAGCTGGGCTACGACGACCCGCCGGTGCGCGGCCACTCCTTCGAGTTCCGCATCAACGGCGAGGACCCGGGCCGCAACTTCCTGCCCGCGCCCGGCACCGTCACCGTCTTCGATGCCCCCGCCGGCCCCGGCGTCCGCCTCGACGCCGGCGTGGAGTCCGGCTCCGTCATCGGCCCGGCCTGGGACTCCCTCCTCGCCAAGCTCATCGTCACCGGCGCGACACGGACCCAGGCGCTGGAGCGGGCGCGGCGTGCGCTCGCGGAGTTCGAGGTCGGCGGGATGGCCACCGCGATCCCGTTCCACCGTGCCGTGGTCGAGGACGAGGCGTTCACCTCGGACCCGTTCGCCGTGCACACCCGCTGGATCGAGACCGAGTTCGTCAACGACATCGCGCCCTTCGCCGTCCCGGCCGACGCCGAGGCCGACGGGGAGAGCAACCGCGAGTCGGTCGTGGTCGAGGTCGGCGGCAAGCGCCTGGAGGTCTCGCTGCCCTCCTCCCTCGGCATGCCGCTGGCGCGCGCCGCGGTCGCCGGCGGCGCCAAGCCCAA
>NZ_JBEYUN010000051.1:0-1154 GCF_040643545.1 Streptomyces sp. NPDC047117 | reverse complement strand
TTGGGCTTGGCGCCGCCGGCGACCGCGGCGCGCGCCAGCGGCATGCCGAGGGAGGAGGGCAGCGAGACCTCCAGGCGCTTGCCGCCGACCTCGACGACCACGGTCTCGCGGGTGTCGGCCTCGGCCTCGTCGGCGCCCGGCGCGGCGAACGGCTTGATGTCGTTGACGAACTCGGTCTCGATCCAGCGGGTGTGGACCTGGAACGGGTCGGTGGAGCCGGTCAGCTCCGGCGCGAAGGCGGGGTCCTTGACCACCGTGCGGTGGAAGGGGATGGCGGTGGCCATGCCCTCGACGGTGAACTCCGCCAGGGCGCGGGCCGCGCGCTGCAGGGCCTGCTGGCGGGTGGCGCCGGTGACGATGAGCTTGGCGAGGAGGGAGTCCCAGGCGGGGCCGATGACGGAGCCGGATTCGACGCCGGCGTCGAGGCGGACGCCGGGGCCGGCGGGGGCGTCGAAGACGGTGACGGTGCCGGGCGCGGGCAGGAAGTTGCGGCCCGGGTCCTCGCCGTTGATGCGGAACTCGAAGGAGTGGCCGCGCACCGGCGGGTCGTCGTAGCCCAGCTCCTCGCCGTCGGCGATGCGGAACATCTCCCTCACCAGGTCCAGGCCGGTGACCTCCTCGGTGACCGGGTGCTCCACCTGCAGGCGGGTGTTGACCTCCAGGAAGGAGATGGTGCCGTCCTGCCCGACCAGGAACTCACACGTCCCGGCGCCCTCGTAGCCGGCCTCCTTCAGGATCGCCTTGGAGGCGCGGTAGAGCTCGGCGTTCTGCTCCGCGGACAGGAACGGCGCCGGGGCCTCCTCCACCAGCTTCTGGTGGCGGCGCTGCAGCGAGCAGTCGCGGGTGGAGACCACCACGACGTTGCCGTGCTTGTCGGCCAGGCACTGGGTCTCCACATGCCGGGGGCGGTCCAGGTAGCGCTCGACGAAGCACTCGCCGCGGCCGAAGGCGGCGACCGCCTCACGCACCGCGGAGTCGTACAGCTCGGGGACCTCCTCCAGGGTGCGGGCGACCTTCAGGCCGCGGCCGCCGCCGCCGAAGGCGGCCTTGATGGCGATGGGCAGGCCGTGCTCCTCGGCGAAGGCGACGACCTCCGCCGCGCCGGAGACGGGGTCCTTGGTGCCGGCGACCAGGGGGGCGCCGGCGCGCTGGGC
>NZ_JBEYUN010000049.1:1384-2805 GCF_040643545.1 Streptomyces sp. NPDC047117 | reverse complement strand
ACACAGTGGACGCGAGCAACTGAGGACAAGCCCTCGGCCTATTAGTACCAGTCAACTCCACCCGTTACCGGGCTTCCATATCTGGCCTATCAACCCAGTCGTCTACTGGGAGCCTTACCCTCTCAAGGAGGTGGGAGTACTCATCTCGAAGCAGGCTTCCCGCTTAGATGCTTTCAGCGGTTATCCCTCCCGAACGTAGCCAACCAGCCATGCCCTTGGCAGGACAACTGGCACACCAGAGGTTCGTCCGTCCCGGTCCTCTCGTACTAGGGACAGCCCTTCTCAATACTCCTACGCGCACAGCGGATAGGGACCGAACTGTCTCACGACGTTCTAAACCCAGCTCGCGTACCGCTTTAATGGGCGAACAGCCCAACCCTTGGGACCGACTCCAGCCCCAGGATGCGACGAGCCGACATCGAGGTGCCAAACCATCCCGTCGATATGGACTCTTGGGGAAGATCAGCCTGTTATCCCCGGGGTACCTTTTATCCGTTGAGCGACGGCGCTTCCACAAGCCACCGCCGGATCACTAGTCCCGACTTTCGTCCCTGCTCGACCCGTCAGTCTCACAGTCAAGCTCCCTTGTGCACTTACACTCAACACCTGATTGCCAACCAGGCTGAGGGAACCTTTGGGCGCCTCCGTTACCCTTTGGGAGGCAACCGCCCCAGTTAAACTACCCACCAGACACTGTCCCTGATCCGGATCACGGACCCAGGTTAGACATCCAGCACGACCAGAGTGGTATTTCAACAATGACTCCACGAACACTGGCGTGTCCGCTTCACAGTCTCCCACCTATCCTACACAAGCCGAACCGAACACCAATATCAAGCTATAGTAAAGGTCCCGGGGTCTTTCCGTCCTGCTGCGCGAAACGAGCATCTTTACTCGTAGTGCAATTTCACCGGGCCTATGGTTGAGACAGTCGAGAAGTCGTTACGCCATTCGTGCAGGTCGGAACTTACCCGACAAGGAATTTCGCTACCTTAGGATGGTTATAGTTACCACCGCCGTTTACTGGCGCTTAAGTTCTCAGCTTCGCCTGGCCGAAACCAAGCTAACCGGTCCCCTTAACGTTCCAGCACCGGGCAGGCGTCAGTCCGTATACATCGCCTTACGGCTTCGCACGGACCTGTGTTTTTAGTAAACAGTCGCTTCTCGCTGGTCTCTGCGGCCACCACCAGCTCAGAGGGAAAACCTCATCACCAGCCGTGGCCCCCCTTCTCCCGAAGTTACGGGGGCATTTTGCCGAGTTCCTTAACCATAGTTCACCCGAACGCCTCGGTATTCTCTACCTGACCACCTGAGTCGGTTTAGGGTACGGGCCGCCATGAAACTCGCTAGAGGCTTTTCTCGACAGCATAGGATCATCCACTTCACCACAATCGGCTCGGCATCAGGTCTCACCCTTACGT
>NZ_JBEYUN010000049.1:0-1289 GCF_040643545.1 Streptomyces sp. NPDC047117 | reverse complement strand
TGTGCGACGGATTTGCCTACCGCACGGGCTACACCCTTACCCCGGGACAACCACCGCCCGGGCTGGACTACCTTCCTGCGTCACCCCATCACTCACCTACTACAAGTCTGGTTCGTCGGCTCCACCACTCCCCTACGCTCCGAAGAGCTCAGGGCGGCTTCACGGACTTAGCATCGCCTGATTCGATGTTTGGCGCTTCAAAGCGGGTACCGGAATATCAACCGGTTGTCCATCGACTACGCCTGTCGGCCTCGCCTTAGGTCCCGACTTACCCTGGGCAGATCAGCTTGACCCAGGAACCCTTAGTCAATCGGCGCACACGTTTCTCACGTGTGTATCGCTACTCATGCCTGCATTCTCACTCGTGAACCGTCCACAACTCGTTTCCACGGCTGCTTCACCCGGCACACGACGCTCCCCTACCCATCACAGCCTCCGTTGGGAGTAATGCTGCAATGACACGACTTCGGCGGTGTGCTTGAGCCCCGCTACATTGTCGGCGCGGAATCACTTGACCAGTGAGCTATTACGCACTCTTTCAAGGATGGCTGCTTCTAAGCCAACCTCCTGGTTGTCTCTGCGACTCCACATCCTTTCCCACTTAGCACACGCTTAGGGGCCTTAGTCGATGCTCTGGGCTGTTTCCCTCTCGACCATGGAGCTTATCCCCCACAGTCTCACTGCCGCGCTCTCACTTACCGGCATTCGGAGTTTGGCTAAGGTCAGTAACCCGGTAGGGCCCATCGCCTATCCAGTGCTCTACCTCCGGCAAGAAACACACGACGCTGCACCTAAATGCATTTCGGGGAGAACCAGCTATCACGGAGTTTGATTGGCCTTTCACCCCTAACCACAGGTCATCCCCCAGGTTTTCAACCCTGGTGGGTTCGGTCCTCCACGAAGTCTTACCTCCGCTTCAACCTGCCCATGGCTAGATCACTCCGCTTCGGGTCTTGAGCATGCTACTGAAGTCGCCCTCTTCGGACTCGCTTTCGCTACGGCTTCCCCACACGGGTTAACCTCGCAACATACCGCAAACTCGCAGGCTCATTCTTCAAAAGGCACGCAGTCACGACTGCCATCCGAAGATGACAGCGACGCTCCCACGGCTTGTAGGCACACGGTTTCAGGTACTATTTCACTCCGCTCCCGCGGTACTTTTCACCATTCCCTCACGGTACTATCCGCTATCGGTCACCAGGGAATATTTAGGCTTAACGGGTGGTCCCGCCAGATTCACACGGGATTTCTCGGGCCCCGTGCTACTTGGGTGTCTCTTAAACGAGCCG
>NZ_JBEYUN010000048.1:0-4235 GCF_040643545.1 Streptomyces sp. NPDC047117 | reverse complement strand
GAACGGCCCCGTGACCTCATAGGTGATGCCACCGGACGAACTGCCGGTCGTGCCGCGCTGGCTGGAGAAGTGCCTGAGTACGCGTACTCAGGCGCCACGGCCGCTTCCGTCGCAGGCTGGGAAGCATGCTCTGGTCCGACCCGCCCGACGATCCCTCCGAGGAGCTGCGCAAGGCAGAAGCCATGCTCCGTCGGGCCGGCATCGTACTGGCGGTCGCCGCCGTGCTGTTACTGCTGCTGCTCGGCCTGTCCGGCTGATCCGGCCGCCTCGCGCGCCGGCTCCACCGTGCCGCTGACCTCGCCGAAGCCGATCCGCACCCCGTCCGCGCCCGGAGCCGTGGCCCGCATGGTGACGGTGTCCCCGTCGGACAGGTAGGCGCGGGTGGAACCGTCGGCGAGCTTGACCGGTTCGGTGCCGTTCCAGCCCAGCTCCAGGAACGACCCCCGCTCGTCCGCCGCCGGACCCGAGACCGTGCCGGAGGCGTAGAAGTCACCGGTCCGCAGGCTCGCGCCGTTGACCGTCATGTGGGCGAGCATCTGCGCCGCGGTCCAGTACATGGTGCGGAACGGCGGCCGGGACACCACCGTGCCGTTGCACTCCACCTCCATCGCCAGGTCCAGCCCCCACGGCGCGTCCGCCCGCAGGTACGGCAGCGGTTCGGGGTCCTGCGCCGGCGGGGCGACCCGCGCCTCCGCCAGCGCGTCCAGCGGCACCACCCACGGCGAGACCGAGGTGGCGAAGGACTTGCCGAGGAACGGGCCGAGCGGCACGTACTCCCACGCCTGGATGTCGCGCGCGCTCCAGTCGTTGACCAGCACCACGCCGAAGACGTGGTCGGCGAAGTCCGCGACGGACACCGGCGTGCCGAGCCCGGACGGCGTCCCGACGACGAAGCCGACCTCCGCCTCGATGTCCAGCCGGACGGACGGGCCGAAGGACGGCGCCGCCGCGTCCGGCGCCTTGCGCTGCCCGCACGGCCGGACGACCGGCGTGCCGGACACCACGACGGTCCCCGCCCTGCCGTGGTAACCGATGGGCAGATGCTTCCAGTTGGGCGTGAGCGGCGGCTGGCCCGGGCGGAAGACCTGGCCGACGTTGGAGGCGTGGTGCTCCGACGCGTAGAAGTCGACGTAGTCGGCGACCTCGAACGGCAGGTGCAGGGTCACCGTGTCCCGCGGGATCAGATGCGGCTCGACGGCCGCGCGGTGCCCCTCGTCGGTCAGCAGCTCGGTCAGCCGCGCCCGCACCGCCCGCCACGCCTCCCGGCCGCGCGCCATGAACGGATTCAGCGTCGGCGCCGCGAAGTCCGCCGCGTACGGCAGCCCGGCGGCCTCGCCCAGCCGCGCCAGGTCCAGGACGTACGCGCCGATCGCGACGCCCGCGCGCGGCGGCTCACCGGGCTCGCCCGCGCGGGAGAAGATCCCGTACGGCAGGTTCTGCACGGGGAAGTCGGAGTGCTCCGGTACGGGCACCCAGGATCGGGTCGTCATGCGTCCAGCTCCCTGTCGGTGGAGGGCTTTGCGGTCTTCGCGGTCGTCGCAGTCTTCGGATGCGGGCGGGAGCCGGTCAGCCCCAGCGCCCGCAGGTCTGCCAGCGGCTCGCTGGTACTGCACGAGCCGTACCCGGTGAACACCGCGCGGGTGCGCGCGGCGAGCGCCGGGGTCACCGCGCGGGCCTCGGCGGCCAGCGCGACGGGATCGGTGGAGCGCAGGACCGCCTCGACGCCGTCGGCCGTCGCGCCGTCCGCCGCCCGGCACACCGCGAGCAGCAGGTTCAGGAACCCGTGGTGGGTGAAGCCGGTGTCCGCGTCGCGGTAGCGCACGGCGTGGTGCAGCCCGGCGGTCGCCTTGAACGGCAGCCCGCGGCGTACGCACGCGCAGACGAACGCCGCCAGCCGCTCCACCGGCGGGAACAGCTCGGCGCGTACGCCGCCGCAGCGCACCTTCGCGGCGAGCCCGGCCGTCAGCAGCTCGTCCAGCGCCGCCTCCCAGCCGTCGGTGAGCGCCACCTCCACGTGCTGCGGGAAGCCCGGCGGCGGCCCGTACGGCAGGTTCTTCAGCGCGTCGGCGGCCTGCCGGACGGCGGTCACCGGGTCGGGCCCCGGTGGCACCGTGCCCTCCAGGGCGACCAGCCGCAGCCGGCCGTCGGCGGTGATCCGGCGGTGCGCCTCGACGAGCGTGTCCCACTCCAGCGGGCTGATCAGCCCCAGCCGGAAGCGGTCCCCCTCGCCCAGCGCCGCCGACAGCTCCGGCAGCCGCCCGGCGGGGCAGAGGAAGCGGTGGCTGAGCACCGGATCGCCGGCCGCGGCGTCGGCCCGGTGCCGGGCGACGGCCGCCGCCATCGCCAGCTGCTCGGGCGGGAAGAGCCCGGCATCGTCCACGAGCCGTCCGTACAACGCGGATGTGGTCATCGCTCACGCCTCCTGAGGTCCGTGGCCGCCTGCCCACGTCCAGGCATACCCGCGCCCGCCCGTGTGCAGCGGGGCCGGGAGCCGTGCAGGCGACAACTCCTCGTCGTACAGGCCACCGTGGGGGCGGCGGTGCCGGATACGCGTCCGACTATCGGACAGTGATCGTTGATATCCGAACGCGCCACTGCACTGTGGCCGCAGGCCGAACGACTGTCAATAGCCCGCCCGCCTACCATGAGCCGCATGACCGAACAGCGCCGCCGCCTCGTGCTCGCCTCCCAGTCCCCCGCCCGTCTCGGCCTGCTGCGCCAGGCCGGCCTGGCCCCCGACGTCGTCGTCAGCGGCGTGGACGAGGACGCGATCACCGCCGACACCCCGGGCGAGCTGGCCCGCGTACTGGCCGAGGCCAAGGCCGACGCCGTGGCGCGGCGCGCCGAGGCCGACGGCGCGCTGGTCGTCGGCTGCGACTCGGTACTGGACCTGGACGGGCGGGCGCTGGGCAAGCCGGCCGACGCGGAGGACGCCACGGCCCGCTGGAAGTCGATGCGCGGCCGGTCCGGCGTACTGCGGACCGGGCACTGCGTCATCGACACCGGGAACGGCCGCCGGGTCTCGGCCACCGCCTCCACCACCGTCCGCTTCGGCGAGCCGTCGGACGCGGAGATCGCCGCCTACGTGGCGAGCGGCGAACCGCTGTACGTGGCGGGCGCGTTCACCCTCGACGGCCGCTCGGCCCCCTTCATCGACGGCATCGACGGCGACCCGGGCAACGTCATCGGCCTGTCCCTGCCGCTCCTCCGCCGCCTCCTGGCCGACGTGGACGTGCAGATCACCGACCTGTGGGCCTAGCCCAGCGACGGCTCGGCGCCGGGCGCCCCCGCCTCGGGGGCCTCGGCCTCCGGGGCCGCGGCAGCCGGGGAGTAGGCGACCAGCGTGAAGATGAGCAGGCCGAGTACGACCAGCGCGCCGACCAGGGCCACCCAGCTGACCAGCCCGTAGACGAACGCGCCGACCACGCCGTGGACGACCGCGCAGCTGATCAGGACGATACGGGCGAAGGTGCCGGGCGGCTGGTCGCGCACCGCGCAACGGACCGCGAGGAACGCGCACCACAGCAGGTAGAGGCCGAAGACGATGCCGGCCACGACCGCACCCTTGGCCATCGCGTCCGCATCCAGCCCGGCCAGTGACATCTTCTGCCGGTCGACGAAGACGCTGAGGATCCAGTTGAGCAGCACGATCCCGGCCGCTTCGAGGACGAGGACCACGCCCGTCACGATCGCCACCGGCCTGCGTGCCGCCACCGTGCCCACCCACTTCCGCCGAGTCCGGCGCGTTCGCGTCCACCGTGTCCGGCGCGTTCGCGCTCCTGTTACCGCGAGTACAGAAGACGGGTGCACGCTACTGCTGGGTAATGGTCAGAACAAGGGGCATGCGGCAGGCGACTTTCCCGTACGCCACACCCGACACCCACCCGGCAAAGTTTCGCTCCGCCATTAGTGGGATCCCCACAAAGAAACGGTGTCGATCGGGGATCGAGTGAGGCGAGACGTTGCCCACACCGATCCTCGATCGTGCGACCGAACTCCCGGGCATACCCTGGGAATGGAGGGGACTTCGGCGTGCGGCCGGCGTCGGACGGTGACGCCTTGTGGGCAAGCTCACCCGCTGGGGCGACTCGGCACGTGGTGTCGTCAGTCCCTAAACTCAGCTTGTTTCGAGGAGGGAGCCATCGTGCGCAAGGTGCTCATCGCCAACCGTGGCGAAATCGCTGTCCGCGTTGCCCGTGCATGCCGGGACGCCGGGATCGGAAGCGTAGCGGTCT
>NZ_JBEYUN010000047.1:0-4507 GCF_040643545.1 Streptomyces sp. NPDC047117 | reverse complement strand
ACGATGAGGCCCAGTACGGCGATCACGATGTGCCCTTCCCTGTGTCGGTGCCGCCCGGCTGCGGGGCACCGGTCTTCGGCTGTGCGGTTCGTACGATCAAGCTCGGCGCGGGCGGCAGCGTGAGCTCGCCCTCGGTGGAAATCCGGGTGCGGACGCCGTAGTTCTGCTGCAGCACATGCAGGTACTGGCCGTCGGCACTGTCCTGGAAGGCGGTGCTGAGCCGCTGCCCGTCCCCCACCGCCAGCACCGTATACGGAGGTGCCAGCGGTTTGTTGTCGACCAGTATGGCGTCTCCCGCCGCCCTGATCGCCGAGAGGGAGGTGAGCCGCTGCCCGTTGACGGAGATGGCCTCGGCGCCGGACTCCCAGAGACCGTTGACGACGCGTTGCATGTCCCGGTCACGCACCCGGCCGGTGTCGGAGAAGCCGGAGCTCTCACGGGGGCCGCCACTGCCGGCCTCCGCCTCCTTGGCATCGTCCACGACCAGCTTCACGCCGGGCCCGGTGACCTGCGTGGAGCCGGACAGCAACGCCAGCAGGTCGGCCCGCTCGCCGCCGCTCTTCTTGAGCGCCTTGCGCTGCATGTCGCCGACGTCGTCCCGCAGGGAGTCGACGTGCTGCTGCAGTTTGTCGGCCTTGTCGGTGCCCTGGTCGATCCGGGCGATGAGCTCCTCGCGCTCCTTCGCCATGGTCGGTGCTGATATGCGCGCCTGAGCGGCGCCCACCGTGACGACCACTGCGGCCAGCACCAGGCCGGCCGCGAGGCCCAACTTGGCCCGCAGCGTGCGCGGCAGGCCACCGTCCTCCGCCGCTTTACGGGCCGCCGCCTCGGCGTACCCGTCGTCGAGGCTGTGCTCCATGACATTGTTCAGCAGCGACATGGAGGCATCGGGGCGCGGAGCGGGTCCGGGGCTGCTCCGTTCGGGGTGCTGCTGCGACATGCCGCACATCGTCGCACGTCGGCGGCGCACTCTCCCAATGGCCCCACCGGCGCGCCGAATCGAGACGCGCCGATGGGGCCCCAGGTCAGCGGCCCGCGCTGTCCACGACGGACGACCATTCGTCCAGGAGCTGCTGCGCGGAGGCATCGTCCGGGCCCTCCGCCCACAGGTGCGTGACCGCCTCGGCCGGGTCGGGCAGCACCAGTACCCAGCGCCCGTCGGCCTCGACGACCCGTACGCCGTCGGTGGTGTCCACCGAGCGGTCGCCCGCCGCCTCGACCACGTGACGCATGACGAGTCCCTTGACGGCCCACGGGGTCGCCAGGTCGCGCTTGAGTACATGGGCACGTGGGATACGCGCGTCAATCTGGCTCAGCGTGAGCTGCGTACGGGCCACCAGACCGATGAGCCGCACAAAGGCAGCCGAACCATCGAACACGCTGGCGAACTCGGGGACGATGAAACCGCCTCGGCCGTCGCCGCCGAAGATGGTGTCGTCCGCCCTGCCCACCCGGGTCAGATCATCGGGCGAAGTCGTCGTCCACTCCACCTGCGTACCGTGGTACGCCGCCACCTGCTCGGCGATACGCGTCGTGGTCACGGGCAGCGCCACCCGGCCGCTGCGCCGCTCAGCAGCCACCAGGTCGAGCATGACCAGCAGCGCGCGGTCGTCCTCGATGATCCGCCCTCGCTCGTCAACGAGGGAGAGCCGCTCACCCACCGGGTCGAAGCGCACGCCGAAGGCCGCCCGCGCCGAGGCCACGATCTCGCCCAGCCGCACCAGGCCGGAACGCCGGGCGTCCTCGGTCTCGGTCGGCCGCGACTCGTCGAGACCGGGGTTGATGGTGAGGGAGTCCACCCCGAGCCGGCCCAACAGGCTGGGCAGCACCAAGCCCGCGCTGCCGTTCGAGGCGTCGACGACGACCTTGAGCCCGGCTTCCGCGATACCCGTGGTGTCCACGGACCGCAGCAGCGAGCCCGTGTACGAGTCGAAGACGCTGGACGGGAAGTGCAGGTCGCCGATCTCGCCGGGGAAGGCGCGACGGTACTCCTGCCGCGCGTAGACACGGTCGAGCTTGCGCTGACCGCCCTGCGAGAGGTCCGCGCCCCGCTCGTCGAAGAACATGATGTCCACGGAATCCGGCACACCCGGCGTCGTCCGGATCATGATCCCGCCGGCACTGCCCCTGGCGGTCTGCTGACGGGCCACCGGCAGCGGCACGTTCTCCAGATCGCGTACGTCGATCGCGCTCGCCTGGAGCGCTGAAATCACCGCGCGCTTCAACGCCCGGGCACCACGTGAATGGTCGCGGGCCGTGGTGACCGACGAACCCTTCTTCAGAGTCGTCGCGTACGCACCCGCGAGCCGCACCGCGAGCTCTGGCGTGATCTCCACGTTCAGAATTCCGGAGACTCCACGGGCGCCGAAGAGATGCGCCTGGCCGCGGGACTCCCAGATGACCGACGTGTTGACGAACGCGCCCGCCTCGATCGTCTTGAAGGGATAGACGCGTACGTTCCCCTGAACAATCGATTCCTCACCAATGAGGCACTCATCGCCGATGACGGCGCCGTCCTCGATACGGGCCGCCCGCATCACGTCGGTGTTCTTCCCGATCACGCAGCCGCGGAGGTTGCACTGCTCGCCGATGTACACGTTGTCGTGCACCACGGCCTTGTGCAGGAACGCGCCGCTCTTCACGACGACATTCGATCCGACGACGGTGTGCTCGCGCAGCTCCACGCCGGCTTCGACCTTCGCGTAGTCGCCGATGTAGAGCGGGCCGCGCAATACGGCGTCCGGGTGAACCTCCGCGCCCTCCGCCACCCACACACCCGGCGACATCTCGAAGCCGTCGATATCGACGTCGACCTTTCCTTCGAGAACGTCGGCCTGCGCCTTCACATAGCTTTCGTGCGTGCCGACGTCCTCCCAGTAGCCCTCGGCGACATAGCCGTAGATGGGCTTGCCTTCCTTCATGAGCTGGGGGAAGACATCGCCGGACCAGTCCACCGGAACGTCCGGCTCCACGTAGTCGAAGACCTCGGGCTCCATGACGTAGATGCCCGTGTTCACCGTGTCGGAGAAAACCTGGCCCCAGGTCGGCTTTTCCAGGAACCGCTCGACCTGGCCGTCCTCGTCGACAATCGTGATACCGAACTCGAGCGGGTTGGGAACCCTTGTCAGGCAGACGGTGACAAGGGCGCCCTTCTCCTTGTGGAAACGGATCAGGTCGGTCAGGTCGAAGTCGGTGAGGGCGTCACCGGAGATGACGAGGAAAGCGTCATCCTTGAGCGCCTCCTCGGCGTTCTTGACACTGCCCGCGGTGCCGAGCGGCTTTTCCTCATTGGCGTAAGTGAGCTCCATGCCGAGCTCTTCGCCGTCACCGAAATAGTTGCGCACCAATGAGGCCAGGAATTGCACCGTCACTACGGTCTCACTGAGGCCGTGCCGTTTCAGCAGCCGCAGCACGTGCTCCATGATCGGCCTGTTCGCCACCGGAAGCAGCGGCTTGGGCATGCTCGAAGTCATGGGCCGAAGGCGCGTGCCTTCGCCGCCCGCCATCACAACGGCCTTCATGTCGGAAGCGTCCTCCTCGAAGAGATGACGATCTTGCCGACTTCACCCGTCCCGATGGCCCACTTTTTGCTGGTGGGGCATCCGGCCTCACGCGTCTGCCGGTTAAGGCGAGCTCAGTCGGCCGCGGTGTCCGCCTTGATGATGCGGCGGACCTGAACCACGTAAAGGATTCCTGCCCACCAGTAGAGCGTTGTACCCCATCCGGCGAACGCCCATCCGAAAATAGCAGCGAGCGTATGCAGCCAGCCACTTCCGTCACTGAGAAGCAGCAACGGGAAGGCATACATCAGGTTGAACGTGGCCGCCTTGCCGAGGAAGTTCACCTGCGGCGGACCGTACCGGTGCCGGCTGAGCCACCCCACCGCCACCAGCAGCATCAGCTCGCGAGCGAGCAGCGCAATGGTCAGCCAGAGCGGAAGGATCTCCCGCCAGGTCAGCCCCACCAGGGTGGACAGTATGTACAGCCGGTCGGCCGCCGGGTCGAGAATGCGGCCCAGGCTGCTGATCTGATTCCAGCGGCGGGCCAGCTTCCCGTCCAGGTAGTCGCTGACGCCGCTCAGAGCCAGGACGAGCAGCGCCCAGCCGTCGGCCTTCGGACCGCCGAATTCCGGCCACAGGATCAGCCACAGGAACACGGGCACGCCGATCAGGCGAGCCATGCTCAGAATGTTGGGGATGGTGAGGACGCGATCGGTCTGGATCCGCGTCTCCTGAACCTCCACCCGTGGGCCTCCTGTGGAAACGTAGCGATGATGCCCCATGACTTTACCTGCCCGGTTCGTCCCCCTGTACCGCGGGCCCCGTATCGGCCACGACCAGGCCGGCCGCCGCGCCGGACCGTGTCCGGAAACAGCCGCCGGCCACCGCACCGGTAACCAGAGGCACCTGAAAAACAAAAAAGCTCCGGTCCCTGAACCAAAAGGCTCAGGGACCGGAGCTGAAGAATTGTTCGGCGGCGTCCTACTCTCCCACAGGGTCCCCCCTGC
>NZ_JBEYUN010000046.1:0-5868 GCF_040643545.1 Streptomyces sp. NPDC047117 | reverse complement strand
TCGGCGAGGACGAGCTGCTGCGCCGCCGCCACCGGGACCACTACCTGACCCTGGCCCACCGGGGCGACGCCGCCTGGATCGGGCCCGACCAGTTCGCCTGGTACGACCGGATGACCGCCGAGCACGACAACCTCCGCACGGCGCTGGAGTACAGCCTGACCGAGTCCGGTGACCGTGCCGAGGGCCATATCGCGCTGGAGATGGCCGCGGCGCTGTGGTTCTTCTGGTACGGCTGCGGGTTCCTGAAGGAGGGCCGGCACTACCTGGACCTGGCCCTGGCCGCCGACACCGCCCCCTCGCCGGCCCGGGTGAAGGCCCTGTACGTCAGCGGTCCGGTGCTGCTCTGCCTGGGCGACCTGGCCGCCTTGGAGGAGCGGGCTGCCGAGTGCACTGCCCTGGCCGCGCACTTCGGTGACACGGAGCGGATTTACGCGGCCGCCACCGAGCTGCGGGTGTCGGTGATGCACGGCGACCTGGCGCAGGTGGTGTCCCGGGTCGAGGCCCTGCTCGCCACGGACTGGCGCGAGCAACCGCTCACCTTGATTCCCCTGGCGGCCCTGGTCTTCGGCAGTCACTACCTTGTCGCCGCGGGCCGCTTCGAGGAAGCCTTCGCCTGGCTGGACGAGCTGAGCGCCGCCTGCGACCGGACCGGCGAGCGCAGCATGCGTGCCTGGGGGGACTTCGTCCGCGCTCAGGCCGAGCTGGCGCTGGGCCGGTACCTGGAGGCCGACGAGCATGCCCGGGCCGCGCTGCTGGTCAAGCACCGGCTGCGCGAGGGCGTGGGCACCGGCATGATCCTGGAAGCGCTGGCCCGCGCCGCCACCGCCACGGGCCGACGCCGGGACGCCGCGTGGCTGCTCGGCCTGGCCATGCAGCTGTGGGAGACACTCGGCCAGCCACAGGCGGCCATCCCCGCGGTGGTGGCCGCCCGCCAAGCCTGCGAACGCCAGACCCGCGAAGCCCTCGGCGAGGACGCCTACCGGCGCGCCTTCGACGCCGGCCGCACCGTGCACCTGGACACCGGCATCGCCCACGCCCTCGACCCCGCCGCCGCGCCGCCGCCCCTCCAGTAACCATCATCGTGGCGAACAGACTTGCCTTCTGTCGCAGAACGTGACCAAACACGGAGTGATGACACAGGCTCTGAGCTTCTTCGACGTCCGCGGCCTCGTCCCCGGCCCCTGCAGATCACCGTCGAGACCACGGCCCTGACCGGCCAGAGGGCCAGCACCGACTACGAACGCGGGCTGGCCCGCCTCATGCACCACGAGATCGACCACCTCGACGGCCTGCTGTACACCGCCCGCATGCGGACCGGCGTCGCCCCCTCCCCGTCGAGGAATACCGGCAGGCCGGCCGGGCCTGGGCGTACGAGCAGTAACAGCGCTTCCGGAGGCCATGTCAGAACCGGCCGCCCAGGTCGAGTCCTGAACGATCTGTTCCTGGTAGTGAAGTCTTCCTGCGTAGTGAAGTCGCTGTTTTCCATGGATGGCCAGGGCCAGCTCCAGCATGATCTGGGCGGCCGCACCGACGACCGCGCCCTACCTATGCAGCACCCGAACACGGTCACCGAAGCCGCCGGTGAGGGAGCCGGCGTCACGGTGACTTCAGGCAGCACGGGCCCCTGCCGAGAGTGCAGCGGGGCCCATGGTGCAGATAGTTGTGGAGGGTCGGCGCCGGTTCTCGATGAGCGGTATGCCGCCGACGTCAGTTACCGTCTGCTGCCGGTCTAACGGTCCGGCCGCACTTTCAGGTGCCGTGTGAAGAACTGGGCCGCGGCGTCTCCTGCGAACTGCGGGACGCCGGTGTGTCCGCCCATGTTGGCGTGCAGGGACTTCTCCTTGGAACCGAAGGCGTCAAACAGGTCCAGGGCCGCCTGCCGGTCGTTGCCTTCGTCGTCCCACTGCAGCAGGACGTGCAGGGGAATAGTGACCTGGCGGGCTTCCTCGAACATGACGCGAGGCACAAGACTCCCCGCGAACAGACCGGCGGCCACGATGCGCGGGTCGACCACCGCCAGCCGGATGCCGATAGAGATCACTCCCCCCGAGTAGCCGACCGGACCGCCGATCTCGGGCAGCGACAGGAGGGCGTCCAGCGCGTCCTGCCATTCCGGGACCGCCTTGTCGACCAGAGGGAGGATGAGGTCGTCGACGACTTCGTCGCTGATCGGCTCGCCGGCCTGCATCGCCCGGCGAAGTTCGGCGCGGGCCTGGTCAAGGGCGGGCCAAATGGGCCGGTCGCCGCTTCCGGGGAGCTCGATGGTGGCCGTGGCGAAGCCCTCCGCAGCGGAGTGCCGGGCCCGGGCCACCAGTCGGGGGTACATCTTGCGCAGTCCGAGCGTGGGATGGCCGAGCAGGATCAGCGGCACTGGCGCGGAAGCCGATGCGGCTTCGGGCGTCCACAGGATGCCGGGAACCTCACCGAGGGTGAATTCGCGTTCGAGGACGCCGTCGTCGAGGCGTTGCTCGGAAGTGAAATGCATGGTCGTGCCTTTCGGGAGCGCATCGGAATGGCGCTCCCGGACGACCTGTCTATCGCCCGACCGTGACCCCGGAGGGGAGCACCCACGTCAATACTGCGTTCACGGGTACCACCTCCTTGGTCTCTCGCACGGCCTCCGGAAACGTAGCAGTGGTCGCCTCATCCGCCAAACGGTTTTGCGGAGTCTCCGTGGCCGGGCGCCACGAAGACACTGCACAGAGCTGCTGGGGCGTCGTCGCGGATTCCCGAGTGGCGGCTCTACGACGGCCGGACACACTGGCGCTGACGCTTCTCGCGAACATCGGACACGACGCACCGCCGACGCCTGCCGAATTCGCGTACAGGTGCGGTCGGTTCTTCGCGAACAAAGCCACTGCCGAGCATCATGCTCTTCAATGGTCCCAGCCCCGGACGGTCTCGTGAGAGGTGGTATCACGATCTTGTTGAGGTGCCGGGTTGGCGTGTCCAGTGGGGTGATTCGGCTGTTTGTGATGCCGCTACGCTGGGGCCGTGGTGATCAGGGGGATAGGTAGATGGGGGCTCGTCGCTGCACTGACCGCTTCTGCGGTACTCACCTCAGGGTGTACGTACCTGGTCGACACCGACGAACTGCCCGGCATGTATCGCAACGACGCGACTGGCGGGGAGATCCTGCTCGAGCGAGACGGAACGTTCTCTGCCAATGATGTCTCGACCAACTCCTCCTCCGGCCCCGCCGACTTCAGCGGCCGATGGGAGTTCGTCGACAGCAGCACCACCAGCGACTTCATCTACCTCGATGTCGACGGTCGTGGCATCGGTGAGATTTCCGGCATCCAGCTGTACACGAGCGGTCGAGGGACGGTGGAGTTCAGCACTCCGGACGAGCCGTGGTCCTTGGTGCTCACCAAGGTGTCCGCCCAGTAGATCAGCCTGCCCAGTCCGGCGCCTGGTGGCACCGCAGCCGACGGCGGCGGCCGATCCGGGAGCGGCAGGTGCGAGGGGTGACGAGTGGGCTGATGAATCTGCAAGGTTTCTTCAAGCTCCGAACTGCATGGTCAGAGCCTGCAACACGATCATGGCTGGGTCTACTTGAGTCGGCGCAAGAGTTTGTAGCGTTGTATCCCCCTGGGGGACACAAGACGCGCCGGAGGTCAGCAATACCGACCTTGAGGTCGCGATCCGCAGACGGGAGAAGTCTGATGGCGAACGGAGCTGGCCATTATGTTCCTCCTGCGCTGGGCGCTCCCTGCCGGGTGAGTCTGGCTGCCCGTGACCTGCCGGCCACGGAAGACTTCTACGCCGCGGTGCTGGGCTGGAGCTTCCGCCCCAGCAGCTTCGGGGACGGATTCCGGATCGCACTTTGCGACGGGAAGCCCGTCGCCGGTATCGGGCCCCTCGCCGGTTGCGACGGGAAGCCCGTCGCCGGTATCGGGCCCCTCGCCGGGCGGTGGCAGATGACGGTTGTCTGGACGCCGTATTTCGCCGTGCCCAACGCGGATGAGACCGCAGCGCGTATCCGCGAACGCGGTGCGACGGTCGCGATCGGGCCCCTGGCTCTGGGACACGGCCGCGCCGCGCACGCCGCCGACCGTGACGGAGCCGCCTTCGGCATCTGGGAAGGCCGGACCCTGGTCTGTTCGGTGGGCCAAGAGGACGCGCCTGCCCACCTGGAGCTCCGCACTCGCGACATCTTCGACTCCGCCGTGTTCTACGCGGAGGTCTTCGGCTGGGCAGCCGGCCACAGTGCCTGCTACGTGGCCTACGAGGAGGACAGAGTGGTCGTCCGCCAAGACGGACACACGGTGGCAGCCCTCCACGGCGGTGGCATCGAGGCGGCACCGGACCCCAAGGTACGGCCGCGGTGGCATGTCCACTTCCATGTGAAAGATGCAGAAGCGGTCAGCGCCGCGGCGCTCGCCGCCGGCGGAGCGGTCTTCCTCGGCGCCTCGGCCTCCGACGCGCCCGCGGCACACGCGGTCATCCGTGATCCGGACGGCGGCCTGTTCACCGTCCCTCGGCATAGGGCATCTGGCTCAGGGGCCCGGCGTGGCCAGCGCCATGACCTCGATATGTGCTGTCAGCTGGCCGATCGCAGCGCCCCGCACGTCTTCGCCTTCTGGATCGCGATGCGCCCGGCGTAGTGCGCGGCGGCCTGAGTGCGAAGGTTCCCCTTGCCAGCGACAGCCGTGCTGCCACCCCCAGTCGTCCGACCAGGGCGGCCAGCGTCTGCGGCGAGGCCGCGCCGGAGGCCGTCCGCCCGCCTTCGACGCCGAGACCCGCAGGTGACCCGTGTGAGGAGCTCTAGGACTGATCGCCGCTGTCGAGGGCGTGTTCTTTGAGGAATGCGCCCGCGTGGGCCGCTGCTTCCTCTGCGGTCACGTACGGCGCCCCATCGGCGGCCGTGCCGGGTGCTCCATCAGCGCCTCGGCCGGTCCAGCTCCAACCACCGGAAGGCGACTGCACCAGCTCAGCAGTGCCTCCGAACAGCGCAAGTGTGCTCCTTTTCGTTGTCACGGGTGCTGGGCGGCTGACGGCATCGGGCCATTTCTTACGGGCGCCCTGCCGGGTGATGCCCCAGACGGCTCCCAACTGCTCGTAGCTCGCACCGTAGGAGCCGGCGGTCACTGCCGCCCGCTCCGTGAGCCGCTTGACCTCGCCATCCACCACCTTCCAGGCGGCCAGGACGGACAGTGCCACTTTGACGGGGTTCGCGTCCCACATACGGTCGGCGGGCAACCCGGTCTCCCGGGAGCGGAGGGCCGAGGCCAGGGGGTTCAAGGCGTCGTACAGGGCCTTGTCGAGTTCTGCCCGCTCTTCTGGAGTGATCTCAGAGGCCGTCATGCGACAACTGTAGTTTACGAAACGGTCTCATGTAAACCAAAGTTTCCGAACTGTGCTTGGCTGTCACCACATCAGAGAGGCAGGCTCCAGCCCACCTGGCCTGGCAACTCAGTGATGCCCGACGCTTCACCAACCGGCAGGGGGCAGTCCCGAGGGACTGTCACCCGCACCGCGCGGCCCTGACGACTCACTCCTGCAGATGTCGCTGGGGACGTGCAGTCGTCGCAAGGGCAGTGGCCTCGTGCAGCACCGCACGCCACACGCATTCCTCCGGTCCGTGGACCCGATATCCGAGCCAGTAGGCTCCCGGCCGCTCAGCACCGGCCGGGGCAGAGTTTTCGACAGCACCCATGACCGGTCAACGGCCACGCCGCCTCTTGCGGAACGGCCGGCCGACCGGATCCTCACATCGGACGATTATCGCGCCGCCCCGCAAGCAGGGGCTTCGCCGCCGTTGTCGACTGCCGCGGCTGCCGAGTATTTCGGCCTACCGTCGGTACTGGAGGATCGGCGCGGGCTGCGGCTGGCGGAGGATCATCCGGTGGTCAAGCAGACCACAGG
>NZ_JBEYUN010000045.1:0-6924 GCF_040643545.1 Streptomyces sp. NPDC047117 | reverse complement strand
GTCGTAGAGGGTGTCGTTGTCGTGGGCGTCGGCGTAGGCGAGCGCGTCGCCGGGGGCCGCCGCGTAACCGGCGGGGGCCCACAGCCGCAAGCGGCTGGAAAAGAATGGCGGCAATAAATTGCCGCCATAATTCCCGAATAAATTCGGGAATTGAATTCCGCAAGCGGAATTCAAACTGCAGTGCAATTCGCGCAAGCGCGAATTGTGGGAGTCCCCGCAAGCGGGGACTCCTTTGGCTGGCTACGAGAGGGGGTGCATCACGTCCGTGCCCGTGTAGACCCTGGGATCGTGGGCCACACCCCCATCGATCCTCGAAGTCTGAACCACTGCCGGCCTCCACCGGAAGAGCACCGACTCCGCTGCGCTCCGCATCAGGGCGGAGCGCCTGGCCGGCGCCCTGCAGCACCCACCATACGTCCCAACGTCTCGCCAATGCACCGTAACTGGCAATGCATCACTCTGCCGAGCTGATTTCGCCGGACCGAGATGCATCACACCTGATTCAGTGTGTAGAGTTTGGGGTCACATCGCACCACTCCCCCAGACTTGCACCACGCCTCGGGAGGCATTACCCGAATGCGCCTTCAATTCCACGAAAAGGAGAGCACGGGAAATGGCCGTGAAGCTTCGTGACCATCAGGTCGAGGCCGTGGACGCCATCGTGCGCGGCCTCGACATTCCGCCCGGCGGGATTCCCGCAAACGGTCTGCGGGGGCAGGTCATCGCTGCGTGCGGAACGGGCAAGACACTCATCGCCGCTGCTGCGGCGCGCCGGCTCGTTCCCCGTGGGCGGGTGCTGGTCTTGGTGCCGACGCTAGAGCTCCTCACCCAGACCGTGAAGGCCTGGCACGCCGCTGGGCATACGGGGCCGGCGGTGGCGGTGTGCTCTTTGGAAGACGATCCGGAGCTGTGGAATCTGCGGGTGCGGTGCACCACGAACCCGATCCAACTGGCGCTGTGGCACGGGACGGGGCCGGTGACCATCTACGCCACCTACGCCAGCCTCGGCGTTCTCGCCGAGAGCTTCGAAGGCGCCTACGGGCAGCGGCTGGCGCCTGTGGATCTGGCGGTGGTGGACGAGGCGCACCGTACGTCGGGGTCGCTGGGGAAGGCGTGGGCGAACATCCATGACCAGAGCGTCATTCCGGCCGCGCGTCGGCTGTACATGACGGCGACGCCGCGGATCTGGCAGGAGCGGCCGTACCGGGAGGTCGCCGAGGGGGTGCGGGAGGCGTTGCCGGCGGAGTTGGCGGCCTCGATGGATGATGAGTCTCTCTTCGGGCCGGTGCTGCACCGGCTGACGTTGGCGTCGGCAGTGGCCCGCGGGTTGCTCGCCCGGTACCAGATCATCGTCGTAGAGCTCCAGGACCCCGTCGTCACCCCGGAGCGGCTGTATGGGGAGGAGCGGCGGCAGGAGGAGGTGCGGGGGCAGCGGCTCGGTGCGCTGCAGGCTGCGCTGCTGCGCACTATGGCCGAGCATGACCTGCAGACCACCATCACCTTCCACCACCGGACGATGGAGGCCCAGGCCTTTGCCGAAGGCCTGCCGGCCGTGGCGGCGAAGCTGCACGCCGATGCCCCTGAGAAGTACCCGTCACGGGTCTGGGCGGACTGGCTGTGCGGCGAGCACGCCCCCGAACACCGACGAAAAGTCCTGGGCGGCTTCGCCACGACAGCCCGCCGTGCGGTGCTCTCGAATTGTCGAGTTTTGGGTGAGGGCGTCGATATCAGAAGCGTGGATTCGGTTGCCCTGCTCGACCCCAAGGGGGCGCCGCACGACATCGTGCAGGCCATCGGCCGGGCCCTGCGGCAAAAGCCCGGGCAGGGCAAGCTGGCGTCTTTGATCGTGCCTGTCTTCCTCCAGCCGGGTGAGCGGCCGGAGGACATGTTCGCCTCCGCCTCGTACCGGCCGTTGGTGAAAATTTTGGCCGGTCTGAGATCTCATGACGAAGCGGCTGTGGAGCTGCTGGCCATTCCGCAGGAGCCGCAGAAGAACGTGGCGCAGCCGTCGGTGTCTATCGGGTCTGCGCCGGAGGAAGGGGAGGAAGAGAGCCGTTTGCTGCTGCGTTTTTCCGCCCCGCGGGACCCTGTGATGGTCGCGGAGTGGGTCTCCTTCAACATCATCGACACCGAGCGGCAGGACTGGGCGCGGGGATGGTCGGCGCTGCGGCGGTTCGTGGAGCGGGAGGGGCATGCCCGGGTGCCGTATGACCACAAGGAGGGCGCCTATCCCCTGGGGCAGTGGGTGGCGGAGCAGCGGCGCGCGTATGGGGCCGGGCAGATGCCGGGCACGCGGGCGGAGCGGCTGGAGAAGCTCGGCATGGTCTGGGACGCTGGTGATGCCGCGTTCGAGGAGAACCTCGCTGCGGCGCGGGTCTACTTCGAGCAGCACCGCACCCTGGCTGCGCCGCGGCCGGCCATGGCCCTGGATCGTCCGGTGGGGCAGTGGCTGTCCAACCTGCGCCGGCCCGGCGCGCTGGACGGGCATCCGGAGCGGGCCGAGGCTCTGGCGGCGATCGATCCGGACTGGAACCCGGTCTGGCCCATCGACTGGCAGCGGACCTACGCCGCCGTACGCGAATGCCTGACCGGCGGGGCCTCGGTCGCCGACCTGCTGCCCGGCGTCACCGTCGACGGCGCCGACGTCGGGAGGTGGCTGGCCCGGCAGCGCGCACACACCGCCTGGACCAAGCTGTCGGCCGGGCAGCGCGAGCGCTTGGAGCAGCTCGGCATCGAGCCGCTGCCTGCGCCGGAGAAGGCGCCCGGGAAGGGCCGCAGGAGCGGTTCTGGGGCGTTCGATCGGGGTGTGGCGGCCCTGCGGCAGTACAAGGTCCGTACGGGCTCCGTGGGGCCCATCAGCCGCTCTCATGTGGAGGTGTTGGAGGAGGGCTGGGATGGCGACGACGGAGCGGCCGCGGAGGTCAGGCTGGGCGTATTTCTCTCGAACACCAAGAGCCGGCGCGCCAAGCTCAGCGACGCCCAGCTCACCCAGCTCGCTGAACTCGGGCTGGAGTGGGCTTAGAAGCCTCTGAGGTCTGTGCTCCTGGGGCGCAGACCTCGGCGACGGTGGGAGGCACAGCAGCGGCCGGGCAGGAATTTCTTCCCGGCCGCTGCTGTCTGCGGTCGTCTTCGCAGCCCAAGGGGCGAGTGAACCGCGGTTGACCAGGGCGCTTCGGCGTCCTGGCGTCTGCGGTTCGGCCGTCATCGGCTGGAAGGCGCCGCATGGCCATTCACGCCAGGGGCAACGATCCGTCCCGCATGCCCTACTCTGAGGAACACAGCCGCCTCGGGCTGAGCTCCACCCCCACGAGGACGCCCGCCGACCAGCGGGCCACAGCCGACCGCGCGGTGCACCCCCGCGGACGCCGCGCTCGACGCGGCCGCCCTTCGGTTGACGTCCTCGAAAACAGGAGCGCTTCCCCCATGTCCCGTCCGGACATTCCCCAGCCCATCCCTGCCCGCCCGCGCGGCCGCCCTCTGGCGCGCCGCTGCCGGGTCCTGGCCGCTCGCCTGCGCGCCGCCCTGTGGCGGTGCGTCACGCTGTATGGCGTCGACTTCGGCAAAGGCTTCGCGTGCAAGGCCGGCATGCTCACCGCCGCAGGTGTGGGCCTGTACTTCGTCAGGCTGTGGCTCGGTGTGCCACTTGACGTGCTGATACGCGCACGTCTCGGCTTGTGATGAGCGCTCCGGCGGTCGTCCTGCGCGCGACCGCCGGGGCACGACCGCGACCACCCGCGTGGACGTCGCCGTTGGACTTGCATGCGGCCGCCTGAATCCCGCGCCGCTTCGGCTTCGGCGCAGGTTGGACGGGGTTTAGTCCGTGCAGGTGAGCGACATGTGCCGTGAAAGGCCTCTGAGTGTTCGCCACTCCGGGGCCTCCAGCGGTCCGGCTACTTCTGTTCGGGCTTCTCGCGGGTGACGATGCCGTAGGTCCAGTCGTCGTCCGTGTCCGCTTCGAGGGTGAGAGGCAGGACACCTTGCACGCCGCGGAAGCGGATTTCCACGCTCACGTACTTCTTCGGGTCCACGGCGAAGTCGGCGGTTATCGGCTTCTGCGCCGCGTCACCCCACTTCGCCACCCACTGAGCGGCGGTCTTGTCGGCGTCCTTGCCGTCGTACGACAGCTTCGCCAGCCCCTTTTCGTCGTGCTTCTGGATGCGCACGAGGGCCTTCTCGACCAGGGCCAGGGTCTCCGAGGATGGTTGTCCGGTCACGGACAGGTCGAGGTCGGCCCTGCCGTCCTTGACGTGAGGAGGCGTGTGGTCGGTCGTGCACGCCCCGAGCAGCAGAGCCGTTGCTGCGACCGTGGCGGCCAAAAGGCCACGCTCGCGTCGATGTCCGCGTCTCAACTGCGCCTCCCGGGCCTGATGATGCTCACAGCCGTGATCTTCTTCGGTTTGAGCCACTGGCTGGGCGTGGTGTGGTTCTTGCTGCCGTGCTGGGTGATGGAGATCGTGCCTCGGCTGTCGCCGGTGACGACACCAGCATGATTCCACTGCCGGTCCCTCTTGTAGTACGCGAAGATCACGTCATCCGGGTGGACGTTGTAGCGAGAAATCTCGCGGCCGCCTCGATGCTTCTTCAGGTGCTGGCGGAGGTTGGCGGCACCGGCCCAGGTGTAGCTGTCGACCCGCTTCCAGCCGATGTTGTTGCGGAACCAACGTGAGAGGTTCTTGCGGCCGCCCCTGCGCTGCTTCATCCTGCCGCCGTAGTGCAGTGCCTTGGACACGAAATTCGTGCAGTCCTGCCCGTACTCCCACTTGATGCCGGCATGGCGCTTGGCCCGGCTCGCGGTGCCGCTGCCCTTGGGGCGGCGGAACGCAGCATCGGCGAGCGGGCGGGCGGCCCGGACTCTTCGGGCAGCATGCCGTCGGCGTCCAGCTCGACGAGCGGGGCAGCAGGCCTTTCAGCTCCTGTTGCTGCTCGTCGTCGAGTTCGCCGTCGAGGAGGAACTGGAACTTGGCCAGCTCAGCCGGCGCCTTCTCAAGAAGGCGAGCGCAGGCAGTCTTCTTCTCCTCCTTCATCTGCTTCGCGCGTGCTTTCACAGCAGCCACCAGCTCGGAGACGGACGTCTCCTGCTTCACGAGCGCGACGTTCTCGTCGTCGATCCCGAGGATGTCGACCACGGCGTCCACGACATGCTCCAGGGCGCAACAGATGCCGACGGTCAGATGTCCGTCGTAGCTGCGGGAGGCCTCGACGTGCGTCAGCGCCGGTGGTCGCATGCCGAGCCGGTTCTCGATGGCGTCGATGTCGGAGTCCTCCAGGGAGGACGTCGCACGCACTGGGGTGGCATCGGGCAGGTTCTTCGTCTTCTTGTCCCGGGAGAAGCGCCGGCGGGGGTACTCGGTGGTCAGGTTGAAGGTGTCCGGGTTGTTCGCCGGATTGAGCCGGTGCAGTGCCTTGAGGATCGTCGTCTTGCCTGACTCGTTCTTCCCGATCAGGCATGTGACCTGGGGGGGCGATGTCCATGTTCTGCTTGGTCGTGAAGTTTCTGAACGTCTCGATCTCTACGGTGCGCAGGAGCATCGGCGCATCCCTCCCCGACCCACATCACTGTGGCCGATCGACGGCGGCGTCCACCCACCTGATGGGGACGGACGCCTGGTTTCGCTGGTTTTGCCAGTAGGAGCGCCGGTACTGACATTGGTCCTCCGCTTATCTCCTCGTCTCTCTCCTCATCTGCCCCTCTCTCCACGGGCCGCAGGCCGTTTCCGGACGTACTGGGCGGCGGCGTCGGACGATGCGGGGCGGACGCTCTGCGCGTGAGCGGCGGTCCTTCGGCCCTCTGGGCTGTTCCTGGCCCGGGGCTAGGGCCTGTTGTGAAAGCGGATCGTCTGTCAGGCCTGCCTGGGACGCTCCGGGCATGGAAGCGACAGTGCAGCTGACGATTGACTGCTCCGATCCGCAGAGAATGGTGACGTTCTGGGCCGAGGCCCTGGGCTACGTGCCTGAGCCTGCCCCGGGTGGGCACTCCACGTGGCGTGCTTACTGGGCGGCGGTGGGGGTGCCCGAGGCAGAGTTGCCGGCCGGAGCCGGGGACATACCGGAGTCGATCATCGATCCCGCGGGACGTGGGCCGAGGGTGTGGTTCCAGCAGGTTCCGGAGCCGAAGGTCGCCAAGAACCGGTGGCACTTCGACCTGAAGGTCGGTGGGGGCCGTGACGTCTCTCTGGACGTCCGCGCACAGCGGGTGAAGGCCACGGTGGAACGGCTGGTCAAAGCTGGTGCCGCGGTGCTGCGGATCAAGGATGAGCCGGATATGGGGCTCTACGCCGCCATGCAGGACCCCGAGGGAAACGAATTCGACGTCGTCTGAGGGCCGTTGCGGCGGTGCTGGTCACAACCATTCGTTGATGGCTGCGACCAGCACCGTCGCTTCGTCGCGGACAGCGAGTTTGTCGTACCGGGTGGCTACGGCCCGGTGGCGTTTGAGCCGGTTGATCCCGCACTCGACCACGTGCCGCTGTTTGTAATCGGTCTTGTCGAACTTCGGTGGCCGACTGCCACGCGAGCCGCGCTTGACGCGGTTGCAGACCCGGTCTGCCGGGACCGGGATCGTGGCCTTGATCCCGCGTCGGCGCAGGTAAAAGCGGTTACTGCGAGAGTCGTACGCCTTGTCGGCCCGCACCCGGTCCGGACGCTTGCGCGGGCTGCCGAGTCCCAGCCTCGGAACCCGGATGGCTTCCAGGACCGCTTCGAACTGCGGGAGTCGCCCCGCTGCCCGGCCGTGATCGTGCCACGGTCGACGCTGTGAGCGATGGTGGCATCGCCGATCGCGGTGGGTACCGTCTGTCCGGAGACCAGGAACGTGCCATCGTGGTGGTGCCGTTCCAGGTAAGCGACGTGGTCCTCGATGAACGGGCCAGCATCCTGTTCCGAGCCGACGTAGTGGAGAAACTCAGGTGCAACGTAGTGACTTCC
>NZ_JBEYUN010000044.1:0-7712 GCF_040643545.1 Streptomyces sp. NPDC047117 | reverse complement strand
TGATCGCCGAGGGCCGGGTGGACGAGCTGAAGGCCAAGGTCGGCGGGCGCACGCTGCAACACCCCCTCCCGGGAGGGGGTGTGCCCGGCCCGTTCCGTTCCCCGGAACCGCGCGGACGCGGGCGTCGGGAAATGTGGGGATGCCGTGTCGACGTGCTCCGCGGCCATTTCAGGGAAGTGGACGGGCGGTAACATAGAGGTCAGTCGTTTTCTTTACTGAGTGGGCTGGAGTACCGGTGGCGCGAGCAATGCAGGACCGAGCGATCCGTACGCGAGGTGTCATCTTGCGTGCCGCCGCCCAGGTCTTCGACGAGTACGGTCTCGCCGGCTCCAGCATCAGCAAGATCATGACGGCGGCGGGCACGACCCAGGGCGCGATGTACTTCCACTTCAAGTCCAAGGAGAACCTCGCCCGCGCGGTCATCAACGAGCAGGCCGCCGACCTGGCGCTGCCGGAGCAGCCCGAGGGGCTGGCGCAGCTGATCGAGCTGACGTTCTTCCTGGCCCGCCAGATGCAGAGCAACGTCCTCTTCCGCGCGGGCGTGACGCTGGCCGTCGAGCAGGGTCAGGTCGGACTGCGGGACTTCAGCCCGTACGACATGTGGGCGGACCTGTTCCGCGGGGAGCTGGAGGCGGCCCGCGGCAAGGGCGATCTGCGGGACGAGGTGGAGGTCGCCGACGTGGCGCAGCTCCTCGTCGCCGCGTATACGGGGTCGCAGGTGATGTCGAACCTGCTCACCGGTCCCGACCGGGCCGACCTGCCGGAGCGGATCGGCCGGATGTGGCGCTACATCCTCCCGGGCATCGCCGAGCCCGACAGCCTGCCGGAGCTGATGGAGGTCGCGCGGCGTTCGGGCGCCGCGGCGTGACGCGCACCGTACTGCTGAGCGGGGCCAGTGGTTTCATCGGCTCCGCCGTGCGCGCGGCGCTGCGCGAACGCGGCGAGGACATCACCGTACGGGCGCTCTCCCGGACGGGCGGCCCCGGCGCGGTGCGCGCCGACCTGACCGCACCGGACTCCCTGCACGGCGCCGCCGAGGGGGCCGACGTCCTCGTGCACCTGGCCTCGCGGGTGTCGGGCGAGGAGGCGGCGTGCCGGGCGGTGAACATCGTCGGCACCGGGGCGCTGCTGCGGGAGGCGGAGCGGGCCGGGGTACGGCGGATCGTCCATCTCTCGACGGCCGCGGTGTACGGGCTGGGTCCGCACCGCGGGATCGCCGTGGACGAGATCGCGCCGGCCCCCGTGTCCGCCGCGAGCCGTACCCGGCTGGCCGGGGAGCGGGCGGCGCTGGACGCGGGCGCCGTGGTGCTGCGGCCGTACCTGATCACGGGCGCGGGGGACCGGTGGGTCGTGCCGGCGCTGGCCGAACTGGTCCGCCGGGTCCCGGCGCGGTGGGACGGCGGCGACGCCCGGCTGTCGCTGGTCGACGTGCGGGACCTCGCGGCGCTCATCGCCGGACTGGCCTGCGGTGACGTGGAGGTGGCGAGCGGCGTGCACCACGCGGCCCACCCCGAGCCGGTGCGCGTCGGTGCCGTACTGGACACCCTCGCCGGTCTCGGCGTGCTCCCCGCCGTGCCGCGGGAGAGCTGGGACTGGGAGCGCTGCGTGGATCAACTGCGCGAGCGCCAGGGCGCCATGAGTGAGCGTCAGTTGGAGCTGTTCGCGCGCGAACACTGGTACCGCAGCGAGGAGATCTGGCGGCTGGCGGGCGTGCCGGCCGGCCCCGGCCCGCTGCGCCGCCTCGCCGAGTCGGCCCCCTGGTACGTGGCACATCTGGCGGGAGCGGCGGCCGGCGCCGACGCCTGAGCCGCGCGCCGAGGGCGTCCGCGGGCGGCCCGTGAGCCGGTCCGCGGAGCCCGGTGCCGGGGCCGCTCAGGCCGCCTGCTGCCAGGCGGCGGCGGCCGTCCGGACGTGGTGTGCGTGGGCGGCGGAGACGAGCGTCATGTGGCGGTGCCAGCCGGGGTAGGACCGGCCTTCGAAATCGTGCAGCCCGTGGTCCACGAGCGAGTCGGCCGCGGGGGTGAAGGGGACGGTCAGCAGGTCGGCGAGGGCGGCGAGCCGCCCGGCCGGCAGGTCGGTGAGCCAGATGTGGCGCGGCCCGCCGTCGGGCGGCCAGGTCGCGACGGGCTGGAGCGGGCGCGGGCTGCCCGGGACGCGCACCATCGCGGGCGCGAGGCGCAGATGTGACGCGGCCGGGCCCAGCGGAGCGGTGGCCGCGCGGCCCAGGCGCTGCAGGAACTGCCGCGCCGGCAGCGCCCCGGTCGGCTGCGGCCCGCGCACGTGCCGGGTGGGCCGCAGCAGCCCGATGGTGACCGGCGTGGTGGCCGGGACGCGCAGCGCGAAGCCGTGGCCGCGTGCGGTGAGCGCCGCCAACAGAGGCTGTACGCCCGTGTGATGGGCGGCGGTCGCCAGGACCGGTACCTCGGGCGCCCCGGGGTGGTCGAGCAGGTCCAGCGTGAGGTCGTGCGGCGCGCGCGAGCGCTCGGACTCGGGTACGCAGACCCGGGTGCGCAGCCGTGCGTCCTCGCTCCAGCGGCCCGGCAGGTGCAGCCGCCAGTCGAGGGGCGTGGTGCCGTACTCGGTGGCCAAGAACAGCCCGAAGGCCCACTGGCAGCCCAGGGTCCGGCCGCTGCCGGGGTCGAAACGCCGGTGCACGCCGACGGAGTGCTGTCCGCGCTTCGGGATCAGCACGGGCGCCGGAACCAGTGCGCGCGGCGGGAGTTGGCGTACGCACCAGTCGGCGAGGCGCCGGCGGACCGGCTCCCAGCGCCAGGTGCTGGCGTTGACGATCTGGTGCAGCGACTGCCACGCGGTGTCCGAAGTGCTCACCGTCCAGGCCATGTTGCGTACGGACTTCTTTCCCGGAGTGGAGCACAGGCCCCGGAGATAGGCGGTGGCCCACCGGCGCTGGTCGGCGCGCGGGAGGTCCTGGAACAGGTGCCGAGCCAGGTCGTCGGCCGGATGGTGCGGCACCGGCCGTACCGGGCCGCTCCCGTGATGCTCGGTCATGGCGGCTCCCTTCGAACATGCGGGCAGAGTTGTCCGGGCCAAAAGAATAGCGAACAACCTCTATTTTTTTGAAGGGGGTGTGCACAGGTCGCGTGCCAACGCCGCTTCGTCGCCGTTGACCTGCCAAAGCCGTCACGGCGTCGCATCGCTGGGTGTTTCGTGGCATGTACAGCGGGTTAACGTCTCTTTCCGCGGGGATTGCGGTGAGGACGTGCGGCCGAGGGGCCGTCGCTGTGTTCGCGGTGTCTCCGTCCGAAAGCCCCCGATCCCCTTCAGGCCCGGCCGCCCGGACGGCGGCTGCCGGGTGAGGTCTGTCGAATTGGTGGCATCAGATGAAGCAGGAACGTGCAGTGGTCACCCGTGAACGCCTGACGCGTGCGGCAGCCGGGGAGTTCGCCCGCCATGGCTACGCGGGTACGTCGCTGCAGGGCGTGTGCAAGGAGGCGGACGTCTCCATGGGTGCGCTGACCTTCCACTTCCGGGCCAAGAGCGAGCTGGCCGAGGCGGTCGCGGAGGAGGGCGCCGCCGAGACCGGGGCCGTGGTGGCCGAGGCGGGGGAGCGGGGTGACGATCCGCTGGCCGCCATGTCCGGGCTGGCCTGCGGCCTGGCCGACCTGCTGGCCCGCAGCGCCACGGTCCGCGCGACGGTGCGGCTGGAGGAGGAGCGGGTCGTGGCCGCCGGCGGGTGGCAGGCGGTGTGGGAGCCCGCGGTGCGCGCCATGCTGGAGTCCGCGCGGCGGCGCAGGGACCTGACCGCCGAGGTCGAGGTGGAGACCGTGGTGCAGCTCGCCGCGCACCTGCTGAACGGCACCGCCGTCGCCCTGCACGCCCGGCCCGACTCCGACGAGTCGACGGCCCTCGCGCACATCTGGGCCGCGGTCATGCGGGGCATCCGCGCGTCGGCGGCGGTGGCGCGCTGACGGTGCGCCCTGCCGGTCGTGGTGGCTCGTGGCGGGGCTCCGGAGCGCACAGTTCGGCGTGTTTTACCTGCTGTACGGGCGGAATGACTCGTTCCTGAAATGCGTGGGCGGGAGTCTTCGGATAGCAGGCTGGCTGGTCACTGCTGGTGCTGATGGGACTGAAGCGATTCAGCGGGGCGGTCCATGGTCGACAAAAAAAAGAATGCCCTCTATGTTATGGCGTGCCACGACCCAGCTGCCTTGTGCGTCCAAGCACAACGAGGGAAAGGATGCTGACGTGCCCCGGTTCGCCACCGTCACACACGCCGCGACTCGCTTCGAGGCCATTCCGCAGCAGTTCGTCCACAAGCTCGACGCGGACGAAGTACTGCTCACGGGATGGCGCAAGACCGGCCCCGACACCTATGAAGTGCTCGCCCGCCGGCCCCATGCGCACAGCTTCTACCTGAGCGGCAACGGGAGTTACGACCCCCTGCTGTTCGCCGAGACCGTCCGCCAGCTGCTCCCCCTGCTCTCCCACGCCGCCTACGGCGTGCCGCTGGGACACCAGCTGATCTGGGACGACTTCACCTACAGCATGGACGTCGCCGCCCTGGAGGCCGCGGATTCCGAGATACCGGTGCGGCTGGTCGTCCGCTGCACCGCCGTCACCCGCCGCGGCAGCCACGCGTCCGCCATCGTCCTGCATGCCGAGGCGTATCAGGGCAGCCGCCGGCTCGGCGAGGCCCGTACCCGCTTCACCGTGCACAGCGCCGCCGTCTACCGGCGGCTGCGCGGCGCCTACGCCGACGCGCACCGCGCCATGGCCGACGCCGTCCTCCCCGGTCTGCCGCTGCCGGCCCGGCGGGTGGGCCGCGTCTCGCCCTACGACGTCGTGCTCTCCCCGGACGCCGCGACCGGCCGGTGGCAGCTGTGCGTCGACACCGGCCACCCGGTCCTGTTCGACCACCCGGTCGACCACGTGCCCGGCATGCTGCTGCTGGAGGCCGCCCGTCAGGCGACGCAGGCCGTGGCCGATCCGCTGCCGGTCGTCCCGATGACGATGCACACCGAGTTCCACCGCTACGTCGAACTGGACGCCCCCTGCTGGGTCGAGGTCGAGGCGCTGCCCGCCGACCCCTCGGGCCGCTGCCGGGTGCGGGTGAACATGCGTCAGCACGGCACCGTCTGCTTCGCCGCCGACATCACCGTGGAGCGGGCGCCGGGCTCCTTCCCGCTGCCCGTGCTCGCCCCGCGCGAGGCCGCTCCCGCCCTCGTCTGACCGGCCGGCCCGCGGCCAACCGCCGCCGTCCGCCCGCCGCGACGTCCCGCACCTTTCACCCGTGCACCCCCTTTTCCCTGCGCTTTTCCCGTGGCGAGGGGGTGCGCGGAGGCCCGCACCAGGACGCCGTCATCGCTGCCCGGACCGCGCCGCGCCCCTGCCGGGGCGTGTGCCCGCGCGCTCCGCGGCCGTGGTGACGCCCTGGGCATTTTTCTCCCGTAAAAACATAGAGGTTGTTCGCATTGTTTCACTGGCGTTCAGCCCGTCGTGCACGAGGAGCAGCAATGACCGCACGTCCACACCGTGCGCCGGCGCAGACCACCCAGTGGTGCGCCGACCGGTCCGGCCCGTCCGCACCGGAGGGGAACCACTGATGGACCCGGCATCCACCCTGCTGGCGGACGTCTTCACCAGCGCCCTCAACGAAGGACTCAGCCGCGCGACCGCCACGCGCGTCCGCCCGCTCGGCGCCGTACCCGACGAGGCGGCCGCGCCGCGCCGGGACCACCGGAGCGGCGGCCCGGCGGCGGACCCGGCCGACGCCGCACTGCACCGCTTCGCCGTCCTGCTGCGCTCACGCGCCGGCCGGCTGCCGGGTGCGCCGCCCGAAGACGGCGCGATCCGGGCCCTGTTGGCGCTCGCCCGGCAGGCGCTCGACCGGGGCGCCGGCCGGCCCGCGCGGCAGCGGCCCGTCCTGTCCGCCGTCCCGGACGCGGGCGCCCCGGAACCCTCCGCGGCCCCGGCCGCCGCCGACCTCCCGCCGGATCAACTGCTCGCCTCGGCAACGCTGTTGACGGAATGCCTGCTCACGCAGGGCATGAGCCCCGAGGCGACGGCCCCGCTCCTGCGGGCCGTCCGGGAGGCCTTCGCCGACGCGGCGGGCCCCTGCCCCCGGGCGGTCGACGCCTGGCAGGGCCGCCGGGAACTCGCCCGGGACGTCCACGACCGCCTCGTCACCCCACTGGCCACGGCGCTGGACCACCTGCGCGCCCGGACCGGCACCGCACCCGACTCCGACCGGCTGTCGGCCGCGCACCGCCTGATCGCGCAGGCCGCCGAGAACGGCCGCGACCTCGTGGCCGGACTGCACGCGCGCACCCCCGTACCCCGCCTGCGCGAAGCCCTGGAGGACTTCCTGCGCGGGCTGCCCGACGGCCCGGAGGTGCGCTGGCACCTGTCCGGGGACGAGACCACCCTGCCCGAACTCTTCCGGCGCGAACTGCTGCTCGTGCTGCGGGAGGCGCTGCTCAACGCCCGCACCCACGCCGCGGCGGCGACCGTGACCGTCACCGTCCGTACGACCCGCAGATGGGCGCATGCCCAGGTCTGCGACGACGGACGGGGGTTCGACGTCGCCCACACGCTCTCCGCGCGGCCCGCGCACGGGCTGCGGGCCATGTCCGAGCGCATCGAATCGGTGGGCGGGCGGCTGGCGGTCACCAGCCGCGCCGGCGACGGCACCCGTGTCGACGTCCACCTGCCCCGCTACCAGGCCGGCTGACCGCCGAAAGAGAAGGGGAACCGACCATGCCACGCATCACCGCCGTCATCGCCAGCGAGAACGCCCTGCTGCGGGACGCCCTCACGGTCCTGCTCCACGCCCAGCCCGGCCTCCGCCTCCTCGGCCACGCCACCGGCGAGCACGAAGCCTTGCGCAAGGCCGTCGCCCTGCGCCCCCAAGTGATCCTCCTGGAGCCCTGGTCGGCGCCGGGAAGCGCCGTGCGCACCGTACGCTCGCTGCGCCGCCTGGTGCCCGACACCGTCGTACTGGCCCTGCCGGGCGGCGGCACCCGGACCGACCACCACGCCCTGCGCGCCGCCGGTGTGCACGGCTACCTGCCGCGGGACGCGGGGCGGGAGGCGCTGCTCGACGTGCTCGGGGCGCTGTTCCCCGCCGCGGTGTCCGGCGCCGGGAGCGCCCCGCACACCGCGCTGTCCCGGCGCGAGCGGGAGGTGCTCAGCGGCGCGGCGGCCGCCATGACCAATCAGCAGATAGCCCGCGGGCTGGGCATCACCACCGGCACCGTCAAACGCCATCTGCACACCACCTTCCGCAAGCTCGACGCCGTGTCCCGGCTCGACGCGGTGGCCAAGGCGCTCGCCGCCGGACTGATCAGCGCGCCGGGCGCCGCCCGGCCGCCGGCGCCGGAGCGCCCGCCCGGTCCCGCGCCGCTGCCGGACCCGCCCGGCGGCGCCGCGCGCCAATGGGCGGTCCGGGCGGCATGACGGCTTCCGGTACCGCACTTGTCATTCCGCTGACATTCTCCGCGCTTTCTTGAGATCCCTGACCGAGTTCTTGAAAAGGAAACCTTGTGCGGCACCATTCCCGTGAAGAAAGGTGGGTGGCACGTCCGGTGCATTGATGTGGAACCGCTGGCCCCGAAGGCGCGGAACACCGGGTATGACAATTCCCGTTGAGGAGGGAATCATCGTGCGCAAGGTGCTCATCGCCAACCGTGGCGAAATCGCTGTCCGCGTTGCCCGTGCATGCCGGGACGCCGGGATCGGAAGCGTAGCGGTCT
>NZ_JBEYUN010000043.1:0-8336 GCF_040643545.1 Streptomyces sp. NPDC047117 | reverse complement strand
CCCCGGGCCGGTGTTGGGGGTCGCCGGGCCGGGGCCCGGCCCCCCCCCCCCCCCCCCGCGCCCCTCGGACGTATCCCCGGAAGAAGAGGTCTATGCCCCCTCGCAGTACCCACCCCGTCGACAAGCTTGACGACGACGATTACCCCGCCTACACCATGGGCCGGGCCGCCGAAATGTTCGGCACCACCCCCGCAGTCACCGCGGCCACGGCCGCTACCGTGCCGTCGCCACCCATGACTCCCAGCAGCTCCGCCCCCTCCCGAACGGCCCGCCTCGCCAGCGATGCCGCGTCGTGCTCGGCGTCGATCAGCCAGACCTCCGCTCCCATCCGTTCGGCCCGACCAGCCAAGGCGAAATGAGCGGGCTTGCCACCACCCGGGCGTGGATTCGCCACGACCACTGTCCGCCTACCTGCCTGGGCGCCAACCATCGCCACTCCCATGCCGCAGCATCGGCGGGCCCCTTGCACACCGTACGGCCGGGCCCGCGGCCGACCACTCACACTCCGCCGGCCCGACTCGAAGGCGGCTGCTGCCCTTGCCCTGAGCCAGCAACCGGGTGCCGGCCGACGCTCCAGGTCGAATTCCCGCCCCCGCGTGCAGTCGGCGGCCATCCAGGCGGGTCGGAATCTTGTTCAAAGCAGCGACTCCCGCAACGCCGGGCAGGCGGGAGCGCGCCGGAGCACCGGGCCTCTCTGCAGTCAGTGCTGGGGGTGGGGGTGGAACAGCGGGCGCCGCCGGTGCGTAGTGCCTTGAACGAGGCGGCCGACGTCAATCCGCATCCTGACGGCGTGAAACGCTTCGACCACCCCCAGCACTATGGCCATGACGCCTACCGTCAGGGTGAGCGCGGCGATCGAGGTGACGGGCAGGACGACCAGTACGATGCCCGCCAGTATGCCGATGATGCCGAAGAAGAGCATCCAGCCCCGCGCCGGCATGTCTGGGGCGGATGCCGCCGTGGTCGTCATCATGATGCCGCGCACCAGCCAGCTGAAGCCGATCCACAGGGCGAGCAGCAGGATCGACTGCAGGGTGCCTCGGAAGCAGACCAGTCCGAGCAGTACGGAGAGCGCCCCGGTGAGGAAATGCAGCGCCCGAAGATGCCCGGGGACGTGTGTGCCGAAGGCGGAGGCGAGCTGGAAGACACCCGTGACCAACAGGTAGATGCCGAAGAGCACACCGACGATCCGCAGCGTCTCTCCCGGCCAGGCAAGAACCACCACACCCAGGGAGATGGTGGCCAGCCCCGTGGTGAGAGCGAATTGCCAACTCCTGTTCGCCAGGGCACTCAGACTTCCGGTGACGGAGGCATCGGAAGGAGATGTCATACCGTCTCCTCCTAGGGAAAGAGCGGTGGAATCAGGTCATTCCTATCGTCGTCCCGCCCGGCCCCGTTTCACCCGTCGAAGACGACGGTCGCGTCGCCGATGACACCGTCCACGCGAACGAAACGACACTGGCCAGGCCAGACCAGTAGGCGGTACCAAAGGGCGAAAGCCTTCTGCCTCATACCGCCCCGGGCGGCGACGTAGGCCACCGGGCATCGAGGGTGGACCGAAGTGCAGCCCCAATGCGGGCCCGGCCATCGCCGTGGGCACGTGCCATGACTGGCTGTGTCACTCTGCGCGGGCTCCCGTTCCCTGCTAGGGGCGCCGTCGAGGTCCACCGCAACCTGGAGAAGCTCGCCAACCGCTTCGAGCACTTCCTCACCCCACCCTGGACAAGCCGACTCTTCGGTGAAGAGCCGCAGCGAGGTCTCGGCGCCCGGCGTGTCTCGCCTTCGACCGGCTGGTGACCGCCGTGCGAACGCACCGGCTCGGTCTCCAGCGCGATGTCACCCCGCGCGAACTGACGGTGCGTGACCACCTGCACCGACTTCAGCGAGGCGGCGACCAGCTCATCGAAGCGGTCGCGCAGCACGCTTCCCACCGCCTGGGGCACGGAACTCACCTCCAGCACGGACCGAAGTGCCGCCGCCTTGCCGACGGAAGGAGGCGTTCGGCTCGTACAAAGCGCCAGGCGCCGTCTCACTCCCCATGACCACCAGAGCCGACCGGAAGCTCCCGCGTACGTGCCTGAACCATCCCACCCGCATTCGAACACGCTCCACACGGCCCCATCAGTGACCGACTTTCCCACTAGTCACAGACAGTCACTCATCAGGGGTTACACAGACTCTGAGTGGTCGTTTTCTCCCGGTGTTCTATCGCGGAATCGGCGTTTGCTCCTGGTGTGCCGGGTCGTGCCAGGAGACGGTGGCCTCGTCGGTGAGGCGGTGGGCCATCGGGTCGGTCAGTGCCGGGTGGATCATGGCTTCGGAGCCGGTGGGCAGGGTCTCGTGGTCGCGGGTCGGACGGCGGTGGAGCATCGGCCGGCCCAGGGCGCGCTCCACCGTCCACCGGCGGGGCGGCTGCCGGCGGGCAGACGCTGGGTGTACAGGCCGGTTGAACGGTTGGAATAGCCTCGCTCGGCGCACGCGCCGTGCACCGCGGCCGCGCCCACTGGGGCAGCAGGTTGGGCCCTGCTGCCCCAGTTCGAGCTGATGCTCGGATGTGGGCTTCGGTAGCGCGGGTTTTGATGTTGAAGGCGGAGCCGATGTCAGCGTGGGTGGTGTGTCCGCATCTGGTGCAGCGGAACAGGCAGCGGGTGCGGCGGCTTTTGCGGTCGACTTGACCGCACTGGTGGCAGGTCTGGGAGGTGCAGGCGGCCGGGGCCTGCCCTGGCCGTCGTCGTCACGCCCGGCAACGTCAACGATTCCACCGTCTTCCACGAGGTCATGGACGCCTTGGGGCGCCCCGGGCCGGAGCCGGGCGGCCCCGTCACACGGGCCCGACGCGGTCATCGCGGACAAGGCGTGTGCTCGTCGGGGTGGGATGTCGCCGATCGCTGTGTGGAGGTGCGGGTTGTCGAACCGGTCGCCCCGTCCCGCGGTGGCGAGTTGGCCACGGCTGCGGGACCCGCCACGAGGACGAGCCCGCAACCGGTTGTTCGCCGGACAGAGGTCAGCCGCTGACCGTGATGTTCGAGCTTCCGCTGCTCTGGTAACCCTCGGTGGCCATGATCATGTAGTACTTGAACTGGCCCATGTTCATGCCCGCGCGCGCCCAGGCGTCGAAGTGGTTGCCGGTGGTGATGGTGCCGGAGCCACTGGTCACCTTCGACTGCCGGACGCTCCAGTACTGGTCGAAGGTGCGGGTGCCCTCGACGGAAGGGGCGTTGTACCGCGTCGTCTTGTAGATGTCATACGTGCCGCCGTCGCTGTAGACAGTGCCTCTGTACTCGCCGGTGGGCCGGTAGCTGCCCCAGTTGTCGACGATGTAGTACTCCACCAGCGGGTTCGACGTCCAGCCGTAGAGGCAGCCGTAGCCGTTCCCCGACGGGTTGAAGTAGCCGGTGTAGCGGACCGTTCTGCGCCCGCCGGTGCTCCAGCCCTTGCCGGCGACGAAGTTTCCGCAGTTGGTCCACCGGGTGCTGTAACTGCCGCCGCCGTTGAGCGTCATGGAGACGGAGCCGCCGCCGTCGGTCCAGAACGAGTAGTACATGCCGTCGTAGCCGGTCTGGTTGGTGGTGATGGTGGTGGCGGCGTGGGCGGTGCCGGGCAGCAGCAGTCCGGACGCGGTGGCGAGCGCGACGGTGCCGGCGCCGCTGAGGAAGCCTCGTCGGCTCAAGCTGCTGAAGGGAGCGGGGTTCTGCTGGATCTGGTCCTGCTGCTTGCTGTCCTGATGCATGCGTCCTCCCGATGAAGGCTGGTGGGGCGGGCGGCTTCTGCTGCCCGCGGCCTTGCATGGAACACGACGGGGGTTGCCCGTCGTCGTGCCGCAACAACGGACCGCCATCCCCGGTCACATGACGCGACGGGAACGACGGTCTCCTGTCGCTCGGTGGCCACAGTTTTCGTAGAGCGCCATGACCCTGTCAACACTTTCGACATTCTTTCGGAAACTCTTTTATGGGCAGAAGAGGTCTCCGCGAGTATGTCTTCGCTGGTCAACCCTCTCCTCACGCTAACCGTTGCAAGGAAAGGAATGCGATGAAGAAGGACCGTAATGCAAGTATGTGCACGACGCTCGAAACTTTCGAAACGGGACGCGGCTGCGCCAGCCCTCACTGGGAACAACGGCGCGCGAACGGCCTGCCTGATTCACCACGTATGACGCGGTGAAATCCGCGAGCGTCGCCTACGTCGAGGTACCGTGCCGCGCTCGGACCCCTGAATCCGTCAGCCTCGCCCTGACGGACGCCTCGGCCCCTCGACCGCGGGTGGCGACCGGAATGAGCAAGCGCACCACCCGTCGCCGACTTCAGTGGATGGCCCGGGAAAGTGCGATTATCTTCCGCTGCGACCCGGACCACTCCCCCTCGCGGGGCTCTCGACGTGTGTTCCACCGCACGGTGGTTCCCCGCGCCGGCTTGCGGGAGCACGCCCTCGCCCTGGGCGACACCGTCATCGCCTTCCCCAGGCGCAGGTGGCCGATCATGCTGACTGGCGAGTGGAGGTCGCCCACCCCACTCCGGCCGGCTCTCCGGTGCCCGACGGTGTGGTGCTCCTGAACGGCGGCTCCCACGGGTTCGTGGAGATCGACCGCACGATGTCCTACGCCCGCCTGATCGCCAAGCTGGAGCGTTACGACGCCTACCGCGGAGCACCGGCGAGCGGACGAGGCAACGCCGCCCGACCCCCGCGCAGCCACTGGCAGGAAACCTACGCCGGACCGAGCCTGGGCCGCCCCTTCCCGCCGGTGCTGTTCGTTTTCGCCCCCGCCCCCCGCCCCGCCGCCCCGGCCACGAGGGAGGCCGCCTTCCACGACCGCGCCCGCCGCGTGGTGAGCGTGAACTACCGGATCACCGCGGCGACCACGACCCTGCCCCTGCTGACCCGGCAGGGGCCCGACTGTCCGGTGTGGCGGGTCGTCGGTGTGAAGTGCCGCTGGAATGCCACTAGAGAACTGTCATTTATGTGTCACCTTTGACGAGGGGGCATCGCCCTCTGAGCTGGCGCGATGCTGGTTCTGGCGGTGGCGGGCGATGAGAATTTTCAATGGCGTCAAATGGCATCACCGACTCCTACCGCCTCATGACCACCCGCGTTCGAGCCGAACAACAGTCCCTGGGCTGAGGGGCACGATCGAAGAGGTGAGAAAGGTCAGGACGACTGCGTGCTCCGGAACGCGAGATACCGGCTGAAGGCTTCGTGGCTGTCGGGAGTGAAGCGCCACTTCAACAGGGCCGAGTGAAGCTCCGACTCGGTCAGCCAGCCATGCCAGGCGACCTCATCGGGATCGGGGGTCACAGCGTCTGGAACTACGGCTTCATGCACGCCGAGCCAGTGAGGGCTCAAGCCGCTGCGGTTGATGAACGTGCACAGCAAGCGCGGCAGGCCACGGATGCCCAGCTCTTCGGCCAGCTCCCGCGCGGCAGCCTGTTCATAGGATTCGCCGACATCCACGGCGCCACCGACCATGGCCTCATAGAGCTCGGGGAAGCGCGACAGCTGTTCCGACCGCCGATGGACGAGGATCCGGCCGCGCTCATCACGGCACACCGTCGAGGCGATTCGATGCAGCCAGCCCTCCCGGATGGCCTGCCGACGGGTGACCACCCCCAGGACACGATCTTGACAGTCGACACGCCTACCAGTTCATCCACGAAGCACACCCTGGCAGAACCCACTGACAACGCCGTTTCTCCGCGAGCCGCCCGGAACTCGACAACATTCCGGACCCGCTTGATCAACACCTGTTGCCTGAACTCGACATCAATCGCTCTCGCGTTACACCGACGAAGCCAGCATGGAAGGTCGGCCGGCTCCCGGGGCGCAGCAGCGCGCAGTTCACCGAAGCGGGTCCCCCTGCAGTCGAGTGCGGCAGCATGCCGGGTGGTGGGTGGTGGGTGGCGGGGGTGGGTGTGCGGTGGTCGGGTGTCGGTGGCCGCTTCTGGGCTCATGGCTTGTGAACACGTAGAGCTTCGGCGGTGCTTGTCTGGTGCTCCTGTGCAAGCTGGCGGAGCGGCTGCGGCTGGGTGAGGAGGGGCTTGCGGGCTATTGCGGGAGGGGAGCTGGCTGCGGTGTGGTGTTGATAGGTGTGGGTCGTGGTTGTGTCTGGTGTGCGTGGTAATGCCGGTGTTGGGAGGCGGAGCGGTCGTGTCGGGGAACAGTGGGCCTGTGCGGTGCTGTTGCATGGGCCGGGGTACCGGGCCGCGGGCGGGGAAGGACAAAGACCGCAGGGTTGTCCGTCTGCCGGGCTTCGGGCCTTGGGTTCGCGGTATGCCTTCCGCGGACTCGCATCAGGATGCATTCGTGCAGGAGGACTGTTTCTATGAATGACCGGCCGTTGACGCTCATGGCTGTGCATGCTCATCCCGATGACGAGGCGACCTCGACCGGAGGGGTTCTCGCGCGGTATGCGGCGGAGGGTATCCGCACGGTGTTGGTGACGTGTACCGATGGCGGGTGCGGGGATGGGCCGGGGGGTGTCAAGCCGGGCGAGGCCGGGCACGATCCGGCGGCCGTTGCCGTGATGCGCCGTGAGGAGCTCCGGGAGAGCTGTGCCGCTTTGAAGGTCAGTGATCTGGAGATGCTGGGCTATGCCGACTCCGGGATGGTGGGCTGGCCGGGCAACGAGGCCCCCGGGTCGTTCTGGCAGACCCCGGTGGCAGAGGGCGCCGCGCGGCTGGCGGGGCTCATGGAGCATTACCGGCCCGATGTGGTCCTCACCTATGACGAGAACGGTTTCTACGGCCATCCCGACCATATCCAGGCCCACCGCATCACGATGGCGGCGCTGGAGCGGATCGCGCTGACGCCGAAGGTGTACTGGACGACGATGCCCCGCTCGGGGATGCGGCGGTTCGGGGAGGTCCTGCGCGAGGTTGATCCGGACATGCCGGAGCCGGATCCCGCCGAGGCCGCCGCGATGGCCGAGATGGGCCTGCCCGATGAGGAGATCACCACGTGGGTGGACACCACCGCCTTCAGTGGTCAGAAGTTCGATGCGCTGGCTGCGCACGCCAGCCAGGGGGAGAACATCTTCTTCCTGAAGATGGGCAGGGAGCGGTTCGGCGAGCTGATGGGCATGGAGACCTTCCTGCGCGTGAAGGACCCCACCGGCGCGCCCGTGCCCGAGGATGATCTCTTCGCCGGGCTGCGCTGATCCGCCGGTCCGATCGGGCCCGGGAAGCGCTCGTTGATGAGGGGCTGCGTCGCTGCCTGCCGATGAAGGCGTCGGCGTTCGGGTGTCTGCGAGGTGCCGGTCTTGTGTCGGTGGGCGTCGTCCGTGAGGGTGTGTCAGCTTCGTTGCGTCTCGCTGGTACTGGGCTTGATCGGTGCTGGGTGATTGACGGCGGGGTGGTGTGGGGGTGAGGCGTGCTGGCAGGTGACGGCGTGTCGCTTGGTCGCTGGCTGTCGTGGCAGGGGTACATCGCGGCGTCGTGGGAGCACCGGCCCGGCATGCGCGATCCGGGTGTGATTCACACGCGGAGGAGGGGCGATTGAAGCGCGCTCCATGTGCGGTTGTGTGTAGTGTGGCGCGTGGAGGTGGTTCCTGTGTCGGAGGAAGATGCCCTGTTCAGGGCAGTGGACGCGCTGCTGGAGGAGGTCGCGCAGGATCCTCTGCCGGATCCTGCGGAGCGCAGGCGCCTGCGTGAGGCGGCCGGGCTGAGCCAGGCGCAGATCGCGAAGGCCCTGGAGACCCGACGTGAGGCGGTGGGCAACTGGGAGGCCGGACGGTCCGAGCCGCGCCCGCCCAAGCGCGCCGCCTACGCCCGGCTCCTGGAACGCCTCGCAGCCCGCTTTCCCGCCGGTCCTCCACCAGCGGCGCTCCCGGAGGCCGCACCGGCGCCGGAGACGTTTGCCGGCCCCGCCCCGGCCGCCCAGGCGGCCGGAGCGGAGCCGGCTGCTGAGGCTGCGGCGGCCGCCGACACCGCCCGCACCCCTGCGCCCGCCCCTGCTGCGGCGCGCCGTGCGGCGCAGCAGGCGCAGCGCCGGCCGTCGTCGCGGCGGCCGGGTGCGAAGAAGACAGCCCGCCGGAGCCACAACGAGTTCCCCGGTGGCCCGTTGGTTGTCCTGGATGTCGCCGAGGGCGGCGAGCTGACTGCTTACGGTGTGGGCGGCGTGCTGCTGGACTGCGAGGCGAGGACGATCCCGGCGCTGGCGGAGTGGACGCTGGGCGAGGCCGGCTTGGGGGCCCCGCCGCTGACCGGTGAATACGGCAAGCCGACCGATCCGCTGGTGGTGCTGACTGCTGCGGCTGCCGAGTATTTCGGCCTACCGTCGGTACTGGAGGATCGGCGCGGGCTGCGGCTGGCGGAGGATCATCCGGTGGTCAAGCAGACCACAGG
>NZ_JBEYUN010000042.1:0-11403 GCF_040643545.1 Streptomyces sp. NPDC047117 | reverse complement strand
CGATTTCGCGGATCCGGGCAGCATGGTTTTCACGACGCGGCCGATGGCGGGCTCGGAGCTCGCCGGGGAGAACGGAACGGCCGCGACAGAACGGCCGGGACCGGGCAGATCATTCTGGTCAGAGCTGGCCCACGGAGGTGACGCGCACGACCGCGCGGCCCTCTTCGTCGGACGCGGCGAGGTCCACCTCGGCGGAGATGCCCCAGTCGTGGTCGCCCTTCGGGTCGGCGAAGGTCTGGCGCACGCGCCACAGGCCGTGCTCCTCGTCCTCCTCGATCTGCAACAGCTTGGGGCCGCGGGCGTCCGGGCCGGTGCCCAGGTCCTCGTACTCGTCCCAGTAGGCGTCCATCGCGTCCGCCCAGGCGTCCTCGTCCCACCCGGAGTCGGCGTCCATCTCGCCCAGCTCCTCGACCTTGTCCAGCGCCGCGAGCTCCACCCGCCGGAACATCGCGTTGCGGACGAGCACCCGGAAGGCCCGCACGTTCTTGGTGACCGGCTTGACCTCGTCGGCGTGCTCCATGGCCTCCTCGGCCGTCTCCTCCTCGGGGTTGGCGAGCTGTTCCCACTCGTCCAGGAGGCTGGAGTCGACCTGGCGGACCATCTCGCCGAGCCAGGCGATGATGTCCTCGAAGTCCTCGGACTTCAGGTCGTCGGGCACGGTGTGGTCGAGCGCCTTGTACGCGCTCGCCAGATAGCGCAGCACGATGCCCTCGGTGCGGGCCAGCTCGTAGAACGAGACGAACTCCGTGAAGGTCATGGCTCGCTCGTACATGTCGCGGATGACCGACTTGGGCGACAGCGGGTGGTCGCCGACCCAGGGGTGGCTGCGGCGGTAGAGGCCGTACGCGTGGGAGAGCAGCTCCTCCAGCGGCTTGGGGTACTCGACGTCCATGAGCCGCTCCATGCGGTCCTCGTACTCGACGCCGTCGGCCTTCATCTGGGCGACCGCCTCGCCCTTGGCCTTGTTCTGCTGGGCGGCCAGGATCTGCCGGGGGTCGTCCAGGGTGGACTCCACGACCGAGACCATGTCGAGCGCGTAGGAGGGCGACTCGGGGTCGAGCAGGTCGAAGGCGGCCAGCGCGAAGGTGGACAGCGGCTGGTTGAGCGCGAAGTCCTGCTGAAGGTCGACGGTGAGCCGCACGATCCGGCCCTCGGCGTCCGGCTCGTCCAGCCGCTCCACGATTCCGCCGTCCAGCAGGGAGCGGTAGATGGCGATGGCGCGCCGGATGTGCCGCAGCTGGTTCTTGCGCGACTCGTGGTTGTCCTCCAGCAGCCGGCGCATGGCCTCGAAGGCGTTGCCGGGCCGGGCGATCACGGAGAGCAGCATCGCGTGGGTGACGCGGAAGCGGGAGGTCAGCGGCTCCGGCTCGGAGGCGATCAGCTTCTCGAAGGTGTTCTGCCCCCAGTTGACGAAGCCCTCGGGAGCCTTTTTCCGTACGACCTTGCGGCGCTTCTTCGGGTCGTCGCCCGCCTTGGCGAGCGCCTTCTCGTTCTCGATGACGTGCTCGGGCGCCTGCGCGACCACGAAACCGGCGGTGTCGAAGCCGGCCCGCCCGGCCCGCCCCGCGATCTGGTGGAACTCACGGGCCCGCAGGGTGCGCACCCGGGTCCCGTCGTACTTCGTGAGCGCGGTGAACAGCACGGTGCGAATCGGCACATTGACCCCCACACCGAGGGTGTCCGTCCCGCAGATCACCTTCAGCAGGCCGGCCTGGGCCAGCTTCTCCACCAGTCGCCGGTACTTCGGCAGCATGCCGGCGTGGTGCACGCCGATTCCGTGGCGCACGTACCGCGAGAGGTTCTGCCCGAACTTGGTGGTGAAACGGAAATTGCCGATCAGCTTGGCAATCTCGTCCTTCTCGGCCCGGGTGCACATGTTGATGCTCATCAGGGCCTGCGCCCGCTCCACGGCCGCGGCCTGCGTGAAGTGCACGATGTAGACCGGAGCCTGGTGCGTCTCGAGAAGCTCGGTCAGCGTCTCCGTCATCGGTGTCGAGCGGTACTCGTACGACAGCGGCACGGGCCGCGTCGCGGACCGGACGACCGAGGTCGGCTTGCCGGTGCGCCGCGTCAGGTCCTTCTCGAACATCGCGACGTCACCGAGCGTCGCCGACATCAGGACGAACTGCGCCTGCGGCAGTTCCAGGATCGGGATCTGCCAGGCCCAGCCGCGGTCCGGCTCGGCGTAGAAATGGAACTCGTCCATGACGACCTGGCCGATGTCGGCGTCCTTGCCGTCCCGCAGCGCGATCGAGGCGAGCACCTCGGCGGTGCAGCAGATGACGGGGGCGTCGGCGTTCACGGAGGCGTCGCCGGTGAGCATGCCGACGTTCTCGGTGCCGAAGAGCTTGCACAGGTCGAAGAACTTCTCCGAGACCAGTGCCTTGATGGGGGCGGTATAGAAGGTGACCTGGTCGTTGGCCAGGGCGGTGAAGTGCGCACCCGCCGCGACAAGGCTCTTACCGGAGCCGGTGGGGGTGGACAGGATGACGTTCGCCCCCGAGACCACCTCGATCAGTGCCTCCTCCTGGGCAGGGTAGAGCGAGATGCCCTGCTCTTCGGCCCAGGTCGAAAAGGCTTCGAAGAGGGCATCGGGGTCGGCGTCGTTCGGGAGATGATCGATGAGGGTCACGCCCCCATACTGCCTTCCCCGACCCCGGAAGCGGGAACCGGCGGGTCCTACAGTGATCATCTGACGCTACGCTGTGTCGCCGACCGCGCGTCAGCTCCGCGACGCCCAGCGCCGGCGGCGCGAGGCGGGGGAGTATCGGCGCGAGAACAAAAACGACAAGGGGTGGGGAACAACCATGATGGGACCGGCGCACTCGCTGTCCGGGGCCGCGGCCTGGCTGGGGGTGGGCGCGGCGGCCGGTGCCCTGGGTCACCCGATGCCCTGGCCGGTGGTCGTCGTCGGCGCGCTGATCTGTGCCGGTGCGGCCCTCGCCCCCGACCTGGACCACAAGGCGGCCACGATCTCCCGTGCCTTCGGGCCGCTGTCGCGGGGGCTGTGCGAGGTCGTCGACAACATTTCGCACGCCGTCTACAAAGCCACTCGGATGAAGGGGGACGCCCGCCGGTCCGGTGGTCACCGCACCTTGACCCACACCTGGCTGTGGGCGGTGCTCGTCGGGGCCGGTATGTCGGTCCTGGCGGTGCAGGGCGGCCGCTGGGCGGTGCTCGGCATCCTCTTCGTGCACATGGTGCTCGCCATCGAAGGGCTGCTGTGGCGGGCGGCGCGGGTCTCCAGCGATGTGCTGGTGTGGCTGCTGGGCGCGGCCACGGCGTGGATCCTCGCCGGGGTGCTGGACCAGCCGGGGAACGGCTCGCACTGGCTGTTCACCGAGCCGGACCAGGCGTACCTGTGGCTGGGCCTGCCGATCGTGCTGGGTGCGCTGGTGCACGACATCGGCGACGCGCTGACCGTCTCGGGCTGCCCGATCATGTGGCCCATCCCGATAGGCCGCAAGCGCTGGTACCCGGTGGGCCCGCCCAAGGGCATGCGCTTCCGTGCCGGCAGCTGGGTGGAGCTGAAGGTCCTGATGCCGATCTTCACCCTCCTCGGCGGCATAGGCGGCCTGACGGCCCTCGGCTTCCTCTAGACCCTCGGCCGCTTCGTACCGACGGCCCGCGTGAGCGGGCAGACGGAGCCCGTGCCACGAGTGCGGGCGCCGCGCCGAGTGCATCCCGTAACGATCAAGAGCGGGCAGCTACGGCACGCGGGGCGCTGTACCGGCCCGATGCGGACAGGGCCGATGCGGACGGATCCGACCCGGACGGGCCCGTTGCGGGCGGCGGCTCCCCGCGGCAGCCGTCCCCTCGTGCCGGCGCGGCCGAAGCCGAACCTCCGCTCCTTGAGGAGACACGCCCCGAGAACGGATCGCCCCCAATGTGCGGGCCGCCCCCAGTGTGCGGGCCGCCCCCAGTGTGCGGGCCGCCCTCCGGGGACAGGCCATGCCCTGAGGAGAGGCCACGCCCACGGGGCGGGCCGCACCCGGACGACCGGCCGAGCCCAGGGACCGGGCTGAACCGGGCCCCGGGTGCCGAAGCTCGGCCCGTCGCGGAGGGAGCGCATACGCGCCGGGGCCGGGAGGACGGCCCGGCGGAGCCTCGGCGGCAGTCCTCGCGGGCCGAGCTTCCGGAAACCCCGCAGCGGTCCCGGCCCGCCGCGTACCCCGGCTGCCGTCCGGGTCCGGGCCGTCCAGCCCTGGGCCGTCCAGTCCCAGGGCGTTCGGGCCTGGGCCGCCGTTCGAGCCCGGGCCGTCCTGAGATGGCGATCGCGGGTGTTGGGTTACGCGTGCCAGGAGCGCCAGAGGGCGGCGTAGGGGCCGTTGGCGGAGACGAGTTCGTCGTGGGTGCCGAGTTCGGTGATGCGGCCGGCCTCGACGACGGCGATGACGTCCGCGTCGTGGGCCGTGTGCAGCCGGTGGGCGATGGCGACGACCGTTCGGCCGTCCAGCACCTTGCCGAGCGAGCGCTCCAGATGGCGGGCGGCCCGCGGGTCGAGGAGCGAGGTGGCCTCGTCCAGGACCAGCGTGTGCGGGTCCGCCAGGACCAGCCGGGCCAGTGCGATCTGCTGGGCCTGCGCCGGGGTCAGTGCGTGGCCGCCGGAGCCGACCTCCGTGTCCAGCCCCTTCTCCAGTCCCCTCGCCCAGCCGTCCGCGTCGACCGCGGCCAGCGCCGACCACAGGTCGGTGTCGTCCGCGCCCGTACGGGCCAGCAGCAGGTTGTCGCGCAGCGAACCCACGAAGACATGGTGTTCCTGGTTGACCAGTGCCACATGGGCACGCACCCGCTCGGCGGGCATCCGGGACAGTGCGGCACCGCCGAGGGTGACCTCGCCCTTGCGGGGCGCGTAGATGCCGGCGAGGAGTCGGCCGAGTGTGGACTTGCCCGCGCCCGAGGGGCCGACGAGCGCCACGCGGCTGCCGGGCCGTACCCGCAGCGACACGTCGTGCAGAACGTCCACGTCGGCGCGGTAGCCGAAGCGGACACCGTCGGCGCGGACGTGCCGGCCGTCCGGGGCGATTCGCTCGTCCGCCGCCTCGGGTTCGATCTCCCTCACCCCGACGAGCCGGGCGATCGACACCTGGGCCACCTGGAGTTCGTCGTACCAGCGCAGGATCATGCCGATCGGCTCGATCATCATCTGGGACAGCAGCGCACCCGTGGTCAGCTGGCCGATCGTCATCCAGCCCTGGAAGACGAAGACGCCGCCGAGCATCAGCACGGACCCGAGGTTCAGGGTGTGGGTGCCGTTGATCACCGGGAAGAGGACCGAGCGGAGGTAGAGCGTGTACCGCTCCCACTGGGTCCACTCGCGGATGCGCCGCTCCGACAGCCGGGTGCGGCGGTCGCCGAGCCGGTGCGCCTCGATGGTGCGCCCCGCGTCGACCGTCTCGGTGAGCGCGGCGGACACCGCGGCGTATCCGGCGGCCTCGGAACGATAAGCGCTCGGCGCCCGTTTGAAGTACCAGCGGCACCCGACGATCAGCAGGGGCAGCGGGACGAGTGCGGAGAGGGCGAGCGGCGGTGCGGTCAGGCCGAGCGCCCCGACCAGCAGGCCGATCCAGACCACGCCGATGGACAGCTGCGGCACGGCCTCCCGCATCGCGTTGGCCAGCCGGTCGATGTCCGTCGTGATGCGGGAGAGCAGGTCCCCGGTGCCGGCCCGCTCCAGCACGCCGGGCGGCAGTCCGACGGACCGTACGAGGAAGTCCTCGCGCAGGTCCGCCAGCATCCGCTCGCCGAGCATCGCCCCGCGCAGCCGGACCATCCGTACGAAGAAGGTCTGGATGACCAGGGCGATCGCGAACAGGCCGACGGTGCGCTCCAGATGGATGTCGCGCACACCGTCGGAGAGGTCCTCCACGAGGCCGCCGAGGAGATACGGGCCGACCATCGAGGCGATGACGGCGATGGCATTGACGGTGACGAGGAGGATGAATGCCTTGCGGTGACGGCGGATCAGCCCCGCGACGTAGCTGCGTACGGTCGCGGGGGAGCCGACGGGGAGGATGGTCGTCGTACGTGCGGCTTCCGGATCGTGCTCCGGCGGCGCCAGGCCGATCATGCCGTCTCCTCGATCGATTCGAGCGCGCCCACTCGGGCGCGCGAGGGGGTGGATCCGGTGGATCCGTCCGTCTCCCGCAGGAGTTCCGCGTGACCGTCATCCGGGAAGTCCTCGGGACCGTCGTCCAGAAGCTCCTCGGAGCCGTCATCCGCGCAGTCGTCGACCCCCGGGCGGTCGACGGCCCCCGTGCGGTCGGCAGTCTCCGTGCGGTCGGTAGTCTCCGAGTGGCCAGTGCCCTCCGAGCGGTCGGCGGGCTCGGGCGCCGTGCGGGCGCGTTCCTCGTCGGTCTCGCGGGTGACGACCGCGTGGTAGGCCGGTGTGGTGCGCAGGAGTTCGCGGTGCGGGCCGACGGCGGTGACCTTGCCGTCGGGCAGGAACACCACCCGGTCCGCACGGTCCAGCACCAGGGGGCTGGAGGTGAGGACGACCGTGGTCCGGCCCTTGCGCAGGACACGCAGGCCGTCGGCGATCCGGGCTTCGGTGTGCGAGTCGACCGCGCTGGTCGGCTCGTCGAGCACCAGTACCTCCGGATCGGTGAGCAGCGAACGGGCGAGCGCGAGCCGCTGGCGCTGGCCACCGGAGAGCGAGCGGCCGCGTTCGGTGATGCGGCTGTCCATCGGATCGTCCGACCCGTCGGCGCCGGCCTGGGCGAGCGCCGCCAGTACGTCGTCGCACTGCGCGGCGACCAGGGCCTGCCGCGCGGTGACGGCGCCGGAGGACGGTACGTCGAAGAGTTCCCGCAGCGTTCCCGACAGCAGTACCGGGTCCTTGTCCTGGACCAGCACGGCCTGCCGGGCGGCGTCCCGCGGTACGTCGTCCAGGGCGGTACCGCCCAGCTCGACGGAGGGCAGCCGCAGCTCGGCGGAGAGGGGCGTGCGCGTGCCGCGCGTGGACCCGGCTTCGTCCGCCGGGCCGGTACACGAGGACGCGCCCTCCGCTGCCGCATCCGCCTTCGGGGACACGGCTGCCTGCGCATGCTCGGTCGCCCGGGCCCGCGAGCTTTCCTGAACCACCGGAACCACCGGATCGCCCCCGTCGGCATCCTCCGACTCGTCCAAAGCGCTCTCGTCCAGGGGGCTTTGGCCCAAAGCGCTCTCGTCCGGGGCACTCTCGTCCAAAGCGCTCGCCGGGTGGCCGCCCAGGCGTTCCGCGAGTCGGCCCGCTGCGTCCGGGTCGCCGCAGACGACCGCCGTGAGGTGGCCGGCCGGGGCCAGCAGGCCCGTGGCCGGGTCGTACAGGTCGCCGTCGAGCGGGGCGTGGTCGGTGACGCGGCCGTCGACCGGGCGGCTGAGTGCCAGGACGCGGGCGGCCCGCTTCGCGGACGGCCGGGAGAAGGAGTACGCCTGCGCGATCTCCTCGAAGTGCTGCAACGGATAGAGCAGGAAGGTGACCGCGCTGTACATCGTGACCAGCGCGCCGACCTCGATACGGCCGTCCAGGGCCAGCCGCGCGCCGTACCAGACGACCGCGATCAGCAGCAGTCCCGGGAGCGCGACCTGTACGGCCGAGATCAGCGACCACATCCGGGCACTGCGCACGGCGGCCCTGCGGACGTCCTGGGAGGCGGTGCGGTAGCGGCCGAGGAAGAGTTCCTCGCCGCCGATGCCGCGCAGCACACGAAGGCCTGCGACGGTGTCGGAGGCCAGCTCCGTGGCGTGCCCTGCCTTCTCGCGCTGTTCGTCGGCGCGGCGGGTCGCGCGGGGCAGCAGCGGCAGCACGGCGAGCGCCACCACGGGTACCCCGACCGCGACGACGACGCCCAGGGTGGGCTGGTAGAGCACCAGCGCCACACATACGCCGACGGAGGTGAGCGCGGCGGCCGAGAAGCGGGAGATGGCCTCCACGAACCAGCCGATTTTCTCCAGGTCACCGGTGCTGACCGCGACCACTTCGCCGGCCGCGACCCGCCGGGTCAGGGCCGAGCCCAGCTCCGCGGTCTTGCGGGCGAGCAGCTGCTGGATGCGGGCGACGGCGGTGATCCAGTTGGTGACGGCGGCGCGGTGCAGCATCGTGTCGCCGACCGAGACCAGCACGCCCAGCAGCACCATCAGCCCGCCCGCGAGGGCGAGCCGGGCGCCGGAGCGGTCGGCGACGGCCTGTACGGCGATGCCCACCGGCAGCGGGAAGGAGGCCACGGCGCCGGTGTGCACCAGCCCCCAGGCCAGGGCCTTGAGCTGGCCGCCCAGTTGCCGGCGGTAGAGCCAGACCAGGAAGCGGCCGCCGGTACGGACGTCGGGGACACCCGGGTCGGGATGCGGTAGATCGCGAATCTGCATGACGTCCAAGCGTTTCGTCGGGTCAGGGGCCGGGCGTGGAGCTCCGGCCGGAAAGCGGGCCGGGTGCTCCCGCCGGCGCGGTGGGCGCAGCGGAGCAGGGCAGGGCTGAGCCACTCGCTGCCGCTTGCACCCGCGACAGGAGCAGGGCGGAGCCATGGAAGGTTGGCGTGGAATGGCCGCGAATTTCAATCGTTTTTCTGGCGGAACGCACGGATCGGGCCACGATGTGCGGCCATGTGCGGCCTCGGGTGTCGCCTCGTCCGCGGGGGTCACCTCAACGTCCGCGGTGTCCCCTCGACCGATCATGTGTCGGCCGTCGGTGCGACCATGGGAGCCATGCGGAGTACAGGTGAGACGGTGGGGCAGGCACGGACGGTCACGGGGATACGGACGGCCGCGCTGGCCGCCGCGGGGCTCGTGCTGGTCGCGGGCTGCGGCGGCTCGGGGCAGCAGGGCGAGAAGGCCGCCGGGCGCGCGGGGCATCCGAGTGCCACGCCTGCCACGGGTCTGAAGCGCATCCCCGGGGTGGGGGAGCGGCTGCAGTCCCGGATCCCGGCCGATTCCCGGCAGGTGATCGCGGTGTACGGGGACGGCAAGGACGACACCACCTCGACCGTCGTGCTGTACACGAAGGGTGAGAAGGGCGCGGCGGACAACGCGCACAAGGACACGGACAAGGGCGCGGCGGACAACAAGGCATCCAAGACCGCCAAGGCAGCCAAGACATCCAAGGCCGCCAAGAGCGGCGCGAACGGCGCGGACACGAACGGCACCGGCGCCGACACCTGGAGCCGCGACCGGACCTGGCAGGGGCACAACGGCAAGCGTGGCTGGGCCCTGGACCATCACGAGGGGGACAAGCGCAGCCCGGTGGGGGTGTACTCGCTGTCCGACGCGGGCGGTGTGCTGCCCGACCCGGGCGCGAAGCTGCCCTACACCGCGACCGCGGCCTTCACCCCGCCCTCGTACTGGGCCAAGAAGACCCGGCACGACTTCGACTACGTCATCGCCATCGACTACAACCGCGACAAGGGCGTCTCGCCGCTGGACCCGGCCCGGCCCGAGGGCCAGTCCAAGGGTGGCAGCATCTGGCTGCACATGGACCACGGGAGCGGTACGTCCGGTTGCGTGAGCATCCCCAAGTCCGGCATGCGGTACCTGCTGCGCACGCTCGACCCCGCGCAGCACCCCGTCGTGGTCATGGGGGACAAGGCCGACCTGAAGGCCTGAGTCACCCGCCGACACCCGCCGACACCCGCTGACACCGAATGACGCCCGATGAAGGCGGATGACACCCGACAAAAGCGGATGCCACCGGATAACGCCTGGCATCACGGGCCACGCCCCCCTGATGCCACCCGGTACGACCCCGTCACGGCACGGTGGCGGGGACGTGTACCGACGGTTGCTTGGAGATAGCTCCAAGATTTTCTTCGATGTAACACCGGACTCTTCTCTGAGGCACAGGGCTCAGCCATAGTGGCGGACCGCGGAAGTCCTTTTCCGTATCCCAAAATCCGTCCAAGGGAGAGCCCGTGCCGCTCGCCACCGGATCGCTCGCTCGCCGGGCAGGCCGCATGTTGCGCACCAGTCTGTTCACGCAGGTCCTCGTAGCCCTGTTCCTCGGAGTCCTCGTCGGACGGCTGTGGCCGGAGTTCGGCTCGGCCGTCAAACCGCTCGGCGACGGCTTCGTCCGCCTCATCAAGGCGATGATCGCCCCGCTCGTGTTCTGCGTCGTCGTCGCCGGCATCACCAAGGCCGGCGATCTCAAGGCCTTCGGCCGGATCGGCCTCAAGGCGCTGATCTGGTTCGAGGTGGCGACCACCGTCGCGCTCGTCGTCGGGCTGCTCGCGGGGAATGTCTTCGCGCCCGGTGCAGGCATGCACGTCGACCCGTCCTCGCTCGACCAGAGTGCCGTCGACGAGAAGACCGGCGGCGGGCACCTGCCCTCCACCGCGCAGTTCATCCTCGAATCGCTGCCGGACAGTGCGGTCGGGGCGTTCGCGGAGAACTCGCTGCTCCAGGTCCTCGTCCTGTCCTGCCTGGTGGGCGCGGCGCTGCTGCACCTCGGTCAGACGAAGGTGCCGCAGATCCTGCCGTTCATCGAGCAGGCGCAGGACGTCGTCTTCACGATCGTCGGCTACATCATGCGTCTCGCGCCGCTCGCCGTCTTCGGGGCCACCGCTCACCTCGTCGGCGAGTACGGCCTCGGCGCGATGACGACGTACGCGAAGCTGATCGCGGTCTGTTACGGCGTCGCGCTCGCCTTCCTCGTGCTGCTGGGACTCGCGCTCAAGGCCGTCACGGGCCTCAGTCTGTGGAAGTTCGTCCGCTACACCCGTGAGGAGCTGCTGCTGGCTCTCGGTACGGGTTCCAGCGAGACGGTGATGCCGCGGATGATGCAGAAGCTGCGGGCCGCGGGCTGCCGGGACGACGCGGTGGGCCTGGTCCTGCCGACCGGCTACTCCTTCAACCTCGACGGTGCGTCGATCTACCTCTCCATCGGCACCCTCTTCATCGCGCAGGCCGTCGGGGTCGATCTGTCGATAGGTCAGCAAATCACCGTTGTGCTGGTACTGATGCTGACCAGCAAGGGCATGGCGGGCGTGCCGGGTTCGGCGTTCCTGGCGCTGTCGGCGACCGCGTCCGCGCTGGGCGTCATCCCCGCCGCGGCGGTGGCGCTGTTGCTCGGCGTCGACCGGATCATGGACTCGATGCGGGTGGCGACCAACCTGCTCGGCAACTGCGTCGCGGTCTTCGCGGTCTCCCGCTGGGAGGGTGCGCTGGACCGCGTGACGGCGAAGCGGGTCCTTGACGGCGAGACGCCGGCGGCCGCCCCGGAGACGCCCGCCGTCCCGAAGGTGCCCGCCTCCGAGACTCCTTCCAAGGCGTCTCCCGAGGCCGCTGCCAGGGACGTGTCTGTCGAGAAGTGAGCGACGGCGGGGCCGGGGTCAGGTGGGCGCCGAGACGAAGTCGCGGATCTCCTGGCGGGTGCGGGCGCGCAGTGCGGTGAGCGACTGGCGGGTCTCGACGGAGTGCAGTTCCGTGACGCCCGCC
>NZ_JBEYUN010000041.1:0-14055 GCF_040643545.1 Streptomyces sp. NPDC047117 | reverse complement strand
GCGGCTGCCGAGTATTTCGGCCTACCGTCGGTACTGGAGGATCGGCGCGGGCTGCGGCTGGCGGAGGATCATCCGGTGGTCAAGCAGACCACAGGGGCGGGATGGAAGCTGACCGGACGGGGTTTCGGTCCCTGGACCCGCCTCTACCGGCCGATCAAAACCAAGGGCGAGCGACGGCAGTGCGTGCAGCTGGCCATTCTGCCCTGGAAGGCGCTCGCCCCCCGCGCCTGGGGCGCGGCCGACCAGCTCCCGCCGCCCGACCTGGCGGACCTGCTCGGCACGTATGCCGAGCGTGTCATCACCCCGCTGGGCTCGACCGGGGTGTGTGGGCTGGAGCTGCTGACCCGTCTGCGGCCCGCCACCCGCGCGGTGCAGGACGAGACCGGGGCCTGGGTTTCCGCCCCCAACCCCGAGGGCCTGAGCGAACCGGTGGACCCGGCTCCGCCCGAGGCGCGTCCCGAACACCCCCTGGCCCAGGGCTGGGAGGGCGGCTTCCTGGAGGAGGAGGCGTTTGAGTGGGTGCGCGATCCGGCGTTGCTCTCGGCGGAGGAGCGGGGGATGCCGTGGGTGGTCGGCCTGGACATCAACGCCGCCTTCCTCGCCGCTGCCGCGTCCCTGACCGTCGGATTGAGTGAGCCGGTCCACTATGTGCGGCCGCGCTTCGATCGCAAGGCGGTGGGCTGCTGGCTGGTCGACCTCTCCCACATCGAGCTCGATCCGCGCCTGCCCAACCCCTTCACCAAGACCGGCCAGCGCCCGAGGGGACCTGCCTGGTACGCCACCCCCACCATCGAATACGCCGTCCAGCTCGGCCACCCCGTCGAGCCGCTTGAGGCATATCTGCGGACCCGCACCGGCCCCTACCTCAAGCCTTGGTATGACCGGCTCAGCAACGCCTACACCGCCGCCATGGCCGACCTCGGCATCACCAAGGACCTGGACGCAGGCGCGTTCCTGGCGCCGATGGCCCTGCACCAGCTCCTCAAGGGTGCCGACGCCGGCAACCTGGACGCGGTACGCCGGCTGGCGGCCGAGCGGGAGGCCCTGGCCGGCCCGCCGGAGCTGACCGAGGCCCTCAAAACCCGGGGGCAGCAGCCGATGCGGCTGCTGCTGGCCGACCCGAACGTCCTGGAGCACCTGGCCACCGCGGACGATGACGCGCTGCTGGACCTGATCGACCGCCACCAGCGCACCGCGATGGGCTTCTCCGCCATCAAGCAGACCGCCAAGGACACCATCGGCAAGCTGCGCGAGGGCCCCCGCGGCCTCCATTACGAGATGGGGGAGCGGTGGCCGGCGCTGGAGCGTCCGACCTGGCGCCCGGACATCCGCGCGATGGTCATCTCCAAGGCCCGCATCAACATGCACCGCAAGATGGCCAAGCTCGCCGAGCTGACCGGCGCCTACCCGCTCGGGGTGCTCTCCGACTGCGCCGCCTACCCCGCGGCCAGCCCGTTCCCCGCCGACCTGCTGCCGCCCAGCACCAACCCGCAAACCGGCCGCCCCTCGGGCACCTTCCGCCTGGGTGTGACGCCGGGCCTGGCCAAGCACGAAGGCACCCAGACCATGACCTGGGCCCTGGACCTGATGAAGCAGGGCTACAATCCCGCCCGCCACATCAAGGGCGAGCCCGCCGCCACCGGAGAGTGAGCCGATGACCACCAGCCCGCCCGGCACCCGCATCCACGTCAGCGCTTCCGCGGCGCGCGCCATCGATACCGCCATCGACGACGCCGTCGAGCGCGCCTCCTTTGAGACCGTCACCAAGGCGCCCCCGAAATCCGCCCAGGCGCAGATGCGGTTCCTGACCAAGACGGAGAAGGGCTCCACCAAGGCCGTCGCCGCCCGGCTCGGCGTCTCCCGGCGCACGGTGGAGCGCTACCTCGCCGGCCAGCACAAAACCCCCCGCGCGGCCCTTCGGGAGGCGCTGGGGCGGGAGGTCGCGGGGTCCTGGCAGCCCCGGGTGCGTCAGCGGGCCCGCAAGCGCGCCGCGACCACCGCCGGGCTGGCCATCGAGACCCGCGCCACCTTCGGCTACGAGGCCCCCGCCGGCACCACCGACGAAGCCCGCGAACGCCTCATCCGCGTCGACCTCCCCGCCACCTACGCGAACCGCATCTTCACCGCCCAACGCGGCGAAAGCTCCCAAGAACTCCGCGACATCATCGCCGAGGGACTCGCCGAGGTTTATTTCCGCGACGGCGGACGCCGCGCCCAGGGCCTGGATGTCGTCCTCACCGATATCGACTACATCGACATGCGCTTCAAATAACCCTGCCTGGCTTGGTTCACGAGAACGGGCTGCTGCTGGATATCACGGGCTGGGCGCGGGGGGGGGGAGGGGAAGTGACCGTCACCGACTTCGCCTGCCCGCCTGGGGCCGGCCGGTATCCGGGATCAAGAAGCCATGGCGGCGAGGGCGGCGGTGATGGCGGCTGCGAGGGTGAGCGTGGCGGTGAAGGCGGTGGCCGCCTGCTTGAGGGCGGCCGGGTAGCTGGCGCCGTCCAGGCGGGCGAGCTTGCCCGCGCCGGCGGCGGCGAGCAGCGCGAAGACGGTGATGAGCGCGGCGGTGAGTGTGACAACGGCGACGGACACGGCAGACTCCCTGGAAGAGGCGGGGTGTTGACGTAATCGAGAGTCGAGGAGGCGGTGTGCGCCGGGGTTCGCCGCGGACGATGATGAACACCGTCGAACACGAACGACGCCGGGGGCGAGACAGATGCCAAGCGAGCAGAGTAAGCCCGAGGCGGCCCTCGCTGAGCTGTGTGAGCGGCTGAGTAACGGGCTGGCCCGCTCCGGGCTGGACAAGACCCAGCTGGCGCGCCGGGCCGGACTGGGGCGCACAACTGTCTCGGAGGCCTTCCGCTGTGAGACGCCCGTGCCGTCGGCCAGGACGGTGGCGCTGCTCGCCCGCAACCTGGGGCTGTCGGAGGCCAAGCTCCTGAACTTGCAGCGAGCCGCCGCCACTGGCGACCAGAAACCCGCCGGCGAGGAGGACCAGCGACCGGGCGCGCCGCTCATCAGTACGCCCCCGCTCAAGCGCTCCCCTGCTGTGTCGTCCGCTGCAGTCCCGCCGGGCGCACCTGAAGAGGCCGTCGCCGCTCTGCGTCTCGAAGTGGACCTCGAACGCGCCCGCCACACCGAAACCCGCCTGCGCTATGCCTTGAAAGACGCCCAGTTCCTCATGACGATTCTGTGGCGCATCATCAGCGCCCTGAGGGACATCATCTCCGGCCACGACAGCCTCCAGGCCCGCGCCCGACACGCCGACGCCGACCCTGCCGAACTCGCCCGGCTGCGGGAGGAGACCCAGCAGGCCGTGGCGCATAAACGCACCGCGCACGAAGAGGCCGACCGTGCCGCCGCCCGCATCCGCACCCTCGAAGCACTCTGGGAGCAGGCGCGCACAGAAGTGCATCGCCTCGCCGCACACCCCGACGCCGTCGAACTCACCCCCCTCGCGTCCGACCCGGCCCTCTCCCGGCAGCCGCTCCTTCCGCACGACCTCCTCGCCCAGCCGGCCCTGGAGGACATCGCCGCGGCTCTGCGCAAGGCCCAAGCCATCAACCGCCAAGAGGAACACACAGCTGAGGACTTTCAGCACACTCGCATCCCCTTCAACCAGTTGCTCCAGCGCAGCCTGCTGCCGTTCGAACTGCCGGACGTCCCCGGTGTCGAGGTCGAAGTCATCTACCGTGCGGCGGGGGAGGGCAACGAGGTCGGCGGCGATTTCTACGACCTCTTCCCCATCCGGGAGGGCGTGTACGGCTTCGCCATCGGCGACGTCTGCGGCACCGGCCCCGAGGCGGCGGCCGTCACGGGCCTGGCCCGGCACGCGCTGCGGCTGCTCGCCCGCGAGGGACTCGGGGGCCCGGCCGTGCTGGAACGGCTGAACGCGGCGATCCTCGACGAGGGCGCCCGCAGCCGCTTCCTGACACTGCTGTACGGCCAGCTGTGGCCGCAGCCCGACGGCAGCGCAACCCTGAAGCTGGTCTGCGCCGGGCATCCGCTCCCGCTCCATCTGCGCCCGGACGGCACGGTGGAGCCCGCGGCCAAGCCCCAGCCTCTCCTCGGAGTGATGGACGACCTGGAGCTGCACGAGGAGACGGTCACGCTGGATGCGGGCGACGTCCTGCTGTGTGTCACGAACGGCGTGACACAGCGCCGAGAGGGCTCGCGCATGCTGGGCGAGGACGGCCTCACGGACGTCCTCACCACGTGCACGGGACTGACAGGAGGAGCGGTCGCGGCCCGCATCCTGCGGACGGTGGAACGCTTCGCCGCCGAGCCCGCCTCAGACGACATGGCGATCCTGGTGATGCACGTCCCCGAGACCCAGAAGGCGAATCTCCCAGGCCACACAACCTAGCCCTACGAGCGGGCGGGTGGCGATGCTTCGCCACGCCTTCAGCTTGTTGAGCAGTCGCCCGTGGGTGTTCCGCTCCTTGCACAGGTCGGTGTCGTGGCTGACGGGCCAACCGCCCGTGCTGTCCGTCCTTTGCGGTTGGCGGCCTGGTCCATGTGGCGCAAGGTCTGCTCGGCTGGTCGGGTGGGAGACTGAGTTGGGACGTGATGACCTTAAGGAGTTCAAGGCATGGCAAAAGGTGCCCTCGATGGACCGGTTCCGGCAGCAGCCGTACGCGGGCAGCGAGTCCTCGACCTCCTGGACAAGGCAATCGACATCCAGAGCCCCTTGGTGCGCAAGAACATCGCCCGGGCCCGCCAGCGGAACCCAGAGGCGACACCAGCACAGGTGATCCGCAATCTGGAGCGCATGTACATCAGCGCCCTGACCGGGACGGGCGCTGCGGTTGGAGGAGCTGCAGCCGCGCCCGGCATCGGCACGGGAGTTGCCCTGGCCCTGTCGGCCGGCGAGGCGCTCTCATCTCTTGAGCTGAGCACCCTCTTCGCCCTCTCGATCGCTGAAGTCCACAAAGTCCCCATCGATGAGATCGAGCGCCGCCGAACGATCGTGATGGGAATCATGCTCGGCGGGACCGGCTCCGCCACCATTACCAAGGTCGCCGAGCGTACGGGGCAACACTGGGGACGTCAGGTTGTCGCCAAGGTGCCTGTGGAGACGTTGCGTCAGGTCAACAGGATCTTGGGGAGGAACTTCGTCACGAAGTACGGGACCAAGCAGGGAATCATCGTTCTCGGTCGGGTGGCACCGTTCGGCATCGGCGCTGTGATCGGTGGTGGCGCCAACGCTGCCATGGCCACTGCGGCTCTGAGGGCCGCTCGTCGCGCATTTGGCCCGCCTCCGACGTCGTAGCCTGGCTGACGCGCAGCCCCACCGCCGCGCGCCTGACCGAGCAGCACCCGGCGCACTTCGTCGGCTTCGACCTCCTCCATCAGGACATCGACCTCACGTCCCGCCCTACGCTGAGCGCCGGGCCGCCCTGGAAGCCCTCTTCGCCGACCATCAGCTCGGCGCGTCGCGGACGTTGTGCCCGATGGCCACCGATGAGGCGACCGCGCGGGAGTGGTTGTCCTGGTCGGTGGTCGGTATCGAGGGCTGCGTCTTCAGGCGGCTGCAGCAGCCGCACCTTCCTGGCAAGCGTGCGGGTGGGGGCGGAAGTACCGAGTGCGGGAGTCCACCGAGGCCATCGTCGGCGCCGTCACTGGCTCCCTGCACCGGCCCGGCACGCTGCTCCTCGGCCGCCTCGATGAGGCCGGCCGCCTGCGCCACCTGCAACTGGACGTACGACGGCACCCACCTCTACGGATCCGACAGCGAGACCGTGCCCGCGGAGCGGACCTACTGGACCGACGACCAGGGCATCCTGACCACCAAGAAAAGGGCGGGCGTCGGCCAGACCTGGACAGTCGCCCCCTGGAAGCCCACCCCCACAGGCAAGGCCGACGGGACCGCCCTGGTGCTCACCGGCCTGCTCGGGCCCCTCGCCGGCATCTTCGGAGGCTGATACAGGACGGCCCGCCCGACCAGCCTCCCCGGCCTATCAGCGGAGCCTTCACGCCGTCCAAGCCCTGGCGTGAGGGCTCCACCCGCCTTCTGCGCACTTGATTTAGCGAGACCGCCAAATCAAGTGCGCGGTCACACCTCGAAGGGGGTAGACAGCCCGTTGCCCGCTGACGCACGCCTGGGGCCCGCCGTTCGCAGAGCCAGGCGCTCGGCTGTCGCCCGCCTTTGGACCGCCCAGCCCGGCCCCGGGCTGGGCGGCGAGGGGCTGCAGGCTGCCAGCAGTTGGGCTTCACCGCACGGTGTGTTTGCGGGACGTGAGTGAGGCGTTTCCGGGACGTCAGCGGCTCGGGGAAAGGTGGTGCCCACACCGCGGGAACGACGCAGAAGGCTCCCGCACGAAACGCAGGGGAACCGATCATGCGTACTGCCCGGATTCGTACCGCCACCCTGGCAGCCGTCACCGCCGCGCTGGCGCTGGGCCTGACGGCCTGCGGTGGCGCGGACGACAGCGGTTCGAAGGCGGCGGGCGGCGACAGCGCCGCCGGCACCACGCAGAACCGGTCCGCCTCCCACGGGGAGAACAAGGGCGGTGCGGAGCAGGCAATCGGCGGCGGCACCAAGGAGGACGTGCGCTCGGAGGCCGCCCCGGGCGGTACGCAGGAGGCCGCGGGCAAGGGCCAGGCGGCCGGTTCCCAGCAGTGCCGGGGGATGAGTTGCTGCTGGCCGCGGTGCACCGGTTCGCCGGGCAGCAGGGCGACCATCTGCTGGTCACCGCCTCGAACGAGGGCAGCAAGCCGTGCTGGGTGACCTCCTTCCCGTCCGTGAAGCTCGGCGGCGACGTCGACGTGGCCGCACTGCCGCACTCGAAGAAGGACAAGCCGGGCGGGACCAAGCACCTCATGCTCCGGCCCGGCGGCAAGGTCTACAGCGCGGTCAACCTCTTCGACTACGGTTCGGGGCATCACACGGAGCAGTCGTTCTCCCTTGCGCTGCGCGGCGCGGACGGCCAGGCCGGCCCGTCCTTCTCGGTCGCTCTCAAGGGGGAGAAGCCGCAGTTCAGTTGGAACGAGGCGGACGTGCTGAACTGGAGCACCGCGAGGCCGTACGACTTCTAAGCGTCCCGCCGGCCACTGATCTGACCACTGAAGCCTGCCCGAGTAGTGCCGGGCAGGAGTTGAGCCCACGCGGTCGAAGGATTCGGCCGCCCCGGGGCCGGCCGGCGCTCCGCCGGCCTCCGGCATTCTGGTCCGTGCGGTGCCCGAAGCGCGCAGCGCAGCCACACCGGGCCGGTCACGCCGCCCCATGGGAACGGTGGCGGTACGCCTCCTGGCGTGCCCACCGTGTACGTACAGCAAAGGGAGAAAAGTATGCGCAAGTTCAAGCGGGCAGCCGTTCTCGGCGCCACCGTCCTGGCCTTCTCCGGGGCCGCCATCGGCGTCTCCCAGGCAGCCACGCAGCACACCACGGAGGTGCCCGGCAAGATCGCGACGGACTGCAACAAGGCCTCGTTGGGTCAGGGCAACAACGTCGTCATCGACTTCTGCGAGCAGCAGGACCTGCCCGCCAACTCCACCCCCACCATCACGATCTACTGGCACTACGCCTGACCGTGACCACGTCCGGCGCCCGGTGGTGAGGCCACCGTTCCCCCTTCCCGTCCCCCTGCTGAGTGCGCACCTGACAGAGCGGGCCACGGGCCCTCACCCGTAACCGGCACCGAAACCGACGGACGACGGCTCCCCCGCTCCTGGCCAGGGCGGGGGAGCCGTCGCCCGTGCGCCCGGGCGGGCGCCTGGGCGCGCCTGACACACCGCTTCCGAGAGCGGCCGGCACCCAGCTACCCCATGGCGGCGGCCACGGTCTCCAGGACGGCGCGCTGCTGCGCGCTGATGGGGACGTTGGCCTGGCGTAGCGAGCGAAGCGTGGTGCCTTCCGCGCACAGCCGGCACAGCCCGGGAATGGGGTCAGGCGCGGCGTCCGCCGTCGACCGCCAGCGTGGTTGCTGTGATGTAGGAGGATTCGTCCGAGCACAGCCAGACGGCGGCGTCGGCGATCTCGTCCGGGGTGGCGAGACGGCCGAGCGGGGTGAGTGCCTCGTGCTGGGCGACCATCCCGGTTCCCTCGGTGGTCCGGTCCAGGTGTGCGGTGCGGGTCATCCCGGGGGCGACCGCGTTGACCCGGATGCCGTCGGCGGCGTAGTCGACGGCGGCAGCCTTCGTGAGTCCGACGACGCCGTGCTTGCCGGCCACGTACGCCGGGGACAGCGGGATGGCGTACAGGCCGCCGCCGGAGGCGATGTTGACGATCGCTCCGCCCCCGGCCCGGCGCAGTTCGGGAATCTCGTGCTTGAGGCAGAAGAACGTGCCGGTCAGGTTGATCCGCAGCACGCGTTCCCACTCCTGTGCCGGCATCCCGGTCAGCTGCCGGCCGCTCGACGGGACGCCGGCGTTGTTGACCGCCACATCCAGCCGCCCGAACTCGGCGACGGTCCGGCCGATCGCCGACCGGACGGAGTCCTCGTCGGCGATGTCGACCGGGGCGGCGATCGCCCGCCCGCCTGCCCTCGTGATCTCCTCGGCGGTCTCTCGCGCCGCGGCCTCGTCCAGGTCGAGGACCGCCACCGCCGCGCCGCGGCGGGCGAGACCGGACGCGATGGCGCGTCCGATCCCGCTGCCGGCCCCGGTGACCAGGCCGACCCTGCCGGAAAAGTCGCTCACGCCAGCGCCTCGTGGTTCGCCCACGCCGCCTTGAACGGGTAGCGGGTGCGCCAGGTGTCGAAGACCTCGCCGACCTCCGGCGCGGCGAACAGGGTTCCCAGCGCCTCCACGTCGGCGGCGCCGAGCTGGACGACGGCGGTGGCGATGAACGCCGGGATCTGCTCCTCGCCGGGGACCGGGATGTGGCGCTGTGCGGCGAACGTCTGGAGTATGCCGGTGCCCTTCGCGGCCTTTTCGAGGTCCGCGAGGTACTGATTCAGGTCGGCGTCGGGAATCGGTTCGGTGAACTGTACGAACATGGTGTGCTGCATCATGACTCCATATGACCACCGGATATCCGGCCGCGTCCAAGGCCTCTTCCGCAGGTATTCGATAACCTGAAGGAATGGATCTGTTGGAGGTCAGGGAGCTGCGGTACTTCGTCACCGTCGCCGAGGAGCTGCACTTCGGCCGCGCCGCCGACAGGCTCGCCGTCGCGCAGCCCGCTCTGTCGAAGACCATCAAGCGCATCGAGGCCCGGCTGCGCGTCACGCTCTTCGACCGCACCAGCCGCAGCGTCGTACTGACGTCCGCGGGCGCGGCCCTGCTGGAGCACGGTCGGCATGCGCTGAACGCGATGACGGTCGCCGTGCAGAACACCCAACGCGCCGCCGACGACGCACCGCTCAGGTTCGTGATCAAACCCGGAGGAGACGCGAACCTGCTCTCCGGAATCCTCGCCGCCTACGCGGAGCAGCCCGGTGCCCGGCGGGTCGACATCCTCTTCAGCGGCGCCACCGACCGCACCGATCACCTGCGCGACGGGCGCGCCGACGCGGGCCTGCTCTACGCCCCGTTCGATGACCTCGGAGGGCTGGCCACCGAAACCCTCCACGTCGAGGACCGGGTGGCCGTCCTCCCCGAAAACCACCGGCTCGCCGGGCGCGACAGTATCTCCCGGGAAGACCTCAGCGACGAGGTCTTTCCAAGGTGGCCGGGCGTCCCCGGCGGCGGCAGCGGCTCCGAGGTCGCCGATGCCGGCGAACTCACCGCTCTGGTGAGGATCGGCCGCGTCGTCGCCGTCCTGCCCCGCTCGCTCATCACGCCCGTACCGCCGGGCATCGTGTGCATCTCCGTCCCCGACGCGGGACCGAGCCGGATCGTCATCGCCCGCCGGGACGACGACCAGCGCGAGCACGTCACCGCACTCATCGCCGCCGCCGCAGCACTGCGTCATCGGACCCAAGTGCTTGTTTCTGAACTGGGAGTGTCAGAGGTCAGGTGTGATTCTTGACAGACTCGGCGGGCAGGGTGCTGGCGCGGGCGTCGTATTCCACGCGGGCGTTGTCGATGTGCGCCAGGTGCTCGATGGTCCACTGCCGGAGGGGCGCGGTGGCTTCATGGAGCGTTCTGCCCATCGGGGTGAGCTCATAGGTGACGTGCGGCGGCATGACGTTGTGGACGGTGCGGGTCAGGATGCCGTCCCGTTCCAGGCTGCGCAGGGTCACGGTGAGCATGCGCTGGCTGACCCCGTCGACGGCTCGCTTGAGTTCGGTAAAACGGCGTGGTCCCTGACCGAGGCGGCACACGACCAGGAGCGACCACTTGTCCCCGACCATGCCTAGGACGACACGGGCCCGGCCCGGGCCCTGCTGCGACTGACTGTCCGTCGGGGTCATCGTTACCTCCAGGGAACCAGGACACCAGAAAGTGCCTTATTGCTCGGGATGCGGCTGGGGCACCACGATGGTCGCGGTTCTTAAAGAGTACCGAGGCGTGAAAAGTAACTGCGCCTTCCGCCCTGTTGCCCTACCTCAGGAGCACCCCCATGCGTGCTGTCCACATCACCAGCCTCAAGGGCCCCACCGCGATAGAGGTCGTCGAAACTGACGAACCGACGGCCGATGCCGAGTCGGTCGTCATCGACGTGCACGTCGCCGGCGTGACGTACCCGGAGGTCGCGCAGAGCTACGGTACGTACCATCTGCAGCGGGCACAGCCCTTCATTCCGGGCGCCGAGGTCGCCGGCACCGTCCGGTCCGCGCCCTCGGACAGCGGCCTGACGGCCGGGCAGCGGGTCGCGGCCTTCCCCGGGGTCGGCGGATACGCCGAGACGGTGGCCGCCCCGCCGACGGCGGTCTTCCCGCTCCCCGACAACGTGTCCTTCGACGTGGGCGCGGCCCTGCCGATGAACTATCTGACCATGCACTTCGGCCTGGTGCGCCGGGCGCAGCTGAAGCCGGGTGAGACGGTTCTCGTGCACGGAGCAGCCGGCGGCGTGGGCACCGCTGCCGTGCAGTTGGCCACCGCACTGGATGCCAAGGTGATCGCGGTCGTGTCCGAACCGGGAAAAATCGATACGGCGAAGACCGCCGGCGCCGACGAGGTCGTCGTGGCAGACGCCTTCGAGGACGCAGTGCGGGAACTGACCGGTGATCGCGGCGTGGACATCGTCGTGGATCCGGTCGGAGCCGACCGGGTCTCCGGCTCGGTGCGCGTCCTCGCGCGTGAGGGCCGCCTTCTGGTCATCGGCTCGGTCGGCGGTGACGTCGCCCAGGTCAAGGTCGACAGTCTTATGCGCAACAACCTCAATGTCTCGGGAGTTGGCTGGGGCGCGTTCTGGAGCGAGGAGCCTTCCTATCTGCAGGAGCAGTGGGCCGCGCTACTGCCTCTCCTGCGGGCCGATCATCTTCAGCCCGTGATGGGGCGGCGCTTCCCGCTTGAGCAGGCATCGCAGGCTCTGCTCGAACTCGATCAGCGCCGCGCGCAAGGAAAGGTGCTGCTGGACGTCCGGTGAGGCGACCCGGCCGGATCGCAGCCGAGGTGCTGCTGGACGCCCACTACCAGTCGGTGATGGACCGGGGCCGAATGGAAGTGGTGTGCGGCGGTGGCCAGCCGGTGGGCAAGCCGTCGGCAGGCATCGGCGAGTTCGGGCGGGTGAAGGTCGGAGAGTTCGGTGTCGAAGGTGGCGAGGATTCCGGCGATGCCGGCCCAGGACCAGGCACCGAGGGTGAGCCGGCAGTGCTCGGTGTCGAGGTGTTCGACGACCGAACCGCCTGGTGCCCAGCGGGCGACGACATCGGCCGACAGGTTGAGCCGGGCCCTGCCGGTGCATTCCCAGGCGGCGGGGGTGTCGCCGCGGTCATGACTGCTCATGACGAAGTCGGCGAGGTCGTGGTGGGGGAACGGGCGCGGACTGAAGGGGCGCGCCGTGGGGCGGAGGCGAAGGCGGTTGACACGGTGTACTCGCCACTGGTGATCTTCGAGGTCGTAGGCGACCAGGTACCACCGGCCTGACCAGATGACCAGGTGATGGGGCTCGATGCGGCGGGCGGGCAGAAAGTCGTCGTCCCCGGTTCCGGGGCGGGAGCCGTCGGCGCGCAGCGTTTCCGCGAGGAGTACGTGGCGGTGGCGCACCGCGGTTCCCACAGCGGTGAGCGCGGCCGAGTCGATGGGGGGTGCCGGGAACTCCCAGTAGTTGCGCAGCCTGGTCAGGTGGAGGGATGCCATGGATGCCCGCAGCGCGGCGGGCAGGGCCTGTTCCAGGGTGGTCAGGGCCCGTGCCGCATCGTCTTGGAGGCCGAACACCGTGCTGGGCGCGGTCTGCAGGGCCACCGCGACGGCAAGAGCCTGGTCGTGGTCGAACACCAGTGGCGGGAGGGTGTGCCGTGCGCCGAGCCGGTATCCGCCGTCGGGTCCGTGGACGGTGGTGATCGTGTATCCGAGCTCGCGCAGGGTCTCGATGTCGCGGCGGACGGTGCGCTCGCTGACCTCCAGATGGCCGGCAAGCTCGCGCAGCGGCCACTGACGGCGTGATCCGAGCAGGGACAGGAGCCGTAAGGCCCGTCGTGAGGTGTTCGCCATCGTTCCATCATGACCGGTAGTGGCCACTCGATGTCCACTACCGGTGCCAGTGTCGAGCGCCGGAGCAGGCCGACAGTGGCGAAAGGACCGAGGGAATGCGTGTTGTAGTGGTCGGTGGCGGAATCGGCGGACTCGCGCTGGGGGCAGGATTGCGCCGCCGGGGGTTCGAGGTGGCGGTGTTCGACCGCGACGCCGATGTGGCGGCCACAGGCGGCTACCACATCACCCTGGACGAACAGGCCCAGGCGGCATTGCGGGAACTGGTGGCGCCGGAGATCGTGCGGCGTCTGCTGGCGTCCGCCTCGGCGCTGAGGCTGCGCGACCGTGATGCGTTCTGGGACCGCCGCGGCCGACTGCTCGGCCGCGGCCCCGATCTCACCGGTGACGCCAGCATCGATGTCGACCGCATCACGCTGCGCCTGCTGCTGGCGGAGGCGGTCGGCGATGACCTGCATCTGGGGCGAACCGTGTCCGGCGTCGGCCACGACGACGACGGCACACCCCACGTGCTGTTCGCCGACGCGGCGCCTGTCCTCGCGGATCTGGTGGTAGGTGCAGACGGCGTCCATTCCCTGGTCGCCCGGCATCTGGCGGGAGGCCCGACGAACCGCCCGGCGGGCATCATCGGGTTTTCCGGCCGGACCCTCCGCGGGGACCTGAGCCCCGGTGAACAGCGGCGGCTCGGACTGCGGTCAGGGACGGCGATGGGACCGCGGGGCGCGGCGCTGTATGTCGGTTTCCTCGACCCCGTGGGCAACGCCGCGCTCGACGCCCCCGGATTGCGGATGTCCGTCACCACGGGCCCGACCTACATCTGGGGCGCCATGTTCCCCGAATCCGCCGCGACCGACTCCCTTCGCGACCTGGACGGAGACCAGCTGCAGGACGCGTTGCTGCGAGGGTTTCGCGACCGGGGCTGGGCCGGGCACACGCTGGAGGTCATCGCCCGCGCCGACCCGTGCAGCGTAGCCGCGTTCCGTTTCAACGCCGCCTCGACCCGGGCCGCCGAACTCGCGCCGTGGCCTGCGGGCCGTATCACCGCGCTGGGCGACGCCGTCCACGCGACACCGCCCACCGCCGGGAAGGGGGCCGGCGCGGCCATCCGCGATGCTGCAGCTCTGCTTCAGGGACTGGGCGACGTCGCTGACGGCGGCAGCACGCTGGTCGAGGCGGTGAACCGATTCGAGGCAGGCACACGCTTGCGCGGCAGCGAGGTTCTCACCCTGGCCATGCGAACGGTCCGCCTGATCCTGGCCACTGACACCACGTTCGGCGCCGCCGCCACCGCCGTGACCACCCCGATACTGGCCGCTGCCGCCCGGCTACGTCATTGACGAAACTGCGGGCGCAAGCCGACGGCCCCCCCGACACTCAGCTCGTTCTTAACCTCGTGGTGTTCGACGTCGACAAGGCCCTGGACCGGGTAAAGCCCGATCAGTAGGTGCCAAGCTGCTTCAGCGACCTACGATGCTGAGGAAGTCACTACGTTGCACCTGAGTTTCTCCACTACGTCGGCTCGGAACAGGATGCTGGCCCGTTCATCGAGGACCACGTCGCTTACCTGGAACG
>NZ_JBEYUN010000040.1:0-20494 GCF_040643545.1 Streptomyces sp. NPDC047117 | reverse complement strand
AGTGGGCGGCGGTCGCAGAGCCGGCACCGGCGGCGAACTGCCACCAGAACTGCGCTGCCTCCTGGCGGTCAGCGGTGCACTCGCTGCGGGGCCCCGGCCGTCGGCGCGCTCGTCGGCTGCGCCGACCTCGTCACTTCTTGCGGCGTCGGCCGCCCTTCTGGGCCTTGCGGCGCTCGGCGCGCGTCATGCCGTCCGACTCCGAGCGGGTCTCGCCCGCGGGCACGGCGTCGGTGGTGAAGTCGCCCTCGACGACCCCGCCCTCGCCGTCCACCGTCGGCGCGGAGAAGTGCATGCGCTCCGGTCGCTGCGGCGCCTCCAGCCCCTTGGCGTGGATCTCCGGCCGGGCCCCGGCCTGCGCCGGCACCGTGTCCTGCACGTCCTTGTCCAGCGAGGTCCGCTCCGCGGAGTTCGCCACCGGGACCTCCTCGACCTGCTGCTCGACCTGGACCTCCAGGTTGAACAGGTAGCCGACGGACTCCTCCTTGATGCCCTCCATCATGGCGGTGAACATGTCGAAGCCCTCGCGCTGGTACTCCACCAGCGGGTCCTTCTGGGCCATCGCCCGCAGGCCGATGCCCTCCTGGAGGTAGTCCATCTCGTAGAGGTGCTCGCGCCACTTGCGGTCCAGGACGGACAGCACCACGCGGCGCTCCAGCTCACGCATGATCTCCGAGCCGAGCTGCTCCTCGCGGGCCGCGTACTGCTCGTGGATGTCGTCCTTGACCGCCTCGGCGATGAACTCGGCGGTGATCCCGGCGCGGTCGCCGACCTCGTCCTCCAGCTCCTCCACGGTCACCTTGACCGGGTAGAGCTGCTTGAACGCGCCCCACAGCCGGTCCAGGTCCCACTCCTCGGCGAAGCCCTCGACCGTCTCCGCCTGGATGTAGGCGTCGATGGTGTCGTCCATGAAGTGCTTGATCTGCTCCTGGAGGTCCTCGCCCTCCAGGACGCGGCGGCGCTCGCCGTAGATGACCTCGCGCTGGCGGTTGAGCACCTCGTCGTACTTCAGGACGTTCTTCCGCGTCTCGAAGTTCTGCTGCTCGACCTGCGACTGCGCGGAGGCGATGGCGCGGGTGACCATCTTGTTCTCGATCGGCACATCGTCCGGCACGTTGGCCATGGCCATCACGCGCTCGACCATCTGGGCCTTGAAGAGGCGCATCAGGTCGTCGCCGAGGGAGAGGTAGAACCGGGACTCGCCGGGGTCGCCCTGACGGCCGGAACGACCGCGCAGCTGGTTGTCGATACGGCGCGACTCGTGCCGCTCCGTACCGAGAACGTAGAGCCCGCCGAGGTCCTTGACCTCCTCGAACTCCGCCCTGACCGCGGCCTCGGCCTTCTCCAGGGCGGCGGGCAGCGCGGCCGCCCACTCCTCGGCGTGCTCGACCGGGTCCAGGCCCATGCCGCGCAGCTCGGTCTCCGCCATGTCGTCGGGGTTGCCGCCGAGCTTGATGTCCGTACCGCGGCCGGCCATGTTCGTCGCGACCGTGACGGCGCCCTTGCGGCCGGCCTGGGCGACGATCGAGGCCTCCCGGTCGTGCTGCTTGGCGTTGAGCACCTCGTGCGCCACGCCGCGCTTGTTCAGCTGCTGCGAGAGGTACTCGGACTTCTCGACCGAGGTGGTGCCGACCAGGATCGGCTGGCCCTGCTCGTGCTTCTCGGCGATGTCGTCGACGACCGCGGCGAACTTCGCGACCTCGGTGCGGTAGATCAGGTCCGCCTGGTCCTTGCGGACCATCGGCTTGTTCGTCGGGATCGGGACGACGCCGAGCTTGTAGATCTGGTGGAACTCGGCCGCCTCGGTCATGGCCGTACCGGTCATGCCGGAGAGCTTGTCGTAGAGGCGGAAGAAGTTCTGGAGGGTGATCGTGGCGAGGGTCTGGTTCTCGTCCTTGATCTCCACCCCTTCCTTCGCCTCGATCGCCTGGTGCATGCCCTCGTTGTAGCGGCGGCCGGCGAGGATACGGCCGGTGTGCTCGTCGACGATCATGACCTCGCCGTCGATGACGACGTAGTCCTTGTCCTTCTTGAACAGTTCCTTCGCCTTGATGGCGTTGTTCAGATAACCGACGAGCGGGGTGTTGACCGACTCGTACAGGTTGTCGATGCCCAGCCAGTCCTCGACCTTGCTGACACCGGACTCGTGGATGCCGACCGTGCGCTTCTTCTCGTCGACGTCGTAGTCACCGGTCTCGTCGACGCCGCGCTGCGGGTTGGCCGCCTCGCCCTTCTTCAGGCGCTTGACCAGCTTGGCGAAGTCGCCGTACCACTTCGTCGCGGAGTCCGCGGGGCCGGAGATGATCAGCGGCGTACGGGCCTCGTCGACCAGGATGGAGTCGACCTCGTCGACGATCGCGAAGTTGTGTCCGCGCTGGACCAACTCGTCCTGCGACCAGGCCATGTTGTCGCGGAGGTAGTCGAAGCCGAACTCGTTGTTCGTGCCGTAGGTGATGTCGCAGCCGTACTGCTCGCGGCGCTGCGCCGGCGTCATGTTCGCCAGGATGCAACCCACCGAGAGACCCAGGAACTTGTGGACCCGGCCCATCATCTCGGAGTCGCGCTCGGCCAGGTAGTCGTTGACCGTGATGAGGTGGACGCCCTTGCCGGACAGCGCGTTCAGATACGCGGGCAGGGTGCCGACCAGGGTCTTGCCCTCACCGGTCTTCATCTCGGCGACGTACCCGAGGTGCAGCGCGGCGCCGCCCATCAGCTGGACGTCGTAGTGGCGCTGGCCGAGCACCCGCTTGGCGGCCTCGCGGACGGTCGCGAACGCCTCGGGGAGCAGGTCGTCCAGGCTCTCGCCGTCGGCGTACCGCTCCTTGTACTCGTCGGTGAGGGCGCGGAGCTCGGCGTCGGAGAGTTTGACGAAGTCCTCTTCGATGGAGTTGACCTGGCCCGCGATGCGGTGCAGTTTGCGCAGGATCTTGCCTTCGCCTGCACGCATGATCTTCGTCAAGACGGACACTTGGGCTGGTCTCCTCGCCGGTCGGGCCTGTGCACGGTCGGTGCGCGGGCGCGGCATTTTTCCAAGGGGCAGGCCCCGCCGCAACGGCCATCGTAAGGGAGGACCCCACTCAGCAGGGAGGTCCGTCGCCCGAAGGCCCCTGTCCCTTCTCCACAACGTTCCACGACTCGCTACGACACTGTCGGTCACCTCTCTCCGGTCCTCTCGCTACGACAACGCGCGAGGCCCGCAGAAGGTGCCGGTACGCGGCCGGAACACGTTCCGGTTCGCGCGCCGGGCGAAAGCGGGTCCGGCGTGCCGCGGTGCCGGCGTCCTGCCTGAGTACGACGGTTCCGGGCGCGCCCCGGGGCGCAGCGTAATTCCTTCGCCCCGGCCTCGGCCAATACGCACACTGACGGGATGGAACCCGTCATCCTCACCACCGAACGGCTCGTCCTGCGCCCCTTCCGCCCCGCCGACGCCGCGGCCGTGCACGCCGCGTGTCAGGACCCCGACATCCCGCGCTGGACGACGGTCCCCTCCCCGTACACCCGCGCGCACGCGGAGGACTTCGTGGGCCCCTTCACCGCCCGCGGCTGGCGCGAGGACACCACGTACACGTTCGCCGTGACGCTCAAGGAGGACGGCCGCCCGGCGGGCGACGGAGCGCTGGTGGGCTCGGCGGGCCTGGTACGGATGTCCCTCCTGGCGCCGCCCGACCGCCAGGCCGAGCTCGGGTACTGGTCGGTGAAGGAGCACCGCGGCCGCGGGTACACCGTCGAGGCCGCCCGCGCGATCGTGCGCTGGGCGTTCACCGACCTCGGCGTGGAGCGCATGGAGTGGCACGCCGAGGCGGGCAACGAAGCGTCGCGGGCCGTCGCCATGAAGACCGGTTTCCGCATGGAGGGCACGATGCGCGCGAAGGTCCCCCGCCAGGGCACCCGCCGGGACGCCTGGACCGCCTCCCTCCTCCCCTCCGACCTGGGTCTTCCCTCGGAGACGCCGTACCTGCCGTACGGCGGACGGGCAGGCTGAGCCGCACGTACCGGGAACTGGTGATCGATTCTGCGGGCCGTTGTCAGTACCCGGTCCTAGTCTGATCGGCATGACAGCCGTGCCTGCCGTGCAGCCCGTGACCAGCCTGTCCGCCGACGAAGCGCGCCGTCTCGCGCTCCGCGCCCAGGGATTCCTGGGCGCGCCCGACCGGCGCGCGGGGGTGCGGGGCGTCCTGCGCCGCCTGGGCGCCGTGCAGCTCGACACGATCTCCGTGCTGGCCCGCTCCCATGAGCTGATCCCGTACGCCCGCCTCGGCGCGGTCGGCCGCGCCGCCGTGGAGTCGGCGTACTGGACCCCGCGCCCGGAGACGGACGGCGCCGCCCCGCCGTCCGGTGCCGCGTACGCCCCGCACAGCTTCGAGTACTGGTCGCACGCCGCCTGCATCCTGCCCGTCGAGGAGTGGCCGCACTTCGCGTTCCGCCGCCGGGCCATGCGGGCGCGCGGCCACCGCTGGCACGTCATGAAGGACTCCGAGCGCTCGTGCGCCGCCGTCCTGGACCGGCTGAAGGCCGACGGCCCGCTCACCACCACCCAGCTGGGCGGCGGCCGGAACGGCGGCGAGTGGTGGGACTGGTCCGAGACGAAGATCGCGGTGGAGTGGCTCCTCGACACCGGCGAGGTGGTGTGCACGGAGCGCCGCGGCTGGAAGCGGGTGTACGACCTCGCCGAGCGCGCCGTCCCCGACGACCTGCTGCACGACGACCTGGACGACACCGAGTGCGTCCGCCGCCTCGTCGCGCAGGCCGGGGCCGCGCTGGGCGTGGCCACCCGCGCGGACCTGGCGGACTACCACCGCCTCAAGGGCGAGCAGGTCGGCGCGGTCATCGAGGCGACGGGGCTGGTGCCCGTCGAGGTCGAGGGCTGGTCCAAGCCCGCCTGGGCGGACCCGGCCGCGCTGGCCGAGCCGCCGCGCGGCCGGCACCGCACGACGCTGCTCTCGCCGTTCGACTCGCTGATCTGGGACCGGCCGCGTACGGAGCGGATCTTCGGCTTCACGCACCGGCTGGAGGCATACGTCCCCAGGCCCAAGCGGATACACGGTTACTTCGCGATGCCGCTGCTGGCCGGCGGCAAGCTGGTCGGCCGGGTGGACCCGGCCCGCGAGGGGACGACGCTCGTGGCCCGTCAGGTCTCGATGCAGGGGCCCAAGGCCGTTCGCCCCATGGCGCAGGCCCTGCGGGAAGCCGCCGCCTGGGTCGACTGCGACGATGTCCGCGTCGAACGCTGCGACGACCCGGCCCTGCTCGCCGCCCTGAACGCCGAGCTGTCCGGCTGACGCGCCGCGGGCGGGCCGGTGGCCGCCGGCTCGCCCGCTAGCGGATCTCCAGGATCTTCTCGCGCATCGCGTAGACCACCGCTTCCATCCGGGAGTGCAGCTGCAGCTTCTCCAGGATGTTGCGCACGTGGTTCTTCACGGTGTTCTCGGAGATGAAGAGCTCCTTGGCGATGTCGCGGTTGTTCATCCCCGTGGCGACGAGCTTCAGCACCTCCAGCTCGCGGTCGGTGAGCCGCGGCGCGGGGACGAGCCGTCGCTCGTCCGTCCGCTGGATCATCGACTTGAACTCGGTGAGCAGCTTGGACGCCATCGAAGGGCTGATCTGCGACTGGCCGTCCGCGACCGCGCGGATCGCCGTGGCGACCTCGTCGGTGGAGATCTCCTTGAGGAGGTAACCCGTGGCCCCCGCCTTGATCGCGTCGTAGAGGTCGGCCTCCTCGTCGCTGATCGTCAGCATGATGATCTTCGCGCTGGGGGCCACTTCCTTGATGGAGGTGCACGCCTCGATACCGCCCCGCCGCGGCATCCGGACGTCCATCAGCACGATGTCCGGCAGCAGGTCGGCGGCCTTGTCCACGGCCTCGGCGCCGTCCCCGGCCTCGCCGACGACCTGGATGTCCTCTTCCTGGGCCAGCACGATTTCCAGCCCGCGCCGGAAGAGCGCGTGGTCGTCCACCACCAGGACTCTGATCGGCTCCTTGCGGGGCGCGGTCACGCCCGAGCCGACACCATCGGCCATGCCGATGCGGTCATCGTCCGCTTCATTGCGCACAGGCCCGAAGCTGTCCCCCATCGTTCCTCCCCGTCAACTACTCGGCCCGGAAGGCCTGAGTTTGGTCATAAGGCTGGTTGACAACAGCCCGCTACGGCCAGCCCGATCAGCGCCATACACAAACCGTCTCTCCGGCATGTCGCACTTCGTGTCCCAACACCCTGGCCGCACAGACACTATACGGCCTCAACTCCTGCTCACAGCGGCCACAATGGCGCCCCCGGCGCACGCCGGGGGCGCCTCGTCGGTGGGCTCAGCCGCCGAGCGCCCCGCCGGCTTCGGTGGGCGATCCGTCCGCGAACGGATCGGAGTTCAGGCGGATGACGCCGTAGTCGTACGCGTGCCTCCGGTAGACCACGCTCGGCTGCTTGGTGTCGGCATCGACGAAGAGGTAGAAGTCGTGACCGACCAACTCCATCTCATAGAGCGCCTGATCGAGGGTCATGGGGGCCGCGGAGTGGGTCTTCTCGCGGACGACCAGGGGGCCTTCGCCCTGGACCTCCAGCGACCCGATCCGGGTGGTCGGCACCTTCTCCTCGTCGGAGGATTCCTGGGCGGCCAGTTCGCCGTTGGTGTTGAGCCGCGCCGCGTCCGGGACGCTCACGGCCACGTCACTGGCCGGGATGCGTCCGCTGCCGCGCCGCGAGTGACGCTTGTCGTGCTGCTTACGGAGTCGCGCCTCGAGCTTGGCCGTGGCCAGATCGAGCGCGGCGTACGGGTCGGCGGCGGCTGCCTCGGCCCGGACCACCGGGCCACGGGACCGGAGAGTGATCTCCACCCGGTCGGAACGGTCGGCCTGCCGCGGGTTGGGCTCCTTGGACACCTCGACGTCGAGGCTGATCACCTTGCCGTCGAGCTTCTGGACCTTGTCCAGCTTCAGCTTCTCGGCCACGTGCTTCCGGAACCGCTCGGGCACCTCGGTCTTGCGGCCCTTGACGACGATGTCCACGCAGAACTCCGTTCCCGGATCACTCCGCCCTGTGCGAGCGAGGTGATGCCTTCTTGCACCAGGCTCCGACAAGTGCCGAAGCCTCGGACTTGGCGACTTTCACCTCCTTCTCCCCCACGTACCAGGACTCCACTCCAGCCGTTTTCAGCATCTCTGCCGGCGCCAGGAACCGCACCTATCCGGCATTCGAGGCAAAGCGTCCTCCAAGTCCTCACAACCGAACATAGCTCGCTTGGCGGGTTGTCGGCACCCCCTCCTGGGGGGTAGCTCCGTTTGAGTGATTTTTTGCCCTCAGTACCTGCAACGATGAATTTTCCCGGTCAGTTCCAGTTGATTTCGAAAGCGCCGGGCGACGCCGCCACGACGGCCGCTCCCGCCACTCTCCCTCCCGCCTCTCGGACCGCCCGCGCCGCCTCGGCCAGCGACGCTCCGGTGGTCATCAGGTCGTCCACCAGCACCACAGGTCCGCCGCGCAGCAGCCGCCCGCCGCCGGCCACCACCTCCAGGGCCCCGGCGAGATTCTGCTGTCGCTGCCGCGCTCCGAGCCCGGCTTGATCGATCACCGTCCGCCGCTGCCGCAGGGCGGCCAGCACGCGCGCCCCGGTCCCGCCGCGCCGCAGTTCCCGCGCCGCCGCCAGCGCGATTCTCCGTACCGGGTCGTGGCCCCGCCCGGCCACCGCGCGCGGAGCGGACGGCACGGGTATCAGCAGCAGCGGCCCACGGCCCGGCCGCAGACCCCGCACGGCCCCCGCCAGCGCCCCGCCCAGCGGCACGGCCAGGGCCAGCGCGCCCCGCTCCTTGTGCGCCAGCAGGACGGCCCGCACCGCGTCGGCGTACGCGGCCGCCGCATACACCCTCGGCAGCCCCGGCGGCGCGGGACTGGGCCGCACCCGCCGCGGCCCACGCCGTCTCCCGGCCGCCTGTCCGCCCCCGGCGTACAGCGACCGCACGCATTCCTCGCACAGCTCCGTCCGCGGCCTGCCGCACCCTGCGCAGCCGACCGGCAGAACCAGCCCGGCGAACTCCCGCCACAACCCCCGCATACCTCTACTGTCCCGCCCTCGCCGCCGCCTCACCACCCCTGTGGATAAGTTCACGGGCCGGGCGGCCACGGAAGGCCGCGCGGGCGGCTCATGGACGTATCGCGGGCAGCTCGTAGGCGGTTTCACCTGCGGAAAGGCCCTGCCCCGCCCGTCCGGAAATCGGGCCGGGACGGACGGAGGACGGGCGAAGGGGGATCGACGGAGGACGGGCGGAGGACGCCGTTCACCCCGGGTAGACCGGAGCCGTACCTCGCGTCGCCACGGTCTTCCAGTTCGCGTCCAGCGGCAGTCGGACGATGCCCTCGTCGGCATCCGCGATCAGCGGCCGGCTCTCGTCCTCCGAGGCCGCGACCGACTCGACGCCGTTCACGCCGGGGAGCGTCTGCGTGTTGGACGCCGAACCGTCCGTCTCCATGAACTGCATCTGCTGCACCCCGCCGGACTGCCGGCCGACCACGACCAGCCGGCTGTCGCCCGCCCAGGAGGCGGCCACCACGTCCTCCAGCTGCGGCGCTATCGGGCGCAGCGCCTCGACGGACAGCTTGGGGTTCATCGCCGTGCCGCCGCGTTCGACGCGGCCCAGCTGCAGGGTCGTCCGGCCCTTGTCCTCGATGAGCATGGCGATCCGGATGCCGTCCGACGCCACCCTGATCGCCTTGATGCGCCGCTTGCCGAGCCCCGGTACGGCGACCTCCTGCGGCTCGCCCTTGCCCGACCGGAGCCTCAGCAGCCGCGATCCGTCGTCGTCCCGGTCGGCGATCCACAGGTCGCCGAGGCCGTCCCAGCTCGGCGCGGTCAGCCCGTCCGCCTCGTTCTTCGCCTTGCTGCGCAGCCGTACCTCGGCCCGGTCGGCCTTCTCGTCCAGGTCGGCGACGTACAGCGCGCGGCCGTTGAGCGAGACGCCCGCCGCGGTCGTCTCCCCGTGCGCGACGCCGACGGAGCGCAGCGCGATCTTCCCCGTACCCAGCGGCCCCGGCACCGGCGTCGCGTCGGTCACGGAGTCCGTCATGCTGACCACCCGGTGGTCACCGTCGATGTAGTACTCCAGCGCCGTGTGCCGCGCCCTGGCCTGCTGCGCGTACCCGTCCACCGCGTCCTGCTGCTTCAGGCTGCACAGCGATTCGCCGTGGTCGTCCTGGAGCTCCACCTCGCTGACCTTCGAAGCGCGCGCCATGCCCTGCACCGTGAAGAGCACCTGGGCGGCCATCCGCCGGCACTGGCCGGCCTCGACGCCGTCGGCCTGCTTGTTGAGCCGCACCCGCAGCGCGTTGGAGTCGTCCAGCGTGAGGGTGGGGCGGGTGACGCGCGTGCCCTCCGGGAACGCGGAAGTCGCCACCTTGTCCAGCCAGTTGGTCGGCCCCTGCAACAGGGCGTTCACGCTGGCCGTGACGGGGTCTATCCGCTGCCGCAGGTACACGGGGTCGGCGACGAGCACGTTCTTGCCCGCCCGCGGCTCCCCTGCCTCGGACTTGTACGCCGCGAAGTAGTACTTGTTGACGGGCTGATAGATGCGCTGGAAGTCCGGCAGGCCGAGCACGAGGCCGTTCGGCAGTCGGTCGATGCGCCACTGCCCGTTCTCCCGGGTCAGGTGCATCGTGTCCTTGTACGCCTTCTCCTGGGGCGTATAGGCGTGCTTGCGGTCCACCGTGGCCACCTGCGCGCCCTCGAGCGAGACGGTGTAGCCCTTGGCGTCTTCCCGGTTGGACGGGCTGCCCTCCGGGGTGGCCTTGGGCCGCTCCTGGAGCACCTTCGTGGTCGCGAACGGCTGCCACGCCTTACGGGCCGGCGTGGCCAGGTACTGCTTGGCGGTGCGGAGGTTGGCCTCGTCGCTGGTCAGCGCGTCGAGGAAGCCGCGCACGATGTCGGTCGGCTGCGCACCGTCCTGCGGCGGCACGCCGTAGACCCGTACCTGAGAGTCGGCGTCCGCGCGCGAGGCCTGGTCGACCGGCAGCGATTCGCCCTCGTCCGGCATCGACGCGCACCCGGCCAGCAGCATCGCCCCGGCGGCGAGCACCGCGACCGTACGGGGCCGTGTCCCGCGCAGCCGTCCGCCGCGCCGCGTTCCGCCGCGCTTCTGATCAGCGCCGGTCACGAGGCTCGCCCTCCTGTTCCCTGACCGCCGTTCCCGCCTGGCCCCTGGCCGCCGTTCCCACCGGTTCCCCGGCCGTTCCCGTTCTCGTCCGTACGGGAGCGGGCGTCCGTGGAGGAGGCACGGGAGTCGGTGCGCACGGGCGTCTCCGTACGCACGCGGCCCTCGGTCGCCCCGCCCGAGCCGGCACCCCGAGGCTCCGCCCCCTGGGGCGCGTCCCCGTCGTGCGGCGCTCCGCCGTCACCCGCTCCGTTGCGCGCGCCGGCCCCGTTGTGCGCGGCGCTCTCCTGAGGCGCGCTCCCGTTGCCCACGGCCCCGCTTCCGTTGCTTGCGGCTCCGTTCCCGCCGTTGCTTGCGGGTCCGCTCCCGCCCTTGTCCGCGGCTCCATTCCCGCCGGCGGAGTGCGTGCCAGGGTGTGTGCCGTGCCTCTCGGCGCCGTTCCCGGCCTGGGCCGGGAGCGTGAGCGCGGGCTTGCGTGCCTCGATGGCGCGGTGCCCGGCCGCACGGCTGCGGGCGCAGTTGCGCCGCGAGTCCTCCGGCTCCAGCGGGATCGGCGAACCGCGCAGCGCCTCACCGGCCGTACGCGGCAGGGTCAGCCGGAACTGCGAGCCACCGCCCGGCTCGCCCCACGCCTGGAGCCAGCCGCCGTGCAGCCGCGCGTCCTCGACCGCGATCGACAGGCCGAGGCCCGTGCCGCCGGTCGTGCGCGCCCGGGCCGGGTCCGCGCGCCAGAACCGGTTGAAGACCCGCGTCGCCTCGCCGGGCCGCAGCCCGACGCCGTAGTCCCGTACCGCGACGGCCACCGCGCCGCCGCTCCGCCCGCCGGCCGAGGCCAGGCGGACGACGATGTCCCGGCCCTCGCCGTGCTCCACGGCGTTGACCACGAGGTTGCGCAGCACGCGCTCCGCGCGCCGGGCGTCCGCCTCGGCGACCACCGGGTACTCGGCGCCGCGCACGATGATGCGGCTGCCCTTGGCCTCGGCCAGCGGCTCGGCGCCCTCGATGACGCGGTGGACGACGTCCCTCAGGTCGATCGGCTCGGCCTCCAGCGCGGCGGCGCCCGCGTCGAACCGGCTGATCTCCAGCAGGTCCGCCAGCAGCGACTCGAACCGGTCCAGCTGGCCGCGCAGCAGCTCCGCCGAGCGCGCGGTGGCCGGGTCGAAGTCGTCGCGCGCGTCGTGGATGAGGTCCGCGGCCATGCGTACGGTCGTCAGCGGCGTCCGCAGCTCGTGCGACACGTCGGACACGAAGCGGCGCTGCATCCGGGAGAGCGCCTCCAGCTGCTGGATCTTGCTCTGGAGGTTCTGCGCCATCTTGTTGAACGATTCGCCCAGCCGTGCGATGTCGTCCTCGCCGGTGACCTTCATCCGCTCTTGCAGCAGCCCGGCGGCCAGCCGCTCGGAGATCCCCGCGGCCATCCGTACCGGGGTGACGACCTGCCGTACGACCAGCCAGGCGATGGCGCCGAGCAGCACCACCACGAAGACGCCGGCGGTGGCGAGGGTGCCCTTGACCAGGCTGAGCGACTTCTCCTCCTGGCTGAAGGAGAACAGGTAGTAGAGCTGGTACGGGTTGCTGTTGACGTCGTCCAGGCGCTTGCCGATCACCAGCGCCGGCTCGCCCTCGTCCGACCCCACCCGCTTGATCTGGGTGTACTCGCGGTACGTGCCCGCCTGCTTGTCCAGCTTCCGCCGCATCTCGGCGGGCACGCTGCGCTCCGGGTCCACGTCGCCCGAAGCGCGCGGCCCCCGGATGCCGGGACTGTCGTCCACGAAGGGCTGCTCGACGGCGGAGTCCGAACTCAGCGCGACCACCGAGAACACGCCCTGCCCGCCACTGGCGAGCTGCTCGACCAGGCTGGTGAGCCAGGTCGCGGAGTCCTGCGCGCCGCGGTTCCCGGTCCGCTGGGCGTCGTCCCCGCGGGTGTCGCCGGCGCCGTCGGCCATCTGCTGCGCCACGGCGAAGCCGCCGGCGGCCTGGCTCTGCGCGGCCTGCCGCTTGGCGTCCAGCAGACCATTCCGCACCTGCCCGATGACCACGAGGCCGAGCAGCAGCACCACGCCGAGCGACATCAGCAGGGTCGTCGCGACGACCCGCAGCTGGATGTTGCGCCGCCACAGGCGCATCGCGGGCAGCAGCGGCCTGCGTACCCAGCGGCCGATGAGGCGCAGCACGGGGTGGACGGGCCCGGCACCGGGCCCGTCCGGCAGCAGCTGCTGCCCGCCTCGTACGAAGCGCTCCAGGAAGGACATGTCGTCCGCCGTGTCAGCGGCCCGCCCCCGCGTCCCCTCCGGAGCCGAACCGTCCCGGGGCATGTCAGCTGGGTCCGGCCTTGTAGCCGACGCCGCGCACCGTCACCACGATCTCCGGCCGCTCCGGGTCCTTCTCGACCTTCGAGCGGAGTCGCTGGACGTGGACGTTGACCAGCCGGGTGTCCGCGGCGTGGCGGTACCCCCAGACCTGCTCCAGCAGCACCTCACGGGTGAAGACCTGCCACGGCTTGCGCGCCAGCGCCACCAGCAGGTCGAACTCCAGCGGCGTCAGCGCTATCGACTGCCCGTCCCGCTTCACGGAGTGCCCCGCCACGTCGATGACCAGGTCACCGATGGCCAGCTGCTCCGGCGCGGGCTCCTCGGACCGCCGCAGGCGCGCCCGGATCCGGGCCACCAGCTCCTTGGGCTTGAACGGCTTGACGATGTAGTCGTCCGCTCCCGACTCCAGCCCGACCACCACATCGACGGTGTCGCTCTTGGCGGTGAGCATCACGATCGGCACACCGGACTCGGCGCGGATCAGCCGGCACACCTCGATGCCGTCCCGTCCGGGCAGCATCAGGTCGAGCAGTACGAGGTCGGGCTTGGCCTCGCGGAACGCGGCGAGCGCCTTGTCGCCGTCCGACACGAACGACGGTTCAAAGCCTTCGCCGCGCAGCACGATGCCGAGCATCTCTGCCAGTGCGGTGTCGTCGTCGACGACCAGGACGCGTCCCTTCATTCGGCCATCATCCCATTACCTGATCGTGACTTACCGAATCGTGACGTGGAACACACCTCCGTGAGGGCGTCCCGGGTGACCGGCGACACCACCCCCGCCTCGGTCACGATCGCGGTCACCAGCTCCGCGGGGGTGACGTCGAAGGCCGGGTTGTAGGCCTGGGCGCCCGGTGGCGTGACCGCGAGCGCGACGCCCGCCTCGGCGCCCGTGACGGGTACATGCGGCAGCGAGATATCGGTCACTTCGTACCCTGCTCGCTGCTCGACCTCGATCAACGCACCCTCCTCGGTCTCCGGATCCAGCGTCGTGGTGGGGGCTACCACCACGAACGGCACGTGGTGGTAGCGCGCCAGAACGGCCAGCGGATAGCTGCCCACCTTGTTGGCGACCGCGCCGTCCGCCGCGATCCGGTCCGCGCCGATCAGTACGGCGTCCACCTCGCCCGCCGCGAAGAGCGACCCCGCCGCCCCGTCGGGCAGCACTGTGTAGGCCATGCCCGCCCGCGCCGCTTCGTACGCGGTGAGCCGCGCACCTTGCAGCAGCGGCCTGGTCTCGTCCACCCACAGGCGTCGCAGCTCTCCCGCCCGGTGCGCCGCCAGCGCCACGGCGAAGGCGGTGCCCTCGCCCCCGGAGACCAGCGCGCCGGTGTTGCAATGCGTGAGGATGCGGTGACTGCCGCCCGGCAGCAGCTCGCCGAGCAGCTCCAGCCCGTGCTCCGCCATCCGCGCGCTGGCCCGCGCGTCCTCGGCGTGCACGGCCCGGGCCTCGGCCAGAGCGGCCGCCGCGGCCTTCTCGCCCGTGCTCCCGGCGGCCAGTGCCTCCTCGTACGCCGCCACCGCACGCCGCACCCCGTACGCGAGGTTGACGGCGGTCGGCCGGGCGTACGACAGGGTCGCGGCGGCCTCGGCCACGTCGAACCCGCGGGCCGCCGCCAGGGCGACGCCGTACGCCCCGGCGATGCCCAGCAGCGGAGCGCCGCGCACGGCCAGCGTCCGGATCGCCTGGACCAGAGCCGGCACGTCCGTGCAGACCAACTCCGTCTCCTCGGCGGGCAATCGTGTCTGATCCAGCAGGACCACCACCGGTCCTTCGGGCGGCTCCTCCCAACGCAACGCGGGGATCGCGGGTGCCTCGGCACGCGCCTGGGGTACTCCGTACGGATCGGCCATCCGCTCAGTCTGCCGTCAGCGGCGGGGCAAGCAGAAGGTCTCCCCGCATGTCCTGGACAACTGTCGCGGGAACCGGAACATCTCGGCCCGGCACCGGAACAGCTCCTCGTGACAAGGGGGCCGGTACGAAACCGGACTTGCCATGGCACGATGACTGGCACCGCGGATCCCGGAACCCGACCGCCGCCGCGGACGGGCAGTGAGAAGGAGCGACGATGAACAACTCTCCGGGCTGGGCCTCGCCCGGATCCCCCTCCGACGAGCCGGACCGCGGCCCTCAGGAGCAGCCCGCACCGCCCGAGCAGTCCCCGGACCCGCAGCCCGCCGACGCACCCGCCCCCGAGAACGGCGCGGCGGATCAGCAGCCGTCCGCCCAGTGGGCCAAGGAGCAGCCGCCGGCCGGACAGTGGTCCGCGCCCGGCGGTGACGCACCGGCCGGTGGCACGCCGGGCGCCGGCGGCCATGGCGGATCCGCGCCGAACGACGGCGGCTCCGGCTGGAACCCACCGGGCGGCCCCGGACCGCAGGGCGGCCCCGGCGGTCAGCCCGGCTGGGGCGGGCAACCCGGCTGGGGCGGCCAGCCCGGACCCGGCGGCCCCCAGTGGGGCGGCGGCCGGCCCGGCTGGGGCGGCGCCTGGTCCCCGCCGCCTCCGGCGGCCAAGCCCGGCGTCATCCCGCTGCGTCCGCTCGGCATCAACGAGATCCTGGACGGCGCGGTGGCCACCATGCGGGCGCACTGGCGGACCATGATGGGCATCTCGCTCGTCGTCGCCGTGATCACGCAGGCCGCCGCCACGGTCGTGTCGGGCGTGTGGTTCCAGCGTGCCGACAGCCTGACTCTCGGGAACGACCCGAACGCGGACCTCGACAAGGTCATGCGCGAGGCCGGCGGCCAGCTCGCCGCCAGCGGCATCACCTGGTTCATCGCCATGCTCGGCACCGTGATCGTCACCGCGCTGATCACCATGGTCGTCAGCCGTGCCGTCCTGGGCCGCCCGGTCTCGATCGGCGAGGCCTGGCAGGACTCGCGTCGCCAACTCCCCCGTCTCTTCGGCCTGCTCATCCTCCTTCCGCTGCTGATCCTCGCCATCATGACGGTGTGCCTGGTCCCGGGCATCGTCATCGCCGCGGCGGGCGCCGAGCCGGCCGGCCTGGGTCTCGCACTGCTGGGCGGCCTCGCCGCCCTGGTGCTCGGGGTCTGGCTGTGGATCCGCTACTGCCTCGCCGCGCCGGCCCTGATGCTGGAGAAGCAGGGCGTCATCACGTCCATGCGCCGCTCCGCCAAGCTCGTACGCGGCGCCTGGTGGCGGGTGCTCGGCATCCAGCTGCTCACCGTACTGATCGTGGTGATCGTGGAGTTCATCGTCCAGATCCCGGCCACCGTCATCGGCATGCTGCTCGGCGGGGACAGCGCGGCGGACTGGATGAACGGCAGCGCCGGCACCGGCTGGACGTTCCTGATCGTGGTCGGCATCGGCGCAGTGATCAGCTCCACCGTCACCTTCCCGATCAGCGCCGGCGTCACCGCGCTCCTGTACATGGACCAGCGGATCCGCCGCGAGGCGCTCGACCTCGAACTGGCGCGCGCTGCCGGCCTTCCCGGCTACGACGCCGACGCGTCCCCCGCCGCCGGTCCCACGCCCGGGAGCTGATGCGGTGACGGCCGGGGGGAGAGTCGCCGTGCTCGCGCAACACCTCGCGGGCACCGGCGACGAGGGGCCCATACGGACGCCGCGCGTCCCCGCCCGGGAAGCGGCGGAACGCGAACTGTCCAAGCCGCGGTACCACGAGTACGACCCCAACCCGCTCCAGCGCGCCCTGAACTGGCTCTGGCAGCGCGTCGACGACCTCTTCAACGCGGCTGCCGGGGCCACCCCCGGCGGCTGGGTCGGCCTGCTCGTCATCGCCCTGGTCGTCCTGTTGCTGGTCGTCGCCCTCCGGCTGCGGCTCGGCGCCCTGCGCCGCACTCCCACCACCGGCGCCGCGCTCTTCACCGACCGGCCGCGCACCGCCGCCGAACACCGCACGGCCGCGGAAGCCCACGCCGCCCGCAACGACTGGACCCCCGCCGTACAGGAACGGATGCGGGGCCTCGTCCTCGCCCTGGAGGAACGCGCGCTGCTCACGCCGGCCCCGGGGCGTACCGCCGACGAGGCGGCCACCGAATCCGGCCGCGTCTTCCCCGCCCACGCCGACCGGCTGCGCGCGGCCGCCCGGACCTTCGACGCCGTCACATACGGCCGACGGCCCGCCACCGCCGAGGAATACGCCCTGCTCAGCACCCTGGACACGGACCTGAGCAACGACAGGCCACAGCTCACCACCGTCCAGCCCGGGGCCGCCGGATGACCACCGCCCCCGCGTACTCCACCTCCGTCTCCCCCACCGCCGCCAGGATCTGGTCCCGCGCCCGGGGCCTGCTTATCGCGCTCCTCGTCCTCGCCCTCGGCGGCATCACCATCGCGGCACTGAAGTCCGACGAACAGCACGGGCGCCTCGATCCGCGCTCCGCCGACCGCACCGGCAGCCGCGCGCTCGCCACCCTGCTGTCCGAACGGGGCGTCAGCACCCGTGTCGTGACCAGCACCCGTGAAGCCGCCGACGCGGCAGGCCCGGACACCACCCTCCTGGTCACCGAACCGAACCTGCTGACCGGCCGCCAGCTCGCCACCCTGCGTACGGCCACCGGGCGCGCCGCCGGCCGCACCGTCCTCCTCGCCCCCGACCAGCCGGCGCTCGACTCCCTGGCCCCCGGTGTCCGGACCGCCGAGCCCACCGACGTCACCGTGCGCCCGCCCGGCTGCTCTCTGCCCGCCGCCCGCCGGGCCGGCGACGCCGACCTCGGCGGGACCCGCTTCATCGGCGCCGCCCCCGGCACCGACCGCTGCTACTCCGTCAACGGCCTGCCCACCCTGCTGCGCCTGCCGGGCAGTTCGGCCGACGGCAACGGGCCGACGGGCGGCGCCCGGGCGTCCGCCGACGACACCGTCCTGCTCGGCGCCCCCGATCTGCTCTACAACCACCGCCTCGACGAACGGGGCAACGCCTCGCTCGCCCTGCAACTCCTCGGTTCGCACCGTCATCTGGTCTGGTACCTCCCCTCCGTCAGCGATCCCGCATCTGCCCCGGGCGGCGAGCGCTCCTTCCTCGACCTCGTCCCCGCCGGCTGGCGCTGGGGCCTGCTGCAACTGGCCCTCGCCGCCGTACTCACCGCACTCTGGCGGGCCCGCCGCCTCGGCCCCCTCGTCCCCGAGCGGCTGCCGGTCACCGTGCCCGCCGCCGAGACGACCGAGGGCCGCGCCCGCCTCTACCAACAGGCCGGCGCCCGCGACCAGGCCGCCACCGTCCTGCGCTCGGCCACCCGCGCCCGGCTGGCCCCCCTCGTCGGTGTGCCTCCCCTCCACATCGACAGTGCCGACGTCCTCGTACCGGCCGTCGCCGCCCACCTCAGCGCGGACGGCACCTCCTCCGGAGCCCTGCAGGCCCTGCTCTTCGGCCCCGCGCCGGCGGACGACAAGGCCCTGGTCCAGCTGGCCGACCGACTCGACGACCTCGAACGCTCGATCCTTCATCAAGAGAGGCACGCACCTCGTGAGCACCCCGACAGCTGACAGCGCCCGAGCTTCCCTGGAAGCCCTGCGCACCGAGATCGCCAAAGCCGTCGTCGGCCAGGACCCCGCCGTCACCGGCCTGGTCGTCGCCCTGCTCTGCCGAGGCCACGTCCTGCTCGAAGGCGTGCCCGGCGTCGCCAAGACCCTGCTCGTACGCTCCCTCTCGGCCGCGCTCGACCTGGGCACGAAGCGCGTCCAGTTCACCCCCGACCTGATGCCGAGCGACGTCACCGGCTCACTCGTCTACGACGCGCGCACCGCGGAGTTCTCGTTCCAGCCGGGCCCCGTCTTCACGAACATCCTGCTCGCGGACGAGATCAACCGGACGCCTCCCAAGACGCAGGCGTCCCTACTCGAAGCCATGGAGGAGCGCCAGGTGACCGTGGACGGAACGCCGCGGCCCCTGCCCGAGCCGTTCCTGGTCGCCGCGACCCAGAACCCGGTGGAGTACGAGGGCACCTATCCGCTGCCCGAGGCGCAGCTCGACCGCTTCCTGCTCAAGCTCACGGTCCCGCTGCCCGCCCGTCAGGACGAGATCGGCATCCTCACCCGGCACGCCGAGGGCTTCAGCCCACGCGACCTCGACTCCGCCGGGCTACGCCCCGTCGCCGGCGCCGCCGACCTCGAAGCCGCCCGGGCAGCCGTCGCCAAGACGTCCGTCTCCCCCGACATCGCCGCTTACATCGTCGATATCTGCCGTGCCACGCGTGAATCCCCCTCGCTCGCCCTCGGGGTCTCCCCCCGAGGCGCCACCGCACTGCTCTCCACGGCACGCGCCTGGGCCTGGCTGACCGGCCGCGACTACGTCACCCCCGACGACGTCAAGGCCCTGGCCCTCCCCACACTGCGCCACCGCGTCCAGCTCCGCCCCGAAGCGGAGATGGAAGGAGTCACGTCCGACTCCGTCATCTCCGCGGTCCTCTCCCACCTTCCCGTCCCCCGCTGAGCCACGCCATGGCCCTTACCGGACGCACCGCGCTCCTCGCGGCTCTTGGCGCACTCGTCGTCGGTCTGCTGCTCCCCGGCTGGACGGGCATCCTCGCCGTCCAACTCACCTTGCTTGCAGCAATTTTGTGCGACCTGTCACTCGCCGCGCCAGTGCGAAAGCTGCAGTTCACCCGTACCGGTGACACGTCAGTTCGACTGGGTGACGCTGTCCCCACACACCTCACTGTCACCAACCCCACCGGCCGACCCTTGCGTGCCGACCTCCGCGACGCCTGGCCGCCCAGCGCCTTCCACCCCGGTACCGAATTCGCCGCCTCCCGGCACCGACTCCGGGTCCCCGCGGCCGAGCGCCGCCGCGTCACCACAGCCCTGCACCCCACCCGCCGCGGCGAACACCACGCCGTACGCGTCACCGTCCGCTCGTACGGACCACTCGGCCTCGCCGCCCGCCAGGGCAGCCACCACGTCCCCTGGGCGGTCCGAGCCCTGCCGCCGTTCACCAGCCGCAAGCACCTCCCCGCCAAGCTCGCCCGACTGCGCGAGCTCGACGGCCGCACCAGCATCCTCACCCGCGGCGAGGGCACGGAGTTCGACAGCCTGCGCGACTACACGCCCGGCGACGACACCCGCTCCATCGACTGGCGGGCCACCGCACGGCAGCAGACCGTCGCCGTACGCACCTGGCGTCCCGAACGGGACCGCCACATCCTTCTCGCCCTGGAGACCGGCCGCACCTCGGCCGGCCGCGTCGGCGACATCCCCCGCCTCGACGCCGCCATGGACGCCGCCCTGCTCCTCGCCGCGCTCGCCTCACGCGCCGGCGACCGCGTCGACCTGCTCGCCTACGACCGCCGCGTACGCGCCGCCGTCCACGGCCGCACGGCCCGCGACGTGCTGCCCGCGCTGACCGACGCCATGACGCCTCTGGAGCCCGAACTCGTCGAGGCCGACGCCCGGGGCCTCGCCGCGGCCATCCGCCGCAGTGCGCCCCGCCGCTCCCTCATCGTGCTCTTCACCGGCCTCGACGCGGCTCCGGTCGAGGAGGGCCTGCTCCCCGTACTTCCGGGACTCACCCGGAACAACGAGGTCATCGTGGCCGCCGTGGCCGACCCGCGCATCGAATCGCTGGCCCGCTCCCGCCACACCCCGGCCGATGTGTACGCCGCGGCCGCCGCCGAACGTACCCGCGCCGAGCGCCACCGCACCGCTGACCGCCTCCGCGGCCACGGCGTCACCGTCGTCGACACGACGCCCACCCGCCTGGCCCCCGAACTCGCCGACGCATACCTCGCCCTCAAGGCCTCCAGACGGCTCTGAGGGCGCCTGCGGCAGCTGGGAGGGGAATGCGGCGCTCGGGCCCACTGGGTCCGGGAAGTCTCGCTCGGCTTCTCTCTCTTGAATGGCTCAGGTCTCTCCTGAATGGCTCGGGCGAGTGCCCAGGAGGTTCACGCGCGTGCCGCACGCCGCTCTCAGCCGGCGTACGAGGCTTGCGACGTACCCGTACCGAAAGGACGTGCAGGGAAAAGCGTCCGGCGGAACCGGCCCCGGAACGCAGAAAAGCCCCGCACCATACGGTGCGGGGCTTTCCCTCAAAGTTTGTTCGGCGGCGTCCTACTCTCCCACAGGGTCCCCCCTGCAGTACC
>NZ_JBEYUN010000039.1:0-20738 GCF_040643545.1 Streptomyces sp. NPDC047117 | reverse complement strand
GCTGTCCTCGCTGGGCTGTACGACCACGAAGCCCTGGCCGGAGAAGCCGAGCTGGTACGCCTCGCCACTGCCGCGCCCGATCATCGAGGTGGGCGTTCGCCCACGACCGGCCGGCGGTCACCGCACCGATCCGACCGAAGGCCTCTGCTCCGACCGCTCCCCCACTCCGATGAAGGGCACCCGTAGATGACCAGTCCGGCAGAAAAGCTGGTGGACCTGCTCGATCTGGAACAGATCGAGGTGAACATCTTCCGCGGGCGCAGCCCCCAGGAATCGCTGCAGCGCGTCTTCGGCGGCCAGGTCGCCGGGCAGGCGCTGGTGGCCGCCGGGCGGACCACGGAAGGCGACCGCCCCGTGCACTCGCTGCACGCGTACTTCCTGCGGCCGGGCCGGCCCGGGGTGCCCATCGTGTACCAGGTGGAGCGGGTGCGGGACGGGCGTTCCTTCACCACGCGCCGGGTCGTGGCCGTCCAGCAGGGGCGCACGATCTTCAATCTGACCGCCTCCTTTCATAAGCCCGAACCGGGGTTCGAGCATCAGCTTCCGATCGGCCGGGTGGTACCGCCCCCCGAGGAGCTGCCCACGGTCGCCGAAGAGGTCCGCGAGCATCTGGGCGGACTGCCCGAGGCACTGGAACGCATGGCCCGCCGCCAGCCCTTCGACATCCGCTATGTCGACCGGCTGCGGTGGCGGCCGGAGGAGATCGAGGGGGCGGAGCCGCGCAGTGCCGTATGGATGCGGGCGGTCGGGCCGCTTGGTGACGACCCGCTCGTCCACACCTGCGCGCTGACCTACGCCAGCGACATGACGCTGCTGGATGCCGTGCGGATCCCGATCGAACCGCTGTGGGGCCCGCGCGGTTTCGACATGGCCTCCCTCGACCATGCGATGTGGTTCCACCGGCCGTTCCGTGCCGATGAGTGGTTCCTCTACGACCAGGAATCGCCCATCGCGACGGGCGCCCGGGGCCTGGCCCGCGGCCGGATCTACGACCGCGAGGGCAGACTGCTCGTCTCCGTGGTCCAGGAAGGACTCTTCCGGAAGCTGGGCGACTGAACCCGGGCCCGGCCCGAGGAGGCGCGAGCACGGCGGGTCAGGAAGGCACCGTGCCGCGCGGGGCCGCCTCCGGTGACCGCCGCCCTGGGGCGGGTGCCGGCCGGGGACTGGGCGCCGGGACCCGTTCGGGCCCGGATGAGGCGGGCCCGGGGCGAGGGCACGGTGGCGGGAGCCGGCAGCCCGCGGACATCGCCCTTGATTTCGGAGGCCGGGGCCCTGTCCTCTACGGGGGTCCTGCCCCCTCCGGAGTCCTGAGCCTCGACGGCTTCACCGACCTCGGTGGGTTCATCGACCTGCTCGACCTGCCCCTCACCACCGCTCCCGGCACCCGCGACGGACGGCACCGCCGCGGACGGGGGCAGGGCCGGGGCCGGGTGTTCCCGGCGGACTGCGTCGAGTTGCCGGGAGAGGCTGATGCGGTACCACATCACCTCGTCGAACTCCTCCGCCGTCTCGGCCCGTTCGACGGCCGCACGGGTGCGGGTCGTGTTCGCACCCGCGGACGAGAGGCAAGGCCTGAGCTTGCGCAGCCAGATCCGCTCGGCCGGGTCGCGTACGAGTGCCGCCAGCTCCTCCGGCGGCAGCACGGCGGCGATCACCGCCGACACCGCCCAGGACCCGTCCGCTTCCGTCACCAGCTGCGCCACGCGCCGGCTCCGCCACAGCCTGCCCCGCCAGTCCTGGCCGGAGCAGAGCAACGCCCGCATGGGCGGCGGCGTGGGGCCGTGGATGAGGCTGCATTCCTTGCCGGCGAAGGCCGACAGCTCGGCTGCCAGGTACTGCCACACGATCGCGCCGTAGCGGTTCACGTAAAAGCGGACAGGGCCGAAGCATCCCGCCCGGGCCAAGCGCAGAAACCTACCGGGAGCGATGCCCATCAGCGCGGCGCCCTCCGTCGCGCCGACGACCCGGATCCGCTCACGCAGGGTGTCGGGGAATCCCCTTTCTTCCTGCAGTCGCGCGATCTCCGCCGCCGGCACCCGCCGTCGGCCGGACGCGTCGCCCGGCCCCGGCGGTACCGTACCTACCTCGTCGAGCTGCACGGCGAGCTCGAACTCGCCGGTTTTCAAACCCAGTTCCCGGGCCGCCCGCCCCATCGCGAGCGTTTCCGAGTACTCATACCTCACGGTCATGTCACTTCTCCCCCGCTACAGTTCAATTACTGACAGTCACGACTGTAGCCGCGGAGTGTGACAGCGGGTCAACCCCCGCCTCAGACCTGTGGATAACTTTCCGGCTGCCGCGCCGCCACCGCGAGATGTTCACCGACCCGGTTGACCAACAGCGTCATTTCGTACGCGATCTGCCCCAGGTCGGATTCGGCCTCGGACAGCACGCACAGGCAACTGCCGTCGCCCGCCGCCGTCACGAACAGCACCCCGTCGTCGAATTCGACCATGGTCTGCCGTACCCGGCCCGCCCGGAACTGCTGTCCGGATCCCTTGGCCAGGCTGTGCAACCCGGAGGCGACCGCCGCCAGATGTTCGGCGTCCTCCCGCGCCAGCCCTTCGCTCGCCCCCGTGACCAGGCCGTCGTTGGAGAGCACAAGAGCGTGCCGCACCTGATCGACGCGTCGTGTCAGGTCGTCCAGCAGCCAGTCCAGTCCGCTGCTCAGTGCCATTCCCGCTTCCTCCCCGTAACACCGTGCTACCTACTGGGCTGCGGCACCACCTGTCGCGCGCCGCTGTGTCAGCCTCGCTCACCTCTGCCGTCTCGGCAAGCGGCCCGGACACGTCGACGCGCGTCCTCCTGCCGCTCACGGGCCGGATACCGCAGGATGACCCCATGGCGCGAAAGATGACCAAGGACGAGTGGCAGACGTTCGTCTCCGCCGGCACCCGCACGGGCAAGCTGGCGACCGTACGGACCGACGGGAGGCCGCACGTGGCCCCCGTGTGGTTCCTGCTGGACGGCGACGACGTGGTGTTCAACACCGGCGCGAAGACGGTGAAGGGGCAGAACCTGATTCGGGACGGCCGGCTGGCCCTGTGCGTGGACGACGACCGGCCGCCGTTCGACTTCGTCGTGCTCGAAGGGCGAGCGCGGGTGAGCGAGGAACTGTCGGAGGTACGTGCCTGGGCGACCCGGATCGCCGCGCGCTACATGGGCGAGGACCGCGCCGAGGAGTACGGGGCACGCAACGGCGTGGCCGGGGAGCTGCTGGTGCGGGTCCATGTCGACAAGGCGGTGGCGCTGGCGGAGATCGCGGACTGAGCCCGGCCTGCCCCCGGGGGACTACGGCCGGCTCGCCGTGTCGAGCATGCGGGCCGTGTGCATCCGCCCCGCGTGCTCGACCAGCCGGATGAGGACTTCCTTCCCGGAGTCGCGGTCACGGGCGTCGCACAGCACCACCGGCGTACCGTTGTCCAGGTCCAGCGCCCGTGACACGTCGTCCGCACCGTAGTCGCGCGCGCCGGGGAAGCAGTTGACGGCCACGAGGAACGGCACCCGGCGGTTCTCGAAATAGTCCACGGCCGGGAAGCAGTCCGCCAGTCTTCGGGTGTCGGCGAGGACGACGGCGCCCAGCGCACCCGCGGAGAGGTCGTCCCACAGGAACCAGAAGCGGTCCTGCCCGGGCGTCCCGAAGAGGTACAGCGACAGGCCCTGCCTGATGGTGATCCGGCCGAAGTCCATCGCCACCGTGGTGGTGGCCTTGCGGTCGACACCGCGGGTGTCGTCCACCGCCTCCCCCACTTCGCTGAGGTACTCCTCCGTGCGCAGCGGACGGATTTCGCTGACCGACCCGACCAGGGTCGTCTTCCCGACTCCGAAGCCGCCCGCTATCAGGATCTTCAAGGCCATGTCGGCCTCGTCCCGCACCGTTTCGGAGTGCGCGTCCACGGGATCCATCGGTACTTGTCCTCCAGGAAGCGATGGGCGCGTCAGGAATGCGCGCGGGTGAGGGTGCTCGCGTTCATGGGTTCCGGGGTCCGGCGTGCGCCGGGACCGGCCGGCTTCGGTGGAGCGTTCCGGTGGGCCGTCGCACGTCCCCCGGGAGTCACACGGCAGGACCGTAACCTCTCTTGTGCCGCGGCGCGGGGTGATTCGGTGAACTGGATCACAGTCGCCCCGCCCGTCACGGCTGTCGCCCGGCTCCTGGGGCGAAGTGCGACGCGGGGCGCAGGTGTTCCGCCACCCCCTGGACGAGGGACGCCGTCTCGTAGGCGACCACCCCGACGTCGGCACCCGGCGCGCTCAGCACCGCCAGGCACGCGCCGTCTCCGACCGCGGCGACGACCAGGTAGCCGCTCTCCATCTCCACCATCGTCTGGCGCAGCTCTCCGGAGGAGAAGTGCCGCCCCGTACCCCTGGCCAGGCTGTGGAATCCCGAGGCGACGGCCGCCAGATGATCCGCATCCTCCCGCAGCAACGAGCCGGAGGCGCCGGCGACCACGTCGTCGCAGCCGAGCACCACCGCGTGCCGGACCTCCGGCACCCGGGCTGTCAGATCGTCCAGCAACCGGCTGAGGCGGTCCCTGGGGCTCGGTCGTGCGTGACTCGCTCGTTCCTCGTGCATCAGGGTTCTCCCTTCGTGGAACCGCGTGCCCAGCCCTGGCGATAGGCGGTCATCCGGGTACGTGCCTGCTCCGGGGAGACCGTGGGCCCCTCCTCGGGCAGCGGGCCCGTCTCCGCAGGAAGCGGCTGGCGCAGCCGCCCGGCCAGGCTGCGCTGCCGTATGCGGCGCGGAAGGCCGTCCGTACCGTCGGGCGAGGCCGCCGCGGTCTCGTTCGCCGGTGGCTCCAGTGCGCGGTCGGCGCGGCGTCCGACATGTGCCCGTACGCGTTCCAGTGGTGCGTCGAGGACCGGGCCGGGGGCCGAGTCGATGCGTTCCGGGGGCTCGGCACCGTGCACGAGGGCGTTCAGCAGCAGGACCACCGCCGTCGTGCCGCCGTACACCGAGGGGCGCAGCACCACGCGTACGTCGTGCCGGGTGGCCAGCCGGCTCACCACGAAGAGGCCCAGCCGGTCGCTGTCGGCAGGGGCGGTCGTTCCGGTCTGCGCGATGCGGCGGTTGGCCTCCTCCAGCGCTTCCTCCGCCATGCCGAGTCCGCGGTCCTCGATCTCCAGTACGTGGCCGGTGCCGACCTGTTCGCCATGCACCCGCACCTTGGTGTGCGGGGGCGAGAACTGTGCGGCGTTCTCGATGAGCTCGGCCAGCAAATGGGTGAGGTCGGCGACCACACCGCCCGGTACCGCGCCGGCGGGGAGGCGCCGCACTTCGATGCGCGCGTAGTCCTCGATCTCCGAGACCGCGGCGCGCACGACATCCGTGAGCGGTACCGGTGACCGCCAGGCGCGTCCCGGGGCGGCGCCGGACAGGATGATCAGGCTCTCCGCGTGGCGTCGCATACGGGTGGTGAGGTGGTCGAGCCGGAAGAGGTCGCCGAGTTCGGCCGGATCCTGGGAGCGGCGCTCCATGCTGTCCAGGAGGGCGAGCTGGCGGTGGAGGAGCACCTGGCTGCGGCGGGCGAGGTTCACGAAGACACCGTTGACGGCGTCGGCCGCTGCGGCATGTTCCACCGCCTCGTCCCGCACTGCCCGGCGCACGCTCTCCAGCGCCGCTCGGACCTGGCTGGTCTCGTCGGCGGTGGGCGTGCCCGAGGAGTCGGCCGCGGGCGGGTCCTGGGAGTCACCGGCAGCCTCGGCGGGAGCGCCGGCCTGCCGTCCCTGGTGAGCTTCTCGCAGCGTATCCGGGAGATCCCGCCGGGCCATGTCGAGCGCCTCGTCACGCAGCGCGGTGAGGTCCCCGGTCAGGCCGCGGCCGACCCGTACGGAGACGACCGAGGAGAGGACGAGCGCCAAGAGGCCGAGCCCGATGGCCGCTCCCGTGGAGGCCGGAACTCCGTACACGGAGGGGCCATGGCGATCTGTGACTCCCGTGGTCACGTCCTTCTCGAAGTCGTTCAGATCGCGCTGCAGCGCCTCGTAGGAGGGCTGCCAGCGGCCACCCGGGGCGGCCCGTGCCGCGTCACGTCCCGGGGCTGCGGTACTCACCGCGTTCTCCACGGTGCGCACATCGGCATGCGCCCTGCCTGCAGCGATCGTGCGCCATTCCGAGGCCGCGTCGTCGGGCAGGCGCTCTGTGGCGACGCCTTCCATGAGGCGCCGCGCCGCCACCGTGCCGGTGAACGACCGCTGCTCTTCCTTGTCGAGCGTGCCGGTGAGGTCGGCGGCGGTGAGGACGGCTTCCTCCTGGGCGAGCAGTTCGCGGGCCCGGGTCAGCAGCGGGGCGGCCGCCGCGCCGCCCAGTGTCGCGTCGAGGGCGAGAGCCGACGCGACGGCCGATGTGTAGCGCCCGTACGCCTGCGGCCAGGTGAGGGAGCGTTCGGTCGTCGGTCGGCGCTGCTTCCGCACGGCGTCCAGGCCTGCGGTGAAGGCCGCCAGGCGGTCCGCCGCGCGGTTCGGGAGCCGGGCGCCCTCCCCGCCCCTGTGCCGGCCGTCGAGCCGCAGCCGTGCCGCGGTCCTCGTGGTCTTCCCGGCGCGCCTCGCGAAGGCGCCTTCACGGGTCCGGGTGGGAGCCGCCAGGTAGGCGACGGCCGCCCGGCGTTCCTCCTGGAGCGCACGCACCAGCTCATGCAGGGGAACGCGGATCTCGACATCGATGTGCTGCGCCCGGCTTGCTGCCGACGCTTCCTTCAACGCGTCGGCCGTCACGGCCCCCAGGAGCACGAGGAGGGCCACGAGGGGGACGATGAGCAGGCGGACGAGGCGGGCGCGGACCGTACGGGGGCGGCGGGCGCGGCCCTTCCGTTCCCCGTGTGCTCCGCGACCGGTAGGGGGCCGGCCGGGGGCGGCGTCGTCCAGGTGTCCCATGGCTCCGGGACGGGGACGCTAGACCTGCTGGGACGACACACCGGGCACGCGGTTGAGAAGTGCTGTCATTTGACGCGCCTTGCCAGCGCCCGATCGGCCTTTGCCCGAACGTGCGCGCCGTACGGATGTTCCGGTCGTTGTGGGCCACGGAGCACCACACCGACCGGCCCATGAGGGATCATGTCGTCACCATGAGCGAATTCAGTGACAGCACCCGGGCGGGCGGTGGCCGTGACCGCTCCGGCCACGGGTCGCACGACGTACGGGAGTTCTTCGGGCAGCGGGCGCGGGACTGGGACGCCCGCTTCCCCGACGACGGGCCGGCGTACGCCGCGGGCGTCGCGGAGCTGGGCCTGCGGGCGGGCGACCGTGTGCTGGACGCCGGATGCGGCACGGGGCGGGCGCTGCCGGCGCTGCGTGCGGCCGTAGGAGCGTCCGGCGTGGTGCTCGGGGCCGATCTCACACCGGAGATGCTGGAAGCGGCCGTACGGGCCGGACGGGACGCGGAGGCGGCCCTGCTGCGCGCGGACGTCTCGGCGCTGCCGGTCCGCGACGGCGTGCTGGACGCGGTCTTCGCGGCCGGGCTAATCTCACATCTGGGGGACCCGGCCCGCGACCTCGCCGAACTGGCCAGGGTGGTCCGGCCGGGAGGGCGGCTGGCGCTCTTCCATCCGGTCGGCCGGGCCGCCCTCGCCACCCGTAAGGGACGCCCGCTCACCCCGGACGACCTGCGTGCGGAACCGAACCTGCGGCCGATGCTGGCCGGCAGCGGCTGGGAGCTCGTCCGGTACGAGGACGAGGACTCGCGCTACCTGGCGCTGGCCGTACGGCAGAGCTGACCGCGCATCGGGAGTGCGCCTGCCCCGGCGGAGGCGCACCCCGCTCACGGCGTCGCCGCGCCGCGGGTGTGCGGCACCGGGCATCCCGCGCCGCTCCGCCGCCCCTCGGGGAAGGTACCGAGCTCGGCGATGCGGTAGCCGTTCGGATAGCCCTTGATCTCCGGGTTCTGCCGGGCGTAGTGCGGTGTACGGCGCGGCGGCAGCAGACGGACGGCCTTGGCCCGGAGCCGCAGCGCGCCGCGCACGGCCCCCTGGACCGCCGGGTGCGGCCGCTCGTAGCGGAACGCCTCCAGCAGAGCGTCGTCCAGCAGCGCCATGCTGGCGGCGCGCACTACAGGGGCCAGCGGGCCGTACCAACCGGCCATCAGGTCGAGCGAGGCGTCGGAGACCCGCCTGCCGCCCTCGTCCCATCCGAAGTGCTCGTGTTCGTAGTCGTCCAGGCAGCGTTCGAACTCCTGGTAGGTCCGGGGCACCTCGCTGATCCCCATGTGCTCGCCGAGCCTCCGGTAGTACGCCGCCATCGCGCGCTTCTCGTGCTCGCACAGGCGCCGCCAGCCGTACTGGTCGATCCAGCGCTTCGGTACGACCACGAACGTGCACAGCACATAGCGCATGTCGTCATTGCTGATGTCGTAGCTGCGGTGCATCTGATTGATGCGCCGGATGGCCGTGCGGCCGTCCTCGGTCTCGAAGCCGTGCTCGACAACCGAGTCCAGTAGGAGCGCGGTGTCGTCGTAGCGCTTCTGCGTACGCTCGGTCATCTCGCCGGTCCGTGCGAGCAGACGGCCGATGCTGGGTACGGCGTACGTCCGGTAGAGGGCGAGTTCAAGCGCTCTGGTGACATCCCATGGGAACTCGTGCGTCACAGTGATGCGGAAGATCCGCAGGTAGTCCTTTTCCGGGTCCAGCCGCTGGATCTCCTTGAGCAGGTCGTAACGCCCCACGAGAGCACCGTCCCTTTCGTCGAGGAAGGTCCAACAGTACGTGGACAGGGGAGACTTGGAAGGCCGCACACCTCTTCACCCGATGGGGGAATGATGACCGACCTCCTCCGTAGACTCCGGTCCCGCCTGCCCCAGAACATGTTCGGTCCCAGAGAGCCGCGTCCGGAACCGGGCAAGAAGGGCCCGCACAACCTCTTCGAAGCGGCCGCCGCGCACGTGGCGGCGTGCGCAGAAGGGGACGAGGACCGGGAAGCCGAGGCGGCGGGCTGGGTGTCGCCGGAGGCGCTCGCCTTCGGGATCAATGAACTGGCCTGCCGTGCGCTGATCGCGCTCGCACGGGAGCGCCGCCAGTCGCCGCACGAGGTGGCCAGGGACCTGCTCAGCCTGCCGGCCGCCTGAGCGGTACCGGCTCCCACCGGAAGCGGGCACCGAGGCCGTGACAAGCGCCTGTCCGGCCAATTAAGGTGCGCCGACAACATGATCTGTGTGGTCGGCAGCTTTTTCCGGCCGCGAGCGAGTGGGAGGCCCGAGTGTCCGCGACGGAGGGCGCAGTCGGCGACGGCAGCGACGTCGGCGAGGTCGATGACGACCAGCTGTTCGTACTGACGGCCGTGTTGCTGACGCCCGGGCAGTTCCCGAGTGTGCTGGGTGACGACTATCCCGAGGTCTGCGCCAAGCTGCGCCTGGAGCCGTACGAAGAGGGTTACGGGCTGGTGCTCGGGCAGGACGGCCGGGGTGCGCGCTGGACCGTCGCGACGGAGGACGTCACCCTGGTCGCCTGCGCGATAGCCGCCTGGGACTGCGGCATGGAGTACGACCTCTCCCCCGACGAGAACAGCATCGTCGCCGCGCTCCCGGGCTGGCCGCTCGCGCTCGCGGTGGCGGCACCCGGGGTGCCGGCGCCGCACGACCCGGCGCCGGAAGAGGGCGATCCGGAGCCGCTGACGCCGCCGGACGCGCTGGAGTGGGGGCCGGCCCAACGGCGCCTCGGCGCGGACGAGATCGCGCTGCAGTGGGCCGCGTGGCGCGAGCAGGTCGACGGCGAGGTCACCTTCGTCGAGCCCGGTACCAAGCCGCACCCGGGGGTACGCCGGGTGCTGGACGAGGCGCGGGGGTACGTGCAGCAGCCTCCGCCGCCCGGGCGGGTGCGCTCGTCGTTCGCCGCCGGTGAGGCCCGCACGCTACGGGTGGACGGGCCGGGCTGGAGCATGGTCGCGCGGACCGACGACATCGCCTTCGTGCTGCTGGACGACGAGCCGGGCGAGGTCCTGCCGGTGGGCCGCGGCCCGGAGCTCCCCGGTCTGCTGCAGTCGCTGGACGCGATGGCGGCCCGGCCGGCCTGAGGCAGCTCGGCGCGCGGCGCGGCTCGCCCCTCGGTGGACCACGTGCCGCATCCCGGCCCCGTGCCCCTACGAGGCGTGGCCGCCGCTCGGCATCCCGGCCGGCCGGATCGCCGGACACGCGCAGCCGTGGCCGGGCCCCGGTGCTGTCCTCCCGCCGGGCTCCGGGTCCTCAGACGGTCGGATCACCCGGGCCCTGCCCGCGGGACGCTCGGCCCGTCTCCGAGGCGCCCGGGGCGTTCAGCGGCCCAGCTCCTTGCGGGAGACGCGGCGCAGCCGACGCCGCTGCGAGGGGTCCAGCGTCAGATAGGCGATCGCCGGAACCCCGATCATGACCAGCAACGCCGCCCAGAACGGCAGCAGCCACAGCAGGATCACGCCTGCCGCCACACCTCCGACGGCGACCTTCGCACGAGTGGACATCCTTCACGACCTTTCCGCGGCGGATGCCGCGTCCGTTGTCTTCCATTGAACGCCGGATCGGCGCCGGAGGTTCCACGCAAGCCCGGATCGTGCTGTACCCTCGGCCGCTCCAACGGCAGGTAGTCAAACTTGAGGAGCCGACGGCACGTGCCAGTCCTTCCCGCGCTCAGCCTCGACCGGATCGCCGGCCTCCCCCGGTGCGCCGCCACTTACGTGCCAGGTGATCCACCGCGTACGGGGCGGATCGCGTTCTGGCGACCGGACGGTGAGCCGCTGTCCGAGGACTCCCCTCCGGACGGCGCGGCCCTGGAGGAACTGACCGTGGCCCTCCCCTCCGAAGGAGGCCGGGTCCTCACCCGGGAGGTGCCCGCCCTCCTGCTGCCCGTCGGCGCCGCGCTCCCCGTACTGACCCGGGCCCGCGACTCCCGTACAGCGCACCCGGCCGCGGCCTTCTGGGGCGCCGCCTCCCTCATCGCTCTGCACCTGGTGGCGCGCGGCAAGCTGCTCCCCGGGCTGAGCCCGGGCGATCACGACGCCTGGCGGTGCGGCCCCCTCGAACCGTCCGACCTGGCCCGCATACGGGAGCTGTCGGCCGTGATGCCTCCGTACGCGCACGCCACGCCGCTCCCCGGGAGCGACCCGGTGCGGCTGCCCGAGCCGGAACGGCTGCTGCGCTCGTTCCTGGACGCCGTGGCCGACGGGCTGCCGCGTTCGCCCGCGGCCGAGACGGCGCTGGGCGGGCCGGCGTACGCGGCGGCGCTCCCGCAGTACCTCCCCGAGCAGCGGGCCTGGGCGGCCGATGTGGCAGCGGGGCACGACGCCGGGGTGCGCCTGTCGCTCCGGATCGAGGTCTCGGGGCTGGACGACGCCGCGGACGACAGCGCTGCGGACGCGGCGGCCATCGCCCAGGACAGGCCCTCCGGCAACCGCAGGGAGAGGTTCTCCGGCGCCACAGGTGACTCGCCCGGCCGTCCCCGGTTCACCGCCGTGCTCCAGTTGCACAGCCTGACCGACCCGACGCTGGTCGCCGACGTCTCCGAGGTGTGGGCCGGTGACTCTCCCGCGGGGCGGGCCTTCGGGGCACGCGCGCGTACGGACTCGCTGCTCACTCTGCGGCGCGCCGCCTCCGCGTGGGCGCCGCTGTCCCCGCTGCTCTCCGCCGCCGTACCGGACACCCTCGACCTCGCCGAGGAGGAGATCGGCGAACTGCTCGGCCCCGGGGCCCGGGCACTCGCGGCAGCAGGGGTCCAGGTGCACTGGCCCAAGAGTCTCGCCCGGAGCCTGACCACACGTGCCGTCGTGGGCCCATCGGAAGCGGCGGACTCCACGGACGCGGCGCAGGACCGCACCGAGTCCTCGCTGCCGTCCCTGCTGTCGGCCGATGCGCTGCTGTCGTTCAGCTGGCGGTTCGCCGTCGGAGAGCACGAGCTCAGCCGGGCCGAGCTGGACCGCTTGGCGGAGGCCGGGCGGCCCCTCGTACGGCTGCAGGACCAGTGGGTGCTCGTCGCCCCCGAAGCGCTGCGCACCGCGCACGAGAGGCAGGAGCGGAAGGTCGCGCCCATGGACGCGCTGGGCGCGGCGCTCACGGGGACGGTCGACGGCGGAGACGGCGAGCAGCTTGAGGTGCAGGCGTCCGGCCTGCTGCGAGAGTTGCGCGACCGGCTCGCCGATCCCGAGCGCTCCGGGGACGACACGCCTTCGCAGCCCGCCGCGCTCACCGCGACGCTGCGCGACTACCAGTTGCGCGGACTGGGCTGGCTGCACCGTATGACGTCGCTCGGCCTCGGGTGCTGCCTGGCCGACGACATGGGGCTGGGCAAAACGATCACGCTGATCGCGCTCCATCTGCACCGCCGGGCGGACGCGGCGGACGCCGGCCCGACGCTGGTGGTCTGCCCGACCTCGCTGATGGGCAACTGGCAGCGCGAGATCGCGAGGTTCGCACCCGGTACGCCCGTGCGCCGCTTCCACGCGGGGCAGCGTGATCTCTCGGACCTGGCGGACGACGAGTTCGTGCTCACGACGTACGGCACGATGCGGATCGATGCCGGGAAACTGGCCGACGTGCACTGGGGCATGGTCGTTGCCGACGAGGCCCAGCACGTGAAGAATCCGTTCTCCGCGACCGCACGGCAGCTGCGGACGCTGCCGGCCCGGGCCCGGATCGCGCTGACCGGCACCCCGGTGGAGAACAACCTCTCCGAGCTGTGGGCGATCCTCGACTGGACCACGCCGGGCCTCCTGGGGCCCCTGAGCCGCTTTCGCACGCGGTACGCCCTGGCCGTCGAGGGCGGCGCCGACCCGGCCGCTGCCGAGCGGCTGGCCCGGCTCGTGCGGCCGTTCCTGCTGCGCCGCCGCAAGACCGATCCGGGCATCGCGCCCGAGCTGCCGCCCAAGACCGAGACCGACCGTGCGGTGGCACTCACGGCGGAACAGACCGGGCTGTACGAGGCGGTGGTGCGCGAAGGGCTGGCCGACATCGCCGGAACGGACGGGTTCGCCCGCCGCGGCCTGGTCGTCAAGTTGCTGACCTCGCTGAAGCGAATCTGCAACCACCCCGCGCAGTACCTCAAAGAGGACGGCACCGACGGGCAGCGTGCACGGCGGTTCGCGGAGCGCTCGGGCAAGGTCGAGCTACTGGACGAGCTCCTGGACACGCTGCTCGCCGAGGGGGCCGGCGTGCTGGTCTTCACGCAGTACGTACGGATGGCGCGGCTTCTGGAGGCGCACCTGGCGGCACGCGGGGTGGCCGCTCAGCTGCTGCACGGTGGCACCCCCGTCGCGCGGCGGGAGGAGATGGTGCGCCGCTTCCAGGACGGCGGCGTACCGGTCTTCCTGCTGTCCCTGAAGGCCGCGGGCACGGGGCTGAACCTCACCCGGGCCTCGCACGTCGTGCACTTCGACCGCTGGTGGAACCCCGCCGTCGAGGCACAGGCCACCGACCGCGCCCACCGGATGGGACAGACCCGGCCGGTGCAGGTGCACCGCATGATCGCCGAAGGCACGGTGGAGGACCGGATCGCCGACATGCTCGCCCGCAAGCAGCGGCTCGCGGACGCGGTACTGGGGGCGGGCGAGGCCGCACTCACCGAACTGACCGACGCGGAACTGGCGGAGCTGGTGGAGCTCCGAGGGGGCGAACGATGAGCGACTTCCACAGCGACGAGGACGACACCTACCGCGACGCGCGGACCTTCGAAGCGCTGCCGCCCGCCCATGGGCGCGGCTTCGCGCGCACCTGGTGGGGGCAGGCCTGGCTGAAGGCGCTGGAGGACACCGCGCTGGACACCCAGCAACTGAAGCTGGGCCGCCGGCACGCCCGTGCGGGTGCCGTGGGCGCGGTGTCCGTACGGCCGGGCCGCATCACCGCCGTCGTGCAGGACCGCGACCGCACCGCGCACCGTTCGGACGTGCTGGTCCAGGAGCTGGACGCAGCGGAGTGGGACCGCCTGCTGGACCTGGTCGCCGACCGGGCGGGGCACATCGCGGCGCTGCTGGACCGCGACATGCCGCCCCAGCTCGTCGAGGACGCGGCGGCGGCCGGCATCGAACTGCTCCCCGGCATCGGGGATCTGGAGCCGTCCTGCGACTGTGAGGCGTGGGACCACTGTGCCCATACCGCGGCGCTCTGCTACCAGATGGCGCGGCTGCTGGACCAGGATCCGTTCGTGCTGCTCCTGTTGCGCGGGCGCGGCGAAGAAGAGCTGCTCGGCGAACTCCAGGGACGGAGCGCGGCACGCGCGCAGGCCTACGTGCCGGAAGGGGCCGAGGCACCCGAAGGCGCAACGGCTGCCGAGTCCGGTGTGGCGGCGGCAGAGGCGTTCGCGGCTCAGAAGGACCCGGCCCCGCTGCCGGCGCCACCACCCCGGGTAGAGAGTGTGGGTGCCGTGCCGGCGCTGGGCGGCGGCACCCCGCCCGCTCCCGGGATCGACGTACCGGCACTGGAGTTCCTGATCGGGGACACCGCAGAGCGGGCCAGGAGGCACCTCGCCGAGGCGCTGTCGGGTGGGCACGCCGACACCCCGCCGGCGGCCGGGCCGACGGTCTCCGAGGACGCGGTGCGACTCGCGGCGGCCGGGCCGCCCGCCACGGTCGCCGCGCGGCTGGCCGCGGGCTCCGGGCGGGACGCCAAGAGCCTCGCGGCTGCCGTACGGGCCTGGCGGCAGGGCGGCCCCGCGGCGCTTGCGGTGCTGGAGGAGGAGTGGACGCCCGGAGCCGAGGAGTTGGCTCGCGCCACCAACGGGCTCGCCGCCGCCTGGGACGACGAGGCGGACCGGCCCCGTATGCGGGCCACGCGCAACCGCTGGACGGTGGTCGGCTCCGGCACGCAACTGCGGCTGGGCCGGGACGGACGCTGGTGGCCGTACCGCAAGGAGCAGGGGCGCTGGCTGCCGTCGGGCCCGCCCGACGAGGACCCGGCGGCGGCACTGGCGTCCCTCACCGGAACGGCCGAGGAGCACGCCACGGAGTAGACGGAGAGCGGGACCCGGGGGCCGGGCAAACGCAGGCCCTCGGCCCCGGCTCCCGCCGACTCCGTAGGCGCACCCCGCCGGCTCCGTAGGAGCACACTGGCCGCATACCGGCGGGTCCAACACCACGACCATTCCGCCGAAATTGCGTCGACACCCGCCCCGGCAACCCTCATGATCGGCCCATGGCGAATCCCCAGCCGGACCCTGCCGGTACCCCTCTCAGCGAACGCGCCGAGCGCGCCGTGGACATCGCGGTCAGAGCCGGGCGCCGGCTGGGCCTGCGGGCGGACGAGCCGCGTGTTCTGCACGACATGTTCAACGTACTGGTGCACCTCGCACCGCACCCGGTGGTGGTGCGCGTACCGTCGCTCGCCCTGATGCCGGTCGAGGAACTGGCGGCCAAGCAGCGGCGCGAACTGGACATGGTGGGCTGGCTGGCCGACGCGGGCGCGCCGGTCGTACGGCCCAGCCCCCTGGTGCCGCGGGAGCCCGTCGAGTGCGACGGCAGGTCGCTCGTCTTCTGGGAGTACGTCGACGAGAAGGACCCGATGCGGGAGGTCGCGGCGGACGGTATGGAGGCTCTGGAGGACCGCTTCGTCGAGCAGACGGGCTGGGCCGTGGAGCTGCACGACCTCCTCGCCCGCTATCCGGGCGACCTGCCGGTGCTTTCCCCTCTGGTGCCCACGATCGCACCGCTTCTGGAAGCGCTGCGGACGGACCCGCAGGGGCTCACCACGGCCGAACTGGACCGTGCGGAGCAGGAGTACGCGGTCCTCGAAGCCCTTGTGGCCGACCTGCCGGGCCACTTCCCCGAAGCACGCATACAGGCGCTGCACGGGGACGGACCGTCGTACAACCTCCTGCGGACCGCCGACGGGCACCTCTTCAGCGACTTCGAGGACGCCACGCGCGGCCCGGTGGAGTGGGATCTGGCCCTGGTGGCGCCGCGCGCCGTCGCGGAGTACGAGCGGGTGAGCGGGCGCCCTCTGGACCGCTCGCTGCTGGACGTCATGGAGCGGGCGCGGCTGCTGCAGATCGTGGGAGCGCTGGCGGTGGTGCCCTCGATGCCCGAACTCGGCCCGATGATGGCGCCGACGATCGACCTGTGGCGGCAGCGTGCCCCGCTGGCGACGGACATCCTCGGCCGCTAGAGGGACCGAGCGTCCCGACTGCCGACGGAGCGCCCGCACACTTCCCGGAGTCTCAGCCGCGGGCCGTCTCCGCAGCATGGGACGTTCCCGCGCCTCCGCGCCACGCGACGTTGCACACGGCACCGACGCGCCGTCGCGGGCTACTTTGCGCCGGGTTACCGGCCGTGCCGGGAGGGAGGATATTCGGGGCCACCAGAGCTCAGAGCCTGGCTCGTTCCCCGGAGGTGTCCCGCTGTGACCACCACGACCCCGCTCCCTCGTACGGGAGCGGCCCCCGGCGCCTGGCCGCTGCTCGGCCACGCCTGGCAGCTCCATTCCCGCCCGTTGGAGTTCCTGTCCTCCCTGCCGGCCCACGGCGACCTCGTACGGATCGGTATGGGTCCCTACCCGGCCTATGTCGTCTGCGGGCCGGAGGCGGCCCACCGGATGCTCACCGACTCCCGCACCTTCGACAAGGGCGGGCCGTTCTTCGACAAGGCGCGGGTGCTCTTCGGCAGCAGCCTGCCGATGGCCGGCTGGCGGGAGCACCGCTGGCAGCGCCGGCAGATGCAGCCCGCCTTCCAGCCCGAGCGGATCGATGCGTACGCCGGGGTCATGGGCGAGGAGATCGACCGGATGACCGCCGGCTGGCGGCCCGGTATGCGGTTCGATCTCACGGCTTCCCTGACCACCCTGACGCTGCGCATCGTGACCCGCAGCGTGCTCGCCGCGGAGGCCGAGGACGAGGCCGTGGCCGACGTGCAGCACAGCCTGCACACCGTCATCGACGGCATCTACCAGCGGGTGATGCTGCCCCTCGGCCCGCTCTACCGCCTGCCCACCCCCGGGAACCGCCGCTACCGCAGCGCCTGCACCCGGCTGCACCGGGCCATCGACGGCATCATTGCCGAGCGACGCGCCTCGCCCGGAGGTGACGACCTGGTCGCCATGCTCCTGGAGGCGCGCGACGAGGACACCGGCGAGCCGCTGTCGGACAAGGACATCCGCGACCAGCTCGTGGTGATGAGCGGCGCCGGCTTCGAGACCACGGCCAATTCGCTGGCGTTCGCCTTCTGGCTGCTCAGCCAGCATCCGGAGGCCGAGAAGCGGGTGCACGACGAGGTGGACAGGACGCTGGCCGGGCGGACCGCCACCCCGGCCGACCTCGACGGGCTGGACTACACGCGACGCGTCGTCCACGAAGTGCTGCGGATGTACCCACCGGGCTGGTTCTTCACCCGCGTCACCACTACGGAGACCACGCTCGCCGGGCACCGGCTCCCCGCGGGCACGGCCCTCCTGTACAGCGCCTACCTCCTCCATCACCGGCCCGACCTGTTCCCCGACCCCGAGCGTTTCGACCCCGACCGCTGGCTCGAAGGGAGCGGCGACTGCCCCCGAGGGGCCCACGTGCCGTTCGGCGGCGGCAACCGCAAGTGCATCGGCGATCAGTACGCGCTGGTCGAGATGACCATGGCGCTGGCCAGCGTCTGCGCCCGCTGGAGCGTGCAGCCCGACCCCGGCGCGACCCTGCGCGTTCAGGTCAGGGGCACGCTCGGCCCCGGGCGGCTGTTCATGACCTGCCGTCCGCGCGGCACGGCCGCCGGCGGCTGAGCAGGCGAACGGCACCACCGTGCACGCCGGGTGGCGCCTTCCGTGTGCGAAATTTCCTTCCGTACGCGAGCGCGCGACGATGGGCCGGGAATTCTCTTCCCGGCCCATTTTCCGTACCCGGCCCGCCGGTTGCATTTCCGCTTGCGGAGGGGGTATCGATCTTGCGGTGTTCCGAGGTAAACTCCCCGGCAGTGCCGCCGGAAATTCTCTGGGCACACCCGAGGCCATTACGGCCCGATGCGAACGAAATGTTGCTGGGAGGTGACGTGTTGATGAAGCCCCGACAGAAGCCGGCCCAGCGCCCGGCGGAGTGCCTGACGGAGCGGCGCCACGTCGACCTCGTCAGGGTCTCCAGCGCCCTGTGTAGCCGTTCGGCCTGAGCGCCCTCCCACTCCGCGGACCTGCACCGATCCGGTGATTCCGCGTCTCCGCGCGCCGCATACGCGTGACGTCTCACGCATGCCCGCGCGCCGGACACCCTCATTCGCGTAGGCCTGCCACGCATTTACCGTGCCGGAAATGCGTCCGGTAATTCCGCCTGCCCGGAGAAGTTTTCCTCGCATATCACTCCCCGACCCTCTGCCTTTTCCACCCCTCCGGAGTTCTTCCATGTCCGCATCCGACCGAGTTCCGCAGCCCGCCGGTGATCCGGCGCGGTTCGCCTACTGGGTGCCCAACGTCAGCGGTGGCCTGGTCACCAGCACCATCGAACAGCGCACCGACTGGGGCTACGCATACAACCGCAAGCTCGCCCGGCTCGCCGAGGACAACGGCTTCGAGTACGCGCTCAGCCAGGTCCGCTACATGGCCAGTTACGGCGCCGAGAACCAGCACGAGTCCACTTCCTTCAGCCTGGCGCTGCTGCTCGCCACCGAGCGCCTGAAGGTCATCGCCGCGGTCCACCCCGGGCTGTGGCACCCGGGTGTGCTCGCCAAGTTCGGGGCCACCGCCGACCACCTCTCCGGTGGCCGGTTCGCCGTAAACGTCGTCAGCGGCTGGTTCAAGCAGGAGTTCACCGCGCTCGGCGAGCCCTGGCTGGAGCACGACGAACGGTACCGGCGCGCGGAGGAGTTCATCCGCGCCCTGCGGTCGGTGTGGACCGAGGACCACGCCGAACTGGCCGGGGACTTCTACCGGATCCGGGACTTCTCGCTGAAGCCGAAGCCCCTGAACAGCGCGGAGCGGCCGCACCCGGAGATCTTCCAGGGCGGCAATTCGAGCGCGGCCCGCGCGATGGCCGGCCGGGTCTCCGACTGGTACTTCAGCAACGGCAAGGACTTCGACGGGGTCACCGAGCAGCTCACCGACGTCCGGGCGGCCGCCGCGGCCGCCGGCCGTACTGCCCCCAAATTCGGCCTCAACGGCTTCCTGATCGCCCGGGACACCGAGAAGGAGGCCCAGGAGGTGCTGCGCGAGATCGTCGCCAAGGCGGACACCGAGGCCGTCCACGGCTTCGGCCGGGCCGTCCAGCAGGCGGGCAGCTCCACCAGCGACGGCAAGGGCATGTGGCAGGACTCCTCGTTCGAGGACCTCGTCCAGTACAACGACGGATTCCGTACGGGGCTGATCGGCACCCCGGAGCAGATCGCCGAGCGCATCGTGGCCTACAAGCGGCTCGGCGTGGACCTCTTCCTGCTCGGCTTCCTGCACTACCTGGAGGAGGTCGAGTACTTCGGCGAGCGGGTGCTGCCGCTCGTGCGCGAACTGGAAGCCCAGGACAAGACCCGCACCGAAGGAGTACTGGTATGAGCACCGCCGCACACACCGACTGGCAGCAGCGTCCCGCGCCGGCCACTCCGGAGGCCTGGATCGACCGCGCCGCCGAGGTCGCCGCCGTCCTCGCGACCGACGCCGCGGCCCGGGACCGGGCCGGCGCCACGCCCTACGAGGAGGTCCGGCTCCTCAAGGAGTCCGGGCTGGTCACCCTGCTGGGGCCGGCCGAGCACGGCGGGGGCGGCCAGGACTGGCCGACCGCGTACCGGGTGATCCGCGAGGTCGCCAAGGCCGACGGCTCGATCGGGCAGCTGCTCGGCTACCACTACCTGTGGAACTGGGCGGCGCGGCTGGTAGGCACTCAGGAGCAGTGGGAGCACGTCGAGGCCGAGGCCGCCCGCAACCGCTGGTTCTTCGGGGGCGCCGTCAACCCGCGCGACAACGACGTGGCCGTACGGGACGAGGGCGAGACGCTCACGTTCACCGGCCGCAAGTCGTTCTCCACCGGCAGCAAGGTCTCCGACGTCACCGTGCTGGAAGGCGTCCTGGAGGGCAGCGTCGGGCCCGACAACCCCGAGGGCGACCACGTCTTCGCCATCGTGCCGTCCGACAGCGCGGGCCTGACCTTTTACGACGACTGGGACAACATCGGCCAGCGGCTCACCGAGAGCGGCAGCGTGTCGATCGACGAGGTGCGCGTCCCGTGGAGCGCGGCGGCCGGATATGTCGACAAGTCATTCCAACCGCGGGTCTACAACACGCTCAACGTGCCCACGATCCAGCTGGTGTTCGCGCACTTCTATCTGGGGATCGCGGCCGGCGCCCTGGAGACCGCGCGGACCTACACCCGTACGAAGTCCCGCTCCTGGCTGCACGGGGGCCACGACCAGGCCGTCGACGAGCCGTACGTGATCGACGTCTACGGGGACCTGACGGCGAAGCTGTGGGCGGCCGAGGCGCTGGCCGACCAGGTGGCCGAGGAGGGCTGGGAACTGCACTCGGATCCCGATGCGGTGACCGAGCAGACGCGGGGCGAGCACGAGGTGCGCGTCGCCGCCGTGAAGGCGCGGGCAACGGACGTGGCCCTGGAGGTGGCGAACCGGGTCTTCGAAGTCACCGGCGCCCGCTCCACGGCCACCACCGAGGGACTGGACCGCTTCTGGCGCAACATCCGTACGCACACGCTCCACGACCCCGTCGCCTACAAGCGCCGTGAGGTCGGCCGCTTCGTGCTCACGGGCGAGCTGCCGCAGCCCACCTGGTACTCGTAACGGCCCGTCCGCTGTTCCTCGGGGCGCGCGGGCTGGACGCGCCCGTGGATCTCGGGGCGGGCAAGCACTTCCGGTACCGCTACACGGGGCTGCGCCTCCTCGTGGAACGCCACGACCGGTAC
>NZ_JBEYUN010000038.1:0-31276 GCF_040643545.1 Streptomyces sp. NPDC047117 | reverse complement strand
ACGATGAGGCCCAGTACGGCGATCACGATGTGCCCTTCCCTGTGTCGGTGCCGCCCGGCTGCGGGGCACCGGTCTTCGGCTGTGCGGTTCGTACGCCCTCGGGGGCCGGCCGCCGCCGTCGTCGTGCGTGTCCGCCACCTACGCGGTCTTCTCGGCCGGGGCCGTCACCGCCGGCCGGCGGCTGGCGATGACCTTCCTGGCCAGCGAGCGCGGGCTGGTGAGGAAGCCCCAGCCCCACGACATGTGCATGGTCGCCAGCGCGACGGGGATCTGGGCGCGGGCCTTGAGCGACAGGCCCTTGCCGGCCGGGACGGAGCCCGCCGCGATGGCCGCGAGGTAGGCGCCGGGGACGACGAAGCCCCAGGGCGTCACGGCCGCGCCGACCACGAGGCCCGCGGCGAACGCGCACAGCGCGGTCGGCGGGGCCAGGTAGCGGGCGTTGATCGAACCGGAGTGGTAGCGGGCGACGACGTGCCGCCACTTGCCGTAGTCCTTGTACTGCTTGGCCAGCGCCTTCACGCTCGGCCGCGGGCGGTACTGCACCTTCAGCTCGGGCGAGAACCAGACCAGCCCGCCCGCCTCACGGATGCGGAAGTTCAGCTCCCAGTCCTGGGCGCGGATGAACTCCACGTTGTACCCGCCCTGCTGCTCCAGCGCCTCGCGCCGGAAGACGCCCAGGAAGACGGTCTCGGCGGGGCCGGCCTGACCGCCGGTGTGGAAGGCCGCGTTGCCCACCCCGATCTTCGAGGTCATGGCGGCCGCGACGGCTTCCTCCCAGGCGTTCTCGCCCTCGGCGTTCATGATCCCGCCGACGTTCTGGGCGCCGGTCTCCTCCAGGAGGCGCACGGCGGTCGCGATGTAGTTGCGCGACAGCATGCCGTGGCCGTCCACCCGCACCACGATCGGGTGCCGGGACGCCTCGATCGCGGCATTCAGCGCGGCGGGCGTACGGCCGGTGGGGTTGGGCACGGTGTGGACCCGCGGGTCCTCGCGTACCAGCTCGGCGGCGATCTCGTCGGTGCGGTCCGTGGACGGCCCGAGCGCGATCACCACCTCCATCTCGCCGTCGTACTCCTGCTCCAGGATGTGGCGCACGGAGCTGCGCAGATGACGTTCCTCATTGAGCACCGGCATGATCACGGAGACTGCGGGGTGCCGGCTCGGCGTGGCGTGGGTGTCGTTCATCAGAGTTCACGTTACCGCGAACGGGCGTACGGCCCTGACGGCAGCCGAGTGGCGCTGGGGACACGAGCGGCGTGTGATGACAGTCAGCCGATCATATCGACGTACTGTCACACGTCCCCCTGCTCCCTATGAGGAGGTGCCACGCAATGCCCCCACCGCCCCGCACCCTCCCGCTCCCCTCCCCCGGCAGGCGGCGCCGGCGCGCCCGGTGGCTCGTGCGGGTGACCGCCGTCACGTCCGTCGCCCTGCTGGCCGCGAGCGGCATCGGACACGCGATGGTCACCGGGGTCGACGAGGGCATCACCCGGGTGGATGCCTTCAAAGGGATGGACCACCGGCCCCGCCCCGTCACCGGCAACGGGATGAACTTCCTGGTCGCGGGCACCGACGGCCGGGACCGGCTGTCGAAGGCGGAGAAGGACCGGTACCACCTGGGCGGTGCGCCCTGTCACTGCACCGACACGATCATGCTCGTCCATCTGTCGGCGGCCAGGGACCGGGCCAGCGTGATCAGCCTGCCCCGCGACTCCTACGCCGAGGTGCCGGAGCACCGGAACGAGCGGACCGGCCGGACGGTGCCGGCACACCACGCCCGGCTGAACGCGGCGTACGCGGAGGGCGGCCCCAACCTCACCGTCCGCACCGTCGAGCACATGACCGGCGTACACGTCGACCACTACCTGGAGGTCGACTTCACCAGCTTCATGAAGACCGTGGACGCGGTCGGCGGCGTGCAGGTGTGCACCCCCTCACCGCTGAGGGACCGCTACACCGGACTCGACCTGCCCAAGGGCACCAGCAAGCTGAACGGCGGCGAGGCGCTGCAGTACGTCCGCGCCCGGCACCTCGACGGCGGCTCGGACCTGGGCCGCATGCAGCGGCAGCAGCGCTTCCTGGTGGCCCTGATGCACCGCATCACCGGCTCGGAGACACTGACGAACCCGGTGGCCTTCAAGCGGATCACCTCGACCATGCTGGGCTCGCTGCGGGCGGACGCCGGCTTCGGCCCGCGCGAGATGGTCGCGCTCGGCCAGGCGCTGCGCGGCTTCAAGCCCTCCTCCTCGGAGTTCACCTCGGTCCCGGTCAGTGACATCAGCTACACCGTGCCGAACCTCGGCTCGACGGTGAAGTGGGACGAGGAGCGGGCGGAGAAGCTCTTCGAGGCCATCCGAGCGGACCGCCCGCTGGCCGCGCACAAGAAGCGCAAGCACCGCGCGACCATGGTCGACGTGGCGCCCGGCGAGGTCCGCGTCCAGGTGGAGAACGGCACCCCCACCCGCGGCCTGGCCGCCAGGACCGACAAGGCGCTGCGGGCTGAGGGCTTCGCGACCACCGGCGCGCCCCGCAACGCCCAGGCCCGGGCCGAGCGCACCGAGATCGCGTACGACCCGCGCTGGGACCGCTCGGTACGGACGCTGGCCGCGGCGCTGCCCGGCGCGAAGCTGCGCGAGGTGCCGGGCCAGGGTCCGGTGCTCCGCGTCACGCTCGGCCCCGGTCACCAGGACGTGCACAAGGTGCGCGCCGAGGTCCCGGCGCCCGGCTCGGGCGACGTCCCGGCCGTGACGGGCGACGAGGAGGAGTGCAAGTGACGGCCCCGGGCGGCCGGTGACCGTCCGGGCGGCGGGTCAGCCCTCGTCGACGCCGTCGGCGGTGCGCTGCTCCCGCAGCTCCTTGATGGCGCGGCGGCGGGCCAGCCGGTGCGTACGGCGGATCTGCGCCTCCTGGTAGCGGCGCTTGTCGCGCTCGGTCTCGGGGATCACCGGCGGGACCGCGCGCGGCTTGCCGTTCTCGTCGACGGCGGCGAAGACCAGGTAGGCGGAGCCGACCTGCTGGGCGGGGGTGGACTCGTTCCAGCGCTCGGCGAGCACCCGTACGCCGACCTCCATCGAGGACCGGCCGGTCCAGTTGACCTGGGCCTTCACATGCACCAGGTCGCCGATCCTGACCGGCTCCAGGAACGCCATCTCGTCCATGGAGGCGGTGACGGCGGGGCCGCCGGAGTGCCGGCCGGCCACCGCGCCCGCCGCGTCGTCCACCAGCCTCATGATCACTCCGCCGTGGACGGTGCCGAGGAGATTGGTGTGGCTCGCATCCATGATGTGGCTGAGCGTGGTGCGCGAGACGGAGGTGGGCTTGCCCTGAAGGCCGCCCTCCGGACCGTCGGTGACGGGATCGGTCATACGTCCACCTTATGCATCCCGGCGGACGCCTTCCGCGCGAGACGGTCACGGACGCCCCCGACCGGTCCACTTTGCTCGCCTTTCAGGCGATTACGGTCGCAATTGTTCGCAAACGCTCGCCCCAACCGTCCCGAATCTCCCCTTCCCGACCCACGCGGCCCAATGGTCACTCCCTCCCCTATATGCCGCACCGGATTGCATCAGCTCTGCAACAGCCACGGTCCGATCCCGTCCCCGACCTGTATGGCGGGGCGTACCGGCAGGCACACTTTGCTTCATGAACGAGTGGCGCGACGGGCTCCCCCGTGACGACGACAGGAACCGGTACGGACGCGGCAGCGGCAGCGCCCAGCCGGAGGGCGCCCGTGCCATGCGACAGGTGCGCCGGCAGCCCGCCGCCGCCCACGGCGAGCCCCCGCTGCCGCCCGGCATGTCGCCGCGCCGGCAGGCCGTACCGCCGCAGCCCGGCTACGACGGCGGCCACGGCGGCGGCCGGTACGACGACGGGTACAACACCGGTCAGGTCTACGGCGGCGGCCACGGCGGTGGCGGCGGCTACGGTGACGACGGTTACCGTCCCCGCCCCAACTGGGGCCGCCGCATCAAGGTGACCGTGCTCACGCTGGTCGTCGTGCTGCTGGTCGCGTCGGTCGGCACGTACTTCTGGGCCGACTCCAAGATGCGCAAGGAGGTCGACCTCAGCAAGGTGATCGACCGCCCCGAGGAGGGCGACGGCACCAACTACCTGATCGTCGGCTCCGACAGCCGCGAGGGCATGTCCTCCCAGCAGAAGAAGGACCTGCACACGGGCTCCGCCGAAGGCAAGCGGACCGACTCGATGATGATCCTGCACACCGGGTCCAACGGCCCGACGCTGATCTCGCTGCCCCGCGACTCCAACATCACGATCCCGGAGTTCCGCGGCTCGGAGTCCGGCAAGATGCAGCCCGCGATGGGCGCCAACAAGCTCAACGCGGCGTACTCCATCGACGGCCCGCAGCTGCTGGTCCGCACCGTGGAGTACAACACCGGCCTGCACATCGACCACTACGCCGAGATCGGCTTCGCCGGCTTCGCGAACATCGTGGACGCCATCGGCGGCGTGGACATGAAGCTGGAGAAGGGCTTCAAGGACAAGTGGTCCGGCGCCGACTTCAAGGCCGGCGAGCAGACGCTGAACGGCCAGCAGGCCCTGGCGTACGTCCGTACCCGGCACGCCTTCTCCGGCAGTGACCTGGACCGCACCAAGAACCAGCAGAAGTTCCTCTCGACGCTGGCCCACCAGGTGGCCTCGCCGGGCACGCTGCTGAACCCCTTCGAGCTCTACCCCGCCATGGGCGCCGGCCTGGACACCCTCATCGTCGACAAGGACATGGGCCCCTACTCGCTGGCCAAGATGTTCTTCGGGCTGAAGGACGTCACCAGCAAGGGCGGCGACGGGAAGTCGATGAACATGCCGGTCTCCGGCAGCGTCGGCGGCAACCTCGCGTGGGACATGCCGAAGGTCAAGCAGCTGGTGAACGAGCTGAAGAACGACGACCCGGTCACGGTCACCGCCGACCAGTGACCCGCTCGGGCGCATGAGAAGGCCCCGGCTCCCTTCGAGGAGCCGGGGCCTTCCGCTGTGCACTGAACCGCCGTTACGGCAGGTTGCGGGCCATGACGATGCGCTGGACCTGGTTGGTGCCCTCGTAGATCTGGGTGATCTTCGCGTCGCGCATCATGCGCTCCAGCGGGTAGTCACGGGTGTAGCCGTAGCCGCCGAGGAGCTGGACCGCGTCGGTGGTGATCTCCATGGCCGCGTCGGAGGCGTAGCACTTGGCGGCGGCGCCGAAGAAGGTGAGGTCCTCGGCCTTGCCGCCGGCGGAGATCCGCTCGGACTTGGCGGCGGCCGCGTAGGTCAGCTGACGCGCGGCCTCCAGCTTCATGGCCATGTCGGCGAGCATGAACTGCACGCCCTGGAAGTCGCCGATCGGCTTGCCGAACTGCTTGCGCTCCTGGACGTAGCCCTTGGCGTAGTCCAGCGCGCCCTGGGCGATGCCCAGCGCCTGGGCCGCGATGGTGATGCGGGTGTGGTCCAGGGTCTTCATGGCGGTGGCGAAGCCGGTGCCCTCCGCGCCGATCATGCGGTCGGCGGGGATACGGACGTTGTCGAGGTAGACCTCGCGGGTCGGCGAGCCCTTGATGCCCAGCTTCTTCTCCGGGGCGCCGAAGGAGACGCCCTCGTCGCCCTTCTCCACCACGAACGCGGAGATGCCCTTGGAGCGCTTCTCGGGGTCGGTGACGGCCATCACCGTGTAGTACTCCGAGACGCCCGCGTTGGTGATCCAACGCTTCACGCCGTTGAGGACCCAGAAGTCGCCGTCGCGCACGGCCTTGGTCTTCATGCCCGCCGCGTCCGAACCGGCGTCCGGCTCGGAGAGGCAGTACGAGAACATCGCGTCGCCCTGGGCCAGCGGGCCCAGGTACTTCTTCTTCAGCTCCTCGGAGCCGGAGAGGATCACCGGCAGCGAACCGAGCTTGTTCACGGCGGGGATCAGGGAGGAGGAGGCGCAGGCGCGCGCCACCTCCTCGATGACGATGACGGTGGCGAGCGCGTCGGCGCCGGCGCCGCCGTAGGCCTCGGGGACGTGCACGGCGTGCAGGTCATTGGCGACCAGGGCGTCCAGCGCCTCCTGCGGGAAGCGGGCCTCCTCGTCCACCGCGGTGGCAACCGGAGCGATCTTCGCCTCGGCGAGCGCGCGCACCGACTCGCGGAGCATGTCGTGCTCCTCGGCCGGCCGGTACAGATCGAAATCGGCGTTTCCCGCCAAGGTCTCTCATCTCCCCTGAGTGCTAACTACCGTTAAGTAACCTGTCGCGTTTCCCCGAATTCTAGAGCCGGGGCACCCCGTGGGGTACGTGAGGTTGCCGACAGCGACCGGATCGCCGCACCCTGCCGCCCGGTTATGCTCAGCCCCGCAGTACCCGCTCGTTCGCATCTGGAGTGCCCATGCCCCTCAAGATCACCGTGATCGGCACCGGCTACCTCGGCGCCACGCACGCCGCCGCCATGGCCGAGCTCGGCTTCGAGGTGCTGGGGCTCGACATCGTGCCCGAGAAGATCGAGATGCTCGGCCGCGGCGAGGTGCCCCTGTACGAACCGGGCCTGGAGGAGCTGCTGCGCAAGCACGTCGCGGGCCTCCCGGGCTCCAGCGGGCGGCTGCGGTTCACCACGTCCTGGGAAGAGGCCGGCGCCTTCGGCGACGTGCACTTCGTGTGCGTGAACACCCCGCAGAAGCACGGTGAGTACGCCTGTGACATGTCCTACGTCGACAGCGCCTTCGAGTCGCTGGCGCCGCACCTGACGCGGCCCACGCTGGTCGTCGGCAAGTCCACCGTGCCGGTGGGCAGCGCGGCGCGGCTGGCGAAGCGGCTGGCCGAGCTGGCGCCGGCCGGCGAGGACGCGGAGCTGGCCTGGAACCCGGAGTTCCTGCGCGAGGGCTTCGCGGTGAAGGACACCCTGCACCCCGACCGCCTCGTGGTGGGCGTCGCGAGCGACCGCGCCGAGTCGCTGCTGCGCGAGGTGTACGCCACGCCGCTGGCCGAGGGCTCGCCGTGGGTCGTGATGGACTACCCGACCGCCGAGCTGGTCAAGACGGCCGCCAACTCCTTCCTGGCCACCAAGATCTCCTTCATCAACGCCATGGCCGAGATCTGCGAGGCGGCTGACGGCGACGTGGTGAAGCTGGCCGAGGCGATCGGCCACGACGAGCGGATCGGCAAGAAGTTCCTGCGCGCCGGGGTCGGCTTCGGCGGCGGCTGCCTGCCGAAGGACCTGCGCGCGTTCATGGCGCGCGCCGGTGAGCTGGGCGCCGACCAGGCGCTGACCTTCCTCCGCGAGATCGACTCCATCAACATGCGCCGCCGCGGCCACATGGTGGAGCTGGCGCGCGAGGCGGTCGGCGGCGGCTTCCTCGGCAAGCGGGTCGCCGTCCTGGGCGCGACCTTCAAGCCGGACTCCGACGACGTACGCGACTCCCCCGCGCTGAACGTCGCGGGCCAGATCCACCTCCAGGGCGGCCAGGTCACCGTCTACGACCCCAAGGGCATGGAGAACGCCCGCCGGGTCTTCCCCACCCTCGGCTACGCGCCGACCGCGCTGGACGCCGTACGCGGCGCCGACGTGGTGCTGCACCTGACCGAGTGGCGGGAGTTCCGCGAGCTGGACCCGGCGACGCTGGGCGAGGTCGTGGCGCACCGCCGCATCCTCGACGGCCGCAACGCACTCGACCCCGAGCTGTGGCGCAAGGCCGGCTGGACCTACCGCGCGCTGGGCCGCCCGCGCGCGTAACGCCGCACCCCGTCTCCCCGTACCGCCCGTTCCGCCGCACCGGCGGGGCGGGCGGTCCGCGTTCTCCGGCGGGTCAGCCGGACTCCCCCGTACGGCGGGCCCGGTACGAGCGCATCTTCGCCCGGCTGCCGCAGAGCGCCATCGAGCACCAGCGGCCGCGGCCGGCCGGGCTGCGGTCGTAGAACACCCACAGGCAGTCGTGGTCCTCGCACGCCTTGAGTCGGGGCCAGGTGCCGTCGGCCGCCGCGGCCGCGATGCCGGCGGCGATCCGGGCGGTCAGCGCGGCGACGCCGGTCAGGCCGGGGGCCGGACCCAGCGCGGCCTCGCCGCGGGCGTCGACGGTGAGGGTGAGCGGCGCGGCGGCGAGCAGGGCGTCCAGCTCGCGCCCGGTCTCCGGCGGCACGTCCTGGCCGGTGTGCGCGAGGCATGCGGCGCGCAGCGCCTCCCGGAGACGCTGGGCGGCGGCCAGCTCCCGTTTCCCGGCCGGGACCGTCGGCAGCCCGTGCTCCCGCAGGAAGGCGGCGAGGCCGCCGGAAGCGGCCAGCGCATCGCGCCCGTCGTCGATGTCCAGGGTGTTCGCCAGATCCTGGACGAGGGCCAGGGAAGGCGGCGCGCTTCTGTCGGCCACCCTTGCCACGTTACCCGCTGAGGGCCATCATGCAGTAACGCAGTTACCGCTAAACCGTCTCAGGAGGTAACACCATGGCCATCGCTCAGTTCGGCGTCGTCGTGCTCGACGCCCCGGACCCCAGGGCCCTCGCCGAGTTCTACGCCGGGCTGCTCGGCTGGCAGGCCGGTGAGGACGAGGAGGGCGGCGACTGGGTCGAGGTGGCCGGGCCGCAGGGGCGGCTGCTCGCCTTCCAGAAGGCGCCCGACATGGTGCCGCCGGACTGGCCCAGCGGCGAGCGGTCCCAGCAGTTCCACCTGGATTTCCGCGTACCGCGGGACCGGATCGAGGAGGCCGAGCGCGAGGCGCTGAAGCTCGGCGCGCGGCTGGTCCAGCGCGATGACGACGACCGCAACTGGCGGGTCTACCTCGACCCGGCGGGCCACCCGTTCTGTCTCTGCCTGCACTGAAGGCAGGCCGGAAGGGGCGGGCGGGAGATTCCCGCCCGCCCCTCAGCGGTTCCCGGCCCTCAGGTCCAGGCCCAGTGCAGCTTGGTCATCCGGTCCCGCCGGTCCGCCCGGTCCAGCCGGTCGATGGTCGCCGTGGACGGCCCGCGCCGGTGCCGTGCCTCGCGGGCGGCGAACTCCGCGCCGCGCATCGCCCGCAGCGCGTTCCCCCAGGTCAGCCCGGCCAGGTCGGAGAAGGACCAGTTGCGGGAGATCAGCTCGGCGATCAGCCGCGGATAGCCGGAGACGTCCTCCAGCCCCTGCGGCCGCCCGTCGGCCGGATCGGTGTCGAAGCCGCCGCCGAGCCCGACGTGCGCCGCGCCCGCCACGTTCCGTACGTGGTCGAGGTGGTCGGCGACGTCCTCGATGGTCGCGTGGCCCACCGGCCCGGCCACCCGCTGCGGGGCGAAGGTGACCATGCAGATGCCGCCGTTGCGGGGCAGCTGGGCGAGCACGTCGTCGGGCACGTTGTGCCGGTGATTGGTCAGGTTCCGGGCGGCGGAGCGGTTCACGAAGACCGGCGCCTTGGTGATGGCCATCGTGTGCCGCATCGTGTCGGCCGAGGCGTACGACAGGTCGATGAGCATCCCGAGACGGTTCATCTCGCGGACCACTTCCTCGCCGAAGGCGGTGAGGCCGCCCGCGCACGGGGTGTCGGCCGCCGCGTCCGCCCAGGGCGTGTTGCGGTCCGGCGTGAGCAGCATGGACCGCACGCCGAGGGTGTGCAGGGCACGCAGCGCGCCGAGCGAGCTGTCGATGATCTGACCGCCGGCCGAGCCGAGCAGGCAGGCGATCCGGCCGCGGTTGCGGCACTCGGTGACGTCGTCGGCCGTCATCGCCAGGCGCAGCGCCTCGGGGTAGGCCCGCACCAGCTGGTGCACGAAGTCGATCTGTTCGAGGGTGGCGCTGATGGCGTGGTCGCCACTGAGCGCGGTCGGCACCTGCACCGACCAGAACTGCGCGCCGACCCGGCCCTGCTGGAGCCGCGGGATGTCGGTGCTGACGGCGGGCTCGCCGTATTCGAGGTCGTAGTAGTGACCCGGTGTCAGGTCGTCGCCGTGGTGCAGCCGCAGCGCCCAGGGCAGGGCGTTGTGGCCGTCGAAGACGGGGTGTGCGGCGAGCAGCGCGTGTGCCCGGGTGAGCGGGTCGCGGCGCAGCGGCGGGTCGGCGGGACGCCCGAGTGTTCCGTACGGGGAGTGGGCGTCCTCGGCGGCGCCGAGATCCCCGGCGGCACCGGTGAGGTCTGCGGCTTCCAGATCGGGGGCGAGGTCGGCCATTTCGGAACTCCTGTATCGGTGGCAGTAGGGCCACCGTGACACGGGAGATCCACTTGTTCGCGGTGAGTGATGCGTACGGGGCATCGTGCGCGCGGACCCGCGTCCGGGGTGTGGCCCGTTCGGCCGACACCCCCGGCGCGACGGGCCGGGTGGTGCGTCTGCCCTGCTCCGCCGCCGAGCTGACCGGCCCTCAGCCGTCCAGCTGCTCGATCGTCGCGTTCGACGGGCCGCGCCGCTCCTGGAGGCCGCGCGCCACATCCTCCGCGTCGCGCAGCGTACGCACCGCGTTCTGCCAGGTGAGCTTGGCGAGGTCGGCCTCGGACCACTTGCGGTCCAGCAGCTCCGCGATCAGGTTCGGGTAGCCGGCCACATCGGTGAGGCCGTCCGGGGTGAAGGCCGTGCCGTCGTAGTCACCGCCGACGCCGATGTGGTCGACGCCGGCGACCTCGCGCATGTGGTCGAGGTGGTCGGCGACGGTGGCGGCGGTGGCCGTCGGGCGCGGGTGCGCCGCCTCGAAGGCGCGCTGCACCTTCATGCCGGCCTCGGTGGTGTCGAGGTGGTGCAGGCCGTGCGCGCGCATGTTCTCGTCGGCGCGGCGCGTCCACTCCCCGGCCTCGGGCAGCACGAACTTGGGCACGAAGGTGACCATCGCGGTGCCGCCGTTGGCGGCCAGCCGCTCCAGCACGTCGTCGGGGATGTTGCGCGGATGGTCGCAGACCGCGCGCGCCGAGGAGTGCGAGAAGATCACCGGCGCCTCGCTGACCCGCAGCGCGTCCCGCATGGTGTCGGCCGAGACGTGGCTGAGGTCGACGAGCATGCCGAGCCGGTTCATCTCCCGGACGACCTCCTCGCCGAAGGCGCTGAGGCCGTGGTGGCGCGGCTCGTCGGTCGCCGAGTCCGCCCAGGCGATGGTGTCGTTGTGGGTCAGCGTCATGTAGCGCACGCCGAGCGCGTACAGACCGCGCAGGGTGGCCAGCGAGCAGTGGATGGAGTGGCCGCCCTCGGCACCCATGAGGGACGCGATCCGCCCCTCGGCGCGGGCCGCCTCCATGTCGTCGGCGGTGTAAGCGCGCCGCAGGTCACCGGGGTAACGGTCGATCAGCTGCGCCACGCAGTCGACCTGCTCCAGGGTGGCGCTGACCGCCCGGTCGCCGTCGTAGTCGGAGCGGACGTACACCGACCAGAACTGCGCCCCGACGCCGCCCGCGCGCAGCCGCGGGATGTCGGTGTGCAGGTGCGCTGACTGGTCGGTGGCGATGTCCCGCCGGTCCAGGTCGTACCGGACCTGCTCGCGCAGCGCCCAGGGCAGGTCGTTGTGGCCGTCGACGACGGGCCAGCGGGCGAGGAGGTCGCGGGCCGCCTCGCTCACTTGCCGCCCCCGAAGCCGAAGCCGTCGGAGCCGGACGCGACCTTGTTGCGCAGCCGCTTGCCCTTCTCGGTGGCCTGCTCGTTCAGCTCCTGCTGGAACTCGCGCATCCGCGCCTGCAGCTCCTCGTCGTGCGCGGCGAGCATCCGGGCGGCGAGCAGCCCGGCGTTGCGGGCGCCGCCGACGGAGACCGTGGCGACCGGCACGCCGGCCGGCATCTGCACGATGGAGAGCAGCGAGTCCATGCCGTCGAGGTACTTCAGCGGGACGGGCACGCCGATGACGGGCAGCGGGGTGACCGAGGCCAGCATGCCCGGCAGGTGAGCCGCGCCCCCGGCACCCGCGATGATCGCCTTCAGGCCGCGGCCCGCGGCCTCCTCGCCGTACGCGACCATCTCGCGCGGCATGCGGTGCGCGGAGACGACGTCGACCTCGTAGGGGATCTCGAACTCGTCGAGGGCCTGTGCCGCGGCCTCCATGACGGGCCAGTCGGAGTCGGAGCCCATGACGATGCCGACCACGGGAGAGCCATCGGAGGGGCGCGCGTCAGCGCTCGTTGAGGGGCGGTGGTCGGGTGAGGGGCTGGGCGTCATTCGGTGATCGTTCCTCGCAGGTAGCCGGCGGCGTGCGCGGCGCGCTCACGCACGTCGGCCAGGTCGTCGCCGTAGGTGTTGACGTGCCCGACCTTACGGCCCGGCTTCACGTCCTTGCCGTACATGTGGATCTTCAGCTGCGGGTCCCGGGCCATGCAGTGCAGGTACGCGCTGTACATGTCCGGGTAGTCGCCGCCGAGCACATTGGCCATCACGGTCCACGGGGCGCGCGGGCGCGGGTCGCCCAGCGGCAGGTCCAGGACCGCGCGGACGTGGTTGGCGAACTGCGAGGTGATCGCGCCGTCCTGGGTCCAGTGCCCGGAGTTGTGCGGGCGCATCGCCAGCTCGTTGACGAGGATGCGGCGGTTCCCCTCGGAATCGACGGCCTCGAACAGCTCGACCGCGAGGTGGCCGACGACGTCCAGCTCCCTGGCGATCCGCAGCGCCAGCTCCTGGGCCTGCGCCGACAGCTCCTCGGAGAGGTCGGGGGCGGGTGCGATCACCGTGTCGCAGACGCCGTCGACCTGGATGGACTCCACGACCGGGTACGCGACGGCCTGGCCGTGCGGGGAGCGGACGATGTTGGCGGCCAGCTCGCGGGTGAAGTCGACCTTCTCCTCGGCGAGCACGGGCACCCCGGCGCGGAACGGCTCCTCGGCGTCCTTGGCGGATCGTACGAACCAGACACCCTTGCCGTCGTAGCCCCCGCGGACGGTCTTGAGGATGACCGGAAAGCCGCCCGACCCGTCGCCCGACCACCGCCCCTCATCGAGGCGCTCCGCGCCGCCCCTGCTGATCTCCTCGGCGAACCGCTCCACATCCGCCGGGTCCGAAACGATGCGGTGTCGCGGGCACGGGGCGCCGATCTCGGTCAGCTTCGCGCGCATCACCCCCTTGTCCTGCGCGTGCACGAGCGCGTCGGGACCGGGGCGGACGGGGATGCCGTCCGCCTCCAGGGCCCGCAGATGCTCGGTGGGCACGTGCTCGTGATCAAAAGTGATCACGTCACAGCCGCGCGCGAACTCGCGCAGGGTGTCCAGATCGCGGTAGTCGCCGACGACCACATCGCCGACGACCTGCGCAGCGGAGTCCTGCGGGGTGTCACTGAGGAGCTTGAACCTGATGCCGAGGGGGATGCCTGCCTCGTGGGTCATACGAGCCAGCTGTCCGCCGCCGACCATGCCGACTACCGGAAACGTCACGCCTTCAGGGTATCCGCTCCGACCGACCGTTCCCGGCCACCCCTTGGAGGATCCTCTGAATTCGGGCGATCCGCGCCTCTGTACGAGCCGCCACCGGGCGATAGGCTCACCCGGACGCGCGGACAGGGGGAGGACGCATGGACGGTACCGACGGCATATCCACGCCGTCCCGCAAGATCGGCATCACGATCGCGGTGGCGGCACTGCTGGTGACCGTGTACTCCCTGATATCCCTGCTCACCGCCCGTCCCGAGGTCTACGGACCGCAGGACACCGTCATCTCCGTCTCTCCCGGCGAACGCTTCTCGATAGAGCTGGACGACAACCCCGGTACCGGCTACCGCTGGCGCGTCGATCCCCCGGCCCCCGACCCGCACGTGCTCAAGCCGGCCGGCAGCCACTACGACGCCGACGAACCGGTGGTGGCCGGTTCCGGCGGCACCCGCTTCCTGGAGTTCCAGGCCGTCCGCCCCGGCCGTACCGAGCTGAAGCTGCGGTACTGCTTCCAGTGCGGCACGGACCGGGCCGACCCCGATCGCGGCGGCGAGCTGCTCGCCTTCCGCGTCACGGTGACGGACTAGCCCGTGGTGACGCGCCGGCCGTCCACGGTGACGGGGCGTCCCCCGCCCGCCGGAGTGACGCAAGGGCCCCGGGCGGCCCGTCGGCGCGCTGGTTAGCATGAGTGGGCGGCGGACCGCCGACCACGGCCCGCCCCACATGACGCCGTCACGGGGAGCTGAGCCACCACCATGTCTGGACGGAGCGCGCTGCGCTCGCGGCTTCGGCTGCTGACCCGCGAGATCGTGAAGTTCGGCGCGGTGGGCGGGGCCGGCGTGCTGGTCAACCTCGTGGTCTTCAACCTCGTACGGCACACCACCGAGCTGCCCGTGGTGCGGGCCGGGATCGTCGCGACGGTCGTCGCGATCCTCTTCAACTACATCGGCTTCCGCTACTTCACCTACCGGGACCGGGACAAGAGCGGCCGCACCAAGGAACTGGTGCTCTTCGTCATCTTCAGCGCGGTCGGCCTGGTGATCGAGAACGGCATCCTCTACGCCGCGACGTACTGGTGCGGCTGGAACACCCCGCTCCAGAACAACGTGTTCAAGTTCCTCGGCATCGGCATCGCCACGCTCTTCCGCTTCTGGTCCTACCGCTCCTGGGTCTTCAAGGCGCTGCCCGCCAAGGAGGCCGTGGAGACCGCCGAATCCTTCCTCTCCGCCTCCGGGGCCGAGGACACCCCCTCCGGGGCCCCGGCGCGCGGCCGACGCCCGTGAGCACGATCCGGCGCGGCCGGCGCCCGTGAGCGCAGCCCGGCGCGGCCCGGCACTCAGCGCGGGCTGGCGGCGGCGCCCGGCTCGTCCTCGTCCCCGGGCCGGTACTGCTCGGACTCCCGGCTGAGGAAGAGCGCGAAGACCGGCGGCTCCTGCTGGAGCAGCTCCAGCCGGCCGCCGTCCGCCTCCGCCAGGTCCCGGGCCACCGCGAGCCCCAGGCCGGTGGAGTTGCGGCCGCTCACCGTCCGCTCGAAGACCCGGGAGCCCAGGTCGGGCGGTACGCCGGGGCCCGCGTCGGTGACCTCCACGACGGCCTGGTTGCCGGTGACCCGGGTACGCAGCGCCACCGTGCCGTCGCCGTGCATCAGCGAGTTCTCGATCAAGGTCGCGAGGACCTGGGCGACCGCGCCCGGCGTGCCCACGGCCCGCAGGTTCTTCTTGCCGGACCGGACGATGGCCCGGCCCGCGCTGCGGTAGGCGGGCCGCCACTCCTCGATCTGCTGCTTGACGACCTCGTCCAGATCGAAGGCGACGGCGGAGCCGGAACGCGGGTCGCGGGAGTTCGTCAGCAGCCGCTGGACGACGTCGCTGAGCCGGTCGACCTGGCCCAGGGCGATCGTCGCCTCCTCCTTCACCGTCTCCGGGTCGTCGGTGAGGGTGATTTCCTCCAGCCGCATGGACAGCGCGGTCAGCGGCGTACGGAGCTGGTGGGAGGCGTCGGCGGCGAGCCGGCGCTCGGCGGTGAGCATCCGCGCGATCCGCTCGGCCGAGGCGTCCAGCACGTCCGCGACCCGGTCCAGCTCGTGCACGCCGTAGCGGCGGTGGCGCGGCCGGGGGTCGCCGGAGCCGAGGCGCTCGGCGGTCTCGGCGAGGTCGGTGAGCGGGGCGGTCAGCCGCCGGGCCTGGCGTACGGCGAGGAAGACGGCGGCGACGACGGCGAGCGCGGCGACCGCCAGGATGATCAGCAGGGTCCGGCCGATCTCGGCGCTGACCGCCGAGCGGGGCTCCTGGACGGTGACCGTCTCGCCCCGCTCACCGCGCACGATCGCGTCGATGACGTCGCCCGAGGGCCGCTCCCCGATCTCCACCGGGGCGTGGCCCGGCACCTTGATCTCGGCGTACCGGTCGGTGGTGATCTGCTCGGAGAGCACCTCGGCGGTGATCTTCTCGCCGCCGCTGAGCCGGCTCTCCACCATGCCCACCAGCCGTACGGCCTCGGCGCCCACGCTCTCCTGGGCCCCCGCCTGGATGGTGCGGGTCTCCACGATGACGAGCGAGACGCCGAACACGGCGATCACGACGAGCACCACGGCGAGGGTGGAGTTGATCAGTCGGCGGCGCACGGTGCCCTCCGGGCGGGGTGGGTGGTTCCTCGGGGCTTCAGCTCTTCTCGAAGCGGAAGCCCACGCCGCGCACGGTCGCGATGTAACGGGGGTTGGCGGCGTCGTCGCCCAGCTTCTTGCGGAGCCAGGAGATGTGCATGTCGAGCGTCTTCGTCGAGGACCACCAGGTGGTGTCCCAGACCTCGCGCATCAGCTGATCGCGGGTCACCACCCGGCCCGCGTCCCGCACCAGCACCCGCAGCAGGTCGAACTCCTTTGCCGTCAGCTGGAGTTCCTCCTCGCCCATCCAGGCGCGGTGGGACTCCACGTCGATCCGGACGCCATGGGTGGCCGGCGGCTGCTGGGGTTCGGCGGTCGTGCCGCGGCGGAGCAGGGCCCGCACCCGCGCGAGCAGCTCCGCGAGCCGGAAGGGCTTGGTGACGTAGTCGTCGGCGCCGGCGTCCAGGCCGACCACGGTGTCCACCTCGTCCGCGCGGGCGGTGAGGACCAGGATCGGGAAGGAGTGGCCTTCGTTGCGCAGCCGGCGGGCGACCTCCAGGCCGTCGATGCCGGGCAGTCCCAGGTCGAGCACGAGCAGGTCGATGTTGCCCTGCAGACCGGCGTCGAGCGCCGTGGGGCCGTCCTCGCGCACCTCGACTTCGTAACCCTCACGGCGGAGTGCGCGGGCCAGCGGCTCCGAGATGGACGCGTCGTCCTCGGCGAGCAGTACACGGGTCATGGCCCGATGGTAGTCCGACAGGTCACGGCCACGATGCCCCTCCGGGGGGTCCCCCGGGTGACCGTGGGTGTGCACCGCTCGGTTCCCGGGTCGCCATGTGACCGTTGTCTCACTGGCACCAACCTCAGCTACGCGCGTCGTACAGTGGCAGAACGTCCGTCGTACAACCCGGGACCATGACGCTCATGTGACGTCAGGGTCCCTGTTGTGTGCGGGCCCGGCACGACCGGACCCGCGGGCAAATGACCTCTGAGACCGGGTCCATCGCACGCAGAACGGGGGCGTGGATTCCGGTGTACGGCCGTCCTGTCGATTCCTCTCTCCACAGTGGTGTCGCACCCCCTACCGGGCGTGGGGGCGGACGGCACTGCGCCGGTGCCGGTCAGCCGACCCGGGCGCGCGGCCCCACCTGCGCGTCCCGATCACTCAAGGATCGACCATGGCGTCCAGCCTGACGAAGGATTCCCCCGGGCAGGGAACCCCTGCCGGCGGCAAGACCTTCTTCGGCCACCCCCGCGGACTGGCCACCCTCTTCATGACCGAGATGTGGGAGCGCTTCAGCTTCTACGGCATGCGGGCCCTGCTCACGATCTACCTGCTGTCCGGTGGCCCGGACGGATCGGGCATCCGCGAAGGCGGCCTGGCGTTCAACGCCGCCACGGCCACGGCCATCTACTCCATCTACATGGCGATGGTCTACCTCCTGGCCATGCCCGGTGGCTGGCTCGCCGACCGCGTCTGGGGTCCGCGCAAGACCGTCGCCATCGCGGCCACGGTCATCATGCTCGGCCACCTCTCGCTGGCCGGCCCGGGACAGGGCTTCTTCTTCGCCGGCCTGGCACTGGTGGCGATCGGCTCCGGTCTGCTGAAGGCCAACATCTCCACGATGGTCGGCCACCTCTACGACGGGCCGAACGACCCGCGCCGTGACGGTGGCTTCACGATCTTCTACATCGGCATCAACGTCGGTGCGTTCCTGGCCCCGCTCATCATCGGCACCGTCGGCGAGAGCCACAACTGGCACCTGGGCTTCGGCCTCGCCGCCGTCGGCATGGGCCTCGGTCTGCTCCAGTTCCTGCTGGGCACCAAGCACCTGAGCCCGGAGAGCAACAAGGTCCCCACCCCGCTCAGCGCCGAGGAGCGCAACTCCTGGCTGCGCAAGGGCCTGACCTGGCTCATCATCGCCGCGGTCTTCTACAGCGTGGTCTCCTTCACCGGGCACTTCACCCTGAACTGGGCGATGATCCCGCTGGGCGTCCTCGGCATCGTCATCCCGGCCGCCGTCCTCTTCCGCATCAAGCGGGACAAGGAGCTCTCGGGCGACGACCAGAGCAAGGTCTCGGCCTACATCTGGTTCTTCATCGCCGCCGCGGCCTTCTGGATGATCTACGACCAGGGCGGCTCCACCGTCCAGGCGTTCGGCACCACCAAGACCTCCGGCGAGCTGTTCGGCCTCTCCTTCCCGTCCACCTGGTTCCAGTCGCTGAACCCGATCTTCGTCATGGCGCTGGCCCCGGTCTTCGCCTGGCTGTGGCTGTGGCTGAACCGGAAGGGCAAGGAGCCCAGCACGATCCTGAAGTTCGCCGCCGGCCTGTTCCTCATCGGCGTCTCGTTCTTCTTCTTCCTGCTGCCGCTGGCCATCGCGACCGACGGCACGAAGGTCAGCCCGATGTGGGTGCTCGGCATCTACTTCATCCAGACCATCGGTGAGCTGTGCCTCTCCCCCGTCGGCCTGTCGCTGACCACGAAGATGGCGCCGCTGAAGTACGCCAGCCAGATGATGGGCATCTGGTTCCTCGCCAACACCGCGGGTGACTCGGTCACCAGCCTGCTGGCCATCGGCGGCGTCGACATGAGCGGCTCGCGCGCGGTCCTCGTCGAGGCGATCCTCGCGGCGCTCGCGGGCTTCGCGATCTACATGTACCGCAAGCAGGTCCGGGCCCGTATGGGCGAGATCCACTGACGGACCCGCTGACCCAGCGGACGAAGGGCCCCCGGCACCACGGTGCCGGGGGCCCTTTGCGTGCTGCGGCCGTTCGGGTGGGGCGCGCGGCCCTCCGGGAGAGCCGGACCGGGGCGCGGTAACGATCGGTGTATGCGCCGAGGGAGTGTGTGGGCCGGGGTGTGCGGGGTGCTGGCGGCGGTGTGTCTGGCGGTGGTACCGCAGACCGGGCGGGCCGCGGCGGCGCAGGGCGGCCAGGCCGCCGGGGACGCGCCGGGCGGGCCCGATCCGTACCTGGGGACGTACGCGTACGGCCCCACGGAGCGCCAGACCATCGGGGCCTACCGCGCCCCGGGGCAGGACCTCCGGCCCGCCGTGATGATCCTGCACGGCGGGTACTGGGCACAGGACTCCGACTGGAGCGGCTGGGCCCGGAAGCTGGCCGCCCGCGGCTTCGTCGTCTTCGACGTGGACTACCGGCTCAACACCGACGCGCCCTGGCCCGCCCAGCGCACCGACGCGCTCACCGCGCTGCGCTGGATCCGCGCCCAGGCCGCCCGCTTCCGGACCGACCCCCGCCGGATCGTGCTGCTCGGCTCGTCGGCGGGCGGCCAGATCGCGGCGAACACCGCGGAGTACGCCGCCGGCACCGCGTACCGGCCCGCCGGGGTGGTCGCGCTGTCGCCGGTGGCCGACCCCTACCTCGCCTGGCGGGACGGCGCCCGCTCCGGCGCCTCGGCCCAGCAGCGCCGGCTGCGGCGCGAGGCACGGAAGCTCGCGGGGTGCGACCCGACGGCCGGGAAGGCGACCGCGATGGCCGCCGCGAAGTGCCGCGCCACCTGGGACGACATGGCCGCGAAGAGCTGGGCGCCGGGCGGCCCGAAGCGGCCGGGCGGCCCCGGGGTGCCGATGCTGCTGGCGCACTTCGCGCACGACTTCGTCCCGGTGGCGCACTCGCGGGGCCTGGCGAAGGCCGAGCCCGCGGCCACGGTGTCGGTCGTCCCCGGGACGGGCCACGGCATGACGGCCCTCACCCGGCCGGCGACCGAACGCCGGGTACTGGCCTGGCTGACGGCCCGGACGCAGCAGGCCGCGGCCCCGGCGACCCCAGCCGCACAGCAGTAGGGCCGCCGGGACGCACATCCGCTCAGCGCCGCAGGTAGCGGCGCGGCATGAAGGTGAAGACGGCGCCGCCGAGCAGCAGGACGGTGCCGGCGATCAGCCCGAGGGCCTGCAGACCGCCGTGGTCCGCCGCACCGGTGTCGGCGAGGCCGCCGGAGCCGCCCGCCGCTCCCGAGGCGCCGCCGCTGCCCGCGCCGCCGCCGGTCGCCGCGCCGCCGGAGGAGCCGCCCGACCCCGTGCCCCCGCCCGCGCCGCCCGGCTGGGCGCTGGTGTCCAGTTCGAGCGAGACGCCCGGGTCCTTCTCGGGCGTGCAGGTCGTCGTCGTACCGAGCGCCTCGACCGTCAGGACACCGGGCGTGAGCGTCGCCTTGCCGTCGGCACCGGGCTTGTACGTGCCCTTGAGATCGGGGATCTCGATGGGATCGCCGGACTTGATCGGCTCCTTGTTGGTCGCGCCCTCGACGTGCACCGTGCCCTTGTCCGCGCCGCCCAGCTTCACCTCCATCGACGGCTTGACCGAGTCCGCGGGGATGTCCGCCGGGCTGTCCATCACCGACTTGGAGAACTTCACGGTCAGGTCGAAGGCGCCGCCCTTCTTGGTGCCGTTGATCTGCACCGGCGAGGTGGCCTTCTTGTCCCCGATCGGCGTCTTGCAGGCGTACGGGACCTCGACCTCCTTGCCCTTGTAGGCAGTGCCGTCGGGATCGCCGTTGCCGCCGCCGGAGCCACCCGTGGCGCCTCCGCTGCCACCGCCCGACGAGCCGTCGCCGCCCCCGGAGGCCGCCCCACCGGAGGCCGCCCCACCGGAGGAAGCGCCGCCCGAGTCCGAGCCTCCGGAGTCCGAGCCACCTGCGGAGGACCCGCCGGAGGAGGACGTACCGCCCGTGGACGAGCCGCCGGACGAGGAGCCGCTGCCGTCGGTGACCTTGATGGTGACCGCCGGCTTCACCTCCTCCTTCGGCGCGCACTTGGTGTCCGTGGAGATCGGCTTGTTGACGTTGATCGTGTAGTTGGCGGGTGTGAGCGTGACCTCGCCCGGCTTCTCCAGCTTCAGCTTGCCCTTCATGTCGGACAGCACCATCGCGCTGTTCTTCGGTATCGGCGGGTTCTGCCGCAGGCCCTTCATGGCGATGTCACCAGTCTGCGCGCCGCCCGCCTTCAGCACCCCGCTCGGCAGCACGGTGTCCTTGGCCAGGTCCAGCACGTCCGGGTTCTTGGAAGCGGCCGTGACCGTCTTCCACACCACCTCGACCTCGTCCCCCACCTTCGCGGTGGCCGGCGCGCTGATCTCGACCTCGGTGGTCCCCTGTACGGGGTCCAGGCCGGAGATCGGCGGCGGGATGCACTCGGTCGCGTACGACACACCGGTCGCGGCGCCCGACAGGCCGGGCACGGGATCCGCCGCCACGGCCGTACCGGACACCGCCAGCAGCCCCGCGCCCGCGAGCACCATCGCGCTCCCGGCCGCGGCCGCTCTCCTCCGTTGCCTCATGACGAAGTACCTTTCGACGTCGGTCGCTCGGTGGATGTGGTGATGGACGGTGCGGTGTCCGGGTGGAACCAGGGCAGGCCCGTCTCGGTGGCGCCGTCGCCCGGTATCGGCTCGGGTGCCGGGCCGCGTGGCCTGACCTTGTCGACGATCGCCATGCCGATGCGGAAGACCGCGGCCGGCACCACGACGCACAGCAGGATCCAGAAGAGGGTCACGCCCCAGGGCCGGCCGACCCGCCACGGCTGCTCGGCCAGCACCTTTCCGCCGTACTTCACGGCGACCGTGTAGTCGCCGTGCGCCCCCGCCGCCAGCTCGACCGGCAGCGTGACCCGGGCCTTCTCCCCCGCCGGGACGGTGCCCCGCCACTGCTGCTCCTCCCACTGCGGGGCGAGGACGCCGTGCCCGGTGCCGACCCGGAAGACCGGGTTCTTCGCGGGCTCGGCGCCGAGGTTGCCGACCGTGAACTCCAGCTGCCGCTGCGGGGGCGCGCCGAACCAGGTGAGCAGGCCCGAGCTGCCGCTCAGCCGGGCCGGTGCCAGCACGGCGAGCCGGCCGCCGCCGGTCCGCTCGGGCAGCGGGGCCACCGGGTGGCCGGCGACGGTGAAGGGGGCGTCCGCCGCCGCGGCCCGGCCGGTCACGGTGGCGACGTGCACGACGCACGGGCACGGCTTCGGCGGCTCGGCGACCGCCAGCTTCGTACGGAAGCGGCCGTCCTTGCCGGTGGTGACGGCGCGGCCGTCGGCGTTGGCGCAGGCATTCGTGCCGCCGATCATGTTCTGGCCGCAGATCAGCAGCGTGAGCAGCGCCTTCGGCCGCCAGCCGGAGCCGGTCACGGTGATCGAACCGCCCTTGCCCGCCTGCCGTTGGGAGAGTTCGACGGCGGGTTTGCCGCTGTCGTCGGCGGCCCGCGCCGGGCCGGCCGCCGGCAGGGCGACGAGCGCCACGGCGAGGGCGAGCGCGGCGGCTGCCGACACCCGGGAAGCGGCCCGCCGCCGGACCGCCGCCGACCGCCCCGTACGTACTCCCTTCGTGCCGCTCACGCCGTCACCCCCGTCGCCAACTCCCGTCCCGTGCCGCTCTCCTGGTCCTCCGCCGCGGGTCCGCCCGCGTCCGCGCGGCGCCGCCGCAGAAACCAGCCGCCCGCCGCCGCGCCCCCGCCGGCACAGAGCAGCCCCACCGCGAGCCGGGGCACCGCCGTGTACGTGGCGCGGGCCGTGCCGTGCGCACCGCCCGCCGCGGTGGCCGTGACCGTGAGGTCGACGGAGTCCAGCGCGGGCGGGTCCGGCCAGGGCTCGGTACGGGTGATCCGGCGGCCGGGCGGCAGCCCGTCGGGCAGCCGGTCTGCGGCCCTGCGCAGCGCGCTGCCGAGCAGCCCCTCGGCACGGACCGCGACCCTGGGCTCCAGCGTGGTGTTGCCGCGGTTGACCAGGTCGTACCGGATGACGGCGGTGCCGTCGCGGTCCGCCACCGCCACGTTCTCGACGGTGAGGGCGGCCAGCGTGGGGCCGGTGACCCGCAGATGGACCGGTACGGCCGCGGTACGCGCGGACGGGCCCGCGCCGCGTACGGAGAGCGCGGCCGGATGGTCCCCGGGGAGCGCGTCGCGCGGCACGGTGACCGTGAACGGCACCTCGGCACGGGTACGCGCCGGGACCTTCACGGTGCGCTCCGCGGTGACGATCCAGTCGCCGGAGCCCGGCCCGCGCCCGGTGCCGGAGTCGGTGGGGCGCACGGTGAACGTCCGGGCGCGGTCGTCGCGGTTGGTGAGCGCCAGCCGGTCGGTGAGCACGCTGCCGGGCCCGCCCTCCAGGTAGAAGTACGGGCGCGCGTGTGCTCCCGCGGGCGCCGCGAGCCGGCCGCCGTCCGCGGCGGCGGAGGGCGGCGCGCAGGGCAGCGCGGCGGCGGTCAGCGCGGTCGCGCCCGCGGCGACGGCACGGATACGGAAGGGCATCGGCGGCTCCCGGAGCTCGTACGGGCTCGTCCTCGTGCGGCGTCCGGCGGGTCAGGCGCGCTGCCGGCGGCGGGTCAGCCAGAGCGTGCCGGCGGCTCCGGCGAGCAGCACGGTGCCGCCGAGCGTGCCGAGCGCCACGGCGTCGTCGGCGGGCCCGGTCTGCGGCAGCTCGCCGCCGGGCGGCGTGGACGATCCGCCGCTGCCGCCGGTGCCCTCGACGTCGAGGGAGAGCGCGGGCTTGGGGTTGTTGCTGGGCGTGCACGTGGTGGTGGTGCCCATCGCCTTGATGGTGAGCGTGGAGGCCGTGAAGGTGACCTTGCCGCTCTTCTTCGGCGTGTACGTGCCGCTCAAGTCGCTGATTTTGATCGGGGTGTTGGCGGGGATCGCCTTGTCGTTGGGCGGACCGCTCACCGGCAGGTCACCGGTCTCCGCGCCGCCCAGCTTGATCAGGGCGCTGGGCTTCATCGCGCCCTTGCCCAGCTCGATGGGGCTGGAGGAGACGCCCTTCTGAAAGGACATCACGAGCTTGTAGCCGTCGCCGGACTTCGTGGACTTGATGTCGATGGGCGAGACCGCGCCCTTGTTCCCGATCGGCGTCTTGCACTGGTAGTTGACGTCGACGACCTCGGCGTGCGCGGCGGGTGCCGTGAGCATCACCGATGTCGCCGCGGTGAGCAGCACGGCCGCCGCCGTTCCGGCCGGGCCCGTGCGGCGCCGGCTGCGCTGGGCGTTGAAGCGGGCCACCTCGATCTCCCCTTCTTCCGGTTACCGCACCGCCGGAAGTTACTGACGGCACATCAGATTGGGCGTCAAGGTACGCCGGGGGCCGTGGGGAGGGAAGAGAGAGTGCACAAGGGAAGCGGGCGGAACCGCGCGGAATTCCCGCCGGGGCGGGGAACGCCCCTGGCGGCGGCGGGCGGCGCCCCGCCGGAACACAGGAAAACCGCCCCCGCCGAGTCGGCGCGAGCGGTGCGGAAAGGTGGCGGAGGCGGCGATCCGGTACCGGTACCACCGCCCACTCCGCTACGACGGGGCGGCCAGCTCCGCCCACACGGTCTTGCCCGTGCCGTCGGGGTTGCGCACGACGCCCCAGTCCAGGCAGAGCCGCTGGACGATGAACATGCCGTGACCGCCGGGGCGGCCCGCGCGGTGCGGGGTGCGCGGCGCGGGCGAGCCGGCCCCGAGGTCGGTGACCTCCAGGCGCAGCATCTTGGCGTTGCAGCGCAGCGCCAGCTCCTCCGGGCCCTCGGCGTGCAGGCAGGCGTTGGTGACCAGCTCGGAGACGACGAGCAGGACGTCCTCGGCGGCGGCCCGCTGATCGGCGCCCGCGGCCGGCAGCCAGCCCCAGTCGTGCAGCGCCTGGCGGGCGAAGTCACGGGCACGGGCGACAGCGCCACGGGCGCCCGCGAGACGCAGCCTGCGGACCTGACCGGCCGGAACGGTGGCCGGAGAGGCAGCGGCAGCGCCGGCGTTCCCCGGGTCCGGGCCCAGATCGCCCGGCGGGTACGGCCGGGTGGTGCTCATCAGCGCTTCACCTCACCGATTCGCCTTTTCACGGATTACGGATACCTGACGGGTTCAAGAAGATTCAGATGTCTCCTGCCCGGCCGGACCGTGAGAACACCCACTTCTTGGGGACGGAAGTTGTGATGGAGCCAACGTGATCGGATTTGGCCCTTCCGAAGACCTTCCGTCACTGCCGCCCCGTGCATCCGGGTCAGCCGCCGGCCAGCGCCGCGTCGACCGTGTCGTGCACGGTGAAGACCGCGTCGGCGCCGGTGATCTCGAAGACCCTCGCCACCACCGGCTGCATCGCCGCCAAGTGCACTCCGCCGCCCTCGGCCTCGACCTTCAGGCGGGCGCCCAGCAGGACGTTCAGCCCCGTGGAGTCCATGAACTCCAGTTGCGAACAGTCCACGACCAGTCGCACAAAGCCATCGTCGACACAGCCCTCGAGTGACTCGCGCAACAACTCCGCGGTGTGGTGATCCAACTCACCCGCCGCGGCGACGACCGCACTGGCGCCGTGATGGCGGACCCCGACGTGGAGCCGTCCCCGGCTTGCACTGCCGACCGTCCCACGGTCCATGCGCGCGCACCCCTCTTGCTGTCTCGGCGTCTGGTTCTGCTTACGACTGCGCACGTCGAAGCCTACGCCTTAGATACGCAGGCTGGTACCCGAACAATGCGCGTACTTACACGAATACGGACAACACGCACTTGCCATCTTCAGGCAAAGCCGGGTAGGCGTAGAGAGGACACATTCGAAACAGCCGGCTTTGGAGGCGCCGCAGACCGCAGCTTCAGGTACAGGCATCGGCAGCCATATGCCGAGAACGATGGAGGACACCATGTCACCCCGGCTCGACGAAGTGCGCACCGACCAGAACACGGACAACGCGTCGTCGACATCCCTGTCCGAACAGATCCCTGCCCAGCACATGCCGATCGATGCGACCGGATTCGACGGAATGCCGGAGATCGAGGGCCTGCCCGAGATCCCGCCGTACGACGAGGTCGGACCGGTGGATGCCCGGGCCCTCTCCAAGACGCTCTTCCGGCGCCTGGAGACCCTCGAAGAGGGCACGCACGAGTACGCGTACGTCCGCAACACCCTGGTCGAGCTCAACCTCGCCCTGGTGAAGTTCGCGGCCTCCCGGTTCCGCTCCCGCAGCGAGCCCATGGAGGACATCGTCCAGGTCGGCACGATCGGCCTGATCAAGGCGATCGACCGCTTCGAACTGGACCGCGGCGTAGAGTTCCCCACCTTCGCCATGCCGACGATCGTCGGCGAGATCAAGCGTTTCTTCCGCGACACCAGCTGGTCGGTACGGGTCCCGCGGCGCCTTCAGGAGCTGCGCCTGGACCTCGCCAAGGCCGGCGACGAGCTGGCGCAGAAGCTCGACCGCGCACCCACCGTGAGCGAGCTGGCCGAGCGCCTGTCCATCACCAAGGACGAGGTCGTCGAAGGGATGGCCGCGAGCAACGCGTACACCGCGAGCTCGCTGGACGCCCAGCCCGAGGAGGACGACACCGAGGGCGCGCTGGCGGACCGCATCGGCTACGAGGACCACGGCCTCGAAGGCATCGAGTACGTGGAGTCCCTCAAGCCTCTGATCGCGGAGCTTCCCCCGCGCGATCGCAAGATCCTCTCGCTCCGCTTCGTCGCGAACATGACGCAGTCGGAGATCGGCGAGGAGCTGGGCATCTCCCAGATGCACGTCTCCCGCCTGCTGTCCCGCACCTTGGTCAAGCTCCGCAAGGGCCTGATGATCGAGGAGTGAGTCCCCGCGGTCCCGGCGTCCCGCACGCCCGAACCGCGCGGAGGAGGGCCGGCCCCGAGTACCTCGGGGCGGGCCCCCTTTCGCGTTTGCGGGCCGTTCGGCGGGGGCGCGGCCCTTTTCCCGCCCCCGGCGGCCCGGAGCCGCTCAGACGGCGCGTACGCCCGCTCGCCAGACCTCTGTGACCAGGGGCACGCCCGGGCGGTAGGCGAGGTGGACGTGGGAGGGGGCGTCCAGGAGGGCGAGGTCGGCGCGGGAGCCGGGGGTGAGGCGGCCCACGTCGGTGCGGCGCAGGGCCTGCGCGCCGCCGGCCGTGGCGGACCAGATCGCCTCGTCGGGGGTCATCTTCATGTCGCGCACCGCGAGGGCGATGCAGAACGGCATGGAGGACGTGAAGGACGAGCCGGGGTTGCAGTCCGTGGAGAGGGCGACCGTGGCGCCCGCGTCCAGCAGACGGCGCGCGTCCGGCCACTCGGCACGCGTGGAGAACTCCGCGCCGGGCAGCAGCGTGGCGACGGTGTTGCCCTGTGCGAGCGCGTCCACGTCCGCGTCGGTGAGGTGCGTGCAGTGGTCCGCGGAGGCCGCGTCCAGCTCGACGCCCAGCTGTACGCCGGGCCCGTAGGAGAGCTGGTTGGCGTGGATGCGGGGCAGCAGGCCGCGCTCCTTGCCCGCGGTGAGGATGGCGCGGGCCTGGTCGCCGTCGAAGGCGCCCTTCTCGCAGAAGACGTCGACCCAGCGGGCGTGCGGGGCGCAGGCGTCCAGCATCGGGCCGGTGACGAGCTCCACGTAGCCGGCCGGGTCCTCCGCGTAGTCGGGCGAGACGATGTGCGCGCCGAGGTAGGTCACCTCGTCGGTGTGCGCGGCGGCGATGCGCAGGGCGCGCGCCTCGTCCTCCACGGTGAGGCCGTAGCCGGACTTGGTCTCGAACGTGGTGGTGCCCTGGCGCAGGGCCTCCGCCATGTAGTGCGCGACGTTCGCGGACAGTTCCTCGTCGGTCGCGGCGCGGGTCGCGGCCACGGTCGTGCGGATGCCGCCGGCCGAGTACGCGCGCCCCGACATGCGGGCGTTGAACTCCTGCGTGCGGTCGCCGCCGAAGACCAGGTGGGAGTGGGAGTCGACGAAGCCGGGGATGGCGGCCCGGCCGCCCGCGTCGTGGACGGTGTCGGCGGCCGGCGCGCGGTCGCTGGGCCCCACCCAGGCGACGCGGTCGCCCTCGATGACGACGGCGGCGTCCTCGATCAGGCCGATCGGGCCGGCGCCGAGTGAGGGGTCGTTGGTGACCAGGCTGCCGATGTGCGTGATGGCGGTGGACGACATGGTCGTTGCGCTTCCTCTCGGGGGTGGGTGCTCCGGTACGTACGCGGTTCCCGTACGTGCGCGGTCCGGTACGTGCGGAGGCCCCGCACCCCCACGAGGGGGTGCGGGGCCGGGGCCGTTCAGGCCCGCAGGGCGTCGATCGCCGAGGCCAGCGCCGCGGGGACGCCGGGGACGAGGGTGTGCTCGCCGTCCCGTACGACCTGGCGGCCGCCGACGACGGTGTGCCGGACGTCGGCGTTGGTGGCCGCGAAGACGGCGGTCTCCGCGCCGAGCCGGGGCAGCGGCCCGGCCGTGCGCACCGTGTCCAGCGCGATCGTGGTGAAGTCGGCGAGCGCGCCGGTGCGCAGCGCGCCCGCGTCGGACCAGCCGAGCGACCGGTGGCCGTCGGGCGCCGCGGCGCGCAGCAGCGCGGCGGCGGTCCAGTGGCCCCGGGTACGGGTGCGCAGCCGCTCGTTCAGCTCCATCGCCCGCGCCTCCTCGAACAGGTCGATGACGGCGTGGCTGTCGCTGCCGAGCGAGAGCGGGGAGCCCGCCTCCTGCACGGTGGTGGCGGGGCCGATGCCGTCGGCGAGGTCCCGCTCGGTGGTGGGGCACATGCACACGCCGGTGCCGGAGTCGCCGAGGAGCCGGATGTCCTCGTCCGTGAGGTGGGTGGCGTGCACGGCCGTCGTGCGCGGGCCCAGCACGCCGTGGTCGGCGAGCAGCCGGGTCGGGGTGCAGCCGTGCGCGGCCCGGCAGGCGTCGTTCTCGGCGGTCTGCTCGGAGAGGTGCACGTGCAGCGGCGCCTGCCGGTCCGCCGCCCACTGCGCGACGGTGGCCAGCTGCCCGGCCGGTACGGCCCGTACGGAGTGCACGGCGGCGCCGATCCGGGCGTGCGGGCTGTCCTTGAGCTGCCCGGCGCGCTCGGCCCAGGTCTTCGCGTCCCCGTCGCTGAACCGCAGCTGGTGCCGGTTGGGCGGCTCGCCGAAGCCGGCCGACAGGTAGGCGGTGTCCAGCAGCGTGATGCGGATGCCCGCCTCGTCGGCCGCGGCGATCAGCGCCTCGCCCATCGCGTTCGGGTCGTCGTACCGGGCGCCGCCGGGCGCGTGGTGGAGGTAGTGGAACTCCCCGACGCAGGTGATGCCGGCCAGCGCCATCTCCGCGTACACGGCCCGTGCCAGCGCGTGGTAGCTGTCCGGCGTGAGCTGCGCGGCGGTCGCGTACATCACCTCGCGCCAGGTCCAGAACGTGCCGGAGCCCACCTGCACGGTGCCGCGCAGGGCCCGGTGGAAGGCGTGCGAGTGCGCGTTGGCCATGCCCGGAAGGGTCAGGCCGCGCAGCACCTCGGCGCCGGGCGGCGGGGCCTCCACACCGGTGCGGACGGCGGTGATCCGCCCGTCGCCGGTCTCCACGACCACTCCCGGCTCGATGGGGGTCCCCCCTGCTCGAGCGGAGCCGAGAGCTTGGGGGATCGTGTCGAGCCAGGCGTGCTCCAGCCAGTACGTCGTAGGCGTCAGCTGCACGCCAAACCCTCCAGTACGTCGGCGAGTGCGCGGACCCCCGCGACGCAGTCGTCCTCCGCCGCGTGCTCGGCGGGCGAGTGCGAGACGCCGGTGGGGTTGCGTACGAACAGCATGGCGGTGGGGACGGTAGCGGACAAAATACCCGCGTCGTGTCCCGCGCCTGTCGGCAGCACGGGAACGCCGCCGAGCGTCTTGGCGAGCCGGTCCCGCAGGTCGTGCGCGAACTCCACGACCGGCGTGAAGGACTCCCGGCTGACGCTCACGTCCACGCCGTCGGTCCGGCCCCGCTCGGCCGCGGCGCGCTCGATCCCGCCGACCACCGCGTCCAGCGTCTCCTGATCAGCGGCGCGCGAGTCCAGCCAGCCGCGGACGAGGGACGGGATCGCGTTGACGCCGTTGGGCTCGACGCCGACCTTCCCGAAGGTGGCCAGGGCGCCGTGCCGCGCGGCATGCTCGCGCGCGGCGAGCACGGTCTGCGCGTAGGTCAGCATCGGGTCGCGGCGGTCCTCCAGGCGCGTCGTGCCGGCATGGTTGGCCTCGCCCCGGAAGTCGAAGCGCCAGCGGCCGTGCGGCCAGATCGCGGACGCGACACCGACCGGGTCGCCGGACAGGTCGAGCGCGCGGCCCTGCTCCACGTGCAGCTCGACGAACGCGCCGATACGGGCGAGACGCTCGTCGTCGGCACCGATGCGCTCCGGGTCGTACCCGGCCCGCTCCATGGCCTGCGGCAGGCTGATCCCGTCGGCGTCCTTCAGCTCGTGCGCCTTCTCGACGGTCAGCTGCCCGGCGGCGAGCCGCGACCCGACACAGGCCAGCCCGAACCGGGCGCCCTCCTCGTCACCGAAGTTGGTGATCGCCAGCGGCCGGGTGAACTCCGCTCCCCTCCCGCGGAGTTCGTCCAGCGCCGCGAAGGAGGACACCACGCCGAGCGGCCCGTCGAAGGCGCCGCCGTCCGGTACGGAGTCCAGGTGCGAGCCGGTGACGACGGCGTCCCCGGCGGCCGGGTCGCCCAGCCAGGCCCACTGGTTGCCGTTCCGGTCGATCTCGTACGTCAGCCCGCGGGCCTCCGCCTGGGCCCGGAACCAGGCCCGGCAGTCGGCGTCCGCGCCGGTCCAGGCGTAGCGGCGGTAGCCCTTGCTCCCGGCGTCCTGGCCGATGGGGAGCAGGTCCCGCCACATCTCGTGGAACGAAGTGCTCACTGGTCGCCGCCCTCACGCATCGGGACGCGGACGCCCCGCTCGGCCGCGACGGAGTCGGCGATGTCGTATCCGGCGTCCACGTGCCGGATGACGCCCATCCCCGGGTCATTGGTCAGGACACGACGCACCTTCTCGCCGGCCAGCTTGGTGCCGTCGGCGACGGACACCTGACCCGCGTGGATCGAGCGGCCCATGCCCACACCCCCACCGTGGTGCAGCGAGACCCACGAGGCACCGGAGGCGACGTTGACCATGGCGTTCAGCAGCGGCCAGTCCGCGATCGCGTCCGAGCCGTCCAGCATCGCCTCGGTCTCCCGGTACGGGGAGGCCACCGAACCGCAGTCCAGGTGGTCCCGACCGATCGCCAGCGGCGCCTGCAGCTCACCGGAGGCGACCATGTCGTTGAACCGCTCACCGGCCTTGTCCCGCTCGCCGTAACCCAGCCAGCAGATGCGGGCGGGCAGCCCCTGGAAGTGGACGCGCTCGCCGGCCATCTTGATCCACCGGTGCAGCGACTCGTTCTCCGGGAAGAGATCGAGGATCGCCTTGTCGGTCTTGTGGATGTCCGAGGCCTCACCGGAGAGGGCGGCCCAGCGGAACGGGCCCTTGCCCTCGCAGAAGAGGGGGCGGATGTAGGCGGGCACGAAGCCGGGGAAGGCGAACGCCCGCTCAAAGCCCGCCAGCTGGGCCTCGCCGCGGATGGAGTTGCCGTAGTCGAACACCTCCGCACCCGCGTCCATGAAGCCGACCATGGCTTCGACGTGCCTGGCCATCGACTCCCGCGAGCGGGCGGTGAACCCGGCCGGGTCCTTGGCCGCCGCGTCCGCCATGTCCGCAAACGCCACGCCCACCGGCAGATAGGACAGCGGGTCGTGCGCGGAGGTCT
>NZ_JBEYUN010000037.1:0-33060 GCF_040643545.1 Streptomyces sp. NPDC047117 | reverse complement strand
CGGCTCACCGCCTTCAGGCCGTCGGCTATCAGGCGTACGACGTGGGTGACGTTGTGACCGTCGTCCTTCAAGGGATGTTCGCCGCCCCGGCCGCCGCACTGTTCCCCGGCCGCTCAGCAGCCGCGGTCCACCAGGTCGAAGCTCTCGTAGTGGTCGGCGGTGTAGTAGTCCTCGTCGGTCTTCTCGCCGGTGACGATGCGGCGGGCGCCGCGGTCCGGGGAGCCCGGGGTCTCGACGGTGTACTCGTGGTAGTAGCCGCTGGGCTGCTGCGGCAGGACGCCCTCCCGGTTGGAGAAGACGCCGTCGTCCTGCGGATAGGGGTAGGGGCCGCCCTTTTCGATGAGATCCAGCGTCTCGTGGGCCTCGGCGGGCAGCTTGGAGTAGCAGATGTCGCCGACGGCGGCCGCGTGCACGGGCGCGGCGTGCACCACAGCCGCGGCGGGGGCGGCGGTGGGCGTGGCGGCGACGGCGGCGGGGCCCGCGAGGAACAGGGCCGAGGCGAGGGCGCCGAGCGCGCCGATCCGGGTGATCCGTAGGGGGATTCTCATGCCGTACAGCATGACGCGCGTAGACATGCCCCTGTCAATGCAAGTGCCGGAAGTTTCCCGGGAGTTCACAGCAGCGGGACGAACAGCGCAGGTGACGGTCGGGGGCCGGGGCGTTTTTGCCTCTGAGGCAAATCTTTTGCCCCTCGGGCCAGGTCTGGCTATACCAGAGACATGACCGAACCTCTGGACGGCCACGCGTCCGGCAGCCCCGCCGAGGAGCTGCCCGCCGTCGCGCCTCGCCTGCGTGACCTGCGACGACGTGCCGGCCTCACGCTGGAGACCGCGGCCGGGCGGGTCGGTCTGTCCCCCGCGCACCTCTCGCGCCTGGAGACCGGGCGCCGGCAGCCGTCGCTGCCGATGCTGCTCTCCCTGGCGCGGACGTACGCCACCACGGTATCCGACCTGCTCGGCGAGGCGGCACCGGAGCGCGAGCCGGTGTTCCGGGGCGCCGAGGCCGCGTCCTCGGAGGCCGGCGGCTGGACGTACTGGCCGATGGGCGGCGCCGGGCGGGCCATGCAGGCGCTGCGCGTGTTCGTCCCCCCGCACGACGGCCAGGCCGGTCTGGTGCGGGTGCATCCCGGCGAGGAGTGGCTGTACGTCCTCAAGGGGCGGCTGCGGCTGGCCCTGGGCGAGACGGTGCAGCTCCTGGACCCGGGCGACGCGGCACACTTCGACTCGCTCACCCCGCACCGCATCGCCGCGGCCTCCCCCGGCGGCACGGAGCTCCTCTTCGTCCACACCCTCATGCAGAGCGGCACGGCCGGGCTGTGCCTGGGCGACGGTGCCCGCCGCGGGCTGTGACCCGCTCCCCGGCCTTGCCGATCCCAGGAAGGACCACCCTCGTGACCGAGCAGCCCGCCGCCCCGCCGGCGTCCGCCGGGGCCCGTAAGAACGATGTCGAGGACCGGGCCCCGCGCGGACTGACCGTACGCGTCTTCCTCTACGTCGTCGGCACGCACGTCCTCCTGGCGTTCCTGAGCTTCATCGTGGTCATGCTCAGGTCCGCCACCTGAGGCGGCGCGCTACCGGGTCACCACCCCCGCGTAGAAGTCCCGCTGCCGCCCGTTCCCGTCCCTGAGCCGGTACAGCAGGCTCGACGGGTACTCCACGACCCAGTAGCTCGCCGTCGCGAACGGCACCGCCACCAGCAGGACGACCGCCACCGCCGCCCAGAAGCCGCCCGGCCGGCCGGGCAGCAGGCCCCACTGGAACAGCTGCAGCATGACCGGCTCGTGCCAGATGAAGAGGCTGTAGCTGACCAGGCCGAGGTGGGTGAGCCAGCGGGCCCGCAGCAGCCCGTGCCAGCGCACCGTGCCGCGTACGTGCAGGACACCGAAGAGCAGCGCGACCCACAGCAGCGAGGCGAGCGGGTGGTAGAAGGTGAACGTGGCGTTCTCCGGCCGGGAGTCCCAGGACAGCCAGTAGACCCCTGCCACCGCCAGGACGGCCAGTGCCGTCGCCGGTACGGGCCGCAGCCGGGCCCGCCCGCCGAGCGCGACCATCAGCACGGCGAGGCCCATGCCGGCCGCGAAGCCCCCGAAGCGGGCCTGCGGGCCGAAGTACACCGTCCAGTCGGTGTGCGGGACGCCGTAGCCGTACCGCGCGACGGTCACCCACACCACCGGCAGCACGAACAGCAGCAGACAGCCGCCCGCGCACACCGCGATGCGCGCGCCGCGGCGGTGCAGCGGGCGGCAGGCCCGTACGGCGAGCGGCCCCAGCACGACGAGCACGAGGTAGAAAGCGACCTCCAGGGAGAGCGACCAGGCCGGGCCGAGCGTGTAGAAGATCTGCTCGCGGTCGAAGACATGGGTGAAGGTGAGGTGCTCCACCAGGTCCCGCCAGTTGCCGGCCAGTTGCGGGTTCCGGGCCGACCAGACGACCAGCACCGCCAGGAAGTACAGCGGCACGATGCGCACCGCGCGCCGGAAGAGGAACAGCCGACCGGGACGGGTCGAGCCGCCGTCGATGGCGGCCCGCGCGTACGAGAGCGTGAGCAGGTAAGCGGAGACCACGAAGAAGAAGTCGATGACTTCGAGGGAGAGCAGCGAGGCGAGGTACGGGCTGTCCACCGGCGGGTGGGAGCCGCCCCCGTCGTACACGTGGTACTGCTGCCAGACGTGGAAGACGACCGTGCTCAGCGCGGCGATGCCGCGGAAGCCCTGGAGTTCCTTCGCCTTGCTCCGGGCGGCGGCCGACTCCTCGCTGCGCGCACCGGTTGCGGTGGCCGTCACGGGCGCTCACCCGCCGCCACGGCCGGCGCGGCGGCCGTCACCGCGCGCGGGGTGACCCGCCAGCGCCGGTCCCCCAGCGCCTCCTTCATGCAGGCCTGCCGTGCGAGCGTGTTCTTGAAGTGCGTGTAGAAGAACGTCGAGAGGAGCGCGTAGCTCCAGAACCAGCCGCGGCGGCGGCGCAGTTCGGGGGCGGCGAGCCGCCAGGCGAACGCGGCCTGCACCAGCCCCGCCGAGAGCGTGACGACCATCGCCAGCAGGCACACCGGCACGGTCCAGTCCAGCCCGGCCGGGCCGCCGGCCTTCCACACGGAGTACAGCAGGATGGGCCACATCTGGAGCGTCAGCCAGGGCTGCACCTCGCGCCAGCCCAGCAGGACCAGCAGCCCGGCCTTCTGCCGGGGCGTGAAAGCGGGCGACCGCAGGCTGCGCCACAGGTGGGTGAGGGAGACCTGGAGCCAGCCCTGAGCCCAGCGCGAGCGCTGGTTCCACAGCGGCCTGAGCATGGTCGGCGCGAGCTCGCGGGAGATCAGGGTGCGGTCGACGGTGAAGCGGGCGCCCTCGCCCAGCGCGCGCATCGTGGAGTCGATGTCCTCGGTGAGCATCGAGCCGTGCATGCGGGTGCGCGCGAGCAGGTCGGTGCGCCAGAAGCCGTTGGAGCCGCCGAAGACGCCGAAGCCGTACAGCCGGGTGCGGCCGGGGTGGCTGACCGCGTAGATCGCCTCGAACTCCACGGCGACCAGCTTCGCCACCCAGGAGCTGTCGCCGTTGCGGACCACGCAGTGTCCCTGGACCACGTCGTAGCCGTGCGAGAGCCAGTGCCAGGCGTGCTGGAAGGCGTTCCGGGCCGGGTGGTGGTCCGCGTCGAAGATCCCGACGATGTCACCGCGCACCCGGGTCACCGCCGCGTTGACGTTCTGCGCCTTGGAGGTGGAGCCCGCGACGGGCAGCAGCACCAGCCGGGGGTCGCGCGCGGCCATCTCGCGCAGGGTGTCCTCGATCGGCAGCGGGTGCGGCGTGTTGTACGCGAGCACCACTTCGAAGTCGTTCGGGTAGTCCAGCCGGAGGAAGGACTCCACGGTGTCGACGATGGTGGCCGCCTCGTTGGGGAGGTACGCGGCGATGACCGCGCTGGCGGGCGGGTACGGCTCGGCGGGCTCCGCCGGGCGGCGCGGCGCGTCCAGCGAGAACAGGCACTCCACGATGATCAGCGCGGCGGAGACCAGCAGCCCGGCCACCACCACCCAGTACATCACCGAGCCCACGTCCCAGCCCCAGCCGTGGGCCTGCTGGTAGACGAGGAACGGCAGGCCCACGCCCAGCGGCAGGACGATCAGCGAGGAGAGGGCCGTCAGCCGGGCGCGCAGGGCGGCGCCGAAGGGATTGCGGCGGCGGTGCGAGGCGCGCATCCAGGGCGCGTACGCCACCGGGCGCAGATCCCGGTGGCTGGTGGACTCGGCGACCGCCGCGAGCGCCTTCTCCACGGCCTCGTCGGGCCCGGTGCAGTCGGCGAGCGGGACGAAGCCGATGGCCGGGGTGAGCCGGACGTTCTCGTCGGCGACGACGAAGCGGGTGGAGGCGACGGCGTGCGCGAACTTCTCCAGGCCGCGCCGGGCGGTCTCCTCGTCCACGCCGGGCAGCAGCATCAGCAGGTGCCCCGCCTCGTCCCAGCCGAACCGGTCGCAGGTGCTGCCGAGCCGCTCGGCGACGCCCGCCAGCCGCTCGGCGACCTCCCGGCGGACGCGGTGGCCCAACCGGTGCTCCAGCGCGCTCATTTCGGCGACGGCGACCATCGCCATGACCCCCGAGGGACCGGCGCGCCGCCCCGTACCCGGGCGCTGCAACTCCCGCTCCAGCTCGTCCAGGAAGTGCCGGTGGGAGTAGAGCCCGGTACGCGGGTCCAGCAGCAGCTGCTCGACCGGCACGGGGACGCGGTGCAGCTTCGCCTCGATACGGGCGGCGAGTTCGACCGGGTCGGAGGCGTCGAGGACGCAGTCGTCGGCCCCGTTCCGCAGCAGGTCGGCGACCTCGGCGGGGGCGGGGCCCGCGGTGACCATGACGAGCGGCAGCGCGCGGCCCGCGGGCGCCGCGCGGACTTCGCGGATCACCTCCAGCCCGCTCCGCTCGTCGTTCAGGGCGACCACGGCGTCCGGCGTGGCCTGCCGGACCTGCGTGCTCACCATGCCGGGCGGCACCTGCCGCACGTCGTGGCCGGTGGCCCGCAGGGTGCGGGTGAGCCGGTCGAGCCGGGGTCCGGGCATGCCGACGGCGAGGACCCGGCCAGCGCCGGTCCCCGCCGCGGCCGGGGGTGGGCCGAGTTGCCCGGCCGAGGAGTCGGCGGGCAGACCGGCAGGGTGGTCGGGGTGCGATATGAGCACCGTGGTGGTTCCTTCCTTGCGTGAGGGCGCGCGAAGAACCGGGCCGGGCCGCGACAGTGGCGGCCCGTACCCGGGCAGAGGGTGGTTGCTCAGCCGGTGTGACCGGTTCTTCGGCGGGACGCACGCGGGCCGGCGCGGTGGGCACCGGCGCGGGAAGGGCGTTCCAGCGGAATACGCATCTGTGTGGTCCCATCCTGTTCGGATCGTGGGGGGAGGACCGGTTGTCCGAGTGGTGCGTGGTGTGCACCGACGCCCGCCGTGGGGACGGCCGTCGGCTTCACCAGCCTCACTCGCCACTGTGACACCACACCTACGGACGCGTAACGCGCTGATTAAGGCCCCGTTGGCCGGGCCTTCACAGTGCGGCGCGGATCCGGGCGAACGCCTCGTCCAGGACCGCCGGATGGGCGGCGGCGTTGATCCTGAAGCAGTGCGCGAACCGCTCCCCGCCGAACACACTGCCCGGCAGTACGTGCACGGAGGCGGCGCGCAGCGCCTCGGCGAACCGCTCGGCCTCGCCCGCGCGGGGGAACTCCGCCCAGACCAGGTACGTGGCCTCGGGCATCAACACATCGACTGCCAGCGGGAGTTCGTGCAGTGCGCTGCGGACCTGCGCGACACGCGCGGCGAGTTCGGCACGGAGGCCCGTCAGCCACGGCACTCCGTGCTCGTAGCAGGCGACCGTGGCGATGGAGCCGAAGCTCCCGGGGCGGCCGAGCAGGCCCTGCGGTATCCCCGTGAGGGTTTCCGCGGTGCGTTCCGAGGCGTAGAGCGTGGCGCTCTTCAGCCCTGCCACGTTGAACGCCTTGGAGGCGGAGGTGAATCCGAAGGCCCGCGCCCGGTCGATGCCGGCGTCCGCGTACGCGGAGGGCGGCCGGTGGTCCAGGCCGAGCGGGAGGTGCACCTCGTTGGCGAGGAGCAGCAGGTCGTGCCGGAGCACGAGCGACACCGCCGCCGCCTGCTCGTCCCCGGTCCAGGCCCGTCCCACGGGGTTGTGGGGCTGGCACAGTATCCAGGCGCGGGCGCCGCCGGCGGCCGCCGCTTCGAGGGCCGCCCAGTCGTGCCGGTAGCCGTCGGGGTCGCGCGCCAGCGGGACGGCCAGCGGGGTGAGGCCGGCCTCCCGTACGACGGTGAACAGGTCGCCGTAGACGGGTGTTTCGACGATGACCGGGGAGCCGGGCGGCAGCTCCAGTCCCATCACAGTACGCAGGCCGGCCAGCACGTCCGTGGTGCAGCGGGCGGCCGCCACCGCGGCACCGTGGTGCCCCCGCAGATAGCGGCGGCAGGCCGCCTCCTGCTCCGCGCAGAGCCCGTAGCCCGTCTCCCCCAGCGCGACCGCCCGGGCCAGCGCGTCCCGCAGGAAGGGGGGAGTGGCGGTGTCCATCTCGGCCACGCCCAGGCACAGCCGGTCCGGCTCGTCCCCGACCCGCCACTTCAAGGTACGTCTGCCCCGCAGCACTGCGGGGTCGGATATGAAGGGCGACCCGTCCTGCGCCGCCCCGGCCCCCGTTGTCGTCACGGTGTCACTCGCTCCCGGCACGGTCGAGGTCGATGTAGAGGCGGGTGCCGTGGCGGCCCTTGGTGCGGCGGCGCACCCGGACGGCGCCCTGGATCTCCTTGGGGTGGTGCACGTGGGTGCCGCCGCAGGGGATGACGATGTCCCCCGAGCGCCAGACGAACACGTCGTGGGTGTCCGGCAGCGGGGTGACGGTGGCCTCCGGGGAGGTGGCCAGCAACTCCCGTACGCGGGCCTCGATGACGGCCGTCGCCTCGCCGGGGATGGCGGAGTTGAAGTCGAAGCGGGCGGAGTCGTCGCTGATGTGGCAGCCGCGGGTGGAGCGGGTCTCGCCCTGCGCCTCCAGGTACTCGCCGGTGGCGTGGAAGAGGAAGTGGGCCAGGGTGTGCATCTGCATGTTGCGGAAGCGCCGGTCCCAGTCGATCTCCATCGTGACCTCGTCGCCGGCGCTGAGCGTGCACGGCTCGGCGAACTCGTGGCAGAAGACGGACTCGACGGTGGCGACCTCCCCGTTGGGGAGCTGGAAGGGCCGGCCGCCCGCCTTCTGCACGTCCACCACCCGCGCGCCGTCGACGGTGCCCTGGTCGGCCACCTGTCCGCCGGACTCGGCGTAGAAGAGGGAGCGGTCGAGGACGGCGTAGTGGCCGCTGACCGACAGGACGGTCGCGGTGGCCGTGGTCGCGTACGGGTCGTCGTGGTAGAGCTGCTGCGTGGGCGGACAGGAGCTCCACAGGGCGGCTTGGATCACTTGTTGCTCCCGTGGTTCAAAAGGGTCATTCCGTAGAGTTCGCCGCGGTCGGCGAAGAAGGTGAGGATCTCCCCGTCGGCGTCGGGCCCCAGGTCGGCGGCGAGCCGGCGGGCGCCCTCGAAGCAGACGCCGGACGAGCCGCCGACGCTGATCCCGCGCGTGACGAGTTCGCGTACGGCCCGGCAGGCCTCGTCGTCGCTGACGCGGTGGACGCCGGCCACCCGTCTTCGGGCGGCGTCGATGACCGCGGGTATGCGGTTCTGGTTGCCCGTACCGCGCAGGATGGTGGGTCCGGGCTCGCCGCCGAAGGTGATCGAGCCGACCCGGTCGGCGACGTACGAGGGGATGCCCTTGTCGCTGAGCATCCGCGACAGCGCGGAGAAGTGCCCGCCGCTGCCCACGCAGAAGATGCCGGCGGTGATCCGGGAGAAGTCCAGGGTGGCGGCCAGGTGGGGCACCACCCAGCGGGTGTAGACCTCCGGGTTGAGCGGACTGTCGTTCTGGTTGGTCCAGTAGAACTCCGGGTGTTCGGCGCGCAGCGCCTGGAGGAGGTCGTCCCGGGCCTGCTGGAAGCCGAGCACCGGGTGCGGCGCCTCGACGAGGTGCAGGGTGGCCCCGGCCAGCTCGGTCTTCACCCGGGTGACGTCGGGGATGCCGGGGTCGGACACCAGGTGGACGGGGTGGCCCAGGAGCCGTCCCGCGACGGCCAGGCCGAGGCCCAGCGAGCCGGAGGTGGACTCGATGACCGGCTGGCCCTCGGCCAACAGGCCGCGCTCCCGTGCCAGGAGCAGCAGGCCGAGCCCGAGGATGGACTTGAAGCTGGTCTCGGTGGTCGGGCTGCCGTGTATGGCGCGCAGCCGTAACCGGCCCGCCAGCACCCCGCAGTCGATCGTGGTGAGCCGGCCCAGCTCCTCGATGACCTCGTACGGGTCTCTTCGCAGGGCGAGGGGGTTGGCGGTGTTCACTTCGAGCCCTCCAGGAGGTTCTTCGCCCAGTAGATGGAGATCAGCAGGAGGACGATCCCGCCGATCTGGACCAGGCTCAGACGCTGATCGAACAGGAAGAATCCGTAGACGGCGGCGGCGACGGGCTGCAGGAGCACGAAGAGCGCGGCCAGTTGCAGCGGCAGGAACTTCACCGCGTGCGCCATGAGGGTCTGGCCGAACACCTGCGAGGTGATCGCCAGGCCGATGAGGAGCAGCCATCCCTGCGCGCTGGTGGGCCAGATCTGCTCGCCGAGGAAGCCCGCGACGGCGAAGCACGCCACCGCGCAGACCAGGCTGAGGGTGGCCATGATGCGGGTGGCCTCGTGGCGGTCGCGCAGGCCCTTGGCCACCACCAGGAACAGGGCGTAGAACACCGCCGTGGCCAGCGCGAGGAGGTCGCCGCGCAGATGCGTGGGGTCCAGGCCGGTGCCGAGGATGACCAGGACGTACAGGCCGCCGAGGGCGAGGATTGCGGGGAGGACGAGCTTCCAGGGCAGCCGGTCGCCCCAGAGGAAGAAGGCGAGCGGCGCGATGATGAACGGCACCAGGTTGGCCAGGAGGTTCGCCTCCGCCAGCGAGGTGTAGAGGAAGGATATGTTCCACAGGCACAGGTCGCCCGCGAGGAACAGCCCGCCCAGCGCGATGAGCGCCCGGTCCCGGCCGGTCATGCGGGTGCCCCGCCGGGCGCCCGCGGCCTTCTCCCCCGCCGCCGCACGCGCCTCCGGCGAACGGCGCGCCATGGCCACGGAGACCGCGAGCAGCATCGGCGTGGCGAACAGCGAGCGGTACGCGCCGGTGGCGACGGGGCCGACCTCGCTGACCCTGACGAACACCCCGCCCAGGGCCAGGCAGCACACGGCGATCAGGACCATGCCCTGGTAGCGGGCCCGGCCGCCCTTCCGTGAAGTGGGGGGCGCGCCGGGCGCGGGGCGGCCGGTCTCGACCGTCTGCCGGTCGTGGTCGGGGGTGGTGGTCGCGCCACTCATGGACGCCTCGCCTCCTTGAGGGTGAACGTGGAACCGGTGTAGCCACGGGCGTCCAGCGCGGCGCGGCATCCCGCGATCCGCTCGTCGTGGTCGGACTGGTACCGGGAGAAGATCAGGCCGGCCAGCGTGCCGCTGTGCGCGACACAGATGCCGTGCGCGCCGAAGTCCCGCTGGAGTGCGGTCAGATCGCTCAGCGACTTCTTGGGCAGCCGGTCGTTGTGCAGCTCCGCGCTGCGGGTGGCGATCCGCGCGGCCGCCGGTCCGTCGTCCGCGCGCAGCGCCGCGTCCAGCTCGTCGAAGAGCTGCGCGTAGACCTCGGCCTTGCCCGGGTCCTCGGGGACTTCGCGGTGGAAGTCCTCGGTGTGCACGTAACCGCCCTCGTCCACGCCGACGATGGTCCAGCGCAGGTCGGTGTGGTACGCGGTGATCAGCCGCTGGGAGCGTTGGGCGCACGCGGCTATGCCGGGGTGCAACAGGTAGTCGCCGTACTCCAGTCGGCGCGCCACCGACAGCGCGAGCGCGTGCGCGGCGGCCTCCGGGATGTCGGGGCAGGCCTCGGACACGCACAGGAGCGCGCTGGCCAGTATGTCGCTGGTGGAGCTGGCGTGCCCTTTCGCCACCGGGATATTGGAGTCGATCTCCAGAACACCGCCGTGGCCGCGCTGCCGAAGATCGGCGAGGAGCGAGGTATAGGCATGCAGTGCCTTGACCCGGTCGGCGGGTCTGACGGTGAGCGGAGCCGCCTCGGATCGATTTTCCTGTCTGATGCGGGCCTGGCAGCGGAGTTCTTCCACCGGGGCCGTGAAAAGGAAATGTTCGTATCCGGCCGCTCCGCGCGTATAGCCCTGAAGCAATTCCCCGAAGGTGCCATGGACTGTACGAGCAATCTTGGTCCGCATGGCAGGAAGTTGTACTCGAAAGGCGGGCGCCACGGCAATCCAACAATTGCTTTGCAGAGCCAGAAAGAACCCTTTGAGGTCCCTGAATGTCGCATATATACGGATTATTATGACCGGTGTTGATGTAGTGTGCCCGTTTTTGCGCCGGGCACCCCGCTCACCGCCCCGCCGAGCGGAGGGCGGCAATCCGCACCCGACCTTGCCCTACCAGGCTCAACTCCCTACTGTGCGCCTATGCTTGAGCCACGCCAACTCCGCGTCCTGCGCGCCGTCGCACAGACCGGATCGTTCGCGGCGGCCGCGCGCGCTCTGGACTGCACCCAGCCGGCCGTGCGCCGGCAGATAGCGGCACTGGAGAATTCCGCACGGACGCCGCTCGTCGTACGCAATCCGAACACCGGCCACCCCGGGAATACCGGAAGAGGAATCCGGCTCACCGAGGCCGGAGAAATCCTGAACGGCTATGCCGGACGCATTCTGACCCGGCTGCACGCCGCCGAGGAGGAGATGGCGTACATCAAGGGCGCACGCCTCGGCCGGGTCCGGCTCGTGTCCTTCCTCAGCGGCATGTCGGCGCTGGTGCCGACGGCGCTGGCGGGGCTGCGCGCCGGCCACCCGGACACCGACGTGACCTTCGCCGAGGCCGCGCCGCCACGCGCCGTGGAGATGCTGCGCGGCGGCGACTGCGACATCGCGCTCGCCTTCCGATACCCGAAGCTCGCCGGGGCCGACCGGGGCGCCGACGACTGGGCCGGCCTGGTCACCCGCCTCCTGCTCACCGACCGGCTGCTCGTCGCCGTCCCTCCGGGACACCGCCTCGCCGAGGCCGCGGACACCGGGGAGATCAGCCTCGCGGAGCTGGCCGACGAGGCATGGATAGCGGGCTGCACGCAGTGCCACAGCCACCTCGCGGACCTCTGCGCGGCCGAGGGCTTCGCCCCGCGCATCGACATGGTGACCGACGACCACCTCACCGCGATCGCCCTGGTCCGCGCGGGGCTTGGCGTGGCCGTCCTCCCGGAGATCGCCCTCACGGCAGAGACCGGCGACGTCCGGCTGCTCCGGCTCGAACCGGCGGTGCACCGAGAGATCGTCGCGCTGACGCTGCCGGAGTACGAAGCGCTGCCGGCCGTACGGGCCCTGCTCGCGCAACTGACCACCGCCGCCGGTGCGCAGGCCGCCGGCCTCCCGACGCTGTCCACCGCTCCGCAGCCGGGCCGCTGATCCGGCCGGGACCCCACCCGCGCGGGTGGCCGGTCCGTGTCTCCGCCCCTCCGGCGGGCGCCGGCGCCACACTGGAGGGGACCACGCGGGGCGCCGCCCCGCCCGCCGTCCGAGGAGGCCGCCCATGGCCGGTTCCGCGTCCGACGTCCTCGACTCCGCCGTACGGGACCTGACCCCCGGGCCCGGCGCCAACACCCTCGTCCCGGCCATCGCCGCGGGCGAGGCCCCGCGCGAGGTCTTCGCCACGCTCGCCCTGGAACAGCACCACGTCATCACCTCGGACCGGCGCAGCTTCCGCCATCTCGCGGGGCGGTCCGCGGCCGAGCCGCCGGTCGCCGCGTTCTTCACCTTCCTCGCCGACGGCGAGCGCGTCGCGCTGGAGCACGTCCGCACCCTCGCGACCGCCTGCGGCCTGACGGAGCGGGAGATTGCGGAGTACGAGCCGCGGCCCGGCTGCCAGGCGTACCCGGCGTACGCGGCCTGGCTCGCCCTCGGCGCCGAACCGGCCGACGCGGTACTGGCCTTCGCCGCCAACTTCACCGCCTGGGGCGGCTACTGCCGCGCCGTCGGCCAGGCCATGCGCCACCGCTACGGCTTCACCGACGAGGCCTGCGCCTTCTTCGACTTCTTCGCCGCCCCCGCCCCCGAACTCACCGACCGCACCCTGACCGCCCTCCAGCACGCCCTGGACGCCTCCACCCTGGACCACCCCCACGCCCTCCGCTACGGCCGCCTCCTCCAGGCCTACGAACTCATGTTCTGGGAGGGACTGCGGGAGGGGTGAGTGTCGCCGGGCGAGCCGCTCCTCACGCCAGCCAGTGCCTGCCGTAGAGCGTCCTGGCCTCACCGATGTTCTCGGCGACGTTCCGTGCCACGTCCTCCGGCCGGGGGCTGTACGCATGCCCGCCCCCGGACCACAGCAGCAGCACGAGGGCGTAGGTGGCGAGGAAGAGGTAGTGCGGGTGGGTGTAGGTCTTCAGGCTGGCCGCGCTGCTGTAGAACGGCGAGAAGGATTCACCGTGGTACCGCTCGTTCCTGGCGGTGTAGAGCAGACCGCCGAGGAGTATCCGCAGCCGGGCCGTGGCACTCAGCCGCACCTCCTCCGTCCCGATGCGCAGCAGTTCGCCGGCCAGCGCGCGGCGCAGGAGCATCGCGCCCCGGCGGGCGGCGGCCGGCTCCTCGCCCTGTGCCGCCCCGCCCTCCATGAGATCCAGAAGTCTCTCGATCGCGGTGCCGTCCGCGCCGCCCGCCAACCGCAGTCCAACGCCCCTGCCCTTCGCGGCCCTCCGTTCCCGGACGATCCTCTTGAAGAGGTATTCGCACGTCTGGCTGGGCAGCGCGGCGACCACGGTCTCGAACGTCCCGGCGTCCAGGGCCACATGGTCGCTCACGTACCGCAGCGAGTCCGTGATGTTGCGGGGCTTGCCCGTCCGGGCCACCACGGTCAGGCCGACGGTCGACTCCCACACCTTCCACACCGAATCGAAGGCGAGGTCGGGCCGGGCGGGCAGTGCGTCGTACGCCTCCAGCAGATAGGAGATCTGCGTGTGGTACCAGACATCGTCCGAGTGGGCGAGGGCGAGCGGGACGAAGAGCCGGGAGCCGGTGCGGGCGACCCGCTCCCTGAACTGCTGCTCGATGGGGAGGGTGCGGCGCTCCGCCAGCACTCCCGTACGGCTCCACTCCTCGATGATGTGCAGTCTCTCGCGCCGGTGATGCGTCCTGTCGCCCATTGACCGTCCCCCCGTGACCGTTTTCCGACCGCTTCGCGGAGTTCATCATGCGTCATGACGGCACGACACGGACGGGACAAGGAAGAAGAGCCGTTCCCCCCGTGCGGGGAACGGCTCTTCACTGCGGTATGCCCTGCGACCGGGTGTGCCCTACGGCCGTACGAGCAGTTCGCCCGCCGGGGCCGTCAGGTCGCCGGCGTCGTTGATCTTCTGGCCGCGGAGCCAGGTGGAGCGGACCACGCCGTGCAGGGTCTTGCCGGCGTAGGCCGTGATCTTGTTGCGGTGCTGGAGGTGGGCCGGGTCGACCGTGAAGGTCGCCTCCGGGTCGACGACCGCGAAGTCGGCGTCGCGGCCTGGGGCGATGGCGCCCTTGCGGTCCAGGCCGACCAGTGCTGCGGGGGCCGCCGCCATCCAGCGGACCACGTCCTCCAGGGAGTGGCCGCGGGCGCGCGCCGCCGTCCAGATCGCCGGCAGGCCGAGCTGGAGGGAGGAGATGCCGCCCCAGGCGTTGCCGAAGTCCGGGGTCTTCAGGTCGGTGGTGGACGGCGAGTGGTCGGAGACGATGCAGTCGATCGTGCCGTCGGCCAGCCCCTGCCACAGCGCGTCCTGGTTCGCGGACTCACGGATCGGCGGGCAGCACTTGAACTCCGTCGCGCCGTCCGGGATCTCCTCGGCGGTCAGGGTGAGGAAGTGCGGGCAGGTCTCGACCGTGACCTTGACGCCCTCCGCCTTGGCGGCCGCGATCAGCGGCAGCGCGTCGGAGGAGGAGAGGTGCAGGACGTGGACGCGCGCGTCGAGCCGCTTGGCCAGCGCGATCAGTCCGGCGATCGCCTCGTCCTCGGAGACGCGGGGGCGGGAGGCGAGGAAGTCGGCGTACTTCGGACCGCTGACCGGCGGCGCGCTCTCCAGGTGGCCCGGGTCCTCCGCGTGCACGATCAGCAGACCGTCGAAGCCGGCGATCTCCCCCAGCGCGGCGGCCAGCTGCTCCTGGTCCAGCTGCGGGAACTCGTCCACGCCGGAGGGCGAGAGGAAGCACTTGAAGCCGAAGACGCCGGCGTCGTACAGCGGCCGCAGGTCCTTGACGTTGCCGGGGATGGCACCGCCCCAGAAGCCGACGTCGATGTGTGCCTTGGACCGGGCGACCTCGCGCTTGATGTCGAGGTTCTCGGCCGTGGTGGTCGGCGGGAGGCTGTTGAGCGGCATGTCCACGAGCGTGGTGATGCCGCCGGCCGCGGCGGCGCGGGTGGCGGTCCAGAAGCCCTCCCACTCCGTACGGCCGGGGTCGTTGACGTGCACGTGGGTGTCGACGAGGCCGGGGAGGAGGACGTCGTCGCCGAAGTCCTCGACCCGCGCCCCGGCGGGGGCCTCGGCGTCGTGCGGCAGCACCTCGACGATACGGCCGTCCTTGACGGCGACGGACGCGGCCCGCGTCCCCTCAGGTGTGATGACTCGCGTGGAGCGCAGCACCAGCTCTGCGTCGGACACCCGTTCCCCTTCCTTGTTGCGTCACACCCGCAGCGCGCTTCCGCACTACGGAATTCAACTTTCTGTTGAAGAGTTTTCATGTCGGGCAGCGGCCCGTCAAGACCCCTCTTCCCGGCCCTCAAGCCCCCTCGGCGGCCTTGACCCGCATCTGCTCCAGGCCCTGCTCCGGGTTCTCGACAGGGGCCCTGACCTGCGAAGAAATGATCTCGTCAGGGATCTCGCCGGTCGTACGGGCGCGCCGCGAGACGAAGAAGTACAGCGCCCCCGCGACGCCCATGCCGAACACCCAGGAGAACGGCGCCAGGACGTCGAAGGCCGGCACCAGGGCGATCACCGCGGAGACCACCGCGGACGGCACGAAGGCGAGCACGGCCTTCGGGTTGTAGCCCTTGCGGTAGTGGTACTCGCCCGCCGCGTCGGCCGCGAACAGCGCGTCCACGTCGATCCGGCCGCGGCGGATGAAGTAGTAGTCGACGAGGAGGATCGCCACCAGCGGACCGAGGAACGCGCCGAGGGCCCCGAGGAAGTACTGGATCACCAGCGCCGAGGAGTACAGCTTCCAGGGCATGACGACGATCGCGAGCACCGCGGTGATCATGCCGCCGCGCTTGAAGTTCAGGTACTTCGGCGCGAGGTTGGCGAAGTCGTACGCGGGCGAGACGAAGTTGGCGACGACGTTGATGCCGATGGTGGCGACGATGAAGGAAATGGCGCCGATGATCGTCACGACCGGGTTGTCGATCTTCTGGATGACCTTCACCGGGTCGTAGATCGCCTCGCCGAACACGGAGATCGTGCCGGCCGTGACCAGCACGGCGACGACCGCGAAGGCGGTGAAGTTCACCGGCAGACCGATGAGGTTGCCGCGCCTGTAGGCCCGGTGATCAGGGGTGAAGCGCGCGAAGTCGGCGTAGTTGAGCACCAGCGTGAGGAACGTGGCGACCGTCAGGCTGACCGCGATCAGGCTCTGGCGCGCCTGTTCGCCACCGCTCAGCCCGGTGAGGCTGTCGGTGAGCGAGATGTCCCCACCCGCCTCGACGACGAGATAGACGGCGAGCGCGAGGACGACCAGCCAGACGACCGGCCCGGTCGCGAAGTCCTGCACCTTGCGGATGAACTCCATGCCGCGGGTCAGCAGCACCGCCTGGAGGCCCCACATGATCATGAAGGAGATCCAGCCGAGGGTGGAGAGCCCGAGGACGGAATTGTGGTGGTACTGGTCCAGGCCGGGCGCGACCTGGAGCACGAGCAGCACGACGGCCGTGGACGCGAGCCAGGTCTGGATGCCGTACCAGGCGACCGCCATCACCGCCCGCAGGAGCGCCGGGATGTTCGCGCCGTAGACGCCCCAGCTGGCGCGGGCGAGCACCGGATAAGGGACGCCGGTGCGGTGCCCCGCGTGCCCCATGCGGTTCATCAGCCAGTACACGATCGTGATGCCGGCCAGCAGCGCGAGGAAGACCTCCCAGGCCGGCAGGCCCAGCACGAAGAGGCTGGAGGCGAAGGCGTAGTTGCTGATCGCGTGGGTGTCGGACATCCACAGCGCGAAGACGCTGTAGGTGCCCCATTTGCGTTCCGGGGCCGGAGCCAGGTCCTCGTTGTAGAGGCGGAGGTCCGGTTGCAGCGGGGGTGGTGCAGATGGTGCCGGTGCCACGTGATCCTCCCGGGCGGATGGGAACGGAACCTCAACTGCTGTGCGGGTGCGGTCCTTGCGGGCTTCGCGGTTCTTACGACCCCTGCGGTCCCTGCCCGCAAAGACATCAGATGCCTGACGTCTAGTGATAGACCTCAGACATCAGATGCCTGATGTCTGTGCGGAAAATTCGGCGTTACGCGGGGACGAGGCGGCCGAAAGGGACAGATGGGTACTCAGTGGCCAGGAGCCGATCCGCTTGGGGCGCGGCGCGGCGAAGCTCCGTACGGCGCTGGTCGCGAGCCCCAGCCCGGCCACCGCCTCGGCGAACTTCACGGCGGCGGCGACGCCGTCCACGACCGGCACGCCCAGCTCGGCGGAGACCCGCTCCTGGAGCCCGGCCATGCCACCGCAGCCCAGGCAGATCACCTCGGCGCCGTCGCGTACGACCTCGCGGGCCGTCTCGACGATGACCCGGGTGGTCCGGTCCGCGTCCTCCTCCAGCTCCAGTACGCCGAGGCCGGTACCGCGGACGCCGGCGCAGCGCTGGAGCAGCCCGGCGGTCAGCAGCCGGTCGCGGATCTGCGGCACGGCGCGGTCCAGGGTGGTGACGACGCCGTAGGAGTGGCCGAGCATCATCGCCATCTGGGCGGCGCTCTCGGTGATGTCCAGGACGGGCACGTCCAGCAGCTCCTGGGCGCCTTCCCGGCCGGGCTCCCCGAACCCGGCCATGACCAGGGCGTCGTAGGAGAAGTCCAGGGTGGTGAGGCGGTCCAGGACGGCCGCGGCGCTGAGGTAGCCCTCGAAGTGGCCCTCGATCGACTCCGGGCCCCAGAGCGGCTCGGTGGCGATGATCTCGGTGCCGAGGGACGCGACGGCGGTGGCGGTGGCGCGGATCGAGGCGGTCATGGAAGCCGTGGTGTTCGGGTTCATGACGAGAATGCGCATGACACTCCAGGAAGCCGGAGGCTCCAACGCGGGAAGCGGTACGGGAGGCTCGGTACGGCCGGCCGGACGGGGCGGCGGCAGCGGACGGCCCGACGCTTCGGTGAATTGGAGGATTCCACAGAATGGGCAGTAGCTTTCGAGGTGCAGAACGTAGCTTCGCCCACTAGGACCGTCAAGGGATCCTGGCGAGTAACCCAGGTCGCACCCCCGGCCGGTCACCAAACGGCGGCTGACCGGCAGGAACGACTGTGCGATAGACAGTGTGTCGACAGAAGGGGAACGGTAGGCTGCTCCCGGTCGGACGCGGAATCCCCCTCTGCACGCGCCGGGCCCGACACCACCTGATCCGAAAGGAACGCGACGTGCCGCCGTCCAGCGCCAGCCCTTCCGACGCAGCCAAGCCCGCAGCCGCGAGCGGGGGCGTCCAGTCCCTTGAGCGCGCCTTCGACCTGCTGGAACGGATGGCAGATGCCGGCGGCGAGGTCGGCCTCAGCGAGCTGTCGGCCAGCAGCGGGCTGCCGCTGCCCACCATCCACCGCCTGATGCGCACGCTGGTGGCCTGCGGCTACGTCCGGCAGCAGCCCAACCGCCGGTACGCGCTCGGCCCCCGCCTGATCCGCCTCGGCGAGAGCGCCTCGCGGCTGCTGGGCACCTGGGCCCGCCCGTACCTGGCCCGCCTGGTCGAGGAGACCGGCGAGACGGCGAACATGGCGCTGCTCGACGGCGACGAGATCGTGTACGTCGCCCAGGTGCCGTCGCGGCACGCGGTACGCATGTTCACCGAGGTCGGCCGGCGGGTGCTGCCGCACACCACGGGCGTGGGCAAGGCGCTGCTCGCGAACCACGCGCCGGAGGAGGTCCGCGCGCTGCTCGGACGGACCGGCATGCCGGCCTCGACCGAGAAGACGATCACCGAGCCGGACGCCTTCCTGAGCGCCCTCGAAGAGGTGCGCGGGCAGGGCTTCGCCGTGGACGACAACGAGCAGGAGATCGGCGTCCGGTGCATCGCCGTACCGGTCCCGGACTCGCCCACCGCGGCGGCCATCTCGATCTCCGGCCCGACCGGCCGGGTCACCGAGGCCGCCACGGACAAGATCGTGCCGGTCCTCCAGGAAGTCGCCCGCGAGCTGTCGGTGGCACTGGCCAACCAGACGCCGGCGTAGCGGCCGCCGGCCTCGGACGTACGAAGCGGGGCGCGGGGCATCAGGCCCCGCGCCCCGCTCTGTACGTGCGACGCAGAGATTCAGCTCCGCGGCATGTCCCCGAAGAGGTCGATGACCTTGCGTACCTCGGTGAGCGTCGGCGACAGCGCGCTGACCGAACCGACGGCACCCGCGATCAGCAGCAGGCAGCGGCGCAGCCGCGGTACTTCCGGCGTGCCGCCGGTCACCATGGCGTCCAGCGTGGCCAGTTCTTCCTCGGCGGCGCCCCGGTCGGGCAGCTCCGCGGGGTAGGCGGCCAGTTCACGGCGGAGCCGGGCGACGGCCACGCGCAGCGCCTCGACGCGCGGGTCGTCCACGACCCCGGTCTCCTGCTTCGGCCTCTGCCGCTGCCATTGCTCCACAACGACGGCATCCTCCACGGCCGTTGGTTCGCATCGCACCACATCGCCCCCTCACCCGGCCCCGCTCCATCGGGAAGCCGCGGATCAGTTAACGCCACGGTGCGCTATTCGCGCCATACGGAGAGCGAAATTCAGTTGGACCTTTCACCGGCCGCCACATGACGCCCGACCGGCACCTCCGGCGCACGGACCGGGCCCCGCGCCCCCGCGGCCGGGTGCGTCACGACCGTGACCGGCGCTGTTCCCGTCGCCCCCACGGGCAAATCTGTCGCAGAATCGCCGTCGTTCCGCCCGCGGCTTGACTTCCGGTGGCGCGCCCGTGGTGCGCGGGGCGCGCTGGCGGGTTGCGCGCGACGCTGCGTGCTGCGATGCGCCGGGATGCGGTAAGCAGACCCCATGACTTCCTCCGGCGCGGACGCGCACCCCACCACTTCCCCGCCCGCCCCGCCCGCGGGAGCCGGCCGGCCCGCCGTCGCCGGGCTGCTGCTCGCGGCCGGGGGCGGCCGGCGGCTGGGCGGGCGGCCCAAGGCGCTGCTGGACTTCCGCGGCCGGCCGCTGGTCGAGAACGCCGCGCGGGTGCTGCGGAACGGCGGCTGCGGGCCCGTGCACATCGTGCTGGGCGCGGCGGCCGACACCGTACGCGCGCGGGCCGAGCTGTCCGCGTACGCCGTCACCGAGAACCCCGACTGGGCGGCGGGCATGGGCACGTCCCTCCGGGCCGGCCTCGCCGCGCTGGCCGGTACGGGCGCGGACGCCGTCGTGGTCTCGCTGGTCGACCAGCCGGGCATCGGGTCCGCCGCGGTGGCGCGGCTGGTGGCGGCGTACGAGGCGGGCGCCGATCTGGCAGCGGCGGCGTACGAGGGGCGGCGCGGACACCCGGTGCTGTTCGGCGCGGAGCGCTGGGCGGCGGTGGCGGCGGGCGCGGCGGGCGACCGCGGCGCACGGGATTACCTCGCGGCGCACGCCGACGCCCTCACGCTCGTCGAATGCGGGGACGTGGCCGAGCCGTACGACATCGACACGCCTGCCGACCTGCCCCGACTCGCAGCGGGGCGCGCCGCGCGCGGAGGTGATGGAGCGTGACCACGATGGCACTCAGCGCCATTCGATCACCTCATCTGTCGATCAAAAGAATCTCGACGTCAACAAACCATTGAACTTCCGCTATAAGGAAACTACTCTCCACTGGTCAGAAGCGCCCTGAACCCCAGACGGCGCCCGCGACCGTATCTCGGAGCCCTCGGCACCCAGTGCCGCCAGGGCGGCCCGGCGGCCGCAAGGCACCGCCGCTGAATTGGAGTGACAGCCCATGTCCGCACCAGCGCCGTCCCCGCTGGCCATCGTCGACGCCGAGCCCCTGGAGCGCCAGGACGAGGTCCTCACCGAGGCCGCCCTGGCCTTCGTGGCTGAGCTGCACCGCCGGTTCACCCCCCGCCGCGACGAGCTTCTGAAGCGCCGCGACGAGCGCCGCGCGGAGATCGCCCGGACCAGCACGCTGGACTTCCTCCCCGAGACCGCGCACATCCGCGCGGACGACTCCTGGAAGGTCGCCGAGGCCCCCGCGGCCCTGAACGACCGTCGAGTGGAGATCACCGGTCCCACCGACCGCAAGATGACCATCAACGCGCTCAACTCGGGCGCGAAGGTCTGGCTCGCCGACTTCGAGGACGCCTCCGCTCCCACCTGGGAGAACGTCGTCCTTGGCCAGCTCAACCTGACCGACGCCTACGAGCGCCGGATCGACTTCACCGACGCGCGCAGCGGCAAGTCGTACGCGCTGAAGTCCGCCGAGGAGCTCGCGACCGTCGTGATGCGGCCGCGCGGCTGGCACCTCGACGAGCGCCACCTCCAGCTCGACGGCAAGGCCGTGCCCGGCGCCCTCGTCGACTTCGGCCTGTACTTCTTCCACAACGCGAAGCGCCTGCTCGACCTCGGCAAGGGCCCGTACTTCTACCTGCCGAAGACCGAATCGCACCTGGAGGCCCGCCTCTGGAACGAGATCTTCGTCTTCGCGCAGGACTACGTCGGCGTCCCGCAGGGCACCATCCGCGCCACCGTCCTCATCGAGACGATCACCGCGGCGTACGAGATGGAGGAGATCCTCTACGAGCTGCGCGACCACGCCTCCGGGCTGAACGCCGGCCGCTGGGACTACCTCTTCTCGATCGTGAAGAACTTCCGTGACGGCGGCGCCAAGTTCGTCCTCCCGGACCGCAACGCGGTGACCATGACGGCCCCGTTCATGCGCGCGTACACCGAGCTCCTCGTCCGTACGTGCCACAAGCGCGGCGCGCACGCGATCGGCGGCATGGCGGCCTTCATCCCGTCCCGCCGGGACGCGGAGGTCAACAAGGTCGCCTTCGAGAAGGTCCGCGCCGACAAGGACCGCGAGGCCGGCGACGGCTTCGACGGCTCGTGGGTGGCCCACCCCGACCTGGTCCCGATCGCCATGGAGTCCTTCGACAAGGTCCTCGGCGAGAAGCCGAACCAGAAGGACCGCCTGCGCGAGGACGTCAGCGTCGCCGCCGGCGACCTGATCGCCATCGACTCGCTCGACGCGAAGCCCACCTACGACGGCCTCGTCAACGCCGTCCAGGTCGGCATCCGTTACATCGAGGCGTGGCTGCGCGGCCTCGGCGCCGTGGCCATCTTCAACCTCATGGAGGACGCGGCCACCGCCGAGATCTCCCGCTCGCAGATCTGGCAGTGGATCAACGCGGGCGTGGAGTTCGAGAACGGCCAGAAGGCCACGGCCGAGCTCGCCCGCGAGGTCGCCGCGACCGAACTCGACGCGATCCGCAAGGAGATCGGCGAGGAGGCCTTCGCCGCCGGCAAGTGGCAGCAGGCCCACGACCTCCTCCTCCAGGTCTCCCTGGACACCGACTACGCCGCCTTCCTCACCCTCCCGGCCTACGACCAGCTGGTCTGACGCCCCGCACGCCCAGCGCCCCCGCCGCACCCCGCGGCGGGGGCGCTCGCGTATGCCGGGGCCGCATCGGCCAACTCCCCCGTACCTGACGGGTATACGTCAACCCTCGGGTCTGGTAGGAAAGCTTCCTAACGATTGGGGAACCCCCCACGGAACTCTCCTGACTGGAGGCGATCCATCATGCGCACCCGATCGAAGAGCGTGGCGTTCGGCAGGCCTGCCGTTCGTGTGGTGCTCGGGCTGGCTCTGCTGGCCGTGCCGGCGACCGCTGTGGCGAGCACCGGCCCCTCCCCCGCCCGTCACGTGGAAGCCGGGCAGCGGGCCGCGGCCGGGCTCGATGATCCGGCGAAGAAGGAGATCGCCATGCAGCTGGTGTCCAGTGCGGAGAACTCCTCGCTGGACTGGAAGGCGCAGTACGGCTACATCGAGGACATCGGGGACGGCCGCGGGTACACCGGCGGCATCATCGGGTTCTGCTCCGGTACGCACGACATGCTGGAGCTGGTGGAGCTCTACACGAAGCGCAAGCCGGGGAACGTGCTCGCCAAGTACCTGCCCGCGCTGCGGGAGGTGGACGGGAGTGACTCGCACGAGGGGCTGGACCCGAATTTCACCAAGGACTGGAAGAAGGCGGCCCAGGACTCGGCGTTCCAGAAGGCGCAGAACGATGAGCGGGACCGGGTGTACTTCAACCCGGCGGTGAAGCAGGGGAAGGCCGACGGGGTCGGGGTGCTCGGGCAGTTCGCGTACTACGACGCCCTCGTGATGCACGGGGGCGGGAACGACGCGACCAGCTTCGGGAGCATACGGAAGAAGGCGTTGGCCAAGGCCAAGCCGCCGGCCCAGGGCGGGGACGAGAAGAAGTACCTCGGCGCCTTCCTGGACGCGCGGGTGTGGGCCATGAAGCAGGAGGAGGCACACAGTGACACCAGCCGCGTGGACACCGCGCAGCGCGTCTTCCTGAACAAGGGGAACCTGAACCTGGACCCGCCGCTGGACTGGAAGGTGTACGGGGACCCGTTCCACATCGGCTGATCACCGGCCCGTACGGCAGCGGCCCGTACAGCACGGCCCGTACGGCAGGCCCGTACGGCGTACCGCGCACCGGCGGGCGGGGGCACCCCACGCACCCCCGCCCGCCGGAGACCTGGTGCCGGCGGTGCGGCCCGTCAGTGTGCGGCGGCCGGTTCCTCCGCCGTCGCGCGGGCGCGCTTCCCCAGGTGGTTGAAGACCAGGTTCAGGGTGACGGCCAGCAGGCAGCCGGTGGAGATGCCCGAGCCGAGGACGATCTGCGCCCAGGACGGGAACGCGTCGTAGAAGCCCTTGGAGAGGGCGGGGGCGAGGCCGGCGCCGAGGGTGACGACGACGATCAGCGCGTTGTCGCCGCGGTGCAGGTCGGCCTGGAGCAGGGTCTGGATGCCGCTGACGGCGATGGAGCCGAAGAGGAAGAGGCTGACGGCGGCCAGTACCGGCATGGGGACGACCGAGATCAGCGCGGCGGCGGCCGGGCTGAGGCCGATGAGGACGAGCAGGCCGCCGCTCAGGGCCACCACGAAGCGGCTGCGGACGTTGGAGATGACGACCAGGCCGATGTTCTGCGCGAAGGCGCTCGCGTGAAAGGCGTTGAAGAGCGGGCTGAGCGCGGAGCCGAGGCTGTCGGCACGAAGGCCGCGGGCGATGGTCTTCTCGTCGACCTCCTTGTCCACGATCTTGCCCAGGGCGATCATGTCGGCGGTCGACTCGGTGAGGATCACCAGCATGACCACGCACATCGAGATGATCGCGGGGAGCGAGAACTGCGGGGCGCCGAAGTGCAGGGGCGCGGGGATGCCGAACAGGTCGGCGTCGCCGAGCTTCGAGAAGTCGGCGAGGCCCATCGGGATCGCCAGCAGGGTGCCGAAGAGCATCGCGAAGAGCATGCTGATCTGCTTGAGGAAGCCGCGCGTGAACCGCTGGAGGAGCAGCATCACCACGATGGTGGCGGCGGCCAGCGCGATGTTCTTCGGGTCCGGGGTGCCGGACGGCGCGCCGTCCACGATCCACTCGTAGGCGACCGGGATCAGCGAGACGCCGATGAGGAGGATCACCGAGCCGGTGACGACCGGCGGGAAGAACCGTACGAGGCGCGAGAAGTACGAGCTGATCAGGCAGCCGAAGAGGCTGGAGACGATGATCGCGCCGAAGACGACGGGCATGCCCGCCTGTACGCCGCCCTGGGTGGTCAGGATCGTCAGCATGACGCCGACGCCCGCGAAGGAGACGCCGTTGACGAACGGCAGGCGGGAGCCGATGAAGTTGCCGATGCCGAGCGTCTGCAGGAGCGTCGCGATGCCCGCCATCAGGAGGCTGCCGCCCATGAGGACGGCGGTGTCGGCGGCGGACATCTTGGCCGCGACCGCGACGACGAGCGGTACGGAGACGGCACCGGCGTACATCGAGGCGACGTGCTGGAGGCTCGCGACGAGCATGCGGCCCGCCGGCAGCACCTCGTCGACGGGGTGAACGGCGGCGGCGGCGGTGTCCGCGGGTGGTGCGGGGGCGTCGGACGGGACGCGGGCAGAACTCATGGGTGGCGCTTCTTCCGTCTCGTACGGGATGCGGCCGGCGCCGCCCCTGGTCTCCGTGGGCGTACGGCAGGCGTACGGGGAGCCCAGGGCGGGCCGGCCTCAAGACTGGAAAGTAACTTCCGTCTGCGCTGGGCGGGACGACGTTACGTCAGTGCACCCCGGCAGCGGAAGACCCTTCTGCTGGTCGCTGCGACGGAATTCCATCTTCCAGAAGTCCCGCCGACGTCCCCTGTTCACCTTCACGGCCTGCGCGAAGGTGATTGAAGAGCAGGTTGAGGATGATCGCGACAAGACAGCCGGTGGAGATACCGGAGTCCAGCACGACCAGCAGGTCCTTCGGGAAGTTGTGGTAGAAGTCGGGCGCCGCGATCGGTATCAGGCCGATCCCGACGGCCGCCGCGACGATCAGCGCGTTCTCGCCCTTCTCCAGGGCCGCCGTGGACAGCGTCTGGATGCCGCTGGCGGCGACCGAGCCGAAGAGCACGATGCCCGCGCCGCCCAGCACCGGCAGCGGCACGAGGGAGATGACGGACGCCGCGATCGGACAGAGGCCGAGGACGATCAGGATCAGACCGCCGGTGGCGACGACGAAGCGGCTGCGCACCTTGGTCATCGCGACCAGGCCGATGTTCTGCGCGAACGCGCTGTTGGCGAAGCCGTTGAAGAGCGGGCTGATCGCCGTGCCGAGGGTGTCGGCGCGCAGACCGCCCTCGATGGTGCGCTCGTCCGCGGGCCGCCCGACGATCTTCCCGAGCGCCAGCATGTCGGCGGTCGACTCGGTCATGCAGACCAGCATCACGATGCACATCGAGATGATCGCGGCGATGTCGAACTGCGGGGCGCCGAAGTGGAAGGGCGTCGGGAAGCCGATGATGTCGGCCTTGGTGATCACACTGAAGTCGGTGATGCCGACGGGTATCGCGATCAGGGTGCCGGCGATCAGGCCGAGCAGGATGGATATCTGCTGGAGGAAGCCGCGCAGGGTGCGCCGCAGTACCAGCACGATCACGAACGTCAGCGCCGCCATGCCGATATTGGTCAGCGAACCGTAGTCCGGCGCCGCCTCGTTGCCGCCCTGGGACCAGTTGAAGGCCACCGGGAGGAGCGAGACGCCGATCAGGGTGATGACGGTGCCGGTGACGACCGGCGGGAAGAAGCGGACCAGCTTGGAGAAGTACGGGGCGAGAACGAAGCCCAGTACACCGGCGACGATCACCGCGCCGAAGATGATCGGCAGGGCGTTCTCGGGGCTCTGCGCCTTGCCGATGGCGACCATCGGGGTGACACCGGCGAAGGACACGCCGTTGACGAACGGGAGCTTGGCGCCGACCTTCCAGAAGCCGAGCGTCTGCAACAGGGTCGCGATGCCGGCGGTGAAGAGGCTGGCGCCCATGAGGAACGCGGTCTCGGTCGCGCTCAGCCCGCAGGCCGGCCCGACGATCATCGGCGGGGCCACCACACCCGCGTACATGGCGGCCACATGCTGCAGACCACTGGTGAACATTTTGAAAGGCGGGAGGGTTTCGTCGACCGGGTGTTTCCGGTCCCCCTCCACGTGCTGCCCGGGAGTTGCGGCCACTGCGGGCCTCCTTCGATTTCTGTACCACCGGGCCGGTGGTACGAGCCTGTCACGGAGGGCTTGCCAGGTGATGCCGTGCGAAATGCGGGTGCAGGTGCGGCTGCGAGTGGGCGCTCTTGGCGCGTGAGGGGGGTTGTGCGGGGTGACACGGGTGGTGCGGGGCGGGAAGTGCGTGGGTGACGCGGTGCGCGGGTGGAACCGGACCGGGGACGCGGGTGGTGCCCGCGTCCCCGGGTACGGCGCTTGTGGATCCCGCTCGGATCCACAAGCTCAGCCGGGGGCCGTCCCCCCCGGCCGAGTCTTCAGGTGTGCCGTACGGGCCGTGCCGTACGGGTTCTTCGTACCGCCGGGGTCAGCCCTCGGCGGCGATGCGGGCCAGCCGCTGCGACTCGCTCCGCGCACTGCGCGCCACGGCGTCCTCGTCGACGGTGGTGAGGCGGTTGTCCTCCACCACCGGCTTGCCGTTGACGAGCGAGAGGGTCACCGGGGCCGCCGCGCCGAAGACCAGCGCGGTGACCGGGTCGGCGATGGTGGAGTGGCCGATGCCGTCCAGCTTCCACAGCACCAGGTCGGCGAGCTTGCCCGCCTCGACCGAGCCGATCTGCCCGGACCGGCCGAGCACCCGCGCGCCGCCGAACGTGCCCAGGCGCAGCGCCTGACGGGCGTTCAGGGCGGCCTCGCGGTGCGGGCCGAGGCGGTTGATCAGCAGCGCGTTGCGCAGTTCGGTGTGCAGCTCACCGGACTCGTTGGAGGCGGTGCCGTCCACGCCGAGGCCGACCGGGACGCCGGCCGCGAGCATGTCCGGTACGCGGGCGATGCCGGCCGCGAGCCGGGCGTTGGACGACGGGCAGTGGGCGACGCCGGTGCCCGTGCGGGCGAAGGCGTCGATGTCGGAGTCGTTCATGTGGACGCAGTGCGCCATCCACACGTCCTCGCCGAGCCAGCCGGTGGACTCGAAGTAGTCGGTCGGGCCCATGCCGAACAGCTCGTGGCAGAACTTCTCCTCCTCCACGGTCTCGCTGCCGTGGGTGTGGAGCCGTACGCCCTTGCGGCGGGCCAGCTCCGCGCCCTGCCGCAGCAGGTCGGTGGAGACGGAGAACGGCGAGCAGGGCGCGACGGCGACCTGCGTCATCGCGTCGAAGGAAGCGTCGTGGTGCCGGTCGATGGTCTCCTCGGTGGCCGCGAGCGCGCCCTCCAGGGACTCCACCGCGAAGTCCGGCGGCAGCCCGCCGTCGGACTCACCGCGGTCCATCGAGCCGCGCGCCAGCGTGAACCGTACGCCCATGTCGGACCCGGCCTTGATGATGGCGCCCGACAGGTCGCCGGAACCGCGCGGGTAGACGTAGTGGTGGTCCATGGCGGTGGTGACACCGCCGCGGGCCATCATGGCCAGCGAACCCTGTGCGGCCGCGGCCGCCATCGGCTCGTCGATACGGGCCCAGGTCGGGTACAGCGCGACCAGCCAGTTGAACAGGTTGTGGTCGGTCGCGAGGCCCCGGGTGATCCACTGGTAGAAGTGGTGATGGGTGTTGACCAGGCCCGGAGTGAGCAGGTGGCCGGTGCCGTCGACGCGGCGGACGACACCGTCCAGGCCCTCGGGCGCGGCTCCCGCGCCCACCGACTCGATCCGGTTGCCGGCGACGACGACATGCCCCGAGGCGTACTCGGTGTCGTCGGCGTCGACGGTCGCGATCGCGCAGTTCTCGATGATGATGCGCGCGACCGCGCTGTCAGGGGATGCCGATGCTGCCATGGCGGTTCCTTCGTTCTCTGGCGGTTTTGGGCACGGCATGGCCCTACGGGATTTGAGTGCCGGAGCCGGGCGATGCAGCTGACAGTACTGCCGCCCGTGTGGTGCTCCGGGTGCCGAGATGATGGAAGAACAGGTTGAGCAGGACCGCGACGAGCGCGCCGGCGCTGATACCGGAGCCGAGGACGGTCTGTGCCCAGGCGGGGAAGTCTTCGTAGAAGGTCGGCGCGGCGAGCGGGATGATTCCGGCGCCGAGCGACACGGCCACGAGGATGATGTTGGAGCTGTCGTCCAGGCCGGCCTCGGAGAGCGTACGGATGCCGCTGACCGCTATGGAGCCGAAGAGGACGATGCCGGCACCGCCGAGGACGGGCATCGGCACGAGGCTGACGACCGCGCCGAGGACGGGGAAGGCACCGAGGACGATGAGGGCGCCGCCCGCGACGGCGACGACGTAGCGGCTGCGTACCTTCGTGAGCGACACGACGCCGACGTTCTGGGCGAAGGCGCTGGTGGGGAAGCCGCCGAAGATCGGTCCGATGAGCGTGGCGATGCCGTCCGTGCGCAGGCCGCGGGTGATGGTCCGGCCGGTGCACTCGCGGTCGCAGATCTCGCCGAGGGCCAGCATGCCGGCCGAGGACTCGGTCATCAGGACGAGCATGACGATGCACAGCGAGAGGATCGCGGCGGGCTGGAACTCCGGCGGGCCGAAGGCGAACGGCGTGGGCAGCGCGGCGACGGGCGCCTCGCGGATCGAGGAGAAGTCCGCCAGGCCGAAGGGGATCGCGGCGAGGGTGCCGATGACCAGGCCGAGGAGGAGCGCGATCTGCTTGATGAAGCCCTCGAAGAAGCGCTGGATGAGCAGGATGACGACGAGCGTGAAGCCGGCCAGTGCCAGGTACTTCATGTCGCCGTGGTCGGCGGCGTGGGCGTCGCCGCCCTGCGCCCAGCCGACCGGTACGGGCATCAGCGTCACGCCGATGAGTGTGATCACGACACCGGTCACCAGCGGCGGGAAGAACCTCAGCAGCTTGCCGAAGAAGGGACCCACTGCCAGGCAGAAGACACCTGCGACCATGACCGCGCCGTAGATCGCGGGCAGTTGGTGCCCTTTGGCGGAGGTCTCGGCGATGGCGAGCATGGGGGTGATGCCTGCCGAGGAGGCGGCGTTCACGAACGGCAGCCGGTTTCCGGCGAACCGGCCGAGGCCGATGGTCTGCAGGAGCGTGGCGAGACCGGCGATGAGGAGACTCGCGGCGATCAGCCGGGTCTGCTGGGCCGAGTCCAGGTGGGCTGCCTGGCCGATGATGAGCGGAGGGGTGACCACGCCGGCGTACATGGCGGCGATGTGCTGCAGAGCGGCGGGGACGAGCCGCTTGGGACCCAGCTTCTCGTCCACCGGGTGGACGGGAACGGGCGGTACGGGGTGTTTCTCTACGTGCGATTGCTGTGCCATGGGTCGTTCCCCTCAGGTTTCGCGGCCCCCTCCCGCCGTGCGGGTGAACGGGAGGGGGAAACGAGGCACTTCGCGGCGTGGGAGAGCCGTCAGAGGTTGGTCATGTCCACCGGGATGCGCGCGTCGACGCCGTCGCGCAGGATGGTGGCTTCGATGAGCCCGTACGGGCGGTCCGCCGCGTAGTAGACGGCGCCGTCCTTGGCCTCGTTGTCGAGACCGAAGGGCGAGAGGTCCTGGCGGAAGTGGTGCTTGTTCGGGGCCGAGAAGCGGATCTCGTCTATCTCGCTGCGGTTGTTGATGACCCGCGAACCCATTTGGTACAGCGTCTGCTGCAGGGAGAGCGAGTAGGTCTCGACGAAGGCCTGGAGGATGTGCTTCTTGGCCTGGTCGTAGGACCGCTCCCAGTTGGGCATCCGCTCGTCGTCGGACGACCAGTTGTGACGCCACCAGGTGGACAGCGACGTCGCGAGGATACGGTCGTAGTCCTCCTTGAGCGTCGTGTACTTGTCCTTGATGTAGCCCCAGAACTCGGAGTTCGTGGAGTTCATGACGGTGAGGTCCTTGAGGCCCGAGAGAACCTCGAACTTCTCGCCGTCGTACGTGATCTGCGCGAGGCGGGTCTCCTGGCCCTTGCGGACGAAGGAGTGCTTCACCTCGTCGGCGCCGATGAACTTGGAGTTGGCGTCGGAGCCGGCGATGCGCTCCCAGGCGTACTCCTCGATGCGGATGCGCGCCCGGTGGATGGACGGCTGGCTGTCGACGAAGTGCCGGGCGAGGTGGATGCCGTACTGCTCGGCGGACTCGATGCCGTATTCCTTGGCGAACGCGAAGCAGGTGTTCTTCGTCGTGTCCGTCGGCAGGCAGTTGGCGTTGGACCCGGAGAGGTGGACCTCCTCCAGGTCGCCGGAAAGGGCGACCGAGACGTTGAGGTCCTTGATGTGGTGGGTGTCGCCGTCCCGGGTGATCTTGACGACCCGGTTTTCCGCCTTGCCGTACTGGTTCTGGCCGAGAATCGTGGGCATGTCGGTGCTAGCTCCCTCGGTATACGGAGTAGCCGAACGGGTTGAGCAGCAGCGGTACGTGGTAGTGCTCGCCCGGCTTGACGGCAAAGGTGATTGCCACCTCCGGGAAGAAGGCTCCGCTGTCCCGTAGCGCGGGGGCGTCCTGCTGTTCCTCGGCTTGCTTTGTGGAACTGTGCTTATGTGAAACGAAATACGCCTCGGTCTCGAAGTCGAGACGCACGTGGGTGGTGCCGCCCGGCAGCGCCGGCAGGTCCTTGCAGCGCCCGTCCGCATCGGTCTTGGACGCGCCGTGCGCGGTCCACGCCCCGTCGCTGCCGGAGCGCACCGAGAGCGTGAGGGCCACGCCCTCTGCGGGGCGGCCGACGCTGGTGTCCAGGATGTGCGTGGACACCGACGTGTGAGCGGCAGCCGTGTCGCTGCTCATGCTGCGTCTCCTTCTGCGAGGCGGGTCAGGCGAATGCGGTTGATCTTGACGAGCTCCCCACGCACGATCTCTCGTTCGTGTTCCGGCGCGTTGTCGATCCGGTTACGGACGGCGTCCCGCATCTGCTCGGCGGTCAGGCCGGTGGCGCAGATGAGGAAGACGTGCCCGAAGCGGTCCTGGTAGGCCAGGTTCAGTTCGAGCATCTCGGCCTTGAGCTCTTCGGAAGCCCCCGCCATCCCGCGCTGTTCGCGGGATGAGGTGGGGTCCCCCGGCTTGGGGCGGCCGATCGGCGGATGCCCCGCCATCGCCTCCGCCAGATCCTCGGCGGTCAGCTCGGCCATGGCGGCGTCGCTGGCGGCGAAGAGGGCGTCGGTGTCGGCGTACGGGCGCTGCGCGAGGATCTTGCTCCCCCACGCCTCGCTGGCACACACCTCGTGCAGCGCGGCCTGGGCCTCGCTGACGTCGGCGGCATTGAACCGGGAAAGCCCCGGAGTCGGACTCGAAGACACGGGAAGCCTCCGTGGCTGCGTCGTGCTGTGCGTTGAACGGGCTGGCCATAGCTAAGTCCCCCGGCAACACCACGTCAACACTTTGTTGAAAACTCGGCAACACAAAAGCCGCCGCTCCGGAAACCCGGAGCGACGGCTTGTGACGGCTTGCAGTGACGTAAGCGAGCGGTAACCCGTCAGCTCTCGCTCTTCGCCGCGTTCTCCCTGTTCAGGTAGTTGTAGACGGTGAAGCGGCTGACACCGAGCGCGCCCGCGACGGTCTCCACGCCGTGCCGTACGGAGAAGGCGCCGCGGGCCTCCAGGATGCGCACGACCGACTGCTTGGTCTTGCGGTCCAGCTCGGCGAGTGGGCAGCCGTGCCGGCGCTCCAGGTCCGCGAGCAGGTGATCGAGGGAGTCGGAGAGGTGCGGCAGCCGCACGGCGACCCGGTCGGCGCCCTCCCAGTTCAGTACGACGTCGTCACCCTGCGCCAGCTCGGGCGCGACCATCTCCCCGCCCATCGCCTCCACCAGCGGCTTCACCGCCTGGACGAACGGGTGGTCGGCAGGCCCGGTCACCGCTCCGCCTCCCCGTTCCCGTCGCCGTCGGGGACGACATTGACCTGGAGCGAGACGCGGGTGGCACCGGCCGCCAGGGACTGCCGGAGCAGGGCGTCGACCGCGGTGAGCACCCGCTCCGCCTCGCCCTCGGCGGTGTTGCCGAAGGGGCCCACGTCAACGGCGTCCAGCTCGGCGCCCGTGACCACCTCGCGGGCCACCACGGCGTGGTCCGGAGCCTCGTCGAGGTCGAACGGTTCCGTTGTGAACTCAACTCTCAATCGCACACCGTCAACCTACTGCCGACCTCGGGCCGGCCACCACAATCGGCCGCCGGGGACCCCTTGACAGCTTTCGGCCTCGCGGGCAGTCTTCCAATAAGCAGAAAGAAAGTTTCGCAATACGGAAGGCGCTTACCCCGCATGGGCTTCACCGACACGCGCTTCGACGTCAATCTGTCGATCCTCTTCACCGAGCTGCCGCTGCTGGAGCGGCCCGCCGCGGCGGCTGCCGCCGGGTTCACGGCGGTCGAGCTGTGGTGGCCGTGGGTCGACGCGCCGGTGCCCGCGCAGTCCGAGCTGGACGCGCTGCGGGACGCGCTCAACGACGCCGGCACCCAGCTGGTCGGGCTGAACTTCTACGCCGGGCAGCTGCCCGGCCCGGACCGCGGCGCGCTGTCCCTGCCCGGCGAGGAGTCGGAGAAGTTCCGCGCCAACGTGCCCGTCGCGGTGGAGTTCGCCCGCACCATGGGCTGCACGGCGCTGAACGCGCTCTACGGCAACCGTATCGAGGGCGTCGACCCGGACCTCCAGGACGAGGTGGCCCTCGCCAACCTCACCCTGGCCGCCCGCGCCGCCGACACCATCGGTGCGACGCTGCTGATCGAGGCGCTGAACCAGCCCGAGTCGCCGCTCTGCCCGATCGTCTCGGCGCCCAAGGCGATCGAGATCGTCGACAAGGTCAACGCGGCGACGGGCCTGGGCAACGCCAAGTTCCTGATGGACCTGTACCACCTGGCGATGAACGGCGAGGACCTCAACGAGGTCATCGACACGTACACGGACAAGACCGGGCACGTGCAGATCGCCGACAACCCCGGCCGCGGCGCGCCCGGCACCGGCCACCTGGACTTCACCGACCTGGTCAACCGCCTGAAGAAGGCCGGTTACGACGGCTGGGTGGGCCTGGAGTACAAGCCCGGCGACCGCCCGAGCGCCGGCGCCTTCGAGTGGCTGCCCGCCCCGCTGCGCGCCGCTGACCAGCACTGATCCCGACCTTCGAAAGGCAATTGTCGTGAGCACTCTTCCCAAGGTCGCGTGGGTCGGTCTGGGCATCATGGGCTCCCCGATGGCGGAGAACCTGATCAAGGCCGGCTACTCCGTCACCGGCTACACCCTGGAGCAGGACAA
>NZ_JBEYUN010000036.1:0-36041 GCF_040643545.1 Streptomyces sp. NPDC047117 | reverse complement strand
TCGGTGATCCGGCCCCCTGTCGGAGCGGGGTTGCTTTCCGGTTCGGCCCTTGCGGGCTTTCCCTTTCGGCGGTTCCGACTTTACCAGATCCTCGTCCGTTCCGTTTCCGGTCCGAATTTGTTTCCAGTGGCCTTTGGATTGGCCTTCGTCTTTCGACTTTCCCGACTTTATCAGAAGCGTTTTCGCCGATTGAATCGACTGGCGTTCCCGATAAGGATTCGGAAGGGCCCTGCGGAATTGAATTCCGGCCGGGGCGCTGTAGATGTTAACTGTCGCGGAGGAGCTTGTCCAACTCCTGGCAACCGTTCGAATCTACCTCCCCCAATCGCCCGTGTCAACGGGTTTCCTGGGGTGAACAGGAGATTAGCAGCTCACGGGTGTCGGATGCACATCCGGTGCGCTGCGGGGCCTCGATCGCAGGTCAGGCGGCGGTCGGCACCGCGGCGTCGCGGTCGGAGCTGTCGATGTCGCCGGACTCGCCCGCCCGGACGGCTCGGCGGCCGGGTCCGTAGACGTACGCCAGGAAGGCCAGTTCGGCGAGGACGCCGATGGCGATGCGGAGCCAGGTGGGCAGGCCGGACGGCGTGACGAAGCCTTCGATGGCTCCCGAGACGAGAAGTACGGCGGCCAGGCCCACGGCCACGCCGAGTGCGGCGCGGCCTTCCTGGGCCAGGGCGTCCCGGCGGGTGCGCGGCCCCGGGTCGATGGCCGTCCAGCCCAGCTTGATGCCCACTCCCCCGGCGACGAAGACGGCCGTCAGCTCCAGGAGGCCGTGCGGCAGGATCAGGCCGAGGAACGTGTCGAGCCGGCCGGCCGAGGCCATCAGGCCGATGCCGACGCCCACGTTGAGCATGTTCTGGAAGAGGACCCAGAGGGCCGGTACGCAGAGGAACGCGCCGAGGACCAGGCACAGGGCGGCGGCCTGCGCGTTGTTCGTCCACACCTGGGCCGCGAAGGCCGCGGCGGGGTGGCTGGAGTAGTACGTCTCGTACTGGCCGCCGGGCTTCGTCATCTCGCGCAGGGCGTCGGGGGCGCCGATCGAGGACTGGACCTCGGGGTGGGCGGCGATCCACCAGCCGATGAGAGCGGCGACGACCGTGGAGAGGATCGCGGTCGGTATCCACCAGTGGCGGAGCCGGTAGAGCGCGGCGGGGAACGAGGTCGTGAAGAAGCGGGCGGCGTCCCGCCAGGACGCCTTGCGCGCTCCGGTCACGGCGCTGCGCGCGCGGGCCACGAGGGAGGTCAGCCGGCCGGTCACGGCGGGGTCCGGTGCGGTGGACTGGAGCAGCGAGAGGTGGGTCGTGGCGCGCTGGTACAGGGCGATCAGTTCGTCGGCCTCAGCACCCGAGAGGCGGCGCTTGCGGCGTATCAGGGTGTCGAGCCGGTCCCACTCGGCGCGGTGCGCGGTGACGAAGACATCGAGGTCCATGCAGTAGCGCTCCTCGCCCCACAGTGACGGTCTTGGTGCTCATGATGAACGTACTGGGCCCATTGTCGTACCGGCTTGGCAGACTGGCGGGTGCCGGCATCGGGGCGGGCGAGGCGCAGGCGAGGGAGGACGGCGGGGATGAACGAGCTGGTGACGGGCGAGGCGGTCGTACTCGGGCTGCGGCCGGCCAGGCTGCCGAGCCGGGCGCTGGCGGTCCTCCTCGATCTCGCCGTGACGTGGACCGCGTACATCGGCCTCTCCATGGCGCTGTTCGCCGCTACTGCCTCACTGGATCCGGCGGCGGTGGCGGCGATCTCGGTGGCGGCCTTCGTACTCGTGCTGATCGGGATCCCGATCGTCGTCGAGACGCTGAGCCACGGGCGCTCGCTGGGGAAGCTCGCGTGCGGACTTCGGGTGGTGCGGGAGGACGGCGGTCCGATCCGTTTCCGGCACGCGCTGGTGCGCGGGGCGATGGGGGCGATCGAGATCGTGCTGACCATGGGGGTGGTGGCGTGCATCGCCTCGTTGGTGTCGGCACGCGGGCGGCGGCTCGGGGACGTGTTCGCCGGCACGGTCGTCGTACGGGAGCGGATACCGGTTCAGCGGGGCGGGTCCGCGCTGCCGCCTCCGCCGCCGTGGCTCCAGGGGCAGCTCGGTGCGCTGGATCTGTCGCGGGTGCCGGACAGCTGGTGGCTGACCGTACGGCAGTTCCTGACGCGCAGTGGGCAGCTGGATCCGCAGGTCGGGTGGCGGATGGCGGGGCAGCTGGCCGACGACTTCGTGGGGTGGACCGGGGCGGGGGTGCCGCAGGGCCTGCATCCGGCCGCGTATCTGTCGGCGGTGCTCTTCGAGCGGCAGGGGCGGGAAGCGCGGCGTACGTTCGGCGCGGCGGCACCGGCGGGCGCGGGGACCTCCGCGCCGTCAGACGGGCCGACGGCGGCGCCCGACGCGGGCCCGGGCCGGTCGGCCGCGCCCCTCATGGACTCGGTCGGTACGGCGGTGCCCCGCACGGAGCCGGTCGGGTCAGGCGCCACCGGCACGGAGCCGAGGGAAGCGAAGGCGCCGGAGGCGCCGGGCGACGCATCGGGGGACGGGGCGGTCGAGGCCGGTGCGCGGCGTACGACGGGGTTCGCGCCTCCCGCGTGAGCCGCCTGCGCCTATAAGCGCGCGTGTGGCCCGGCGGTCACCCGGCGGATCGGCCGGTCGACCGGCCCGTCGGTCGGCGTCAGTCGGCGAATCCCTCGGGCCCCTCCGGCTCGGTGAAGACCGACGGCGGTGTTTCGAGGTCTTCGAGTTCGATGCCGGGGGCCGAGAGGACGACGTCGCCGGCGAGGTGGATGGCGTGCTGTTCGCCGGTCTCCAGGTCGTTGACCTGGTACTCGTCCACGGTCAGCGGTCCGTTGTCAGTGCTGTGTGCTGTCCTGTTCACCAGGGCCCAGGACTGGTCGAGGGTGCGGGGTGCGAGGACGGGGGGTGCGAAGGCCACCAGGCGGGTGCGGACGGCTCCGGAGCCGAGGGCGGGGCGCAGCAGCCGGGCGGTGGCGATGAGGAAGGCGGGGGACGCGCCGGTGAAGGCGTGGGCGCGGACGTTGCCTTCGGTGGCGTGCGTGCCGGTGGGGTCGGTACGGACCCAGGTGACGCCGTCGAGCGCGGCGCCGCGTACCTGCCACGATGCGGCGTTGAGTTCGAGCCTGATGGGGCGGCCGAGGTCGTCGAGGGTGAGGTCGACGGAGCCCGCATGATCGCCGCTGGGGGTGGTGATCTGCGAGACGTAACGCCAGCCGGAGGGGCCGGTGGCGCAGTGGAAGTGCTCTTCGCCGAGGGGGGTGTGATCGTGCGGGTCGTGCAGCGAATAGCGGCCGCGGGGCATGGGGGTCCTTCGGTGGTTCCGTCAGTCGTTCCCGCGTGCGGGGGCTGCCGTCGAGGCTACGCAAGGCCGTGAGCGGGCCAGGCCCCCGCCCTGGTGGACGGGGGCCTGGCTGTCCGGCTGGGGGTGCGGCGCGCCGGTTATCGAGGGACCGTGCGCGCCTTCTGGCCGTGGCTCAGTAGCGGTAGTGGTCGGGCTTGTACGGGCCCTCGACCTCGACACCGATGTACGCGGCCTGCTCCGGACGGAGCGTGGTGAGCTTGACGCCCAGCGAGTCCAGGTGGAGACGCGCGACCTTCTCGTCCAGGTGCTTGGGCAGCACGTACACGTCGGTCGGGTACTCGCTCGGCTTGGTGAACAGCTCGATCTGCGCCAGCGTCTGGTCCGCGAAGGAGTTGGACATCACGAACGACGGGTGACCGGTGGCATTGCCCAGGTTCAGCAGCCGGCCCTCGGAGAGGACGATGAGGACCTTGCCGTCGGGGAAGGTCCAGGTGTGCACCTGCGGCTTGACCTCGTCCTTGACGATGCCCTCGATCTGCGCCAGACCGGCCATGTCGATCTCGTTGTCGAAGTGACCGATGTTCCCGACGATCGCCTGGTGCTTCATCTTGGCCATGTCCGAGGCCATGATGATGTCCTTGTTGCCCGTCGTGGTGACGAAGATGTCCGCCGTCTCCACGACCTCGTCCAGCGTGGTCACCTGGTAGCCGTCCATCGCCGCCTGCAGCGCGCAGATCGGGTCCACCTCGGTCACGATCACGCGGGCGCCCTGGCCGCGCAGCGACTCCGCGCAGCCCTTGCCCACATCGCCGTAACCACAGATGACGGCGGTCTTGCCGCCGATCAGGACGTCGGTGGCGCGGTTGATGCCATCCACCAGCGAGTGGCGGCAGCCGTACTTGTTGTCGAACTTCGACTTCGTCACGGCGTCGTTCACATTGATCGCCGGGAAGAGCAGGGTGCCGTCCCGGTGCATCTCGTACAGACGGTGCACACCGGTGGTGGTCTCCTCCGTCACGCCGCGGATCTCCGAGGCGAGCTCGGTCCACTTCTTCGGCGTCTCGGCGAGGGTGCGGTTGAGCAGCTCCAGGATGGCGCGGTGCTCGTCGCTCTCGGCGGTGTCGACCGAGGGGGCCTTGCCGGCCTTCTCGTACTCGACGCCCTTGTGGACCAGGAGGGTGGCGTCACCGCCGTCGTCCAGGATCATGTTCGGGCCGCCGGTGGGCGAGTTCGGCCAGGTCAGGGCCTGCTCGGTGCACCACCAGTACTCCTCCAGCGTCTCGCCCTTCCAGGCGAAGACCGGAACGCCCTGGGGGGCGTCGGGGGTGCCGTTCGGGCCGACGGCGATGGCCGCGGCGGCGTGGTCCTGGGTGGAGAAGATGTTGCAGGAGGCCCAGCGGACCTCGGCGCCCAGCGCGACCAGGGTCTCGATGAGGACGGCGGTCTGCACGGTCATGTGCAGCGAGCCGGTGACCCGGGCGCCGGCCAGCGGCTGCGCCTCGGCGTACTCCTTGCGGATCGCCATCAGGCCGGGCATCTCGTGCTCGGCGAGGGTGATCTCCTTGCGGCCGAAGGCGGCCAGGGAAAGGTCGGCGACCTTGAAGTCCTGACCGGTGGCTGCTGTCGTCATGTCGGGCTGCTCCCCGGTGGTCGGAGGGTGGTTGCGGTCGGCAGTCTGCGGCGCGGGCAGGCGGAGTGCGGTGAGCGGGTGGGCGGCCACGCGTTGCGCCACGTGGACGCGTACGCGTACTCGGACGCGATACGAACACCCCCGGACCGGACATGGCGGGTCCGGCCGGATCACCTGGACACGGCTGTCACCCGGGGCGCGTTCCTCGCCGGGCATGCTCGCACCGGCAGGCACTCGCCCTGGGACACACCTGTCCCCTGGCCGCAGCACGCAGTCCGTCGGAGGCCCTCTCTCCCTCGGCCGGTCCGCGCTGCGGGCCGCCCGACCGCCATCAGCAGCGACGTCTGGCACTGGTCACGAATCTACACCGATCGGCCCAGTGAACCCCAGCCCCTCCGGGAGGGTGCGGCGAGTCACACCCGTGCGGCAGGCACCGCACCAGGTACCGCGGGCGGCGCCTGCCGCCGGGCGGCAGGAAGGGAGGAGGGACGGCGTGCGGGGACGGAGCACGGAGAGGGAGTGCGGGTGACTGTTACGGGTGGGGTGTGTGGTGGCGGGTTGGAGGGGTGGGGTTCGTGATGCAGGATGCGGAGTGCGCGGGAACACCTGCACGATCTTGCGCGGGAACTTGTGAGGAGACTGACGTGACCAGCAGTTCAGCGGAGCCCCCGGAGGACGCGGGGGCCGCCGGGCAGGGCGGGCGAGGGCTGCGGCTGCTCGCGGTGACCGCCTGCCCGACGGGCATCGCCCACACGTACATGGCCGCCGAGAAGCTGACGCAGGCCGCCGAGGCGCTCGGGCACGAGATGAAGGTGGAGACGCAAGGGTCGATCGGCGCGGAGAACGTTCTGTCTGACAACGATGTCAGAGACGCCGACGGGATCATCATCGCGGCGGACAAGGACGTCGACCGGAGCAGGTTCGCCGGCAAGCGGCTGGTCGTGGTCGGGGTGGCCGAGGGCATCCACCACCCCGAGGAGCTGATCGAGCGCGTACGTACCGCACCGGTGCACGGCGCGGAGCGCGGCGCAGCGGGCGCCGGTGGCGGCGCGGCCGGTACGGGCTCCGCGGGCGGAGGCGGCGGCAAGGAGCGCAGCCTCGCGTACAAGGCGCTGATGAACGGCGTCAGCTACATGATCCCGTTCGTGGTGGTGGGCGGTCTGCTCATCGCCGTCTCCCTGGCGCTGGGCGGCCATCCGCAGGCCGACGGCGGCCTCGTCATCCCCGACGGCTCGTTCTGGAAGCACGTCAACGACATCGGGACGATCGGCTTCACGCTGATGGTGCCGATCCTGTCGGGGTACATCGCGTACGCGATCGGGGACCGGCCCGCGCTCGTACCGGGAATGATCGGCGGGTGGATCGCCAATACGGGCGCGCTGTACGACTCCAAGTCGGGCGCGGGCTTCATCGGGGCGATCGTCACCGGCTTCCTCGCCGGGTATCTGGTCCTGTGGATCAAGAAGGTCCGGGTACCGAAGTTCGTCCAGCCGATCATGCCGATCATCGTGATCCCGATCGTGGCGACGTCGGCGCTGGGACTGTTCTTCATCTACGTCATCGGGCGGCCGATCTCCTGGGTGTTCGAGCACCTGACGAGCTGGCTGGGCGGCCTGACGGGGTCCAGCGCGGCGCTGCTCGGCGTGATCCTCGGACTGATGATCGCGTTCGACATGGGCGGGCCGGTCAACAAGACGGCGTTCCTGTTCGGCGCGGGTCTGGTGTCCAAGAACCCCGAGATCATGGGCATGTGCGCGGCCGCGATCCCGGTGCCGCCGCTCGGGCAGGGTGTGGCAACGCTGATCCGCCGGCGGCTCTACAACGACCAGGAGCGGGAGACGGGGCTCGCGGCGCTGTTCATGGGGTGCTTCGGCATCACGGAGGGCGCGATCCCGTTCGCGGCGGGGCGGCCCGCCCGGGTCATCCCGTCCAACATGCTCGGCGGCGCGGTGGCCGGTGCGCTGGCCGGCCTGGCCGGGGTGACGGACAACGTGCCGCACGGCGGGCCGATCGTCGCGGTGCTGGGCGCGGTGGGAGGCGTCGCGATGTTCTTCGTGGCCATCGCGGCCGGTACGGTCGTCACGGCGCTCTGCACGGTGACGCTGATGTCTGTGGCGGAGCGGCGCGAGGGCGCCGGGGGCGCCGGGGAGGCCGACAGCGACGCCCCTGCCCCGGAACCCGCACTGGCGGGCGCGGCAGCCGGAGCGGAAACCCGCACGGAGGCCGACGCGGAACCCCGTACGGAGACCACCACCGCAGCCGACGCGGAAGCCGGTACAGCAACCGGTACAGAACCCGGTACGGAAACCGCGCCCGGCGAGCCCGCCGTCCTCTCCGGCTACCTCACCCCCGACACCGTGAAGGTCCGACTCGACGCCTCGGAGAAGGAGGCGGCGATCCGGGAGATGGCGGAGCTGGCAGCCGGTACCGGGAAGGTCGCGGACGTGGGCGAGCTGGTGCGGGTGGCGCTCGCGCGGGAGGCGCAGGGCACCACCGGGCTCGGCGAGGAGATCGCGATCCCGCACGCCAAGACGGACGCGGTGACGGCTCCGGTGGTCGGGTTCGCGCGGTCCCCCGAGGGCATCGACTGGGGTTCGCTGGACGGCACGCTCGCGAAGCTGCTCTTCATGATCTCCGTACCGGAGGCCGCAGCGGGCGACGAGCACCTGCGGATCCTCGCGCTGCTCTCGCGGAAGCTGATGGACACGGACTTCCGGGCGCGGCTCCAGGCGGCGCCGGACAGCGACGCGATCATGGCCGTACTCGCCGAGATCCAGTAGCCGGGAGCGAGCCACCGGCGCATTCCGCGAAGGACCTCGTACGGCGAAGGGCCCCGCCGCTCACCCGAAGGTGAGCGGCGGGGCCCTTCTGCGGTCCTGCGGTCAGGCGCCCGGCATCGGGGTGCCCGAGGCCGCGGCCTCCGCGCTGTAGATGTCCGGCTCCAGGTAGATGACCCGGGCGATCGGTACGGCGGCGCGGATGCGGTCCTCGGCGGCGTTGATCGCGTCGGCGACCTCCGTGGCCGTGTCGTCGTGCTGGACCGCGACCTTGGCGGCGACCAGCAGCTCGTCGGGGCCGAGGTGGAGGGTGCGCATGTGGATGACGCGGGTGACGGTGTCGCCGTCGACGATGGCCTCGCGGATCTTGGCGACCTGGTCGGCGCCCGCGGCCTCGCCCAGCAGCAGCGACTTGGTCTCGGCCGCCAGGACCAGGGCGATCAGGACGAGCAGGACGCCGATGCACATCGTGCCGATGCCGTCCCAGATGGCGTCACCGGTGATGAGGGTGAGGCAGACACCGAGCAGCGCGAGGATCAGGCCGACGAGCGCGCCGAGGTCCTCCAGGAGGACGACCGGCAGCTCGGGTGCCTTCGCGCGGCGGACGAACTCGGGCCAGGTCTGCTTGCCGCGCAGCGAGTTCGACTCCTTGATGGCCGTGCTGAACGAGAAGCCCTCGGCGACGATCGCGAAGACGAGGACGCCCACCGGCCAGTACCAGTGCTCCAGCTCGTGCGGGTGCTGGATCTTCTCCCAGCCCTCGTACAGCGCGAAGACGCCGCCGATGGTGAAGAGCACGATGGAGACGAGGAAGCCGTAGATGTAGCGCTCGCGGCCGTAACCGAAGGGGTGCTCCTCGGTGGCGGCGCGCTTGGCCTTCTTGCCGCCGAGCAGCAGCAGCCCCTGATTGCCGGAGTCGGCGATGGAGTGCACGCCCTCGGCAAGCATGGAGGACGAACCGCTGAAGGCGAACGCCACGAACTTCGCTACGGCGATGGCCAGATTGGCGCCCAGCGCCGCGACGATGGCCTTGGTGCCGCCTGATGCACTCATGAGTGCTGCATGTCCCTTCCGTCGACCGGGCTTTACCGCCCCTTTAACCACATGGGCAGGTCATTGTTGCACCCGTGACGGGGGCCTGCATCAGACGACCACGGTGGCGCGGAAGAGCGTACCCTCACCGCTCGCGGCAATGTCCTCACCTGCCGGGACAAAGGCGGACTCACCGGGCGCGAGCGCCAGTTGCCGGCCCGGATCCGCCGCGTCCCCGGTGCCCCGCAGGACGACCGAGCCCGCCGTGCAGAGCAGGACCTGCGGCGTACGGTTCGCCAGCGCCACCGGTGCGGCGCCGGGGGCCAGGACGTACCGCGAGAGCCGGAACTCGTCGATGGGCGTCTCGTAGACCTCCTCCCCCGACGGGCCGGCCTCCGGGCGCAGCACGCCCGCGTCGCCCGCCTCGAAGCGGACGATGCGCAGCAGTTCGGGGACGTCCACGTGCTTCGGGGTCAGGCCGCAGCGGAGCACATTGTCGGAGTTGGCCATCAGCTCGACGCCGAGGCCGTTCAGGTAGGCGTGCGGGATGCCGGCGCCCAGGAAGAGGGCCTCGCCGGGCTGGAGCGTCACGTAATTGAGCAGCATCGCGGCGATCACGCCGGGGTCGCCCGGGTAGTGGTGGGCGATCGAGGCGTACGCGGCGTAGGCCTCGGCGTGCGGGCCGCCCGCCTTGCCGAGGTGTTCGGCGGCCGCGGTGGCCTCGCCGACGGTCTCGGCCATGGCGTGCTTGTCGGCGGTGAGGACGGCGGTGAGGACCTCGCGCAGCGCGTCCTCCTCAGGGCCCGCGTGCAGGATGTCGACGTACGGCTTGAGGCTGTCGACGCCGAGGCCGGCGAGCAGGTCGGCGGCCTCGGCGGGCTGCCGGAAGCCGCACAGGCCGTCGAAGGGGGTGAGCGCGCAGATCAGCTCGGGCTTGTGGTTGGCGTCCTTGTAGTTGCGGTGCGGCGCGTCGATCGGGACGCCGCGCCGCTCCTCGTCGGCGAAGCCCTCCTTGGCCTGCGCGAGGTCGGGGTGGACCTGGAGGGAGAGCGGGGAGCCGGCCGCGAGCAGCTTCAGCAGGAAGGGCAGGCGGGGGCCGAAGGCGCGTACGGCGTCGGGGCCCAGTTCGTCCTCGGGGTCCTCGTCGATGACCTCGGCCAGGGACTGCGGACCGATGCCCCGGTCGACGCGGGACGGCGCGCCGGGATGGGCGCCCATCCACATCTCCGCCTGCGGCTCACCGGTCGGCTCGACGCCGAGGAGGTAAGGGATCGCGGTGGTGGAACCCCAGGCGTAGGGGCGCACGGTGTTGGTGAGGCGGTCCATTGCGGGCGGGCTCCTGCAGTGGTCGGGAGGGGGCGGGGTGACAGCCGGGGAGCGGAGCGGCGGCGGTCGGCAGGGCCACCCGCGCACCGCCCCGCCTCATGATCCCTCGGCTCCGGCGAGCGCCAGGTAAACGGCGGCGAAATCCGTGGTGGCCAGGAGTTGTGCGGCGTTCTCCAGGGGGCTGCCCTCGCTCTCCGCTTCGAGCTCGCTGACCGGGGTGTCCCGTTCCAGGGCGAGGTCGCGGGCCGCGGGGGCGGCGGACAGCGGGCCCGGCGGGCCCTCGCGGAGCAGCAGGGCGCGGGCGTGCAGCGTTCCCGGCTCCTCGACCCGGTCGCGGAAGAAGTCGTCCGGGTCGGCGCCTGCCGCGAGCGCTCCGGCCAGCAGCGTGCCGTGCGCGGTGAGCGCCTCGGGCAGCTCGGCGGCGAGCGCGGGGCGGCCCGCGAGGCCGGTCAGCACGGTCGCGAAGTGCCGGCCGACGGCGCCCGCGACGGCGCCCTCGGTCCAGATCAGCGGGAGGCTGTCGGCGAGCTCGGCGGCGAGGGTCTTGGCGGGATTGCCGTACGTGGCGGCGGCCGGGCCGCACTGGGTGGCGACCTGGTCGAGCTTGTCGGCGAGCCGGGACAGCTCGTCGGCCGGCACGGCGAGCAGGCCGATGCGGTCGGCGAGCGCGAGCAGCGGGGTGAGCAGCGACCAGAGGGTGCCGGGCGCCGCGGGCGGCGCGCCCTCGACGTCGAACTCGCCGTCGTACGGGGTGGTGGCGAGCGGTACGGCCAGTCCGCGGGCCTGGGTGATGGCGTCGGCGAGCGGGCTGCCGGCCGGCGTGACGCCCACGATGGAGCAGCCCCGCCGGTAGGCGTTCTCGACCAGCTCGGCCAGGCCGGTGTCGGCGCCGTCGGGCCCGGCCACGAGCAGCAGGTCCAGCGGGCCCGTCCAGCCGGGCAGGGACCAGCGCAGGGCGCCGGGCAGGGGGGCGACGCCGGTGGGCCGGATCGGCGTCACGGGGCAGCTGCCGCCGCCGAGGGCGCCGAAGAGGTCGGCGACGCAGGGGGCCGCGGGGCCGGGGCCCGCCACGAGGACGGTGCGCGGCCGGCCGTCGGGCGCGAGATCCGGTATGCCGGCCTCGGCGGCGTTCCGCGCCGCGGTGCGGACGCGGGCGCCGGACTCGGCCACGGCCCGCAGCAGGCCGTACCGGTCCGCCTCGGCCAGGGCTTCGGGAGCGTCGAGGAGTGACTCGTCGAGCATGTGATGCTGCCTTCCGGTCGCCGGGCGGCTGGGCGGAGCGGCCGCTGCCTCAGGATTCTCAGGCCGGCTTGCGCGCCTCGTCCACGAGGAGGACGGGAATGCCGTCGCGCACGGGGTAGGCGAGACCGCAGCCGGTGCCGGTGCAGACGAGCTCGGCGGGCTCGTCCGCCGACTTGTCCGCCAGGGGGGCGTGGCACGCCGGGCAGGCGAGGATCTCGAGGAGGCTGGCTTCGACCGGCATGGTGGCGACCCCTTCAGGGTGATGATGTGTTTCGCCTCGTCAGCGTACCGCCGGGTGACGGTGCGGAGCGCCTTTCGGCCGGTGGGCGGCGGTACGCGGGCCCGTCGGAACCACCGTACGGCGGGGCCGGCCCGAGTGCTTCCGCACCCATTGCCGGCCCCGTCCCGGTGCGCGCCGCGGGTCAGCCGCGGACGATGGCCAGGACCTCGTCGCGGACCCGGTCCACGGTGGCCTCGTCGCGCGCCTCGGCGTTCAGGCGCAGCAGCGGCTCGGTGTTCGAGGGGCGCAGGTTGAACCACCAGTCGGCGGCGGTGACGGTCAGGCCGTCCAGCTCGTCCAGCTCCACGCCCTCGCGGCCCTCGTAGGCCGCCTTGATCGCGGCGAGCCGGCCTGCCTGGTCGTCGACGGTGCTGTTGATCTCGCCGGAGGCGGCGTACCGGTCGTACTGCGCGACCAGCTCCGACAGCGGGCCGTCCTGGCCGCCCAGGGCCGCCAGGACGTGCATCGCGGCGAGCATGCCGGTGTCGGCGTTCCAGAAGTCGCGGAAGTAGTAGTGCGCGGAGTGCTCGCCGCCGAAGATCGCGCCGGTCCTGGCCATCTCGGCCTTGATGAAGGAGTGGCCGACGCGGGTGCGGACGGGCTTGCCGCCGCTCTCCTTGACCACCTCCGGGACGGACCACGAGGTGATGCAGTTGTGGATCACCGTGGCGCCGGGGTCCTTGGCCAGCTCGCGCGAGGCGACCAGCGCGGTGATGGCGGAGGGCGAGACCGGGTCGCCGTTCTCGTCGACGACGAAGCAGCGGTCGGCGTCCCCGTCGAAGGCCAGGCCGATGTCGGCGCCGGTCTTCCGGACGCGGGCCTGGAGGTCGACGATGTTCTTCGGGTCCAGCGGGTTGGCCTCGTGGTTCGGGAAGGTGCCGTCCAGCTCGAAGTACATCGGGTCCAGATCGACCGGCAGGCCCTGGAAGACCGTGGGGACGGTGTGGCCGCCCATGCCGTTGCCCGCGTCCACCACGACCTTCAGCGGGCGGATGTGCACCAGGTCCACGAGGGAGCGCAGGTGGGCGGCGTAGTCGCCCAGTACGTCGCGCTGGGTGATGGAGCCGGTCTCCGCGACCGGCTCGGGGGCGCCGTTCTCGATCCACTCCTCGGTCAGGGCGCGGATCTCGGCGAGACCGGTGTCCTGGCCGACCGGCGCCGCGCCGGCCCGGCACATCTTGATGCCGTTGTACTGGGCGGGGTTGTGCGACGCGGTGAACATGGCGCCCGGCAGGCCGAGCGCGCCGCTGGCGTAGTACAGCTCGTCGGTCGAGCACAGCCCGATCTCGGTGACGTCGGCCCCGCGCCCGGCGGCACCGCGGGCGAACGCGCGGGCCAGGCCCGGCGAGGACGGCCGCATGTCGTGCCCGATGACGATCCCGTCCGCCTCGGTGACCTGGACGAAGGCCGCTCCGAACAGCTCGGCCAGTGTCTCGTCCCACTGCTCGGGGACCACACCGCGCACGTCGTACGCCTTCACGATCTGCGACAGATCAGCCACAGCCACCCTCCTGAGGTCTCTTCGGGACCCCCAAGCTACCGGGAAGATCTGTGGACCAGCCGTGAACCATCGGTGAACGATGTTCCTGTACGACTGCTTCCGGCCCGAAATCGACCGTACGGGGCGGCTTCGCGGCCGGGCCGGACCGGACCGCTCCGCCGGTGCTTCAGGGCAGCATCCAGCCCAGTACCGCCGTGCTCTGTCCCAGCACGATCAGGCACATCACGAGGAGCAGCAGAAGGCTCCAGGGCAGGACCTTGCGGAGCAGGTCGCCCTCGCGGCCGGCCAGGCCGACGGCGGCGCAGGCGATGGTCAGGTTCTGCGGGGAGATCATCTTGCCGAGGACGCCGCCGGAGCTGTTGGCCGCGGCGAGGAGTTCGGGGGCGAGTCCGGACTGCTGCGCCGCGGTGACCTGCAGGGCGCCGAAGAGGGCGTTGGCGGAGGTGTCGGAGCCGGTGACGGCGACGCCGAACCACCCCAGTACGGGCGAGAGGAAGGCGAGGCCCGCGCCGGCCGCCGCGACGAAATGGCCGATGGTGGCGGCCTGCCCCGAAAGGTTCATGACATAGGCGAGGGCGAGCACGGAGGTCACGGTCAGGATGGCGAAGCGCAGCTCGTGGACGGTGGCCAGCCACTCCTTCGCGGCATCGCGGGCCCGTACGCCGAGGACGGCGGCGGTGATCAGGCCGGCGAGGAGGACGAGGGTGCCGCCGGTGGCGACCAGCGGGAGCGCCAGGACGTTGCCGCCGACCGGCTTGCCGTCGGGGCCCGCGACGTCCAGCAGCGGCCAGTCGAAGGACCGCGTGGCGGCCGCCGCCCAGTCCTTGAAGGGCGGTATCTGCGCGAGCGAGAAGACCACGATGATCAGGCCGTAGGGGGCGTAGGCGCGGACGGTCTCGCGGCGGCTGTCCCGTACGTCCAGGTCCTCGCTGCGGGCGCCGGTGAGGACGGCGGCGCGTACGTCGGCCGAGGCGGGGCGGCGGGCGGCCGGCACCGCGACCAGCGCCGCGGCGCCGATCAGCGCGGCACCGATGTCGGCGAGCTGTGCGGAGACGAAGTTGGCGGCGGCGAACTGGGCGACGGCGAAGGCCGTGCCGCAGGCGAGGGCGGGCAGCCAGGTCTCGCGCAGGCCGCGGCGGCCGTCCACGAGGGCGACGAGGAGCAGCGGGACGACGAGGGCGAGCAGCGGCGTCTGCCGGCCCACCACGGAGGCGACCGAGTCCAGCGGGAGCCCGGTGACCTGGGCGAGGGTGACGACGGGGGTGCCCATGGCGCCGAACGCGACCGGGGCGGTGTTGGCCACGAGGGCGACGACCGCCGCCTTGACGGGGTCGAAGCCGAGCGCGACCAGCATCACGGCACTGATGGCGACCGGGGCGCCGAAGCCCGCCAGCGCCTCCAGGAGGGCGCCGAAGCAGAAGGCGATGACCAGGGCCTGGATGCGGGGGTCGTCGGAGAGCCGCGAGAAGGAGCGGCGGAGGACGTCGAAGTGCTGGGTGCGGACCGTCATCCGGTAGACCCAGAGGGCGTTGACGACGATCCACATGATGGGGAAGAGGCCGAAGACGGCGCCCTGCACGGCGCTGGAGAGGGCCTGGGTGACGGGCATGCCCGAGCCGAGCCAGGCGGTGACGAGGGCGACGGCGAGACCGATGAGGCCCGCGTGGTGGGCGCGCATCCGTACGGCGCCGAGCAGGACCAGGACGGTGATCAGGGGCAGCGCCGCGACCAGTGCGGACAGGGCGAGGGAATCGGCGATCGGCTGAAGCTGCTGGACGAACACTCCGGACATGCGGCTGCCTCCCCGGCGGCGTGGCGGCTCCCCCGCTCCTTCCGGCATGCGGAAGGCGATCTCGCAGGAGTGGAGGAATGGTCGTGTCCGCGCCAAGCCGGAGTCAATGGTCCGTCACGAAATGACGGTTGATCAGAAGTGATCCGGCAGCAGGCGCGTACGCACCGGGGAATCGACCGGAAACCGACGTTCCCGGGAGGAACGGACCGGGCCGCGGAGGTACGGGTCCAGGTGGCGCGGGCCTCGGGAGATGCGGGCTTCGGGAGGCGCGGACCGCCGGGCCTCAGGAGTCCGGCGAGCGCAGCACACGGAGGTGACCGCGCCGGGCCACCTCCATCGGGTCGGCCTCGCGGGGACCGGCCGCCTCGGGACCGCCGGCCGCACGTTCCTGCGGACGCGCCGCTTCCCGCACCGCGTTGGCGAGCGCTTCGAGGTCGTCACCGCTCGGCTGGACCGCGCCAGGGTCGGCGGCCAGCCGGACGACCTCCCACCCGCGTGGCGCGGTCAGGCGCTCGGAGTGCTCGGCACACAGGTCGTAGCAGTGGGGTTCCGCGTAGGTGGCGAGCGGGCCGAGCACAGCGGTCGAATCCGCATAGACGTACGTCAGCGTTGCGACGGCGGGACGGCCGCACGCAGTGCGCGAACAGCGACGTACAGGGCTCACGACGTTGGACGGTACCGCACTCTTGAGCGGGCCGCGACGACTCTCCACGACCTCACCCGGCCGTGTCGTCCCGGTTCGCCCGACCTGTCTGACCTGCGCACGCTCGGCCTGACCTGCGTCGAGAACCCGTTGCCACCCGAGTGGAGGCGATGATTCCCCCTCCCACTCCAGTCAATTCGTGTCATTTCGCGGGCGCATCGCGAGCGTTAGGTGGTCACATCGCCCGGGATGAACGAACGGAACAGAACCTGTACCGATCAGTGAGCGACATGGGGCGTACGGTGCAAGAGTTCGGCCGTGCACGGCCCGCGGCGGCTACGCTCGTGACTGATGGACAGCCCCGTACCTCCCCCGGCCGGTGCCGAGGAGAACCCCAGCCCGACGGAGCCGCGTCCGCGCCGCCGCGACCGCCACGGCCGCGGGATGCGCGGTCCGATCGCCCCGCCGCAGGTACCGCTCTCCGTGAGCCGTGCCGACTCCTTCGTGGACCTCGTGCACGATTCGGTGGAGCGCCTGGAGCGGCGCTGGCCGCAGCTGTCGGAGGTGGAGTTCTCCGTGCGCGAGGTGCCGCGGGTGGCGCCCGACGGCGACGAGGGGCTCGCGGCGGACGAGGACGTGGTGCCGCTGGGCAGCGTGCTGCCCTCCGAGAACGGCGGCCGGGAGCGCATCGTGATCTACCGCCGCCCCGTGGAGATCCGTACGAAGAACCGCGAGGAGCGCGCGCTCCTTGTGCACGAGGTCGTCGTCGAACAGGTGGCGGAACTGCTGGGCCTGGCCCCGGAGTCGGTCGACCCCCGCTACGGACAGGACTGAGCCGGTCCGCGAAGCGAAGGGGGCCGGTCCCGCCACGCACGGAAATGACCGGTACTGGCGCTCATGAGGACGCGGCCCCCGCGGCGTACGGAAGCGCCGCCCCCGCCGCGTACGGAGGTGCAGGCCCCTCCGCGTACGGAAGCGCCGCCCCCGCCGCGTTGGATCCGAGCCGACCCCGCCGCATTGGGCCCCACGGGAACGGGTCCCTCGGGAGGTGTCTCCCGAAGGGCCCGTGAGGGGGCGTCACGTCAGTCGTTCAGGACCGACATGTTCCAGCTCGCCGTCGGGACCTGGACCAGGCCGCGGTCGTCCGGCAGCGTCTGGACGGTGAAGCCCTGTACGCCGCCGTGCGGCAGTGCGAGGGTGCGCGCCGCATAGACCGGCCCGCTGCCCTCCGCCGGCTCCACCGTGAGCGCGTAGGACCCCTTGAGGCCGCTCGGGCGGGGCGGCTCGACCGCGAGGGTGCTGCCGCCCTTGACCGTGTAGGTCTTGGCGGCGGGGCTGCCGCCGCCGCTGCCCGCCGACGCGGTGACCTTCACCCGCGCGTCCTTGCCCTTCTGCGGGGCGACGAGCGAGAGCGTGCTGCCCTTGGCCCGGTTGTCGGCCGCCGTGGCGCGGGTGCCGACCGGCTTCGTCGCCGGGATGAACGCCATCTCCTGGTCCGAGCCCTTGCCGCGGACGACCTGCAGCGCGGCGGCGACCGGCGCGTCGGAGCCCTCAGCCGGGGTGAGGACCAGCGAGCCCGCCTCGCCCTTGGTGAGGTCCTTGAGGTCGACCGCGGTGGTCGACCCGCTCTTCAGGTGCAGCGTCTCCAGCCCGGCCGGCACGATCGAGCCGGTGGGCGTGGCCAGCTGCACCTTCAGGTCCGCGTCGGCGGAGCCCGGCGCCATGGCCACCAGCCGCACCGAGGAGGCGTCGGCCGGGATGCCCGGGAGCACCAGCCCGGAGGCGGCGGAGGCGGGGTCGGCCGAGGCCGGCAGCCAGTCGCCGCCGAGCTTGTCGTCGCCGGCCTGGACGGCCGCGCCGACCCGCCCCTCCCGCGCGGTGACGTGCAGCGTCACGTCGGCGGCCCGGGTGTCGGAGAGCGTGGAGAGCAGGACGGGGACGCTGGAGTGCGGCGGCACCTGGATGTCCTCGCCGGACGTCCCCTTCAGGGCGCCGTCCTTGCCGTACAGCTTCAGGTCGACGACCGCAGCGGTGTCGTCGGGGTTGGTGAGGTGGACGTAGTCCTGGCGGTCGGCGGAGGTGCCGGCGCCGGGGAACCAGAAGTCGGTGTCCGGCGCGGTGCAGGCGGTGCCGAGCACGCCCCGGCCGGTACCCGCGCTGACCTCGGAGGTCTGCTGGACGCTCCAGCCCGGCGCGAGGCCGCCGTCGGCGGTGCCGATCAGGGCCGGTGCGTCGGAGCTGTCGGTGGTCTCCGTGACCGGCGTGCCGGGTGCCTTCAGGGGGGCGACGGGCTTGGTACCGCCCTTCGGGCTCTTCGCGTCCTTGCCCTTCTTGCCGGTGTCGTCCGCGCGGCCGTCGGCGGCGGCCCGCAGGTCGGCGGTGCCCTTGCCGGCCTTCGCGCCCTTGGGGGTGAAGGCGGTGTACGTGGTCTCGCCGACCTCGGAGGAGGTCGGTGCCGGGCACATCAGCGAGGAGCGCTGCACGGGCAGCGTGGCGGCCTTCGAGGCGGTGGTGCCCGCGTCCTCACCGGGAGCCGCGACGGCGGCGACCCCGGTGACGGCGGCGAGCGCGGCGACCGCGCCGATCAGGGACATGGTGGTGCGGTTCACTGCTGGTCGCTCCCGTCGCGGCGGGGCTCGCGGTACGAGCCGTCGTGCGTGGTGCCGGCCCCGTCGTGGGGCGCCCCGTCGTACGGCAGGCCGTCGTAGCCGGTGCCGTCCCCGTAGGGCTGCTGCTGTCCGTATCCGTACGGGTCGTAGGCGCCGGCCCCGTAGGCCTGCTGTGCGTACGGGTCGCCCTGGTAGGCGGGCGGGTACTGCTGCCCGTACTGCGCGGCCTGGTACGGGTCGGCTCCCTGGCCGCCCTGCCAGTCCTGGTACGGCGGCTGCTGCGGCATCTCAGGCACGCCCTGCTGCGGGACGCCGTGGGCGGCCGCGTAGGGGTCGGCGGCGTACGGATCGGCGGGGTAGCCGCCGCCCTGCGCGTACGGGTCCGCCTGCGGCACGGCGTAAGGGTCGGCCTGCCGGTCCGCCGCGTACGGATCGGCCATCGGGTCCGCGCCGTCCCGGGCGCCGGGCACGGCCGCCTCCGGAGCGGGCGCGTCCTGCGGGGCCTGCGCCTCCTGTGCGGCGCGCAGCCTCCGCGCGCGGCGTCCCTCGCCCTCCACGGGCTGTGCGGGCACCGCCGCCGCCAGGCCCTCCTCGGGCAGGTCGTCGTCGACGTCCCGGCGGCGGCCCGGCAGGGCCATGACGACCAGGACCACGGCGAGCAGTCCCTGTGCCGTCATCCAGAGGGTGTGCGTGAGCGGGCTCTCGTGGGTGAGGTCCAGGCGGCCCCCCGTGGCGGGCAGTTCGAAGCCCTGGGCCCAGCCGTCGACCGTGACCGGCTTCAGCGGCTTGCCGTCGAGGGTGGCCTGCCAGCCCTCGTCGGCGGCGTCGGCGAGGCGCAGCACCCGCCCGTCGGGGCCGGCGGGCACCTTGGTGTGCGCGTCGACCGGGTCGGCGGCGACCGCGACCGGCCGGTCCGCCGTACCGCCCCCGGAGCTGCCGGAGCCGCTGACGACGGAGACGCGGGAGACCCGGCGGTCCACCCGCCACAGGGCGCTGCCGTCCTCCTGGCTCATCCGGGTCAGGCCCGGGGTGGCGTCCAGGACCCGGCCCATCTCGCGCGGGGCACCGTCCTTGACCAGGACGTAGCGGACGGCGTAGCCGCCGAGCCGGTCGGTCTGGTCGGCGCCGGAGCCCGCGACGAGGTGGGCGACGACGTCGTTCAGGCGGCTGTCCTCGCCGGCCTCGGCCGCGATGTCGGCGTCGCCCAGGCGCGCGCCGGAGCCGCGGACCAGGGAGTACGCGACATGCCCCGCGTCCCCGTCCAGGACGAGGGTGCGGGCGCGGTCGGCGGTGCCGGACTCCTCGGCGACGAACGCCGGGACCTGCTCGGGGTTCTGCCGCTCCACCGGTCCGGCGGCGCCGCTGATCATCCAGCTGACCGCCGCCCACAGCGGGGCGAGCGCGGCGGCCAGCGCGATCAGCACGGCCACCGGCTGCTTCCAGCCGAAGCCGAGGGCCAGCATGCGGGTGCGGATGCCCTCGGCCCCGATCGCGGCGGCGCAGAGCAGCGCGATGCCGTAGATCAGTGCGGGCGGTCCGGCCCAGCCGGAGCCGTTGGCCAGGCCCGCGAAGAGCAGCCCGGCCAGGCCGACGGCCCACGCGGTGCGGACCGCGCGCTGCCGCTCGCCGCGCAGCAGCGCGCCGAGGGCGGCGAGCACGACGCCGAGGAACAGCACGCTGCCGTACGCCTTGGGGCCGCCGGGGCTGAAGCCGACCAGGTCCAGCCAGTCGGCCTGGCCGGGCTTCGAGGCGAGTCCGGCCTCCAGGAAGAAGCGGGACGGCTCGGTCAGCAGCGACAGCGACCAGGGGGCGAGCACGACCAGCGGGGAGACGGCGACGGCGAGGAAGCGCAGCGCGTACGCCACGATCTTGTCGCGGTTGCCGTCGAGGAAGCGCAGCACCAGCAGCCCGAGGCCGAGGAGGACCGCGATCGGCCAGACGACCGGGGTGAAGGCCGTGGTGAAGGTCAGCAGCAGCGCGTACGCCCAGGCGGCGCGGAAGCTGGGCCGCACGCCGGGCGCGAGCCGCAGTCCGCTCGCCGCGATCGCGGCGCGGGCCATCAGGGGCAACAGGATCGCGAGGACGGCGGTGCCGATGCGGCCGCCGGCCAGCGCGCCGGTGGCGGCGGGCAGGAACGCGTACGCGACGCTGGCCCAGGCGCGCAGCAGGCGCGAGGTCACCAGGGGCCGGGAGGCGAAGTACGCGGTCAGGCCGGCCAGCGGGACGGAGGCGACCAGCAGCAGGGTGACGGCGAAGCCGGTGCTGCCGAAGCAGACGGTCGCCACCAGGGCGAGGACCGCGAGGTAGGGCGGCGCGGCGGCGGTGGAGCCGATGCCCACGTCGTGCCAGCTGTGGAAGTAGCGCGCCCACAGGTCGGAGACCTCGCCGGGCGCGGGCAGCAGGGCGCCGCCGGTCAGCGCGCCGCCGCCGAGCAGGCCGCGGCAGGCGAGCAGGGAGACGAGGAGCAGGACGGCGAAGAGGACGGGCGCGGGCCGGCGGGCCATCCGCTTCAGCCGGGCGAACTGCTCGACCTCCAGGAAGTCCGCGTCGTCGCCGCCGGGCCCGGACTCCACGGCGCCGTGCCGGCCGCCGGAGGAGGCGTCGGGCGCCGCCCGGCCGGAGAAGTTGCTGGCGACCTGTTCGACGGTGGCCCGTACGGTCGCGCCGGGCGGCGGGAAGAGCGGGCGCAGCTCGCTCGCCTCGACCGCCGGCCTGCCGCGTCTGCGCCGGGCCGCCATGATCTTGCCGGGCCGCAGCAGGACGCCGAAGAGCCCGGCGAGTTCGTCGAGGGCCTGGCCCGGGACCTTGCCCACGAGGTAGGCGAGGACGCGCAGGAAGGTGCCGAGGACGAGGCGGAGCAGGACGTACGGCAGGACCGCGCCGCGGGTGTTGGCCAGCAGGGTGTAGACGGCGCCGGCCTTGTCGACGCGGTGCGGGCCCGCGACGGAACGGCCGACGCAGTCGATGGGCCGCCGCTCGCGGGAGGCCGCCTCGGCGTGCCGCAGGACCGCGTCCGGCGCGATGAGCACCTGGTGGCCCGCGGCCTGGGCGCGCCAGCACAGGTCCACGTCGTCGCGCATCAGCGGCAGCCGGCGGTCGAAGCCGGCGAGCTGCTCGTAGACGTCGCGGCGGATGAGCATGCCGGCGGTGGAGACGGAGAGGACGGCGCGCACCTGGTCGTGCTGGCCCTGGTCCTGCTCGCGGCGGTCCAGGCCCGTCCAACGGCGGCCGGAGCGGGCGATGCTGACGCCGGCTTCGAGGAGCTGCCTGCGGTCGTACCAGCTGCGCAGCTTGGGGCCGACGATGGTGGTGGAGGGGCTGGCGTCGACGACGCGCAGCAGTTCGGTGAGCGCGTCGGGCGCGGGCGCGCAGTCGTCGTGCAGCAGCCAGAGCCACTGCACGGGCTCGCCGTGCGGCAGGTCGGGCATGTCGTACGCCTCGTCGTGCCAGGTCCGGGTGACCGGGTCCCAGCCGCTGGGGCGCTTGAGGTACGGCAGGTCGTCGGGGGTGAGCACCGGCGCGGCGCGGACGGCCTCGTCGACGGCGGTGCCGAAACCGGAGCGGCGGGCGAGATGCAGCACCCGCTCGTCGCCGAGGGCTTCGGTCAGCAGCCGCGCGGAGTCGTCGGCGCTGCCGGTGTCGGCGCCGATGACGTTCTGCACCGGGCGCTCCTGGCCGAGCAGGCCGGAGAGCGCGTCGGGCAGCCAGCGCGCGCCGTCGTGCGAGACGATCACGGCGGTGACGACATGCCGCGGGAACTGGGGCGCGGCGGCTTCGTATGAGGCGGCCTGGGCCGCCGACTGGCTGTGCACGGACATCGAGGTACGGGCCCTCCGGACCCGGGGCTGCCGTCTCCCGCGGCGGGCGGGCCGCTGCGGGTGTGGCCCCCGGAAGACACTGCGATGGACTGCGATGGACGCGCGCTCACCATGCGGGTGTTGGTGCGTCTCGGACGGAGCCCCACACTAATGGTTCACGCGGGCGCGGCGGCCGGGTCCGTGCGTGCCGCCCCGCCCGCCCCCACACAGCACTCCGCCCCCGGCTGTGTGCCGGGGGCGGAGTGGGTGCCCGTGATGTTCCTCGATGGCGGGGCCGGTCCTGGGGCCGGTGCCCGTGCGCTGTGCCGGCCGGTGCCGGGCGACAGTCGCCCGGGCCGCCGTCGTCGGGCTTCAGACCGCGGCCTTCTTCAGACGGCGCCGCTCGCGCTCGGACAGTCCGCCCCAAATACCGAAGCGTTCGTCATTGGCAAGCGCGTATTCAAGACATTCGGAGCGGACCTCACAGGCGAGGCAGACCTTCTTGGCCTCGCGGGTGGAGCCGCCTTTTTCCGGGAAGAAGGACTCGGGATCGGTCTGGGCGCACAGTGCGCGCTCCTGCCAGCCGAGCTCCTCGTCCGCCTCCTCGACCAGCAATTCTTCGAACAGCTCGGTCATGTGCGCCCCTCGTCTGTCATTGCGTCCCCGTGATGTTGCCGTTACCGATGACGGCTGAACGACACGAGTGAAATTACAAGTGCGTGGATCCGGGCCAGTCAAGCCGAGATCTGCTATTGGGCCCCTTATTCACTCTGCGGAACCAAGGGTGCGCGGTAAGTGTTCATATCGGCTAAAACCAGGACAAACATTCGCCACATGCATCCCGCAATCCCCTTCTGCCTCTGAAGGACTCAACGGACGGCGATCACGTTGCACTCCATCAACAGAAGCGGGCTTGATCACATTCAGATCACGGAACCACAACGGCGTTTGATGGTGCGACTGCTGGGCCACCTCTCCTGAGCATCGGGTGCACAAACCTTTCGCCGGGCACGGTAACCGGATGAGGTGAAACATTTAGCCCAAACCCGGCATCCGGTTGACACGCGCGCCAGGTACCCGCTCTCCTTGAGTCCATGCCAGTGATGCCCGCGCCCCGCCTGACCCGTGCCTACGGGTCCCGCTGCGCTGCCCAGGCTCGCTGTCGCTGTTCGAGCTGTTGAAGCCACTGAGCTCCGGCTTTTCTCTCCCGCACCACCCCTGAGCGCCGCCGGGGGCCCGTCCGGCAACCCGGCCGCGCACCGCACCGCACCGCAGCGCTCTTCTCGCTCTCTTCTCCGCGCTCTTCTCCTCCGAGGAACCAGAAGTTCATGAACAGCGACAGCGACCTCCAGATCGCAGGCGACATCTTCGAGGTCATCCACCTCCTCCAGCCCCCTCGCGAGCACCCCGCCACCGTGGCCGAATTCGCCGGGCTGGCCCGCTCGATCGCCGCCGACCGCGACCGGTGGGCGCCCCTCGTCGAGTACGACGCCACCACCCGCTGGTACCACCGGCTGCAGACCGGGCCGGGCTACGAGGTCTGGCTGCTGAGCTGGCTGCCCGGTCAGGGCAGCGGCCGCCACGACCACGGCCGGTCCTCCGGCGTACTGACCGTCCTGGACGGCGAGTTGACCGAACACAGCGCGAGCGGCAGCCGCCGCCTGGTGCCCGGCGCGCAGCGCGTCTTCGCGCCCGGATACGTCCACGAGGTCACCAACGACGCGCTCACCCCCGCCGTCAGCCTGCACGTCTACTTCCCGGGCCTGACCGACATGCCCATGCACCCGTCCGCGGCCCGGTGCGCCCGGCCCGCGCCGCAGACGGCCACGCCCTGACCGCCCGACCCGGCCCCTGATGGACACGGTGCCGGGCTGCGAGAGACTGGGCCCATGCGCATTGTGGTTCTCGCCGGCGGCATCGGCGGCGCCCGCTTTCTGCGGGGACTGAAGGCAGCGGCTCCGGACGCGGACATCACGGTCATCGGCAACACCGGTGACGACATCCATCTGTTCGGGCTGAAGGTCTGCCCGGACCTGGACACCGTGATGTACACGCTCGGCGGCGGCATCAACGAGGAACAGGGCTGGGGGCGTTCGGACGAGTCCTTCCGCGTGAAGGAGGAGCTGGCGGCCTACGGCGTCGGACCCGAGTGGTTCGGGCTGGGCGACCGGGACTTCGCCACCCACATCGTCCGTACGCAGATGATGAGCGCGGGCTACCCGCTCAGCGCGGTCACCGAGGCGCTGTGCGACCGCTGGCAGCCCGGCGTGCGGCTGCTGCCGATGACCGACGACCGGGTCGAGACCCACGTCGCCGTCGAGGACGAGAACGGCGAGAAGAAGGCCGTGCACTTCCAGGAGTACTGGGTCCGGCTGCGCGCCTCCGTGCCCGCTGAGGCCGTCGTCCCGGTCGGCGCCGAGCAGTCCAAGCCGGCGCCCGGCGTGCTGGAGGCCATCGCGGCCGCCGACGTCATCCTCTTCCCGCCGTCCAACCCGGTCGTCAGCGTCGGCACGATCCTCGCCGTCCCCGGCATCCGCGAGGCCATCGCCGAGGCCGGCGCGCCGGTCGTCGGCCTCTCCCCCATCGTCGGTGACGCGCCGGTGCGCGGCATGGCCGACAAGGTGCTGGCCGCGGTCGGCGTGGAGTCCACCGCTTCCGCCGTCGCCGCCCACTACGGCATGGGGCTGCTGGACGGCTGGCTGGTGGACACGGTCGACGAGGGCAAGGTCGCGGAGGTCGAGTCGGCGGGCATCCGCTGCCGCGCCGTGCCGCTGATGATGACCGACGTCGAGGCGACCGCCACGATGGCCCGGGAGGCGCTGACGCTGGCCGAAGAGGTACGGGCATGACCGGCGGAGCGCAGGACGGCCCCGCGGCTCCGGGCGCCCCGTACGGCGAGGACGCCGAGGTGCCCTCGTACCGCGTCTGGGCGCTGCCCGGCATCCCCGAGGTGCGCCCCGGCGACGACCTCGCCAAGCTGATCGCCGCCGCGGCCGGCGCGCCCGGCGTGCCGGGGCTGGCCGACGGCGACGTGCTGCTGGTCACCTCGAAGATCGTCAGCAAGGCCGAGGACCGGATCGTGGCGGCGGACGACCGCGAGGCCGCCATAGACCAGGAGACGGTACGGGTCGTCGCGCGCCGCGGTCCGCTGCGGATCGTCGAGAACCGCAACGGCCTGGTCATGGCCGCCGCCGGGGTCGACGCCTCGAACACCCCGCAGGGCACCGTCCTGCTGCTGCCCGAGGACCCCGACGCCTCGGCCCGGGCGATCCGGGCCGGGCTGCGGGCCGCGCTCGGCGTGGACGTCGGCGTGATCGTCACCGACACCTTCGGGCGGCCCTGGCGCAACGGCCTGACCGATGTCGCCATCGGCGCGGCCGGCGTCCGGGCCCTGGAGGACCTGCGCGGCGGCACCGACGGCCACGGCAACCCGCTCAGCGCCACGGTCGTGGCCACCGCCGACGAGCTGGCGAGCGCGGGCGACCTGGTCAAGGGCAAGGCCGGCGGACTGCCGGTCGCGGTGGTGCGCGGCCTGCCGCATGTCCTGACGGGCGCTCAGGACGCCACGGGGGGCTCCGGCGGCGCTGAGGGCGAGCCGGACACCGGCGCCCGGGCGCTGATCCGCTCCGCCGCCGACGACATGTTCCGGCTCGGCACCTCGGAAGCCGTACGGGAGGCGCTGTCGCTGCGCCGTACGGTCCGGGAGTTCACCGACGACCCGGTGGACGGCGGCGCCGTGCGGCGGGCCGTCGCGGCGGCCGTGACCGCGCCGGCGCCGCACCACACCACCCCGTGGCGCTTCGTGCTGCTGGAGTCCGAGGAGTCCAGGACCCGGCTGCTGGACGCCATGCGGGACGCATGGCTCGCGGACCTGCGGCGCGACGGCAAGTCCGAGGAGTCCGTCGCCAAGCGGGTGCGCCGCGGTGACGTGCTGCGCAGGGCCCCGTACCTGGCGGTGCCGTGCCTGGTCATGGACGGCTCGCACACGTACGAGGGGCCGGACGCGGCGGCCGACGCGCGGCGGAACGCGGCCGAGCGGGAGATGTTCGTGGTCGCCGCGGGCGCCGGGGTGCAGAACTTCCTCGTCGCGCTGGCCGGTGAGCGGCTGGGGTCGGCATGGGTGTCCTCCACGATGTTCTGCCGGGACGTCGTACGGGAGGTGCTGGGGCTGCCGGCCGACTGGGACCCGATGGGGGCTGTGGCCATCGGCCGGCCGGCCGGAGAGCCGAAGCCGCGGGCTCCGCGGGATGCGGCGGAGTTCCTGACCGTACGGTGACGGGGCCCGTCAGAGGCGGGCGATGTCGCGGACCGAGTAGCGGGGGGCTCGGCGGGGTGGGACTCGGCCCGACAGGAGGACGAAGCGGGCCGCGCGGTGGCGCTGGCCCTCGTACGGCGCGAGCAGCTCCAGCATCTGCTCGTCGGTGCCGCCCATCCGCCCGGTGAGGGCGTAGACCGCGATGCGCGGCAGGTGCAGGTCGCCGAGGGTCAGCGCGTCGGGTGCGCCGTTGGACCGCTGCAGGACCTCCGCCGCGGTCCACGGGCCGATGCCCTGCACGAGCTGGAGGCGGTGCAGCGCGGCCGGCAGGTCCATGTCCGCCGCCTCCTCCAGGCGGCGGGCGACCCGGGCGGCGCGTACGACCGTGTCGGAGCGCTTCGAGTCCACGCCGGCGCGGTGCCACTCCCAGGACGGGATCATGGCCCAGCCGCGCGGGTCGGGCATCACCCGCAGCCGCTCGTGCGGGCCGGGCGCCGGCTCCCCGAAGCGCTGGAGGAGCAGCCGCCAGGCCCGGTACGCCTCGTCGCTGGTGACCTTCTGCTCCAGGATCGAGGGGATCAGCGATTCGAGGACGAGGCCGGTACGGGCCAGCCGCAGACCGGGGTTGCGCCGGTGCGCCTCGTGGACGATCCGGTGGCGGGCGGTGAACGCCGACGGATCGTCCGACTCCCCCAGGAAGGAAGGGAGTTGGCTGATCATCCAGTCCGCTCCGGGGCCCCACGCCTCGGCCTCGACTCGGCCCTCGGCGGGCCGCATGCCGATGCGGACCGTCACCGGCCCGTCGGGCGTGCGGGAGGCCCGCCAGACCGTGCCGGCCTCCACCCGGTACGCGGGATCGCCCGGTCCGCGGCCCAGCACACCGAGGGTGCGCAGGAGGTCGTACGGGCCGGGCGGGGCCCAGGTGCGGGTGCGGGGCATCCGTTCAGCGTACGGGAGCCGGACGGCGCGCCGGCCGCCCGGCAGCGGCCGTCACGGGGTGGCGGTCGTCACGGGACCCGGCCCGGTCGTCACCGGTACCGGCCCGCCGGCCCGGTCGTCACTGGTCCGAGGAGAACCGGACCGCGGCGGCCGGCAGGTCGGCGTCGCACCACACGCGGATGCCCTCGCGCAGCTCGTTGTCGGCGCCGACGGTCGCGCCGTCGCCGATGACCGCGCCGGACAGGACCGTACGGGCGCCGACGCGGGCCCCGGCGCCGATGAGCGAGTCGTGGATCTGGGCGCCGGGCTCGACCACCGCGTCCGCCAGCACGGTGCTGCCCGCGATGCGCGCGCCCGCGCCGATCCGGGCGCCGCTGCCGACGACCGTGCCGCCGCTGAGCTTGGCGTCGGCGGCCACGTCGGCGCCTTCGAGGACGAGGTGCTCGCCGTGGCGGCCGGGGACGGCCGGGGAGGGCGCGTGGCCGAGGACGAGGTCGGCGGAGCCGCGGACGAAGGCCTGCGGGGTGCCGAGGTCGAGCCAGTAGGTGGAGTCGACCATGCCCTGGAGGTGGGCGCCGGACTCCAGCAGGCCGGGGAAGGTCTCGCGTTCGACGGAGACCGGACGGCCCTGCGGGATGGAGTCGATCACGGAGCGGTTGAAGACGTAGGCGCCCGCGTTGATCTGGTCGGTGACGATCTCCTCGGGGGTCTGCGGCTTCTCCAGGAAGGCGGTGACCCGGCCGGTGTCGTCGGTGGGGACGAGGCCGTAGGCGCGCGGGTCGTCGACCCGGGTGAGGTGCAGCGAGACGTCGGCGGACGTCTCCTGGTGGGTCCGCACGAGCGCCGCGATGTCCAGCCCGGTGAGGATGTCGCCGTTGAAGATCAGTACCGGGTCGTCGGGGCCCGAGTGCAGCCGGTGGGCGACGTTGCGGATGGCGCCGCCGGTGCCGAGCGGTTCCTCTTCGGTGACGTATTCGAGGTGAAGCCCCCATTCCGCCCCATCACCGAAATACGGCTCGAAAACCTCGGCGAGGTAGGAAGTGGCCAGCACGATGTGCTCCACGCCCGCGGCGCGGGCCCGGGCGAGCTGGTGCGTCAGGAACGGCACACCCGCGGCCGGGACCATGGGCTTGGGCGTGTGCACCGTCAGCGGACGCAGCCTGGTGCCCTTGCCGCCGACCAGAAGGATCGCTTCAGTCACCTTTGAGTTCTCTGCTTCCTGCTGGGGTCGGCCGGACGGCGGACCAGTGTAGGCAGACGGTTTGCCCGCTTTGCCAGCGGGCTTACCCGCCGGTAGGCGGGCTCTCCGGCGCCGCCCGGCCCCGGAGCCCGTACGCGTCACGGGCTCCGGCCCCCGGGCCCTCAGCGCCCCTGGAAGCGGGCGGAGGCGGTACGCGCCGAGCCGAGTGTGCCGTAGAGCGCGGCCCCCGGGCAGCTGGTCACAAAGCCGTCCCTGTGTCCGGAGATGACATTCAGCCGGACTTTGGTTCCCTTCTTGAAACGGTTGCCGCCTCCTGAGACCAGCGTGGTCTTGCCGTTCGGGTTGCGTCCGTACAGCCCCAGCTTCCACGCGGTGAGCTTGCCGAGGGCGTCGACGGCGGGCCCCGGCGGCTTCGCCTTGTCGAAGGTGCCGATGACGGCGATGCCGGTGGTGTCGTTGTTGAAGCCGAGGGTGTGGGCGCCCATGACGGCCTTGGCGACGCCGCCGGCCCGGCCCTCGAAGATCGTGCCGCACTTGTCGATCACGAAGTTGTAGCCGAGGTCCCGCCAGTTGTTGCTCTTGACGTGGTAGCGGTAGATGCCCCGGATGATCGCCGACGACTGGTTGCAGGAGTAGGTGTTGCCGGTGGCGCTGTGGTGCACGAAGGCCGCCTTCACGGTCTTGGTGTACCCGAACTTCGGCTCCCGCAGCTTCTCGTCGGCGCCCCAGCCGACCCGGGTGATGATCTTCGGCCGGGGCCCGTTGCGCGGCTCGGCCCCGGCCGCCTGGCCGCGGTCCTGCTGGCCGGCCGCGGCCAGGTCCGCCTGCAGCGCGTTCGCGGGCGCCGCCGGGATCTCGGTGGCACCCGGCGGGGCGAGCCCGGCGTTGGCGGCCGAGCTGTCGTTGGCCTGCTGGCCGGCGGCGGCCGGCGCGGGGTCGCGCTTGACCGGGGAGCCGGGGTCGACCAGCTCCAGGCGCAGCCCGGCGGGCAGCTCGGTGACGGCCTGCCGGCCGGTCTCCGGGGCGATCCGCATCTGCACGGCGTCGGAGTCGCCCACCCACAGCGGGGCCGTGCCGCCGCGCGGCTTGGCGCCGCGTTCCGGGGAGTCCAGGTCGGGGGCGTCGTCGTAGTGCGTCTGCACGTCCTGCCAGGCGCCCCACTTGTGGCTGCCGGTGGCGCGGGCGCGGACCTGGGGCTGGCCGTGCAGTTCGGACTTGGCGTCGGTCCAGACGACACCGACGAGCGAGAAGGGCCGTACGTCCTTCACGGGCATGCCCAGGGGCGCGGCCGTGGCGGCGCGGCCCGAGCCGCGGCCGGGGAGGACGCGGTCGCGGTCGCCGAGCGGGACGAGCGGCAGGGACTGGGTGCTTCCGGGGACGTCCGCGGGGGCGGCCTCGGGAGCGGCGGCTGCGGGGGCCCGGACGGAGTCCGCCCCGGCCGGCAGCGCGAGCGGTACGACGAGGGCCGCGAAGGTCGCGGCGCCGAGCGAAGTGGCAACGAAGGCACGCATGGAAGCGATCGTGTACGGAGTACGACAAATCCGCCATTGGGGAACTGACGCCCCATCGGCGCGCCGCTGCCCCACGAGAGGCACCGGGTACGCCGTACGGCGGCGGCCCGCCCGCGTAGGCTGACGCCGATGAACGCCACCGACCGAACCCCCGCCGACCTGCTGCGATCCGCTCTGGCCACCGATCCGGCGCGGCCGCTCGTGACCTTCTACGACGACGCCACCGGCGAACGCGTCGAACTCTCCGTCGCCACCTTCGCCAATTGGGTGGCCAAGACCGCCAACTACCTCCAGGACGAGCTGTCGGCCGAGCCCGGCGACCGGCTCGCCCTGCTGCTGCCCACGCACTGGCAGACCGCCGTCTGGCTGGTGGCCTGCTCGTCCGTCGGAGTGATCGCGGACGTGGGCGGCGACCCGGCGGCCGCGGACGTCGTCGTCAGCGGCCCGGACACCCTGGAGGCGGCACGCGCCTGCTCCGGGGAGCGGGTGGCGCTCGCGCTGCGCCCGCTGGGCGGCCGCTTCCCCGAGCCGCCGGCCGGCTTCGCCGACTACGCCGCCGAGGTGCCGGCGCAGGGCGACCGCTTCGCACCGTACGCGCCGGTCGACCCGCACGCGCCCGCGCTCGCCGTGGACGGCCGCGAGTTCACCGGCGCGGAGGCCCTCGCGGCGGCCGTGGAGCTGACGCGGCTGCCCGAGCGGCAGCGGGTGCTGTCCACGCTGCCGTACGGCACGTGGGACGGGCTGGCGTACGGGCTGTACGCACCGCTGGCGACCGACGGCTCCGTCGTCCTGTGCCGCCACGCGGACCGGCTGGACGACGGCGGACTGGCCCGGCGCAAGGAGGCCGAGCAGGTCACCGTCACGGCTCCCGACGGGTCCTGAGCCGCCGACCGGCCGTCCTTACGGTTCGCCCGACCGGCCCAGCCCGCGCGCTCAGCGGGCGCCGATCCGTCCCGCGCGGTCCATGATCAGGGAGACGTACAACCCTGCGCGGACCCCGGCCGTCTCCGTGGGTACCGGGGTCCGGGCGCACCGCCCGGACCGTGGTGCCGAGTGAACCGGCCGTCCACCGCGCGGCCGACGCACGAGGGGTGGACGCAGCCGTGAACGACAGGCCGGAGATCCCCGAAGAACTGAGGCGCTGCAACGAGCGGCCGGCGGTCGGCGAGGGCCGGCCCCGGCGCCGGTGGCTGCGCTGGACCGCCGTGGGCACCGGCGTCGCCGTGGTCGGCGCGGGCGCGGTCGGCTGGCTGGCGTACGACAAGCTCAACGGGAACATCACGGCCGACTCCGACACGGCCGCCAGGCTGCGCGCCTACGAGGCCGAGCGGCCGCCCGCCTCGGCGAAGAACGTGCAGAACATCCTGCTGATCGGCTCGGACAACCGCGGCGGCGGCAACCGCAAGTACGGCGCCGACGACGGCACCCAGCGCTCGGACACCACGATCCTGCTGCACCTGGCGGCGGACCGGAAGAGCGCCACGGCGGTGAGCATCCCGCGCGACCTGATGGCGCAGGTACCCGAGTGCACGAAGCCGGACGGCGGCCGCACCTCGCCCCTCTTCACCCAGTTCAACTACGCGTTCGAGGCGGGCGGCCCGGCCTGCACGATCCGCACCGTCGAGCAGATGACCGACATCCGCGTCGACCACCACATGATCCTGGACTTCACCGGCTTCAAGCACATGGTGGACGCGGTGGACGGGGTGGAGGTCTGCCTGCCGGAGGCCGTCGCGGACCAGGACGCGCACCTGAACCTGGCGGCCGGGCGCCATGTGCTCCGCGGCGAGCAGGCGCTGGGGTACGTACGCACCCGCAAGGCGCTGGGCAACGGCAGCGACACCCAGCGGATGGAGCGCCAGCAGCAGTTCCTGGCGGCACTGGTGAAGAAGGTGCAGGGCAACGGCGTACTGCTCAACCCCACGCGCCTGTACCCGCTGCTGGACGCCGCGACGAGCTCCCTCACCACCGACGAGGGGCTGGCGTCGCTGAAGGACCTCTTCAATCTGGTGCGCAGCGTCCGCGACATCCCCACGGAAAAGATCCATTTCCTGACGGTTCCCCGCCAGGCGTACGCGTACAACGTGAACCGCGACGAACTGGTGCAGCCGGACGCCGGCCGGCTCTTCGCGCGGCTGCGTGCGGACCGTCCCGTTCCGGTGCGGCCCGCACCGACAGAACAGACGGACACCACTGAATACGACGATCCGGCCAAGGACCTGCAGACCGGACAGACGGACGCCCGGGGTGCGGGCGGTTCGAACGCCGGGGACGAAACTGACAAGCCCGCCCATCCCGAATCGGCCACGCCGACACCCGGAACCACCTTCCGGGGAACCACCGCAGATCGGGGCATCTGCCGATAAACCTCCGCAAAGGGTGCATCAAGGACGCGAAAGTATTGGGTGGATTGCCCAGTTGTAGGGACGTGGAATTTGTCACGGGCGTCGCTGGACGCTGAACTGGGCGGATAGTGTGAGCGATCCGGTCCGCAAGACTGGCTGACCGCGCACTGCAATCCGACCGACCGAGCGCCTTGAGGGGGCAGGCGCCGCGTGGCACCGACGGAGGACTCAAGGCACCGTGGACGCGCAAGGCCGTGGGCAGGCGGGCGACATCGATCCCGCCGATCAGTGGGTGTTCGACCCGAACACCGGCAACTACGAGCTGCGACTGGATACTGGCGCAAAGTCAGCCTCCGGGCAGGCCGGCCGGAGAACCGCAGCCCCCTCCGCACCCCCCGCACAAGGTGGCCGGAAGGAGCGGCGCGCGCAGGAGCGCGGCCGGTCGTCCGGAAACGACCGTGACAATCCGACCCGGGAACTGCCCGCGCAGCGCAACCGCCGGGCCGGCGGGCGCGCGGGACACCGGGCGGCGGCCGCGGCGGCGCCCGCCGCGAGCACCGGCCGGCGCAAGCCCAAGCCGAAGGCGTCGGGCAAGAAGAAGGCGCTGTACTGGGGCGCGGGCGCGATGGGCTTCGTGCTGGTCGCCGGCTGCACGGGGGCGTACTTCGTCTACCAGCACCTGGACGGCAACATCTCCAAGGTCGACGTCGGCATCAACAACGAAGCGGTCACCGACGGCCCGGTGAACATCCTGATCATGGGCACCGACTCCCGTGAGGGGAAGGGCAACGACGGCTACGGGGACATGGGCAGTGTCGGCCACGCCGACACCACGATCCTGATGCACGTCTCCAAGGACCGGACGAACGCCACCGCGCTGAGCATCCCGCGCGACATGATCACCGACATCCCGGCCTGCCCCACGAAGCAGGAGAACGGCTCGACGAAGACTGTTCCCGGCGAGACGGGCGTGCGCTTCAACACCAGCCTCGGCCAGGAGGGACGGGACCCGGGCTGCACCTGGCGGACCGTCGAGAAGATGACCGGCCTGAAGATCAACCACTTCATGATGGCGGACTTCAACGCGGTCAAGGAGCTGTCCACCGCGGTGGGCGGCGTCGAGGTCTGCGCCGGCAAGGACATCGACGACCCCAAGTCGCACCTGAAGCTCAAGGCCGGCAAGCACACCGTCCAGGGCGAGCAGGCGCTGGCGTTCGTCCGTACCCGGCACACCGTCGGCACCGGCAGTGACCTGAGCCGCATCGAGCTGCAGCAGCAGTTCCTCAGCTCGATGATCCGCAAGATGAAGTCCGACGACACGCTCAGCGACCCCGGCAAGCTGTGGAAGCTGAGCAACGCCGCCACCAAGGCGCTCACCGTCGACACCGGTATCGGTACGGCCAGCAAGCTGATGGACCTGGCCAAGGACCTCAGCCGGGTGAACGTCAAGAACGTCACTTTCGCCACTGTGCCGGTTCTGGACAACCCTGACGACCCCGCGACCGTCATATTGGACAAGGCCAAGGCCGATCCGCTGTTCAAGATGGTCCAGGCCGACCACTCGCTGACCAAGACGAAGAAGGACAAGGCCAAGAAGAAGACCAAGCCGGCCACCAAGGCTCCCGCGTCCGAGGTGCGGGTCGACGTCACCAACGGCGGTGGCCCGATCGGCGCGGCCCAGGAGACGGTCGACTGGCTGCAGAACACCAAGGGCGCGCCGCTGTCCACCAACGCCGGCAACGCCTCGACCACGCTGGACGCGACGCGTCTGGAGTACGCGCCCAACCAGGCCGGCCAGGCCGCCACCCTGGCCGAGTGGATGGGCCTGCCCCAGTCCGCGCTGAAGGAGACCAGCGGCGACGCCGGAGCCAAGGTGCCGATGAAGCTCATCCTCGGCAAGGACTTCACCGGAGCCGGGGAGCCGGTCGGGCCGCCGGACAAGACCCCGGACGGCGTCCAGAACGTCAACGCGGACAACAAGAACGTCTGTGCCAAGTAAGCGCACCAGCACCAGCACCAGCACCACCAAGTGAAAACCGACCGGCCGCCCTGCCAGGCCGCCGAGCGCACCACCGGATGAAAGAAACGGGGAGGGGCAGCCGATGCGGCAGAGCAGTGTGCGTGGTGACCGATCACGCCGACACCAGCCCGACGCCCAGGAGTTGGGCTGGGACGACAGCCTCTACGAAGGCCGCAGCGACGGGCAGGGCGGGGACGGCGGTGCGGCCGGGCCCGCCGAGCCCCCCGGCCGCGGCAGGCGCAAACGCCGAAGAGGCCGCCGGGTCCTGCGCTGGACCGCCGGCATCGCCGCGCTCCTCGTCCTCGGTACGGCGGGCGCGGGCTACCTCTACTACGAGCACCTCAACGGAAACCTGCGCAAGGGCGCGCTCGACCTCGGCGAGGGCGGGCTGAAGAAGCCCGAGCCCAACGCCTTCGGGCAGACCCCGATGAACATCCTGCTGCTCGGCTCGGACAGCCGGAACAGCAAGGCGAACCTCAAGCTCGGCGGCGCCAAGGCCGATGTGGGCCGCAAGCCGCTGGCGGACGTGCAGATGCTGCTGCACGTCTCCGCCGACCGCTCCAGCATGTCGGTGCTCTCGATACCCCGCGACACCCGGGTGACCATCCCGCAGTGCACCGACCCCAAGAGCGGCGAGACGTACCCGCAGACCACCGCGTCCATCAACCAGTCGCTGCAGCACGGCGGTCCGGGCTGCACGGTCGCCACCTGGAAAGAGCTGACCGGCATCTACATCGATCACTTCATGATGATCGACTTCGCCGGCGTGGTGGACATGGCCGACGCGGTGGGCGGCGTCCCGGTCTGCGTCGACAACAACATCTACTCGCACGACAGCAAGGGCCACGGCAGCGGGCTGAAGCTGACGAAGGGCGACCACAACATCAAGGGCGTGCAGGCGCTCCAGTGGCTGCGCACCCGCTACGGCTTCGAGGACAACACCGACATCGGCCGGGCCAAGGCCCAGCACATGTACATGAACTCGATGATCCGTCAGCTCAAGGCGGGCACCAAGCTCACCGACCCGGGCAAGCTCCAGGCGCTGGCGGAGGCCGCCACCAAGGCGCTGACGGTGGACGACGGGCTCGGCAGCGTGAAGAAGCTCTACGACCTCGGCGGCGACCTCAACCGGGTGCCGGTCAAGCGGGTCACCATGGCGACCATGCCCTGGTCGTACGGCCCGGGTGAGTCCTACGTCATCCCCAAGCCGGGCGACGCCGAGCAGGTGTTCGCGATGCTGCGCAACGACACGGCGCTGGACGGCAAGGACCGGAAGAACAAGCCCACCGGCGATCCGAAGCCCACGACGGCCAAGGACCAGCTGCAGATCACCGTGCAGAACGGCACCAACGGCGCCATCCAGGGCCCGGTGGTGGGCCGCGCGAGCGCGGTGCAGGGGCAGCTGGCGACGCTCGGCTACACGGCCGCCGGCACGGACGCCACGCTCATCGCCCAGGCCGACACCACGATCACGTACGGCGGCAAGGATGCGGAGGGCGACGCGCTGGCTGTCGCCAAGGCGCTCGGGCTGCCCAAGAGCGCGGTGAAGGAGTCCAGTTCGGCCCAGGGCATCCGGCTGATCGTCGGCAACGACTGGCGTACCGGCACCACGTACCCGAAGGCGGCCGGCGGCAAGCAGCAGGCGGACAAGGCCCCGGAGAGCGCGGACGCCCTCAACGGCGAGGACAAGAAGGCGTGCATGAAGGTGAACCCGAGCTACACCTGGTGAAGCCCGGTGCGTGAAACGACGGCGGCGGCCGGCCCCCTCGGGGCGCCGAGGGTCCGCTCGATGCCGTCCTTGAGGTAGCGGCCGAGGACGGCGGCGCTGGGCAGGGCGAGGCA
>NZ_JBEYUN010000035.1:0-39784 GCF_040643545.1 Streptomyces sp. NPDC047117 | reverse complement strand
CCGGGGCGGGGGCGGCCGGCGACGTCCGGCAGAAGGCGTAGGGGCCTGCTGCCCCGTCCCGCGCGACCGATTCGGTGCCGGGGCCCTTCTCATGAGCCGTTCCCGCCGGCCGCTACGGCCGGCTGTTCCCGCTAGCCGAGACGCTGCACCAGCGCGCGGTACTCGTCCCACATCTCCTTCGGCGTGTGGTCACCGAAGGTGTTGAGGTGCTCGGGGACCAGCGAGGCCTCGTCGCGCCAGACCTCCTTGTCGACGCTGAGCAGGAAGTCCAGGTCCGCGTCCGGCAGGTCCAGCCCGTCGGTGTCCAGGGACTCCTTGGTCGGCAGGATGCCGATGGGGGTCTCGACGCCCTCGGCCTTGCCCTCCAGGCGCTCCACGATCCACTTCAGGACGCGGCCGTTCTCGCCGAAGCCGGGCCAGACGAACTTGCCCGCCTCGTTCTTGCGGAACCAGTTGACGTAGTAGATCTTCGGCAGCTTGGCCGCGTCGGCGTTCTTGCCGACCTTGACCCAGTGCCCCATGTAGTCGCCCATGTTGTAGCCGCAGAACGGCAGCATGGCGAACGGGTCGCGGCGCAGCTCGCCGACCTTGCCCTCGGCCGCGGCGGTCTTCTCGGAGGCGACGTTGGCGCCGAGGAAGACACCGTGCTGCCAGTCGAAGGACTCGGTGACCAGCGGGACGGCGCTGGCGCGGCGGCCGCCGAAGAGGATCGCCGAGATCGGCACGCCCTTGGGGTCCTCCCACTCGGGCGCGATGATCGGGCACTGGCCCGCCGGGGTGGTGAAGCGGGCGTTGGGGTGGGCCGCCGGCGTCCCGGACTCCGGGGTCCAGTCGTTGCCCTTCCAGTCGGTGAGGTGGGCGGGGGTCTCCTCCGTCATGCCCTCCCACCACACGTCGCCGTCGTCGGTGAGCGCGACGTTGGTGAAGACGGAGTTGCCCCACAGGGTCTTCATGGCGTTGGCGTTGGTGTGCTCGCCGGTGCCGGGCGCGACGCCGAAGAAACCGGCCTCCGGGTTGATCGCGTACAGCCGGCCGTCCTCGCCGAAGCGCATCCACGCGATGTCGTCACCGATGGTCTCGACCGTCCAGCCGGAGATCGTGGGCTCCAGCATCGCGAGGTTGGTCTTGCCGCAGGCCGACGGGAAGGCAGCGGCGACGTACTTCGCCTCGCCCTGCGGCGGCGTGAGCTTGAGGATCAGCATGTGCTCGGCGAGCCAGCCCTCGTCGCGCGCCATGACGGAGGCGATGCGCAGCGCGTAGCACTTCTTGCCGAGCAGGGCGTTGCCGCCGTAGCCGGAGCCGAAGGACCAGATCTCGCGGTCCTCGGGGAAGTGCGAGATGTACTTGGTGGAGTTGCAGGGCCAGGGCACGTCCGCCTCGCCCTCGGCGAGCGGGGCGCCCAGGGTGTGCACGGCCTTGACGAAGAACCCGTCCGAGCCCAGCTCGTCCAGGACCGGCTGGCCCATCCGGGTCATGGTGCGCATCGACACGGCGACGTACGCCGAGTCGGTGATCTCCACGCCCAGCGCGGACAGCGGCGAGCCCAGCGGGCCCATGCAGAACGGGACGACGTACATCGTCCGGCCGCGCATGGCACCCCGGAAGATGCCCTCCTCACCGGCGAAGATCTCCCGCATCTCGGCGGGGGCTTTCCAGTGGTTCGTCGGGCCCGCGTCCTCCTCCTTCTCGGAGCAGATGAAGGTGCGGTCCTCGACGCGGGCGACGTCGCTCGGGTCGGACGCCGCGTAGTAGGAGTTGGGTCGCTTGATCGGGTCGAGCTTCTTGAACGTCCCCTTGGCGACCAGTTCTTCACTCAGGCGCTCGTACTCCGCCTCCGAGCCGTCGCACCAGACGATGCGGTCCGGCTGGGTGATCGACGCGATCTCATCGACCCAGGCGATGAGCTCCTGATGGGTGGTCGGGTGCTTGAGGGAGGGAGCCGCGTTGTCGCGCGCCACGATCGCTCCTAGATGAGGGGTTTATGCGAACATCAGCACAATGTCCGCTTTTGTAGATGTTGGCCCCTTGGGGGCTGCGACCCGGATGCTTCGTGACCGCTCATCCGGTGCCGACCGCACTCATTTGATCATCCGACGCCGACCGGATTCTGTCCAGAGGGCACCTTCGTGACCGTCACCACTCCCGGACTGATCCGTAACTTACGGTGGCGTAGATAGGCTGGCGCCCATGTCTTCCGCGCCCGAAGCCACCGCCGGCCACACGACCGAAAGCTCTGCAACGGCCGTGACCTCCGCGGTCTCCGCGCTCACCGCTCCGCTCAAGCCGAAGCTGCGGGGCTGGCTGCACGCCGGGATGTTCCCCGCCGTGCTCTTCTCGGGGGTCGTGCTCACCGCGCTGGCCGACAGCACGCGTGGACGCGTTGCGTGCGGCGTCTACACGCTCTCCGCCTGTCTGCTCTTCGGCGTCAGCGCCATCTACCACCGCGGCAACTGGGGCCCGCGGGTCACCGGCATCCTGCGCCGGCTGGATCACGCCAATATCTTCCTGATCATCGCGGGGACCTACACCCCGCTGACCATCCTGCTGCTGCCCGACGGCCGCCGGGACCTGCTCCTGTGGGGCATCTGGGCGGCCGCCGCCCTCGGCATCGCCTTCCGTGTCTTCTGGGTCGGCGCACCCCGCTGGCTCTACACGCCGTGCTACATCGCGATGGGCTGGGCGGCGGTCTTCTTCCTCCCGGACTTCCTGCAGAAGGGCGGCATCGCCGTCCTCGTGCTCGTGATCGTCGGCGGGCTGCTCTACAGCGCGGGCGGCGTGATCTACGGGATCAAGCGGCCCAACCCGTCACCTCGGTGGTTCGGCTTCCATGAGGTCTTCCACTCCTTCACCCTCGCGGCGTTCGTCGTGCACTACGTCGGCATCTCGCTGGTGGCCTATACACACGCCTGACACCGCCTCCGGAGCGATCCGGGCACTCCCGGTGCCCCCCGCGCCTCTGGCCCACCGTGGCCGCGGCCTCGACGCCGCGGCCACTTGCCATGTCAGGGCCGCCACCCCGGCCAGCACCAGCGCGAGGACCACCGCGGCGCCACCCAGAAGAAAGCCGCCCACACACACCCCAGCGGCCAGGACGACCGCCCCGTGCAGGATCGTACGCATCCGCAACACCCCCTCCAGCTCTCACTGAATGTGACTGTGCGCGCTTAGAGCGTTACACATCCCACTGACAACGGGGAGACCGCCTGGTCCCGGGGAAGGGGGCCCGGTGCGCTACAGATCCACCAGCACCGCGCCGAAGTGCCGGCCCTCGGTCAGCTCCCGCAGCGCGCGCGGCGCCTGTTCGATACCGCTGAACCGCGCGTGCGGGAAGGTGAGCGTGCCGTCCCGCAGGCCCTGGCCGAACTCCCGGTTCCACTCCGGAATGAGGTCCAGGTGGTCATAGAGGGCCACGCCGCGCAGGGTGATGCCGCGCGACAGGAACGACAGCGTGTCGATCTCGGTCGTGACGGCCCCGGTGCCGGACATCTGAGCGGCCAGCGCGCCGACGATCGCGACCCTCGCCCCCCGGTTGGCCAGCGCCAGGGCGGCCTGGAGCTGTTCGCCGCCCACGTTGTCGAAGACCGCGTCGACGCCGTCCGGCGCCGCCTTGCGCAGCTGCTCCAGAATCGGCCCCTCGCCCCGGATCACCACCGCGTCGTAGCCGAGACCGGCCATGAGCTGCTCGCCCTTGGCGCGTGATCCGGTGCTGCCGATGACGCGGGCCGCGCCGCGCTTCTTGGCGAGCTGCCCCGCCAGCGAGCCCACACCGCCGGCGGCGCCGGTGATGAACACCGTGTCCCCGGGGCGTACGTCGGCGCCCCTCCCGATGCCCATCAGCGCGGTGGGCCCCTGGGAGAGGTACGCGGCGGGGTCGGGCAGCAGGTCCGGCTCCAGGCGCTGCGCCCGGGAGGCGTCGACGACGGCGAACTCGCGCCAGCCGAGAGAGTGTTCCACGAGGTCACCGGCGCGTAGGTCGGTGCCGGGCGCGGCCACGACCTCGCCCACGGCGGCCCCGTGCAGCGGGGCGCCGATCTCGTAGTGCGGGATCGGCACGGCGCTCTGTTCGTCCATGAGGGTGCGCATCACGGCGGCGACGCCCATGGTGGTGGTGCGGACGAGGACCTGGCCGGGCGCCGGTTCCGGTACCGGCACCTCGACGATCTCGAAGAGGTCGTCGGTGACCGCGTCCCGGGGACGGGCGGCCAGCCGTACTTCGCGGTGGGTGGTGGGGACTTCACTGCGCTGGGTCATGGCGCCGACGCTAGTCCGTGGCCCCCACACGCGGTTGACGGACCGGTGCGATCCGGCTTTCCTCCCGGTGGCCGCGAGGCCCGCCGCCGTACGGTCGTACGCGGCGGACCCCGCCGCCCGGTCACCCGGCGTGCAGCCGCTCCGCGAGCTCGCCCGGATCGGTCGTGGGCCGCTCGCAGGTGAAGTCGCGGCACACGTAGGCAGCGGGCCGGCCGCCGACCAGCGGCCGGTCCTTCAGGAGCGGCACCTCCTCGCTCCCGGGGTCGCCGACCGCGACCACGGCGCCGGGCGCGGTGCTCAGCAGCGCGGAACGGTGCAGCTCACGGGTGGCCTCGTCGTCGTACGAGCCGATCACCGCGACCTCGCGCGGGCCGTCGAGCAGCGCCTCGGCGACCGCGAGACCCCAGCCGATGAAGCGCGGAGCGCGCCCGCTCAGCGCCTTGACGATGCCGAGCGCGCGTTCGGCGGCCTCGCGATGCGGGGAGCTGCCCGTGAGCGCCGCGTACGAGAGGAGGGCGCCGGCCGCCGCGGTCCAGCCCGAGGGCGTGGCGTTGTCGGTCGGGTCCTGCGGCCGGCGGATCAGCGCCTCGGCGTCGTCGGCGGTGTCGTACAGCGAGCCGTCCGGGCCCCGGAAGTGGATCAGCACGGTGTCCAGGAGGAGCCCGGCGAAGTCCGCCCATACGCCCTCACCGGTCACCTGGGCCAGCGCGAGGAAGCCCTCGGAGACGTCCGCGTAGTCCTCCAGCACGCCGGAGTTGGCGCCGGCGACGCCGTCGCGGGAGGTGCGGTGCAGCCGCGCCTGGCCGTCCATGTGGACGCGGACGAGCAGGTCGGCGGCGTCGGTCGCGGCCTGCACGAGGTCCGGCCGGTCGAAGTACGCGCCGGTCTCCGCGAGCGCGGCGACGGCCAGGCCGTTCCACGCGGCCACGACCTTGTCGTCCCGGCCGGGACGGGGCCGCGTCTCCCGTGCGGCGAGCAGCCGCTCCTTGATGGAGGCGATCCGGTCGGCGTCCTGCAGCCCATCGGTGTCCGGCAGTTGCAGCACCGAGGCACCCTCCTCGAAGGTGCCCTCCTCGGTGACCCCGAAGTGGTCGGCGGCGATCCGGGCGTCCGCCTCCCCCAGCACCTCGGTCAGCTGCTCGGGCGTCCACACGTAGTAGGCGCCCTCGACGTGCCGCCCCGTGCCGTCGTCGCTGTCGGCGTCCAGCGCGGAGGCGAACCCCATCTGGTCGGTGCGGAGTTCGCCGACCATGAAGTCGGCGGTCTCCAGGGCGATGCGGCGGGCGAGCCCGGAGCCGGTGGCGCGCCAGAGGTGGGCGTAGAGGCGGCAGAGCAGCGCGTTGTCGTAGAGCATCTTCTCGAAGTGCGGGACCACCCATTCCGCGTCCACGGAATAGCGCGCGAAACCGCCACCGAGCTGGTCGTAGATGCCGCCGCGGGCCATCGCCTCACAGGTCGCGCGCACCATGTCGAGCGCGCCCTCGGACTCCGTCCTGGCGTGGTGCCGCAGCAGGAATTCCAGCACCATCGACGGCGGGAACTTCGGCGCGCCGCCGAATCCGCCGCGGGTCGCGTCGAATTCCCGGGTCAGCTGCATCAGCGCGGCCATCAGGTCCTCGCGCCCGGGCGGCTGCGCCCCGGCGACGGCCAGCGAGCGGTCGGCCAGATCGCGCACGATCTTCCCCGCGACCTCGCCGACCTCGTCCCTGCGGTCCGTCCAGGCCGCCCGCACGCCCTCCAGGACCTGCGAGAACGAGGGCATGCCGTGCCGCGGCTCGGGCGGGAAGTAGGTACCGAAGTAGAACGGCTCGGCGTCCGGCGTGAGGAAGACCGTCATCGGCCAGCCGCCCTGGCCCGTGGCGGCCTGCACGGCTTCCATGTACACGGCGTCGACGTCCGGGCGCTCCTCCCGGTCGACCTTCACCGACACGAAGTGCTCGTTCAGCAGCCGCGCGGTGGCCTCGTCCTCGAACGACTCGTGCGCCATGACGTGGCACCAGTGGCAGCTGCTGTATCCGACGCTGAGCAGCACCGGTACGCCGCGCCGCCGCGCCTCCTCGAACGCCTCGTCGGACCACGGCCACCAATCGACCGGGTTGTCGGCGTGCTGGAGCAGATACGGGGAAGTCTCATGAGCCAGGCGGTTCGGCATGGGGCCATCCTCTCTCACGGGTGTGCCCGGAACGTGCGAAGCCGATCCGCCGGAGCCCGCATTGCCCGGCACGGCGGATCTCTCACTCCACCGTGTGGCACGTCCCGGCGGAGTTATCCACAGGGCTGCCGGATTCGGCGCCGGGACGGAACACTGGGCGTACAAGGCGATCATCGCTGGAGGGGGACGGAATGACGGGGTCACCGGCTGTCCTGCGGGACGCTCACCGCGCGGACGCGGACGCGCTGTTGACGCGCGCGGTCGAGGAGGAGGTGCGCCGCTCGGGCGGGCGCGTCGACGGGGGCGCGCTGCTCACCAGGGCGCGGGCCGCGCTGGACCGGCTGGCGGCCGGAGCGGCGGAGGAGTACGCCGCGTACACCGGAGCGCTGGACGAGGCGGCCGCGGCGCGCCGGCCGCTGACGGAGCGGCTGACCCGCCGGGAGACGGGCACCCCCGCGGTGGTCACGCTGGTCGCCGCGGCCGCCGCCGTCACCGCGGACCTGGCGTACGGCACGGGCCCCGGCCCGGCGCTGGGCACCGGGGCCGCAGTCGTCGTCGCGGGGGCCGCGGCCACGGTCCTCAAGCTCACCGCGGGACACTGGCCGGCCGCGCACCGCCAGGCGGGCATGCGCGGCCAGCCGGGCGGCCCCGAGCAGCTGCGGCTCCAGTGGCTGACGGCCCTGGAGGTGCGCGGCGTGCGGCCGTTCCTGGACCAGCAGCGGATGCTGACGGCGAACCGGAGCGGTGCCGCGGGCGGCGGCCAGGGCACGGGCACTACCGGGCGCGGCCCGCAGCTGCGCGGCGGGGACCGCAGCGCGGCGGCCCGCCGCAGGTCGGTGCTGGCCGACTCCTTCCAGCAACTCCCGGATTCGGGCGGCCCGTTCGCCGGTCGGCGTGCCCAGCTGACGCAGATCACCCAGTGGGTGCACGCCGCCCGGGCCAGTACGGAGACCAGGCCCACGGTGGTCGTGCTGCACGGCGAACCGGGTTCGGGGCGTACGGCGCTGGCGGTGCGGGCCGCGCGGCAGCTGCGCGACCAGTTCCGCGGCGCGTGCGTGGTGGACCTGCGCGGGGAGACGCCGGGCGAGACCCCGCTGCCCACCCGGGACGCGCTGCTGCACCTGCTGAACCGCCTCGGGGCGCCGCGCGAGCAGCTGCTGTTCCGCGAGCGGCCCTCGCCCGAGCAGCACGTCAAGCGGCTGACGGAGCTGTACCAGCAGCATCTGACCAACCTCCCCGTCGTGGTCCTGCTGGACGACGCCACCGACCCGGACCAGGTCCGCACCCTCGTGCCGGACCGCTCGGAGTCCCTGGTGCTGGTCACGGCGCGGGAGCCGATGGAGCTGCCCGACGGCCTCTCGGCCTGGGTGCACCAGCTGCCGGTGGGCCCGCTCGACGCCGCCGGCGTCGAGGAGCTGCTGCGCGCCGCGGGCGGCGATGCGGAGGGCGCGGCCGGTCCGTACGACCCGCAGGCCCTGGACCGGATCGGGGAGCTGTGCGCGGGGCTGCCGCTGCCGCTGCGCGTGGCGGGCTCCTCGCTGGGCCCGCGCGACCCGGCCACGCTGGCGGCGGACCTGGCGGCCTACGGCCCGGTGACGGCCGTGGAGCGGGCCCTGTGGCTGCGGTACACCGACCAGCCCGACGCGGAGCGGCGGCTGCTGCGCCGACTGGCGCTGGTCGGACGGGCGAGCCTGGGCGCGGCAGCGGCGGCGGCGCTGCTGGGCGTCGAGGAGGAGGAAGCGCAGCGGCGGCTGGCCCGGCTGACCGAGGCGGGCCTCGTCGAGCACGTACGCGGCAGCCGGTACCGCCTCCACTCCCTGGTGCACCACTTCGCGCACGCGCGGCTGCTGGACGAGGAGGACCCGACGGAGCGGGCCGGCGCGCAGGAGCGGCTGCTGCGCAGCTACGCCGAGCTGGCGGACTCCGTCATCCGCCTGGTGGACGGCAACACCTCCACACGCGCCGACCGCTTCGGCCCGCACGGCTTCACCTCGCTCGACGCCGCGCTGCAGTGGCTGGACGACGAGACCAGCTTCATCACGGCGGCGCTGCGCCACGCCGACCAGGACGTGGACCAGGCCACGCTCTCCCACCTCCTCGGGGCGCTCGCCGACTACTGCCTGCTCCGCGGCGACCTGTACCGCCTCGGCGAGCTGAACGAGCTGACCAAGGCCGCCGACAAGGGGCTGCTGGCGCGCTCGGTCCAGTGGCGCACCGGCGTCGCGGCCCGGCAGCTCGGCGAGCTGGACAAGGCCCGTACGACGCTGTCCTCGGTGGTCGACCTGTACTTCGAGGCGCAGCACACCGCGGGCGCGGCGCGCGCCCTGCGTGACCTGGGCATCACCCTCCAGCAGCAGGGCAATCTCACCGAGGCCGCGGCGAAGCTGCGGGAGGCGCTGGAGCTGCAGAGCGGGGACGCCATGCGCGGCGACCGCGCGTGGACGCTGCACGCCCTGGCGGCTGTGGAGCGCGACCGCGCGCAGCTGGCCGAGGCGTTCGCGCTGCTCGACGAGGCGCTGGAGCTCCACCGCGAGAGTGAGAGCGTGCACGGCCAGGCATGGGCGCACTTCCAGCTCGGCCAGGCCTGTCTGCGCCACGGCGACGTACCGCGCGCCGAGCGCGAGCTCCAGGAGGCTCTGGAGCTGTACGGCCGCACGCAGGACGGGCGCGGCGAGGCGTGGGCGATGACGCAGCTGGCCCGGGCCCGGCTGGTGGACGGCGACCCGGCGGCCGCGGTGGACCAGCTGCGGCAGGCCCTCGCGCTGCACCGCCGGCACGAGGACGCCCGGGGCGAGGCCTGGACGCTGTACTACCTCGGCCAGGCGCTGGAGGAGAACGGCGACAAGGACGCGGCCGTGCGCCACCTGGACCGGGCGCGCACGATGTTCAGCCGGATGCACGACGCGTACGGCCTGGCGTGCGCCCGGCACCACTCCGGGCGGATCACCCGTGACGTGCGGGCGGCGCAGACCGGCTCGCTGCTCAACAGCGGCTTCGCGCGCCAGCTGCTGCAGGACGCCCGCCGGGACTTCCAGCGGATCGGGGTGCCGCACAGCGAGGGCTGGTCCTGCCTGGAGCTGGTGGTCGTCGACGCGGGGAACGGCCGGACGGCGCAGGCCCTGGAGCTGGCCGACGAGGCGGCGGAGATCTTCGCGGGGTACGGCGACCGGCGCGGCGAGGACTGGGCCCGCTTCCTGCGCTGCACGCTGCTGCCGCTCGCCTCGCCGGGCGGTTCCGAGGTCGGCACGGCCGTCGCCCAGGAGGAGCTGGCCGAGCTGCGCCGCTCCCCGCATCCGCTGCGCGACCCGAAGCTGGAGGACTGCGCCGAGGCGTACGCCGTGCTGCTCGACCGCGGCATCGAGCTGGAGGCCGGCTGGCAGGCCTGGCGCCTGGGGATGATCCCCACCCGCCACGCCCGCGAAATCATGGGCACGCCCCTGGAGTCCTCGACGTAGCCCCGGGAGCTCCGGTCGGACCGGCGACACACCACGTGCAGGCCCGCTGCCCGGGCATGCCGATGTCCCGCTGGCCGGGCAGGCCGATGCCGCCGCGGGCGCTCGTGCCCGCGGCGGTTCCGCGTTTCCGGCCCGGGAGCTCCGGCCCCGGGACCGAGTGCCCGGACGCCGGGTGCCCGGACGCCGGGTGTCCGAAGGACGGGTGCCCGGACGCCGGATGCCCGGAGGCCGGGTCAGGTCGTCTTCGGGGTGCCCTTGGCCGCGGCGCCCTTGGCCGGGGCGGCCGGGGCGCTCGCGGCCGACGGCGCCACGCCGTCGCCCTTCGCGTTCTCGCCCGGCTTCTCCTCGAAGTCGACCTTCCGCATGTGCTTGTTCATCGATTTCATCAGCAGCCAAACGGCGCCGCCGATGACCGCGAAGACGATGAAGCCGAGGACTCCGGGGGTCACCTTGTTCTCGTCCAGGTCCTTCGCGAGGGGGACGAGATGAGTCATGGCGAGGGTGCTGGTCGCGCTCATCATGAGGTCAATTGTTGCGGATGCCCGCGAAGAGGTCGTCCTCGGGGAGGGAGGTGTCCACCAGAGACTTGGCGAGCTCGTACTCCTCGGTGGGCCAGACCTCCTTCTGGATCTCCATCGGGACGCGGAACCACCCGCCGTCGGGGTCGATCTGCGTGGCGTGCGCGATCAGCGCCTTGTCCCGGATCTCGAAGAAGTCCGCGCACGGAACGTACGTGGTCAGCGTGCGCTCGGCGCGCTCGAAGGACTTCCAGCGCTCCAGCCACTCGCCGTACGGCGACTCCATGCCGCGCTCCAGCAGCGCCTCGTGCAGCGCGACGGTGCGCGGGCGGTTGAAGCCCTGGTTGTAGTAGAGCTTCGACGGCTGGAAGGGTTCGCCGGCGTCCGGGTACTTCGAGGCGTCACCCGCCGCTTCGAAGGCCACCATCGTGATCTTGTGGGTCATGATGTGGTCCGGGTGCGGGTAGCCGCCGTTCTCGTCGTAGGTCGTGATGACCTGCGGCTTGAACGAACGGATCAGCTTCACCAGCGGCTCGGCCGCCGCCTCCACGTCCTGGAGCGCGAAGCAGCCGTCGGGCAGCGCGGGCAGCGGGTCGCCCTCGGGCAGCCCGGAGTCGACGAACCCCAGCCACTCCTGCTTCACGCCCAGGATCTCGCGGGCCTCGTCCATCTCCTTCTTGCGCACCTCGTGGATGTGCGCCTCGATGTACGGGTCGCCCTGGAGCTTGGGATTGAGGATGTCGCCGCGCTCTCCCCCGGTGCAGGTGGCGACCAGCACGTCCACCCCCTCGGACACGTACTTGGCCATGGTGGCCGCGCCCTTGCTCGACTCGTCGTCGGGGTGGGCGTGCACGGCCATCAGTCGCAGCTGCTCAGTCAAGACTCGATCCTCAGTCAAGGGTCATGGGACGCCGTTGAACGACGCCTTCTATAGTGACCGAAGCGAGGGGGCGAATATTTCCAGGTACCCCTTACCAGGAGGAAGATCATGGCCGCGGTGCGCGACGGACTGCCCGACGGACGGTACGGCCGTACCGCCGACGAGCGGGCCGACCGCAAGCTGAAGGTCATCGGTGCGATGCTGGGCGCCGCGCTGCTCGGCGTGATCGCCTGGTTCGGCATCTCCTACATCACCGGGCAGGACCTCAGCGGCCGCCTGGTCACGTACAAGGTGGTCTCCGACACGAAGGTGCAGGCGCACCTGGAGGTCATGAAGGACCCCGGCGCGAAGGGCGTGTGCACGCTCCGCTCGCAGTCCGCCGACGGCGCCGAGGTCGGCCGCAAGGACGTCCGGGTCGAGCAGTCCGAGGACCAGGTCGACACGGTGATCACGATCCGGACGACGGCCCGGGCGACCAACGCCGAACTGGTCGGCTGTACGACATCGGGCGCCCCGGGCCAGAACTGAACCGCCGGCAGCCGGCACGGAGCTGACCCCCGCGTGTCGGGCGACCTCGCCCGAGCGGGGCTGACCAGCGGTGACGCGTTTTTTGCGGTTTACCGCTCCCCCTTTTGTGCCGGAATTGTTAGGCTCGTGGTTTCGCCCACCCGAGAAGGCGCCAGCCTTCCTGGTAGGGCGTTTGATTTATCCCCAGTACCGACGAGGAGCACCTGTGACCCAGACCAGCGACAACGTCACCTGGCTGACCCAGGAGGCGTACGACCAGCTCAAGGCCGAGCTGGAGTACCTGTCTGGTCCCGCACGCGTCGAGATCACCGAAAAGATCGCGGCGGCCCGCGAGGAAGGTGACCTGAAGGAGAACGCCGGGTACCACGCGGCCAAGGAAGAGCAGGGCAAGCAGGACCTTCGTATGCGCCAGCTCAAGCAGCTGCTGGAGACGGCGAAGGTCGGCGAGGCTCCCGCCGCCACTGGTGTCGTGGCCCCCGGCACGGTCGTCACCATCGCGTTCGACGGGGACCCGGACGACACGCTGACGTTCCTGCTCGCTTCGCGGGAGTACGCGAGCTCGGACATCGAGACCTACTCCCCGCAGTCGCCGCTGGGCACCGGAGTCAACGGCAAGAAGGTCGGCGAGACCGCGGAGTACGAGCTGCCCAACGGCAAGAAGGCGGCCGTGAAGATCCTGGAGGCCAAGCCCTACACGGGCTGAGCCCGCGGACCACGGCGGCGCCCGCGACACGCGGCGGCCGCACCGCAGCACCACCGAAGGGCCCGGGTCGGGAAGACCCGGGCCCTTCGAGGTGTCCGGACGCGGCGCGTGTCACGACCCGCGTCCGGACGCGGCGCGCTCCCCGTGCGCTCAGGCCGTCGCCGACCGGTACTTCCGTACCGACAGCGTGCGGAAGACCGCGATGATCACGATGGACCAGAGCACCGAGGCGAGGACCGGGTGCTGCATGGGCCAGGCGTCCGGTACCGGGTAGCCGGGCGGCAGATTGCCGAAGAGGTCGCGCGCGGCCTGCACGGTGGCGCTGAAGGGGTTCCACTCGGCGATGTGCCGCAGGAACGCCGGCATCGAGTCCGAGGGCACGAACGCATTCGAGATGAACGTCAGCGGGAAGAGCCAGATCAGGCCGCCGGAGGTTGCCGCCTCCGGGGTCCGCACGGACAGGCCGATCAGCGCACCGATCCACGAGAAGGCGTAGCCGAGCAGGAGCAGCAGGCCGAAGCCGGCCAGCACCTTGCCGAGATTCTCGTGCGTGCGCCAGCCGATGATCAGCGCGACGGCCGCGAGCACGACGAGGGTGAGCGCCGTCTGCACGAGGTCGGCGAGCGTACGGCCGGTGAGGACCGCGCCGCGGGCCATCGGCAGCGACCGGAAGCGGTCGATGAGGCCCTTGTGCATGTCGTCCGCGATGCCCGCGCCCGCACCCGCCGTGGCGAAGGTGACGGTCTGCGCGAAGATGCCCGCCATCAGGAACTCGCGGTACTGCGCGGGGTCGATCGGCCCCTGCTGGCCCGGCAGCGCGATGGCGCCGCCGAAGACGTAGCTGAACAGCACCACGAACATGATCGGCTGCACCAGCCCGAAGATCACCATCTCGGGGATGCGCGCCATTCGGATCAGATTGCGCTTGGCGACCACCAGCGAGTCCCGTACGGACCGGACCGTGCCGCCGCCCGGCCGCGGGGCGCGGGCCCGCCGTGCCGCTTCCGTCACCGTGCTCACTTCGCCGCCTCCCGTGCCGCCCGCCGGTCTCCGCCCTGGTCCGCCTTGTTGCCGCGCTTCCGCCGGCCTCTGCGGCCGCCGGGCCCGTCCGCGCCCGGGTCGCCGTCCGCCGTGTCGTCGCCGTTCTCCTCGCCCTCGGCAGGCGTCTCGGCGGCGTGGCCGGTCAGCGAGATGAAGACGTCGTCCAGGGTCGGGCGGCGCAGCCCGACGTCGTCGATCTCGACACCGCGTACGTCCAGTTCGCGGATGACCTCCGCGAGCAGCTTCGCGCCGCCGGTGACCGGCACGGTGATCTTGCGGGTGTGCGACTCGATCTTGGTCGTGCCCTTGCCGTAGCCGCGCAGCACCTCGTCGGCGGTGCCCAGCTGATCGGGCGTGTGCACGACGACCTCGACGCGTTCGCCGCCGGTCTGCGCCTTGAGCTGGTCGGACGTGCCGCGCGCGATGACCCGGCCGTGGTCGACCACGCAGATGTCGTGCGCGAGGTGGTCGGCCTCTTCGAGGTACTGGGTGGTGAGCAGCAACGTCGTACCGCCCGCCACCAGCTCCTGGATGACGTCCCACAGCTGCTGGCGGTTGCGCGGGTCCAGGCCGGTGGTCGGCTCGTCCATGAACATCACGGGCGGGCTGACGACCAGCGCGGCGGCCAGGTCCAGGCGTCTGCGCATGCCGCCGGAGTAGGTCTTGGCGGGGCGGTCGCCGGCGTCGGCGAGGTGGAACCGGTCGAGCAGCTCCCCGGCCCGGACCTTCGCCTCCTTCGCGCCCATCTGGTACAGCCGGCCGACCATGGTGAGGTTCTCCCGGCCGGTCAGGTACTCGTCGACGGCGGCGAACTGGCCGGACAGGCCGATCGCGCGCCGTACGTCGTCGGGACGCTCCAGTACGTCGATCCCGGCCACTTCCGCCCGGCCGCTGTCGGGCCGCAGCAGGGTCGTCAGGACCCGGACCGTGGTGGTCTTGCCGGCACCGTTCGGACCGAGCAGACCGAGGACGGTCCCTTCCGGGACGTCGATGTCGACACCGTCCAGAGCCCTCACATCGCCGAAGGTCTTCACGAGCCCCTCGGCGTAAATAGCGCCTGGCATCCAGGCCCTCCCAGAGTTGGGGATTTCGAGGAAAATCTTACGTTTGCCGGTTTTCACCCGCGCGGCGGCCGACCGGCGTGACGGGATGCCACGATTGCGCCACAGGAGTGCCCCGCGCCGGGCGGCACTTACGACGACCGTTCCAGGGATGTTACGCCGAACGCGATACAACGCGATAGGACTTGAGCGCGCACAGAGGGACGCACGAACGGCCGGCGCCCCCGTGAGGGCACCGGCCGTCGGTGTGCGCGCAGGGTCCGGGGCGCGCGCCCGGAACGGTACGGCGGGTGGTCAGGCGATGACCGTGTAGCCCGCCTCCTGGAGGGCCGTCCCGACCTCCGTGCAGTGCTCCGGGCCCTGCGTCTCCAGGTGCAGTTCGACCTCGGCCTCCGTGAGGCCGAGCCGCGGGTCGGTCCGTACGTGCTGGATGTCCAGCACGTTCGCGTCCCTCTCGGACAGCACGCCCAGCAGCGTCGCCAGCGCGCCCGGGCGGTCCGTGAGGCGGAGCCGCAGCGAGAGGTAGCGGCCGCCGGCGGCCATGCCGTGGCGCAGGATGCGCTGCATGAGCAGCGGGTCGACGTTGCCGCCGGACAGCACCGCGACCACCGGGCCCTGGAAGGCCTCCGGCGCGGACAGCAGCGCCGCCACCGGGCTGGCCCCGGCGGGCTCGACGACCATCTTGGCGCGCTCCAGGCAGAGCAGCAGCGCACTGGAGAGCGCATCCTCGGAGACCGTACGGACCTCGTCGACCAGCTCGCCGATGATCCCGAACGGCACGTCGCCCGGCCGCCCGACCTTGATGCCGTCCGCCATCGTCGACGGCGACTCGATCGCGACCGGGTGGCCGGCGGCCAGCGAGGGCGGGTACGCCGCGGCGCCCGCCGCCTGCACGCCGACGATCCGTACGTCGGGCCGGATCGCCTTCACAGCCACCGCGACGCCCGCGGCGAGCCCGCCGCCGCCGATGCCCACCACGATCGTGCGGACCTCGGGGCACTGCTCCAAGATCTCCAGGCCGACCGTGCCCTGACCGGCGATGATGTCGCGGTGGTCGAAGGGGTGGATGAAGACCGCACCCGTCTCGCGCGCGTACTCCTGGGCCGCGGCCAGCGTCTCGTCGACGACCTGGCCGTGCAGCCGCACCTCGGCGCCGTAGTCGCGGGTCGCGGCGACCTTGGGCAGCGGCGCGCCTTCGGGCATGAAGACGGTCGAGCGGACGCCCAGCAGGGAGGCGGCCAGCGCCACACCCTGGGCGTGGTTGCCGGCACTCGCCGCGACCACCCCGGCGGAACGTTCCTCCGGCGTCAGCCCGGCGATCCTGACGTACGCGCCGCGGATCTTGAACGAGCCGGTGCGCTGGAGGTTCTCGCATTTGAAGTGGACCGGCGCGCCCACCAGGCCGGACAGGAAACGGCTGCCCTCCATCGCGGTGGACCGGCTCACCCCCGAGAGCAGCTTCTGCGCACCGTAGATGTCGTCAAGCGTGACGGCGGGAAGCACCCCTGTGGCTCCTGCGGCTCCCGTGGCGGAAGCGGCCATCGCGGAGCCGGCGGTACCGGGAGCGGCGGAAGCGGGTGTCTGCGGCGTGTGATCGGCCATGGCGCCAGTCTTACAGCTCACGGCGGGACGGGCGTCCGCGGCCGGGGAGCGCGGCCCGCGGCCGTACATCTTTGGTCAGCGCCGGTACGGTCCTCGCGCGGGCCGCGTACTCTGTCCCCCAATCCGTACGCACCTCCATGAAGCGAGCATCCGGCCATGCCCACCTCTTCGGACATGACGACCCACATCGATCCCGCTCTCCTCGACGCGCTGCAACACCAAGTGGCCGTCTTCGCCCGCCGCGCAGAACAGAGCCGGCTCGGCGGTGTCGGGCAGGCGCGCAACTCCATGGACCGCGCCGCCTACCTGCTGCTCAACCGGCTCGACCAGGAGGGCGCGATGGGCGTCAAGGCCCTGGCCGCCGGCATGGGCATCGACTCCTCCACGGTCACCCGCCAGGTCGCGCCGCTCGTCGACGCGGGTCTGGTCACCCGCGCCTCGCACCCCGAGGACGGGCGCGCGGTCGTCCTCCAGCTCTCCGAGCGTGGCCTGGCCCGCCTGGAAGAGGTGCGCGCGTCGCGCCGCGAGCTGATGGCGCTGGTCACAGAGGAGTGGAGCGAGGAGGAGCGCAACGCCTTCACCACGCTCCTGACGCGCTTCAATGCCTCGCTCTCGACGGTGACCGCGTCGCTGTCCCCGGGGACGCCGGCTTCCTGAGCCGGTCCCCGCGCGGCCCCGGAGCCGCGCCGCCTGCCGCACGGCTCTTGACCGCCGTGCCCGCGCTGCCGTGCCATGGAGCCATCGCCGGGCCGCCGGGCCCGCGAGGCCCGGAGCCTGTCTTCCGGGCCGGGCCCCCTAGGCAGGAGGCGCTGTGCGAAAGCGGCAGTCTGCTCGGGAGTGCCGTCGCGCCCGGGAGTTCGAGACGTTCGTCGCGGGCGCGGCCGGCCGTCTGCTGCACACGGCCACGCTGCTGACCGGCGAACCGTCCGGCGGCCCGGCACCGGCCGCCGAGGAGCTGCTGACCCTCGCGCTCTCCCGTACGTACGCGTCCTGGGACCGGCTGCGCGGCGAGGACCCTTACGACCGCACCCGCCAGGAGCTGGCCGGGCACTTCGCCCGTACGGCCCGGCGCCACCGGCGGCCGCGCGGCGGCCTGCTGGACCGGCTCCCGCCCCAGGAACGGCTGATTCTCGTCCTGCGGCTGTACGAGGGCGTGGCCGAGGAGCAGACCGCGGCCCTGCTGGGCCTGCCCGCCGAGCGGGTGCACACGCTGTGCCTGCGGGCGGTCGCCGAGATGCGCAGCACCCGGCGCGGCACCGCGCCCCCTGCCGCCTCGCCGGGCGCCGGTGCGGTGACGCCGTGAGCCCGCCGGACCGCAAGGAGGCCGAGGTGCGGCGGATGCTCGACGGGCCGCACCCCCTCGTCCCGCCCGGCCTCGGGCTGCGGGCCGCCGTGCGCGGGCGCCGACTGCTGCTGTGGCGGCGCCGGCTGGGCCTGGCCGGCTGGCTGCTGCTGTTCCTGGCGGCGGTGGCGTTCACCGTCTGGGCCGTCACCCAGCAGCCGTGGATACCGCCGCCCTCGCGTACGACACCGCCGCTGGAAGGGTGGTGAGGGGCGTACCGGGACGGCCGGCCTGCCTCCGGGGCGGCCGGCCGTGCCGGTACGTCTCGTACGTCGCGGTGGATGGCCCAGGGCCTGGGTCGGGTCCTGGCTAGCCCAGCGCCTGGGTCAGGTCCGCGAGCAGGTCGTCGACGGACTCGATGCCGACCGAGAGGCGGACCAGGTCGGCCGGTACCTCCAGCGCGGAGCCCGCCGCCGAGGCGTGCGTCATCCGGCCGGGGTGCTCGATCAGCGACTCCACGCCGCCCAGCGACTCGCCGAGGGTGAAGAGCTGAGCGCGGTTGCAGACGTCGACCGCGGCCTGCTCACCGCCCGCGACCTGGAAGGACACCATGCCGCCGAAGGACCGCATCTGCTTCGCCGCGATCTCGTGCCCGGCGTGGTCGGGCAGGCCCGGGTAGAAGACCTTGGTCACCTTCGGGTGTGCGGTCAGCAGCTCCGCGACCCGGGCCGCGTTGGCGCTGTGCCGGTCCATCCGTACGGCGAGCGTCTTGATGCCGCGCATGACCAGCCAGGCGTCGAACGGCCCGGCGATGGCGCCCATGGCGTTCTGGTGGAAGGTCAGCTCCTCGCCGAGCGCGTCGTCGTTGACGACCAGCGCGCCGCCGACCACGTCGGAGTGGCCGCCCATGTACTTGGTCGTGGAGTAGACGACCACGTCGGCGCCGAGCGCGAGCGGCTGCTGGAGGTAGGGGCTGGCGAAGGTGTTGTCGACCACGAGCTTGGCGCCCGCGGTGCGCGCCACGTCGGCGAGCGCCGCGATGTCGGTGATGCCGAGCAGCGGGTTGCTGGGCGTCTCGACCCAGATGGCCTTGGTACGCGGCCGGATCGCCTCCCGGACGGCCTGCGGGTCGGAGGAGGAGGCCACCGACCATTCCACGCCCCAGCGTTCGGCGACCTTGGCGAAGAGGCGGAACGTGCCGCCATAGGCGTCGTCCGGGATGACGACATGGTCACCGGGGACGAGCAGGGTCCGCAACAGGCAGTCCTCTGCCGCGAGCCCGGAGGCGAAGGCCAGGCCGCGGCGGCCGCCGTCCAGGGCCGCGAGGTTCTCCTCCAGGGCCGTACGCGTCGGGTTGGCGCTGCGGCTGTACTCGTAGCCGCCGCGCAGGCCGCCGACCCCGTCCTGCTTGTACGTGGAGACCTGGTAAATGGGCACCGATACCGCGCCCGTCGTCCGGTCCGCTTCCTGCCCCGCGTGGATGGCGAGGGTTTCGAAGTGCTGATGGCGCTGTCCGCGCTGATCACTCATGTCTGCCGAGGGTAGTCGCCCCCGGCCCGGCGCACGCCCAGGAACTTTCTGCTTCGCTGGAGAGTGGATACAAGTGGACACCCACGCACCACCGACCCGGCCACCGACGAGCCCGATAAGCCTGACAAGCCCGACAAACCACCGCACCGCCCGCGCCGCCCGGCGCCGCGCGCCTGACGACCCGATCTTGGAAACGACTCCCCATGGACGTACTGCTCCTTCTCCTCGCTGTCCTCGCCTTCGCGGGGATCGTCGGCTACCCCCTGGCACGGCGGCGGCGCGCGCTGCAGCAGGCCGGCCGGGGCATGGCGGCGGCCGCCGACCCGATGGCGGACTACGGCTTCGTCCCCGCCGAGCAGCTGGACGCGCGGCTGCCGGGGCCCGACCCGGAGCTGGCGGAGACGCTGGCCGAGATCGCGCGTACGCAGGACTGGCAGCCCGCGTCCCGGCTGCTGGCGGGCACCCCCGAAGGGGACGAGCGCCGGTGGCAGCGCGTACAGACGCTGGCGGGCGCCGCGGCCTTCGCGACGGCGCCCGGTCAGGAGGGCGCGCCGGGTGCGCACACCGACGCACCGGGCGGCTCCCGTGGCGGCATCTGGCTGCGCACCTGGCGCTCCGAGAAGCCCAAGGACTCCGGCGGTGCCCAGACGCACGCGCAGTTCCTCGTGGTCCAGGCGCTGCGCGACCCCGGCTCGCAGGACTTCCGCATGATCCTCGAGGAGGCCCGTACGGTCTGCCACGAGGCGCGGCTGCTGGCCCCCGGAAGCCCGGTCCCGTACATCATCGAGCTGGCCGTGGCCCGCGGGCTGGGCGAGCGCCGCCCCGACTACGAAGAGCTCTGGTCCAAGGTGGTCCAGCGCGCGCCGCACCACATGGGCGCGCACCTCGCCGCGCTGCCGTACTGGTCGGAGAAGTGGCACGGCTCCAAGGAGGAGGCCGACGCGTTCACCGAACGCGCCGCCTCCGGGGCCCCCGCGAAGTCGCTCCTCCCCGCCCTCCCCCTGTTCTCCGTCTTCGACCACCTCCCCGAGGCCAACATGGTCCGCAGCCTCTTCCAGAGCGCGGTGGTCGAGCGCGCCATCGAGGGCGCGCACTACGCGCTGCGGCAGGCCCCCACCGACCATCCGGTGGCACCGCACGTACGCCATCTCCTGGTCTGGTTCCTCGTCCAGGCGGAGCGGTACGCCGAGGCCATGGAGCAGCTGCGCCACGTCGACGGCCACGTCGGCGCCGTCCCCTGGTCGTACGCCACGCAGCCGGCCGCCGCCTACGCCACCTACCGCGCCCTGGCCGTCGCCGGCTGGGAGTCCCAGGGCGGCACCCCGGCCGCCCTCCCGCCGTCCTGACGCCCGGCCCGGACTCCCTACCGGAATTCCCACTCCCCCCGGGACGTTCACGGAACGACGGCCCACCCCCGTCCCGCTCTCCCGCCCTCTTCTCCGGAGCCTGATCGCGATGCTGTTCTCCCGCTTCAAGAACCACCTCCCCTCCGCCGAGGAGGCGCTGAAGGGCCGCTCCGAGCCGGAGTTCACGGTCCCCGAGCGCCACACCGTCCTCGGCAACGCCCTGCTCGGGCCGTATCCGGAAGGGCTTGAGGTGGCCGACTTCGGCCTGGGCTGCTTCTGGGGCGCCGAGCGGAAGTTCTGGCAGACCGACGGCGTGTGGACCACCCTCGTCGGCTACCAGGGCGGCCACACCCCGAACCCCTCGTACGAAGAGGTCTGCAGCGGCCACACCGGCCACACCGAGGCGGTCCGCGTCGTCTTCGACCCGTCGAAGGTCTCCTACGCCACCCTCCTCAAGGTCTTCTGGGAGTCCCACGACCCGACCCAGGGCTTCCGCCAGGGCAACGACGTCGGCACCCAGTACCGCTCCGCGATCTACACCCACTCCCCCGCCCAGGCACAGACCGCCGAGGCCTCCCGCGACGCCTACCAGAAGGTCCTCGCCGCCTCCGGCTACGGCGACATCACCACCGAACTCCTCCCCGCCGGCCCCTTCTACCCCGCCGAGCCCTACCACCAGCAGTACCTCGACAAAAACCCCGCCGGCTACTGCGGCATCGGCGGCACGGGCGTGTCCTGCCCGGTGGGGGTCGCTCAGGCGGACGGCTGACGACCGACAGTCGCCGACTCCTTCCCGATCCCGCCTCGTGGCTCGTAGCGGGCATCGGGTCGGAAATCACACTCTGATCTGAACATGGCGATAGAGAGCCCCATAAAGGTCTCGAAGTCGGCCGGCAGCTCCCCTCTGCCTTCCGCAGGACATCCGCACCGACTACGACCCGAAAATGGAATTGCGGCATTGGTAGGGTCGATGCCCGCCGTCCATGTCGGCTGCGGCTTCCATGCGGCGAGTTCGGCTGGCCATGAGCCTTACCACCGAGGGGAATTGCCACTCCATGTCGGAAACATCACCACAGGGCGCTCTTCACGACCCGGATACGCTGCGAGCGTGGCGCAGAGCACGGCGGCAAGTCCTGTGGTCGCTGATCCTGTTGACTGTCGCGACCTTCGTGCTCGTGGTTCTGGCGGTGGAGGTCGGCGGTGATTCGACCATGCTCTTGTACCTGTACTGCCTTCTGGCCGCCCCGCCGGTGCTGTGGATCGCTGCGCTCTCGCGCCGTCAGGACCAGCTGAAGGGCATGAAGCGGGTCCTGGACACCTACCCCTGGCAAGACGTCGCACCTGCGCCCGTGCGCACGTCGAAGAAGGGCGAGCCGGGGCACGGAAGCGAGCACAAGCACCTCCATGTCCCCAATCCGGACGAGCCGGGAAAGAACGTCACGGTGATTGCCCGGCGGTCCACACCGGGAACGAAATGGCGCCGCATTTTGCGCAAGGCGTCCGAGCAGGGGTTCCAGTTCGCCGGCGACCCGCGGTTCGGTGGCGTGATCGCACTGCGCGGGCGACCGGACTACTTGATCGCCGTGCTTCCGCGACACGAATTCCTGAACGTTCAAGGCCGCCCGAAAGGCGTGAGCGAAGCCGCCTGGCATCGGGCCAGGTCGGCCTGGCTCAGCGGTGAACCCATCACTGGGAAATTGGCCCAAGAATTCGACCGTAAGGGTGGCAGCAATGCCTGATTTCCGCTTCACCGTGCACCCCGGTCAGGACGACATCACCGACGGGATGTTCATGGGCCACCTCGACGTGGTGGGCAGTTCGGGGCAGATTACGACGCGAGAAAGCAAGCCTGCCGACGATGGGCCCGGCCTGCTCGTTTTCCAAGTACTGCTCGACCTGCTCGACGGGGTAGGAAAGGTCATCGAGCGTGGGCGTGGAACGTATCGGCACAATTTCATGGTCACGATGACGTTCAAGCTCAAGAAAGACGGGACCATGGTGATAAGTCGTTGGGGAAAAACGATCGACGAATCACCGTCGAAGGAAGTTGCACACGCACTGCTGCTGGCAGGCCAAGAGGTGGCGAGGACTCATCTTCCGCGCATCAGTGAGCCGACTGATGTCGCGGAGGTGGCGGAGGACGGCAGTCTCGAATACCGCGACTACCGTCCCCGCACCGAAAAGGCGTTGGCCCACTTCGAAGCTATTGCAGGGTGACTCAGCGGAGGGGCCTGGCGGCCAGCAGGCCGGGGTTGTAAGCCAACCCCTTGCCGCCGGCCCCGGTGGCCGTATCGGTGAGAAGGGTATTCGAATCGAAGGATTGCCCGAAGACCATCGAATTGAACGTGGCCTTGCCGATGCTGGTAGCCAGGCCTGACGTGGTGCCGATGACCACCTGCGTCCCGAGACTGCCCTTGCCGGCGAAGTCCATGCTGATCCTGCCGTACTCGCTCTGACTCCAATTGGTCAGCGGGGTCTTGTTGAGAAGGCCGGGCGCCTTCTCAAAACCCTTCTCGACCGCGGAGCCGGCTCCGACACCGATGGCGGAGCCGGCGAGGTTCATCTTCCAGTTCTTCTTGACTCGGTCCACGCCGCCGTTCATGAAGTCCGTGGCAGTGCTCTTGGCCTCTAGCTTGCCGAACGCAAAGGCGGCCTTCCTGGCACCCTTCAGCTGCGAGCCGGCGCGCCAGACCTTCATCACGCCGGACATCTTCTGCTCGATCTTTGCCACCCTCAGCGCCGTCTTCATGCCACCCAGCAGCTTGCCCGCCTTGGCCAACATGGCGATCTTGCCCACCACTGGGATGCAGTCGAGCACGGCAAAGGCCAGGTCGCCCCAGCCTGCCTTTCCCTGGGCGACCTTTTTGATGGTATCGGCCAAGACAATTAGTGCCGCGGCGAGGAAGAGTGCCACCAGCCAGCCACCGCTGACGAAGAGGAGCACGAGTCCCACGATTGCCACGAAGATCTTGCAAGCAGTGACGATGGCGTCCCAGTGATCAGCGACGAAGTCGCCGACCTTCTCGTACCACTTCTTGTTCTGGATGCCGGCGTCCGACGCCGCCTCGACATCGCGCACGAAGTCGTCGGTGGCCCTGCTGTGGTCCTTGCCCGCGTTCTCGGCCTTCGTCTTCAGCTCGGCGAGCTGCGTATGAAGGCTGTCCACCTGGCCTTGCGCCGCGTCCTTCTGTCCATTGGCGTACGAGGCGTCACGCGTCGCCTGCCGCACCTTCGCCGAGTCCGGTGGCGGCGGGTCTCCGGACCCGGGCTTGTGCACGCGCTTCTTCGCTTCTGACGCCCGGTCGGCTGCCGAGGAAGCGTTGTGGAGGCGGGTTTCGGCCGTCTTCAATTCGCCGCGGAGCGTGCGGGCCTTGGACAGCGCACTGTCCGCTTCCGACTGCGCCATATCCATCTTGTGCGCGTACGACAGCAGGGCATCGGCCAGCTTGCTGTAACTCGCGTGCAGCTTGTCCAGCTGCCCCGGCAGCTTGTCGATGTTTTCCTTGAAGGAGTCCATGGCCTTGCCGACCGCTTCGGCGAGGACGGAGTCCTTGGAGGCCGTCTTGAGACCTCGACGCACCTCGTCGATGTCCTGGACGAACGTCTTGTACGTCTTGCCCTGGCTCTGCAGCTCGAGATGGTCTCCGGGGGTCGGGTCCTCCGGGAGGTCCAGGTTGTGCCAGTCCGTTGGGCGTGCCATGTCCGTTCCTCAGCTCGGCGTTTCGCGGTCGGGCTCCGCAAAGACGAAGCTGAATGTGTCGGTGATAGCGCCGAAGAGCTCCAGCATCGGCTCCACCAGAGCGAGCTGCGGGGTGCTCGCGCTGATTACGGCGACCTTCGGGTTGTTGCCTGGATAAGGGACGAGTGTCTGCATCATCACCGCGCGGTAACTGCGGCCGTCGTTCGGCACCTCGATCTCCTCGATTCCCTCGCTGCGCGCGGCCGTACCGGCGTCCGGCAGCTCGACGAGGCTCACCCGGCGCCACACGTCGGTGGGCCGCGGGCCTCGGGGAATCGGGTTGAAGGTGGCCAGCAGGGTGTCCAAACGGGTCTTGGCCACCGTCCCGGTCTCTTTGTCCTCGGCCTGCGACACGCTCACCGTCAGGTTCGCCGTCATCGGCTCGTCGTCGATGATCTCCATCATGGAACCGGCGTAGACGACGTTCGCCTCGCGTGCTTCCGCGGCCGCCCTGCGCAGCATCTTCTTCAGCGTCGAACGGTGTTCGGCGAGCTCCGGCCGCTCCTTGATCCGGGCCGCGACCGCCTCCCGGATGGACGTGTCGACCGTCGCCGGATGAATGTCGAACTCGTACCAGGAACTGGGGACGAGGATGTGCAGGCCGAGCACCTCGCGGGCCGCCGCGACTGAAGTCCCGGCCGAGACGATCGAATTATTCTCAAGAGGCTCGCTCACTTACGCCCCTTTTCAAGCTGATTCTTGAGGTCCAGGTCGAGCTTGGTGAACTTCTCCACGATTTCACCGGCCTGCTTCGCCACGGCGTCCACGCCGTTATCGATCTCCTTGCGGCCGTCCTTCCAGCCGTCCAGGAAACCCTGCAGCGCATCAAAGGCCCTGCTCGACCCGAGTTCGTCATGACCCAGCTGGCGTTTGAAGTTGCCGGTGTCATCCATGCGCCGCTTGATCGAACGCAGTTGACTCGCCAGATGCCCCAACCCGGCGAGACTGATGGCGAGTTTGCCTTCTGACCCCATGTCTGGTTTTCCCCCAAAAATCGCGATCCCGATCTATCCGTTACGCAAGAGACCGCGTGTACCGCCAGGACTTTAACCACCGTAAGACATGGTGCGATTGAAGTGTTGGGCGCCTCTGCAGCCGCCCCAGCAATCGTGGTGTCAACGTCGCCGAGGTTTCGCGGATTCCGGTGAAGCCCGCATGCTCGACCAGGGGCGTCGGTGCCGCGCCCGCACGGAGTCTGCTGCTGCAGCTGGCAGCCTAGCGTGAGGGCCCCGAGCTCGCCGGAAGTCAGGAGACGTCCGTGCACGTACGGGTGACTCCTGCCTCGGTGGGGGTCGCTCAGGCGGACGGCTGAGGGGGGACCGTTCCGTCGGGGGCGAGGGCCGCCTCGGCTGGGGAACGGTTCTTGTGGAGGGCGTGGTAGCGGTTGCCCAGGGCGTCGGCGGCTTCTTGGGTTTTCGGTGGGGCCGTGAGGGTGATGGCGCCTACGTGGATGCCGTGCGGGGTGAGTTCGGCGTGGAGTGAGCGGGCGTAGTTGTGGAGGGCGGCCATGGCGAGGCCGGCGTTGGCCTCGGACGGCGCCGGGATGGTCGCCGCGGGGCCCGTGGTCATCAGGAACGTGCCGGAACCGCGCGCGAGCATGTCCGGGAGCACCTGGCCCACGGCCGTGATCGCGCCCAGGACGTAGAGGTCGAACTGGGCGGCCGCCGCGGCGGCGGTGGTCTGGGCCGCGTGGGTCACCGGTCCGGACGGGCCCGGGCCGTAGTCCAGGACGTCGGGCGGGCCCAGCGTCTCGGTCGCCTGCGCGAGCGCGGCGGCGAGCGCGTCCCGGTCACGGATGTCGGCGGGGAACGCGGCCGCCGGGATGTCCAGCCCGGCCAGCTCGGCGACCTGCGTGTCCAGCCGGTCCTTCGTACGGGCGACGAGTCCGACCCGGAAGCCCCGGCGCCCGAACGCGCGCGCCACCCCCATTCCCCGCCCCGGCCCGGCACCGACCACCACGAGTGTCCTGGCCACCACTGCTCCTCTCCGCGCCGGCGGAAGACCCGGAACTGCCACGGCCGCGCCGGCTGATCACTTGTCGGGTGCGCCCCCTTTGTGTGCCCACACGCACGCCTCCGTACGCGTCCTCACGGGCGATAGGGCTCGGTGGCCGCCGTGGTGGGGGCGGTGGGCGGCGCGGTGGGCAGCCCGGTGGGCAGCTCCGGCGTACGCGGGTCGGGCGTGGGCCGGGCGGAGGTGGGCGCGGCGGACGTGGGGCCGTCGGACGTGGACCCGTCGGACGTGGGCGAGGGCCGCGCTGAGCTCGACGGGGTCGAGGACTCCGGGATGGGGCGGACGCCCGTGCCGTCACCTCGGCAGGCCGTCAGGGACAGCGCGGCCGCGGCGAGGACCGACGCCAGGACGGCGCGGTGGGCGCGTACGCCCGCGCGGTAGCGGCCGCGGGAGCCGGTGGCAGGGGTGACGGTGATCGGCATGGCGGCAGGATGTCCGGGCGGATTGGTGATCCACTAACGTTTCGCTAACGCCCCTGGACAGTACGCGAGTTGAGCAGGTCGGCCGGGTGAGCGTACCGGCCGCGTGTCATGGCTTGCGGGCGACCAGGGCGTATTGGGCGACCTCGGGCGGCTCGGTGGGGGTGCCGTCGGGGGCCGGGGACGGGCGCCAGCGGGTGCAGGAGACCAGGCCGGGCGGGAGGAGTTCCAGGCCGGCGGCGAAGCCGGCGATCTCCGCGCCGGTGCGGGCGGTGATCGGCGGGGTGGCGTTCTCGTTCCAGAAGCGCATGGCCTCGGCGTTCCCCGCGCCGCCCAGTTCGAGCGTGGGGTGGGTGAGGACGAGGTGGCTGCCGGGCGGTACGGCGGCGAGCAGCCGGTCCACGGTCCGCCGCGCCCGCTCGGTGTCCACGATGAAGTTGAGGATGCCGAGGAACATGATCGCGACGGGCCGGCCGAAGTCCAGGGTGCGGGCGGCCGCGTGCAGGATCGCGTCCGGGTCGTGCGCGTCGGCGTCGATGTAGTCGGTGACGCCGCCGGGCGCGCTGGTGAGCAGCGCGCGGGCGTGGGTGAGGACGATGGGGTCGTTGTCGACGTAGACCACGCGGGCGTCGGGCGCCACGCGCTGGGCGACCTCGTGGGTGTTGTCGGCGGTGGGCAGGCCGGTCCCGATGTCGAGGAACTGCCGGATGCCGGCCTCACCCGCGAGGTGCCGCACGGCGCGGCCGAGGAAGGCGCGGTCGGCGCGGGCCACGTCGCCGATGCTGGGGTACAGCCCGGTGACGTGGTCGCCGACCTGCCGGTCGACGGCGTAGTTGTCCTTGCCGCCGAGCCAGTGGTTCCAGACCCGTGCGTTGTGCGCGACCCCGGTGTTGATCCGGGATCCCGTCTCCGCGTGCCCGCCGTCCGTCATGTCCGTACCCCTCCCGGCCGGTACCGGTGCGCACCGGCCATCGGTAAGTGACGTTACCAGTGGGGAAGTTGGGGAGAGAGGGGCATTTGGGGTCAGTGAGATGACTGGAGATGGCTGGGCCAGTGAGGTCGGCAGCCGCTGGGGCTCACGGGGCAGGCTCCTCTAGGACTCGCGCGGGCCCAGGTGGGCGCGGTCCGCCGCGGCGTAGCCCTGGTACAGGCCGTCCGCGTCGCGTACGCCGCGCATCCGTACGGCCGTGGTCTCGGGGAAGAGCGCGCCGGTCCGTTCCTGGACCGCGAGGTCCCGGGCGGCGAGCACCGGCAGCAGGTCCGGCGCCTCCTCGGCGGCCTCGGCGGTGACGTGTCCGGCCGCGTCGGTGAGCCGGTCGCGGATGCGGGAGGCGTATCCGGCGAGGAAGGACTGGCGGAAGTCCTTGGTGCGGCGGGACCGGCCGCGGGTGTGCTGTACGTCCGCGGCCCGGTGCATGGCAGTGGTGGCCTGGACGAGGAGGGACGTGTAGAGCAGCTCGGCGGCGTCCAGGTCGGGCGCGAAGCCGACGAGGGTGGTGAAGGCGGCCTCCGGGGACCAGACGGCCTGGCAGCGGTTGGCGAGGGCCACCGCGTCCAGCAGCAGCGCCTTGGTGCTTTCGTACGGGCCGTCGATGCCGATGCGGAGGGTGTCCGGGCCCTCGGCGGAGGCGGCACCGGCGAGCAGCGCCTCGGAGACGCTGTGCCGGGCCATCAGCTCCTGGGCCTTGGCGGAGAGCGCCTCGGCCTCGTCGGGGAAGTCGGTGGACTCGGCCTTGGCGAGCAGCCCGCGGATGCGCCCGAGGACGCGGGGTTCGCCGGCGGCGGGACCGGAGCCGGGAGCCGGACCGGAGCCGGCGGCGGGACCGGAGCCGGGGGCCGGGCCGGAGCCCGGGGCCGTGCGTGCCGCGGCGGTCCGTGCGCCCGGCTCGCCGGGCAGCGGGCCGGACGGGGTGATCCGGGGCAGTCGGCCGAGGACGCGCAGCACCTCCAGGACGTCGCAGAGCACCTCGAAGCGGGTGGCGCGGCGGCGCCGGGCCAGCGCGTCCAGGTAACCGCCGTCGTCCGGCCACCACGCCTCGGCGCCCGTCTCGCGCAGCTGAGCGGCCCAGCGGGGCGGCAGGCCGTCGGCGGGGTAACGGCGGATCTCCGCGGCGACGAGGTCCGCGGCGAGGCCGGTGTCGGCGTCCGCGCGCCGGACGAGCCGTACCAGGTCGGCAGGGTGCCAGCCGCCCTCCCAGCAGCCGCGTACGACCGCAGCGGCGGCGGTCAGCAGCGCCCGGCTCACGGCCTCGGGGCCCGCCGGGTCGGCGCTGAGCACCGAGGCACCGGTCTCGACGGCGTCCTCGGCGTCCCGGCCGTCGGCGGCGTACCGGACCGTGCCCAGCACGCGTGCCACGGCCTCCGCCGCCGCGTTCCCGGCCGTCTTCTCCCGGCGCCCGCCGCGCCCCGTGTCCTTGTCACCCACCGGGTCACTGTACGTACGCGTACGGTGCGGCGCGGAACGGCGACGGGCGGCACTCCGGACCTCGGTCCGGGGTGCCGCCCGCGTACGGCCGGGGAAGCCGTCAGGTCTTCGGCCGCCGGGGCCCGTGCGGACACACGGGCCCCGGCGAGGTCCTCAGGTCGGCCGGGTCACTGGAGGGCGCTGCCCGCCTCCCACTGCGACCAGTCCATGTTCCAGCCGTTCAGGCCGTTGTCGGGCTGGATGGTCTTGTCCGGGGAGTTCTTCATGACGACCACGTCACCGAGGAGGGAGTGGTCGTAGAACCAGGCGCCGTCGGTCTTGTCGTTCTTGGCACCCTTGGCGTCCGCGAGGCCGATGCAGCCGTGGCTGGTGTTGGCCTTTCCGAAGATGCCCTTGCCCCAGTAGTTGCCGTGGATGAAGGTGCCGGAGTCCGACAGCCGCATGGCGTGCGGGACGTCGGGGATGTCGTACTCGCCCTTGCCGTCCTTCTTCTTGAAGCCGACCGTCGAGCCGTCCATGCGGGTCTGCTCGAACTTCTCGGAGACGACCAGCTGACCGTTGTAGGTCGGGTTCTCCTTGCCGCCCGCCGAGATCGGGATCTGCTTCACGGTCCTGCCGTCGCGCACCACGGTCATCTGGTGGGTCTTGGCGTCGACGGTGCTCACCTGGGAGCGGCCCACGTCGAAGCTGACGGTCTTGTCCTGGATGCCCTGCACGCCGGGCGACGCCTCGACGCCGTCCAGGTCGAGGTCCATGCTGACCTTCGTACCGGCCTTCCAGTACTCCTCCGGGCGGAAGTCCAGGCGGGTGTCGCTGAACCAGTGGCCGACGACCTTCTGGTTGCTGCTCGCCGCGACCTTGATCTTCGACTCGATGGCGGCCTTGTTCTTGACCGGCTTGTCGAACTTCAGGGAGACCGGCATGCCGACGCCGACGGTCGAGCCGTCCTCGGGCGTGAAGTTGGCGATGAAGCTGTTGGTGGGCGAGACGGTGGTGAAGGTGGAGTTCTCCACCGCCTTGCGGCCCTTGGAGTCCTCGGCGTGCGCGGTGATCTTGTACTGCGTGGAGCGCTGCAGCGGGGACTGCGGCTTCCAGGACTTGCCGTCGGCCGCGAGGGTGCCGGCCACCTTCTCCTTGGTGGCGAGGGAGGTCATCGTCACGTCGGTCAGCTTGCCGTGGGCGACGGTGACCTTGGTGTCGCTGTTGATGCCCGCGTTGGCGGCGCCGCTCTTGGGAGCGATCTTGATCGTCGCGTCCGAGGCGTCCTTGGCCGCCGCGCGGTCGACCTGCTCCTGCTTCTCGTGCTTCTCGGGCGGCCCCGAGCCGCCGCTGTCGCCGCTCGCCTTGCCACCGCCGCCGCAGGCCGCGAGCGTCAGCGCACCGCCGAGCAGCGCAGCGGTGGCTATGAAGCCCTTGCGGCGCTTGCTGTCCGTCATCAGTCACTTCTCCATTGCTACGGAACCTGAGGTCCTCCCCGAGCAATCCGGGCACACTTGGTCCCGGTCGCTCCCATGATGAACGCCTGTTCCCTATTTGCCGTTCCATGCACGGGAAAGTGTGGGAAAGGACACCTCAGGTTCCGCATCAGCGGAGGCGGGCGTCACACGTCTTCGTCGTCCCCCGTGTCGCCCAGCTCCCATTCCTCCGCGTCGGGGTCGTAGTCGGTCTCCTCGCTCGTCCACGACGCCTGTGCGAGCTCGACGCCGGGTACGTCGTTGACCAGGTCGAAGGGGTCGATGAGGTGCGCGACGGCCTCGGCCGGCTCGCCCTGCACCGCCTCCCGCGCGTAGCTGCGCTCCTGGTCGGTCATGTGTTCCTCGCCACTGATGCCGTCGAGGGCCGCGCCGGTCAGCAGGTCGGGCTCCGTGATCTCCATGACCAGCTCGACGCGCAGGCGGACAAACCGTGATGTGTCACCGTTGCTCATGCCACGGAGCGTAAGCACGTCAGGGCCCTGGCTTCCCCGCGACCCGCGGCTGTTACTAACATCTGCGTAACGGCCAACGCGCCGAGCCGTGAAGGGGGATCGTTCCGTGACCGCACGCCGACCACTGGTGACTGCAGCTGCGGCGGGCTCGGTGCTGATCGCGCTGTGTTTCGTCCCGTCGGCCAACGCCTCGGTCGAGCAGCACACCGGCAGCCGGCAGTCCGCCGCCGTCCACGCGGTCGGCCAGGACGCCCCGGCCGGACCGGGTACGACTGCCGGGAGCGGCACCGCCACCGGCGAGCAGGCGCGGGCCGTGCCGGACGCGCAGACCGTCGGCACGGACGGCGCCCAGGGCGCCGACGAGGTCCGGCTCGCCGACTCCGGCTCGATCGACACCACCCCGTACGCCGTCGGCGGCACGGCCTTCCTCGGCATCGGGGCCGCCCTGGTCACCCTCGCCGTGCGCCGCTCCCGCGAAGAGACGGCCTGAGAAGCTCGCAGGCGGCCTGAGGGCCCGCCCCAGCACAGCCCGGCCCGGACCCCGGCGCAGCCCGGGAGCCACGGTCCGTCGGTCCACACAGCGCGAGAGCCCGCGTCCCCCAGGGCGGACACGGGCTCCCCACGGCGCCGGGCGGCCCGGCCGCCCCGGTACTCAGTCCAGCGCGCCGGTGACCGGCTCCACGGCCGCGACCAGCTTGCCGCTGCGCACGAACTCGTACGCCGCCGCCAGGTCGGGCGCGAGGAAACGGTCCTCCCCCGGGCCCTGGACGCCCTCGGCCCGTGTCGCCGCCAGTACCGCACGGGTGGCCGGGGACGGCGTCAGTCCGTCCCGCATCTCCACCGCCCGGGACGCGGCGTACAGCTCGACGGCGACGACCCGGGTGAGGTTGTCGACCGCGGTCCGCAGCTTGCGCGCCGCCGACCAGCCCATCGAGACGTGGTCCTCCTGCATGGCGGAGGACGGGATGGAGTCCACCGAGGCCGGGGCCGCGAGCCGCTTCATCTCGCTGACCAGCGCGGCCTGCGTGTACTGGGCGATCATCAGGCCGGAGTCCACGCCCGGGTCGCCGGCCAGGAAGGCGGGCAGGCCGTGGCTGCGGTTCTTGTCCAGCAGCCGGTCCGTACGGCGCTCGGCGACCGAGCCGAGGTCGGCGGCGGCGATGGCGAGGAAGTCCAGCACGTAGGCGACCGGAGCGCCGTGGAAGTTGCCGTTGGACTCCACCCGGCCGTCCTCCAGGACGACGGGGTTGTCGACGGCGGCGGCCAGCTCGCGCTCGGCGACCAGCCGGGCGTGCGCCAGGGTGTCCCGGCCGGCGCCCGCGACCTGCGGGGCGCAGCGCACGGAGTACGCGTCCTGGACGCGCGGCGCGTCGTCCTGGTGGTGACCGGTCAGCTCGGAGCCGGCCAGCACCTTCAGCATGTTGGCGGCCGAGGCGGCCTGGCCCGGGTGCGGGCGGATGGCGTGCAGTTCGGGCGCGAGGACCTTGTCCGTGCCGAGCAGCGCCTCCAGGGAGAGGGCCGCGGTGATGTCGGCGGAGGTGAAGAGCCGGGCCAGGTCGGCACAGGCCATCACGAGCATGCCGAGCATGCCGTCGGTGCCGTTCAGAAGGGCCAGGCCCTCCTTCTCGCGCAGCTCGACGGGCTCGATCCCGTGGGCGGCCAGCAGCTCGCCGGAGGGGCGTACGACGCCGTCCGGGCCCTCGGCCTCGCCCTCTCCCATCAGGGTCAGCGCGCAGTGCGAGAGCGGCGCGAGGTCGCCGGAGCAGCCGAGCGAGCCGTATTCGTGGACGACGGGGGTGATGCCCGCGTTCAGCAGCTTCGCCATCGCCTCCACGACCAGGGGGCGGACGCCCGTACGGCCCGAGGCGAGGGTCTTCAGGCGCAGGAACATCAGCGCGCGGACCACCTCGCGCTCGACGCGCGGGCCCATGCCGGCCGCGTGCGAGCGGACGATGTTGCGCTGGAGCTGGGCGCGCAGCTCGGGGCTGATGTGCCGCACGGCGAGCGCGCCGAAGCCGGTGGAGACGCCGTAGACCGGGTCCGGCTTGGCGGCGAGGTCGTCGATGAAGGCGCGGGAGGCGGCGACGGCGGCGAGCGCGTCGGCGGACACCTCGACGCGGGCGGCGCCGCGCGCCACGTCGATGACGTCCTGGGCGGTCGTGCCGGTCGGGTCCAGCACCACGGTGTGCATATCCATATTCAGGCACCCTAGAGAGTGAAAGCACGGATGTCATCAGCGGGGTACGGGAGCACCCCTTACCCCGCGGGACGCGTACGGCCCGGCCGACGCCGCCGTACCCCGCTCAGCGGCGGAAACGCCGGCGCTCGCCGCCCGCGGCCGCCGGGTCCTGCTCCGCCGCGTCGGCCATGCGGACGACCGGATCGTCCGCGCCGCCGTCCCGGCCCGCCACCACCGGGCCCGGCGAACGCGCGGCCTTGGCCCGGTACTGCGCGGCGTCCGCGAGCCGGAAGAGGCGGCGCGCCGACGGCACCGGGCCGATCGGGTCGCCGGTCGAGGCGACGCCGACCGCCACGCCCTCGCCGAGGTCCAACGCGCTCGCACGGCGGCACAGTTCCGCCGCGGCCCGCACCACGTCGTCGGCCGGCGGCCCGGCCGCCACCAGACAGAACTCGTCGCCGCCGAGCCGGGCCGCGAGGGCGCCCGGCAGTATCGCGCCGCACAGGGACAGCACCGAGCCGAACCGTTCCAGCAGGCGGTCGCCCGCGGTGTGCCCCTGGGTGTCGTTCACCCGCTTCAGCCCGTTGAGGTCGCAGATCACCAGGCTGACGACCGTGCCGTCGGCGCGGTGCCGCTCCAGCGCCTCGTCCAGCCGCATGTCGACCGCGCGCCGGTTGGCCAGCCCGGTCAGCGCGTCGGTGAAGGCCAGCCGGCGGGCCTCGGCGAGCCGCTCGGTCTGGGCGATGCCGGCGGCGGCGACCGCGGCCAGCACGGTCGCGAAGGCCGCGTCGTCCCGGCCGAAGACCGGCGCCCCCTGCGGCCTGGCGACGTACAGCTCGCCCCACGCCCGGCCGTGCAGCACGAGGGGCGCCACCACGCAGCTGCCCCGGCCGCGGCGGCGCAGCGCGGCCACCCTCCCCCCGCCTCCGGCGGACGGCTTCCCCGGGCGGCGGTACCCGCCCTCCTCCCGGGGATCGTCGGCGGTCTCCACCCACGCCTCGGGCTCGCCGCCGCCCGCCCACCGCTCGTGCAGAAAGCCGACGATCTCGGGGAACTCGTGCACCGGGTAGGACTCGTCGTCCGGGTACTCCTCCTCGCTGTCGGTCAGGTCACCGACGTTGACCAGCACCCGGAGCCGGCCGCGCTGGCGCTCCCACACGGAGGCCGCGGCGAAGGAGCCGCCCAGCGCCCGGCACGCGCCGAGCGCGGCGGCCCTGGCCGACTCTTTGGGCTGGTGCGCGGCGGCCATCGACTGGGCGAGCGCCACGACGGCCCGCAGCCGGGCGTCGCACCCGTCCTCGCCACCGCCCACCGCTTCGCCCGTCACCGGCCCTCACACTCCGTCACCGTCGGCGCGCCCTGACCTTACAGAGTAGGAAGGTATGGCGGGTTTCGCCCTTTATAGGGTGACGGAGAGTGCGGCGCAGGCCGGTGGCCGCTCCCCGAGCCGCGGTGCGGGCCGGTGCGGGCCCGGCGTCACTCCCCCGGCCAGTCCGGGGTCCGCTTCTCGTTGAACGCCGCCACGCCCTCGGCCCGGTCACCGGAGAAGGCGACGCTGCGCCAGGCGCCATCCTCCAAATCCAGCCCGGTACGCAGGTCCAGGCCGTGCCCCAGCCGCATCGCGCGCTTGGCGGCGCGCAGCCCGACGGGCGAGTTGCGGGCGATCCGCGCGGCCAGCTCGAGCGCCTCCGTGCGGTCCTCGCCCGCGCCGGCCAGCTGGTCGACCAGGCCCAGCTCGGCGGCCTCGGCGGCCTCGACGCGGCGCGCGGTGAAGACCAGCTCGGCCGCGCGGGCCGCGCCCACCCGGCGCGGCAGCAGCTGCGTACCGCCGCCGCCGGGGATCACGCCGACCGAGACCTCGGGCAGGCCCACCACGGCGGTGGGGTCGGCCACGATCAGGTCGCAGGAGAGCGCCAGCTCGAAGCCGCCGCCCAGCGCGAAGCCGTGCACGGCCGCGATGGTGGGCATCGGCAGCTCCAGCACGCCGGTGTAGGCGGCGCGGGTGTACGGGCGCTGGCGCATCAGGTCGGCGTCCGTGAAGGAGTTGCGCTCCTTGAGGTCGGCGCCGACGCAGAAGGCCCGGTCGTGGGTGGAGGTGAGCACGACGGCGCGTACGGAGCGGTCGGCGGCGAGCGCGTCGCAGGCGGCGGTGAGGGAGCGGGCCATGTCCGTGGAGACGGCGTTCATCGCCTTGGGGCGGTCCATGGCCAGTTCGGCGACGTGGTCGCCGTGTCGGCGCACCACCACGTGCTCGCCGTACCGCTGCTCGTCCTGGTCGGCCATGGGTACCGTCCCTCCCGGTTAACGATCGCTTACGGGTGCGATCGTAGCCGGGAGGGGAAGGACGGCTGCCGTCAGGACTTCGGCGGACGCCTCGTCAGGAGCCAGGGCTCCACGACGCCCAGGCCGCGGACCGGGCGTTGCCACATCGGCTGGAGGGCGAAGCGGTACGCGGGGACCGGGCCCTCGCCCTCCTTCTCCGCCGCTGCCGCCTCGGCCTCGGAGACCGGTGCGTCGCCGTTCCGGCTCAGCTCCTCGGCGAACGCCTCGTCGACCAGGACGGTGTCCTTGGGGGCTATGGAGGTCAGCCGGCTGGCCAGATTCACGGTGTTGCCGAAGACGTCGCCCATGCGGGTCGTGACCGTGCCGAAGGCGATGCCGACCCGCAGTTCGGGCATGGTCTCGTCGTTGGCCATGGTCTCGATGAGGCGCAGCCCGATCTCGGCGGCGGTGCCCGCGTCGTCCGCGGAGTAGAGCACCTCATCGCCGAGGGTCTTGATGAGCCGGCCGCCGTGCGCGGCGACCAGGTCGGCGGCCGTGGTCTCGAAGGCCTCGACCAGCTCGCCCAGTTCCTCCTCCTCCAGGCGGCGGGTGAGGCGGGTGAAGCCGACCAGGTCGGCGAAGCCGACGGCGAGCCGCCGGTCGACCATCTCCGCGTCGTCCTGGGCCTGGACCACGCGGCCCGACGCTGCGGCGAGCTGCCTGCGCCAGACGTAGACCAGGAACTCCTCCAGCTCGGGCAGGAGCAGCTCGACCAGGGGGTAGGTGATTTCCGTCCGGGTCAGGCCGGAGTCCTGCGGCTCGGTGAGGCCTTCCAGGAAGGAGTCGATCTGCCAGTCGGCGAGCCGGGCGGTGGTCTGCCCGGTCGAGCGGGCCACCTGCACCGCCATCGCCTCGCTCAGCAGCCCGGCCTCCACCAGACCGGAGAGTCGGCGCAGCGCCAGGACGTCGGCCTCGGTGAGCGCCTTGACCTGGCCGATGTCCGCGAAGCCCATGGCCCGCCAGAAGCGGGACGCCAGGTCCATGGAGACGCCGGCGCTACGGGCCGCCTGGAACGGGGTGTAGCGCCGTTCGGATCCGAGGATCAGCTCTTCCAGGCGGATGGCGATGGTGTCGTCGCCGGACTCCCCGTCGGCGGCTTCGGCGTCACGCGGCACCGCTTCCGCGTCGCGCGGCGATGCGCCCGAGTCGTCGAGGGTCACCGCGCCCTCCTCTTCCGATCCCTGCGCACTGCCCTTCCGATCACTGCTCGCCCGCGGCCCGCTGCCGGACCGATCGCGTCAACGATACGGCAGGTGTGCTCTGGCTCACTCTCACATTCCACACATAACGCACCATTCGCATGTGTGGAATGTCGTCAACAGCCACCCACCGCCTCCGGTGGCCCCGCTCGGGGCCCGGCACCGGCCGGCGGCGCCTTCCGGCCCCGGCCGGCCCGCTCACCCCGCCGGCCGCAGATGGACGATGTCACCCGCCGAGACCGGCCGCTGCACCCCGTCCCCGGTGGCCAGTACCAGCCGTCCGTCACCGTCCACGGCGACCGCCTCGCCGCGGATCTCCTGGTCGCCCGGGAGCAGCGCCCGGACGGTGCGGCCGAGCGTCGCGCAGCCCGCCGCGTACGCCTCCTGGAGCCCGGCGGCCGCCGGGTCGCCGCCGGCGGCCCGCCAGTCGCCGTACCACTGCTCCAGCGAACGCAGTACGGCGCGCAGCAGCGGATCGCGGTCGGTGCCCTGCGCCCCGGCCAGGGCGAGCGAGCCGGCCGTCGGCACCGGCAGCTCGTCCGCGCGGAGCGAGACGTTCAGGCCGATGCCGAGGACGACGCCGCCGCCGGCCGCCTCGGCGAGGATGCCGCCCGTCTTGCGCTCCTCGCCGTCCACCGTGATGAGGAGGTCGTTGGGCCACTTCAGGGCCGTGTCCACGCCGGCCGCGCGGGCGAGCGCGGTGGCGGTGGCCACCCCGGCCAGCAGCGGCAGCCAGCCCCAGCGCGCCGAGGGCACGTCGGGCTCCAGGTACACGGAGAAGAAGAGGCCGGAGCGCGGCGGCGCCGACCACGTGCGGTCCAGCCGGCCGCGGGCCGCCGACTGCTCCTCCGCGACGAGCACGCTGCCCGCCGCCGCCTCGCCCTTGGCCGCGCGGGCCGCCAGGTCGGTGTTGGTGGAGCCGGTGGCCTGGACCACGTCCAGGGCGGTCCACAGGGAGCCGGGGCGGACGAGCGCCTTGCGCAGCGCCGCCGCGTTCAGCGGGGGACGGTCGAGGTCGGTCCACCGGCCGCCGGGCTCTTTGTCGGAGTTATCGGGGTTTACGGGCGGTTGAGGCGTCATGGTGCCCAGCCTAGGAGGCTTCGCGGCCCCGGAGTGTGGCCAACGACGCAGTGCCGCTGAGCAGCGCCGCGGATACGCTACGAATCGGTAGCCACACCCCTGAGCGTATCGCCACCCGTACGAGCACCAGTCCAGGACGAGCAGGAGCCGCATCCCGATGTCCGAGCCGGAAGCACACATCCAGACCACAGCGGGCAAGCTGGCGGATCTTCAGCGACGTATCGAAGAGGCCACGCACGCCGGTTCGGCGCGCGCCGTGGAAAAGCAGCACGCCAAGGGCAAGTTGACCGCCCGTGAGCGGATCGACCTGCTGCTGGACGAAGGGTCCTTCGTCGAGCTGGACGAGTTCGCACGGCACCGTTCCACCGATTTCGGCATGGCCGAGAACCGCCCGTACGGCGACGGCGTGGTCACCGGCTACGGCACCGTCGACGGCCGCCCCGTCGCGGTCTTCTCGCAGGACTTCACCGTCTTCGGCGGCGCGCTGGGCGGCGTCTTCGGCGAGAAGATCGTCAAGGTGATGGACTTCGCGCTGAAGAACGGCTGCCCCGTCATCGGCATCAACGACTCCGGCGGCGCGCGCATCCAGGAAGGCGTCGTCTCCCTCGGCGCGTACGGCGAGATCTTCCGCCGCAACACCCACGCCTCCGGCGTGATCCCGCAGATCTCGCTGATCGTCGGCCCCTGCGCGGGCGGCGCGGTCTACTCCCCCGCCATCACCGACTTCACGGTCATGGTCGACCAGACCTCGCACATGTTCATCACCGGGCCCGACGTCATCAAGACCGTCACCGGCGAGGACGTGGGCTTCGAGGAGCTGGGCGGCGCCCGCACCCACAACGCCACCTCCGGCGTCGCGCACCACATGGCGGGCGACGAGAAGGACGCCGTCGAGTACATCAAGGCGCTGCTGTCCTACCTGCCCTCCAACAACCTCTCCGAGCCGCCGTCCTTCCCCGAGGAGGCGGACCTGGAGACGTCCGACCACGACCGCGAGCTGGACGTCCTCATCCCGGACTCCGCGAACCAGCCGTACGACATGCTCTCCGTCATCGAGCACGTGCTGGACGACGGCGAGTTCCTGGAGGTCCAGGCGCTGTACGCGCCGAACATGGTCACCGGCTACGGCCGCGTCGAGGGCCACTCGGTGGGCATCGTCGCCAACCAGCCGATGCAGTTCGCGGGCACGCTGGACATCAAGGCGTCCGAGAAGGCCGCGCGGTTCGTGCGCACCTGCGACGCCTACAACATCCCCGTCATCACCTTCGTGGACGTGCCCGGCTTCCTGCCGGGTACGAACCAGGAGTGGGACGGCATCATCCGCCGCGGCGCGAAGCTGATCTACGCGTACGCCGAGGCCACCGTGCCGCTGATCACGGTCATCACCCGCAAGGCCTTCGGCGGCGCCTACGACGTCATGGGCTCCAAGCACCTGGGTGCCGACCTCAACCTCGCCTGGCCCACCGCCCAGATCGCGGTCATGGGCGCCCAGGGCGCGGTCAACATCCTGCACCGCCGCACCCTCGCCGCCATCGAGGACCCGGCCGCGCAGGAGGCCCGCCGCCAGGAGCTGATCGCCGAGTACGAGGACGCCCTGCTCAACCCGTACGCGGCAGCCGAGCGCGGCTACGTCGACGCGGTGATCATGCCGTCCGAGACCCGCCGGCACATCGTCCGGGGCCTGCGCACGCTGCGCAACAAGCGCGAGCAGCTGCCCCCGAAGAAGCACGGCAACATCCCGCTGTAGGACGCGCACGCCCGACGGATCAGAGGAGGCTGACGGTGATCAAGGTCGTACGGGGCAACCCGACACCCGAGGAACTGGCCGCCGCGGTCGCGGTGGTGCAGGCCCGCGCGGCGGCCGCCGCTGCCGCCGAGCCCGGCGGCCCGGCACAGGGCGAGGAGTGGTCCGACCCCGCGTCCCTCGTCCCGCGGCGGATTCCGCACCCGGGCCCGCGCGCCTGGCGGACCAGCTTCTGGCCGCGCTAGGGAAACGGCCGGTACATCTCTTGCGGCCGCCGGGTGGACGCCCGGCGGAGGTGAGCGCCTTGCGGCGGATCTCCTCGTCGGTCGTCGACTCGGCCTTGTCGAGCTGCTCGAGCACGTGGTTGCGCAGGCCGATGCCTTCCTCG
>NZ_JBEYUN010000034.1:0-43307 GCF_040643545.1 Streptomyces sp. NPDC047117 | reverse complement strand
GACTGCACCAGCATCGTCTCGTCCTGCTTCAGCGTCCGCAGCGTGCGCTGCATCGCATCGAAGGAACGCCAGTCCCGGGCCGCCTTGCCCGTCCCCCCGTAGACGACGAGCTTGTCCGGATGCTCGGCCACCTCCGGATCCAGGTTGTTCTGCAGCATCCGCAGGGCGGCCTCCTGCTGCCACCCCCGGGCGCTCAGTTCCGTACCACGCGATGCTCGCACGGGTCGCGGTCCTGACATGCCCTGCCTCCTGCTCTCGGCGGTGCCCAGCACCGAGCCGGCACTGGATCAATGTATTCACATATTGGCTTGGATGAATATAGCTAGTCAATGGCGCCATGGCGGACCCGTCCGGCAGGTGATGGAGTGGCGCCATGACCTTCACGGGCTGTACCGGAGGCGGGACGGAACGGGCCGCGCGACGGGACCGGGCGGTCGCGGCGGCGGTGGCACGCGGCCTGGTAGGGCCCGACGCGCCGATCATCGGGCTGCTGGACGTGACGGGCATCCGGTCGGGCGCCGCCGCGCTGCGGGCCGCGTTCGCCGCCGTCACCGACGCGCCGGTACTGCACGCCTTCGCCGTCAAGGCGACCCCGCTGGTCCCCGTCCTGCGGCTGCTGCACGAGGCGGGCATCGGCGCCGAGGTCGCGAGCCCCGGCGAACTGGCGCTGGCCAGGGCCGCCGGGATGCGCCCCACGCACACCGTGCTGGACTCCCCCGCCAAGACCCCGGCCGAGCTGCGCGAGGCGCTCGCGCTGGGCATCGCGGTCAACGCCGACAACCCGCAGGAGCTGGCCCGCATCGACACGCTGATCTCCTCGGCCGCCACCCGGTCGCCGCTCGGGCTGCGGGTGAACGCGCAGGTCGGCGCGGGCAGCATCGAGGCGCTGTCCACGGCGACCGAGACCTCGAAGTTCGGCGTCGCGCTGCGGGACGAGGGCGCCCGGCAGTGGGTGATCGACGCCTGCCGCGCACGCCCCTGGCTGACCCGGCTGCACACCCACTCCGGCTCCCAGGGCGTGCCGCTGGAGCTGATGGCGCGGGGCGTGCGGGCGGTGTACGAGCTGGCCGAGGAGATCAACGCCGCGGTGGGCCGGCCGCAGATCGACACCCTGGACATCGGCGGCGGACTGCCGGTGAACTTCGCCTCCGAGACGGACGAGCCCACGTACGAGGAGTACGCGCGGGTCCTGAAGGAGCAGGTGCCGGGGCTGCTGGACGGCCGGTACGGCCTGGTCACCGAGTTCGGCCGGTCGCTGCTGGCCAAGCACGGCACGGTGCTGGCCCGGGTGGAGTACGCCAAGACCTCCGGCGGCCGGCCCATCGCCGTCACCCATGCGGGCGTACAGGTCGCCACGCGTACCGTCTACGCGCCCGAGGCCTGGCCGCTGCGGATCGCCGCGTTCGACGGCGCGGGACTGCCGAAGGGCGGCGCGCCGCTCGCGCAGGACGTGGCGGGCCCGGCCTGTTTCGCGGGCGACCTGCTGGCCGAGAACCGCGCGCTGCCGCCGCTGGCGCAGGGCGACCACGTGGCGGTGCTGGACACCGGCGCGTACTGCTTCGCGCACCACTACGGCTACAACAGCCTGGCCAGGCCCGCCGTGTACGGCTTCGCCGAAGGTGCGGACGGCACGCCCGTCTTCGCCACGGTACGGAAGGCACAGACGTCGGAGGAGATCGTGCGGGAGGCCGGCGGCCCGGAGCGCGACGCGCTGTCGCAGCTCTGAACTTCCTCAACCGGCGCTTCCGGGCGGCCGGCGCCGGGCAGTAGCCCCCGCACATCGACTCGGGGGAGGTCCTGATGACGGACACCACCAATCCGGGCTCCACCGCACCACCCGAAGAGACCGGCCTCAAGCGCGCCATCGGCCCCAAACTGCTGATCCTCTTCGTGATCGGCGACATCCTCGGTACCGGGATCTACGCCACCACCGGCAAGGTCGCGGGCAAGGTCGGCGGCGCGGTGTGGCTCCCGTTCGTGATCGGCTTCGTCGTGGCGCTCCTGACGGCGGCCTCGTACGCCGAGCTGGTCGGCAAGTACCCGAAGGCGGCCGGTGCCGCGCTCTACACCCAGAAGGCGTTCAAGGTCCCCTTCCTGACCTTCATCGTGGCCTTCATGGTGATGTGCTCGGGGCTGTCCTCGGCGAGCGCGGCGGCCCGCGCGTTCGGCGGCGACTACCTCGCGGAGTTCACCGACGCGGTACCGCCCACGGTGGTCGCGATCCTCTTCGTCCTCGCGCTCGCGGCGCTCAACCTGCGGGGCGTCTCGGAGTCGGTGAAGGCCAACGTCGTCCTGACGCTGGTCGAGGTGACCGGCCTGCTGGTGATCCTGGCGATCGGCGCGTACGCGGTCCTCACCGGTGACGGCGAGCCGGCCCGGCTGACCGACTTCGAGGCGTCCGGGAGCGGCGGGTACGCGCTGGTGACCGGCGTGCTGGGCGCCACCGCGCTCGGCTTCTTCGCGTTCGTCGGCTTCGAGGACTCGGTGAACATGGCCGAGGAGACCCGGGACCCGGTCCGCACCTTCCCGCGCGCGATCTTCATCGGCGTGGCCGTGACGGGCACGATCTACGTCCTGGTCGCGCTCGCCTCGTCGCTACTGGTGGACCACCGCACGCTGGAGAAGTCCAGCGGGCCGCTGCTGGAGGTGGTCAAGGCCGGCGGGCTGGACTTCCCGCCGAAGCTCTTCGCGCTGATCGCCCTCTTCGCCGTCACCAACTCGGCGCTGATCAACATCATGATGGCCTCGCGGCTCTGCTACGGCATGGCCAACGAGCGCATCCTCCCCAAAGCGATGGGCCGGGTCCTGGCCCGGCGCCGCACCCCCGTCGCGGGCATCGTCTTCGTCTCGCTGCTGGCCGTCGGCATGGTCGCCACCGGCGAGATCGAGGGGCTGGGCGACACCACGGCGTTCCTGCTGCTGTGCGTCTTCGCGGTGGTCAACATCGCGGTGCTGGTGCTGCGGAAGGACCGGGTGGCGCACGCCCACTTCCGTACCCCGACGGCGCTGCCCGTGCTGGGCGCGCTCACGGCGCTGGTCCTCGCGAGTCCGCTGGCCGACCGGCCGCTCGACGTGTACGTCCGGGCGGGGGTGCTGCTGCTGATCGGCGTGGCCCTGTGGGCGGTGAACAAGCTCGTTCTGAAGGCACGTGGCGAGGACTGACCCTCGAAGGTGCGGCCGGAGCCCTCGACCATCATTTCGGTCATTCGATCCGATCATGCGATGACATGCTCCGGTCGCACCGTTACCCATAGCGTCGACTTGCACCACGTTTCGACAGAGTTTGCCCATACTCCCCGCTTCGTCCGGCCCGGTACGTAATCTCGCCGCCTCAGCCGCACATTTGGGCGCCGCACACCGTCGCGGGGAGAGGAGTCGGCGTGCCCGGGATCGACAAGTGCCTGCTCCATGCCATGGAGCTGCCGGGCGCCCGCGGGGCCGCCATCGTGGACTGGACCAGCGGGCTCGCGCTCGGCACGGTCGGGGAGCCGTCCGGGAGCGACTTCGAGACCACCGCGACCGAGACGGCCGAACTGGCCCGCATGGCCGCCGAGCACTCGGTCTTCGCCCCGGACCCCGCGGACCCCGCGGACCCCCCGGGCAAGGAACCGCCCGTGGAGGACCTGATCGTCACCACCCGCACGGGCTTCCACGTCATGCGGTTCGTCGCGACCACCTTCGACAGCAGCGTCTTCCTCCACCTGTGGCTGGACCGCGACACGGGCAACCTGGCGCTCGCCCGCATCCGGCTCCAGAGCATCGCCGAACGGCTGGTGCTCGGATGAGGACGGCCGTCTCCCCGATGCTCGTACGGCTGGCCGACGAGCGGGCCACCGGTGTGCTGATCCGCGAGCGCGGCACGCTCTACCTCGCCGAGGGGCAGGTCGTGCACGCCGAGAGCCCGGCGGCCCCGGGCCTCGACGTCCTGCTGTCCGCCACCGGGCGGCTGCCCCGGGCGGGCTGGGAAGAGGCCGTCGCCCGGGCCGGAGCCCGCCAGGAGGTGGGGCGCTTCCTGGTCGACAGCGGCCGGCTGGCCGGCGGCGAGCTGGAACTCTGCCACTTGGGCGCGCTGTTCGACGCCGCCTTCTTCGCCCTCGCGCCGAGCAGCGGCCCGTCCCGCTTCCGTTACGGCGTCTCGCACTGGATCGGCCCGGTCCGGCCGGTGCCCGCGGCGGTCGTGGCGCACGAATCCTCGCGCCGCCGGGCCCTGCTGGCCGCCGTCTGGCCGTATCCGGACGTCGACAGCGCCCCCGTGGTGCCCCGCGCCCCGACCGCCGACCGGTGGATCCCCCGCCGGCAGCGCGTCGTCCTGAGCCTCGCCGACGGGGTCCGCACCCCCGAAGCCATCGCCCGGGCGCTGGGCCGCCCGGCCTTCCACACCCTGCTGGAGGTGCGCCGGCTGGCCGCGGGCGGGCTGGTGGAGACACCCGCCGCGCCCGCGCCGGTCCCGGCGTCCCCGGCTCTCGAAGGGGTCGCCATGCAGTACGCCGCCCCGGACATCACCCTGCTACGCCGGCTCCGCGACGCTCTGGAGGAAAGCCTGTGACGCACGACACGAACCCTTGGGCCGTCCGTTCGCCGTCATGAGGCGCGCTCTGAGGCAGCGCGCCGAGAGGAGACAGCTGATGACGACGGAAGCCGACGCGCTCGGTGAACTGATCGGACTGCGCGCCCGCGTGCCGCAGTTGACCGGTGCCCTCGCGGCCAGCACCGACGGCCTCGTACTGGCCCACGACACCGCCGGCACCGAAGCGGAGAGCGTCGCCGCGCTCACCGCCGCAGCGCTCGGCGTCGCCCTGCGGCTGGCCGAGGCGACCCACCAGGGCGAATTCCGCGAGCTGCTGATGCGCGGCGAGGACGGCTACGTCGCGCTGTACGCGGCGGGCTCGTCAGCGGTCCTCACCCTGATCGCCGAGCCCCGCGTCAACGTGGGCCGGCTCCATCTGGAGGCCCGCCGGTCCGGCGCGCGCATCGGCGAAGTGGTCGACAGCGCTCTGGAACGTCTGGAGAACACCTGACCCATGACCGACACCCCTGCACGGAAACCCACCCGACGGAAAGGAAGTGCGCCTCTCATGGCCAACACCGAAGCCGTACTGAAGGAAGCGATGACCTCCATCGAGGGCGTGCTCGGCGTCGCCCTCGTCGACTACTCCAGCGGCATGGCCCTGGGCACCATCGGCGGCAGCAAGGACCTCGACCTGTCGGTCGCCTCGGCGGGCAACACCGATGTGGTCCGCGCCAAGGTACGCACGATGGAACAGCTCGGCCTGAAGGACGAGATCGAGGACATCCTCATCACGCTGGGCACGCAGTACCACCTCATCCGGCTGCTCAAGGGCCGGGGCAACAACGGCCTCTTCCTCTACCTCGCGCTGGACAAGGACCGCTCGAACCTGGCGATGGCCCGGCACCAGCTGAAGCGGATCGAGGGGCAGCTGGACGTGTGATTCCGGGGCCCGGCCGCACGCCGGGCCCCGCCGGTCACTCCACGAACAGCCCCCGGGCCACCGCCTTCGCGTCGAACGCCTCCAGGCTGGCCTGGGCGTGCGGAAGCGCGTCGCACATGGCCTCCAGCAGGACCCGGCCGAGGAGCATGGGGGCGCAGACCGTGTCGAAGGCCAGCCCGGTGCCGACCGCCGCGGGCAGCATGAGGTCGGTGTGGCGGGCGACCGGCGCGAAGGCGCTGTCCGCGACGGTGACCACGGTCAGACCCGCGGTACGCGCGTACTCCAGCGCGTCGAGCACCTCGCGGGGATGGCGGGGCAGCGCGAAGCAGAGCAGGACGGTGGCGCCCGCGCGCACCGCCCCGTCGATCCGGTCGGCGAGCATCGAGCCGCCCTCGTCCAGCAGCCGCACGTCGGGGTGGACCTTGCGCGCGAAGTAGGCGAAGCCCGCTGCCTGGGCGACCGCGGCGCGCAGGCCGAGCACCGGCAGTACGGGGGACGCGGCGAACAGCCGGCCGGCCTCCTCGACCGGTGCGGGGTCGGCGAGCGCGGCCGCCAGCTCCTGGAGGTTGCCGATCTCTTCCTGTACGGCCTGCTGGTACTCGTTGAGGGAGTCGGCGGCGGCCGTGCCGCGGTCGGGGGTGACGTCCCGCAGGTGGCGGCGGAGCGCCGGGTAGCCGTCGAAGCCGAGGGCGACCGCGAAGCGGGTCACCGAGGGCTGGCTGACGCCGGCCAGCTCGGCCAGCTCCACGCTGGAGAGGAAGGGCGCGTCCGCGGCCCGGCGCACCATGCAGTGCGCGATCCTGCGCTGGGTCGGCGTGAGCCGGTGCCCCTCGAAGAGCTTCTGCAGCCGCGCCGCCGCCCCGGCGGCCGCCTCGGTGGCGCCCTCGCCCCCGTTGTCCGCGCTCATCGTGTCCTCTCGGTCCGCTCCCCGGCGTGTGCTGCCCGACTCTACGTAATCCCGGGCCCGGCCCGCCGGGTCAAAGCCGTCACCAGCATCTTCGCTCCAGACTATTGCATTTTCATTCATCTGCGCTTGATGCTGAATGAATTCATGCAGCGAGAGAGGGACGGGCCATGGCCGGAGTGGTGGAACAACGCTCGATCGATGTCGTACCGGATGCCGAACGGCACGGCACCGCGTTCAGTCAGTTCACCCTCTGGCTGGGCGCCAACCTGCAGATCACCGCGGTGGTCACCGGCGCGCTCGCGGTCGTGTTCGGCGCGAACGCCTTCTGGTCGGTGCTCGGCCTGCTGCTCGGCAACCTGCTGGGCGGCGCGGTGATGGCCCTGCACTCGGCGCAGGGGCCGCGGCTAGGCCTGCCGCAGATGATCTCCTCGCGGGCCCAGTTCGGCGTGCGCGGCGCCGTCGTCCCGCTGGCCCTGGTCATCGTCATGTACATCGGCTTCTTCGCCAGCGGGACCGTGCTCGCCGGTCAGGCGGTCGGCCACCTGACCCACCTCGGCGACACCACCGGCATCATCACCTTCGGCGCGATCACCGCCTTCGCTGCCGCCGTCGGCTACCGCCTCATCCACGCCCTCGGCCGGATCGCCGGGCTGGTCTGCGCGGTGGCCTTCGTCTATCTCGGCGTACGCCTGCTGGAGCGGGCCGACCTGGCGGCGCTGCTGCACGACCGCGCCTTCGACTTCCCGGTCTTCCTGCTGGCCGTCTCGCTCTCCGCGTCCTGGCAGCTGGCCTTCGGCCCGTACGTCGCGGACTACTCGCGCTACCTCCCGCGCCACACCTCGGCCCGCGCGACCTTCTGGTGGACGCTCTCCGGCTCGGTGCTCGGCTCGCAGTGGTCGATGACGTTCGGCGCGCTGGCGGCGGCCGCGGCCCCGGCGGCCTTCGTCGGCCACGAGGTGTCCTACATCGTCGGGCTCGGCGGCGTGGGCCTGATGGCCTCGGTGCTCTACTTCGTCATCGCCCTCGGCAAGCTGACGATCAACGTCCTGAACACCTACGGCAGCTTCATGTCGATGGTGACCAGCATCAGCGGCTTCCGCGGGCAGCGCACGCTCTCGCCGCGCGGCCGCAGCCTGTACTTCGCCGGGATCATGGTCGTCGGTACCGCGGTGGCCCTGCTCGGCAAGACCTCCTTCCTGACCTCCTTCAAGGACTTCCTGCTCTTCCTGCTGACGTTCTTCACGCCCTGGTCGGCGATCAACCTGGTCGACTACTACCTGATCTCCAAGGAGCGGTACGACATCCCGGCGCTGAGCGACCCGGCGGGCCGGTACGGCGCCTGGAACGGCAAGGCGCTGCTGGTCTACGGGGTCGGCCTGATCGCTCAGCTGCCCTTCCTGGCCACGCACTTCTACACCGGGCCGCTGGTCGCCCCGCTCGGCGGCGCGGACGTCTCCTGGATGGTCGGCCTCGTGGTGCCGGCCGCGCTGTACTGGCTCGCCGCGCGCCGGGACACCGACCGGATCCCGGCCGCGGATACGGGGGCTGTCCCTACTGCCGAGGCGGCTCCCCGTCCGTAGCCTTCGGGCATGGCGACTGGTGACCCGGAGCTGAGGAAAGAACTCCACGCGACGCTGCACGCGCGCAGGGAGCTCGGTCCGGACTACGAGACCGAGCTGCTGGACTCCTTCGTGGAGAAGCTCGACCGGACGGTGGACCAGCGGGTCCGGCGCCGCCTGGCGGAGCGGCAGATGCAGGTGGCCAGGGGGTCGCACCCCCGGCAGGAGGGCCTGCCGGGCGGATTCGGCGAGCGCTTCGGCTTCGCGGCGCTCTCGCTGGTGCTGGCCGTGCCGCTCTCCGCGATCGGCGCGACCCACGCCGGGCTGGTCGGCCTGCTGGTGACCTGGGCCGGCATCCTCGGCGTGAACGCCGTCCAGGCGGGCCACGCCGCCGGACGCCTCCGCCGGACGTGGGCGGACCACGACGACGTGTAGCCGAGCGGGCGGCGGGACGGGGTTCCGGCCCCCGGCCGCGTGGGCCGGGGGTCCGGACCGCTCCGGGGGAGCGAGCCCGCGGAGGAACGTTCTTGCGGGGACCGCCGCACCCCGGCTCGCGCCGGGGGCGGGACGACGGCGGTCCCCGCGGGGGACGCGGACCGGGCGAGCCGGTCGGACGCGTCCGGGCGATCGGGAGTCCGGGAGCCGCTCCGGTCGTCCTGTTCGCCGCACTGACCAATCTGCCCGACCCGTGTTAAGTCCGTGCTGCGTCCGCGTGACACATACGTACACCTTGCGTCGACCGGGCTTTTCCTTACGGTCACTTGATGCCGCGTCGGCTCTCGCGCCCCGCTGACCTGCGGCTCCCCTCCCGTACCCGCGAGGCTGTCAGCGTGCCCCGTGAGCCAGGAAGGCCAGCAGGTCCTGCCGGCTGACGACCCCGGTCGGCTTGCCCTCCACGAGCACGATCGCGGCGTCCGCGCGTTCGAGCACGGCCATCAGGTCGGCGACCGGCTCGCCCGCGCCGACCTGCGGCAGCGGCGCGGACATGTGCTTCTCCAGCGGGTCGGCGAGCGAGGCCCGCTGCGCGAACAGCGCGTCCAGCAGCTCGCGCTCCACCACCGAGCCGATGACCTCGGCGGCCATCACGTCCGGGTGTCCGGCGCCCGGCTTCACGATCGGCATCTGCGAGACGCCGTACTCGCGCAGCACCTCGATGGCCTGGCCGACGGTCTCCTCGGGGTGCATGTGCACCAGTTCGGGGATGCCGCCGTGCTTGTTGTGCATGACGTCGGCGACCCGCTCGGTGTCCCCGGTCTCCAGGAAGCCGTAGTCGTTCATCCAGTCGTCGTTGAAGATCTTCGAGAGGTAGCCGCGGCCGCTGTCGGGCAGCAGGACCACCACCACGTCGTCCGGGCCGAGCCCCTCGGCGACCTTCAGCGCGCCCACCACGGCCATCCCGCAGGAACCGCCGACCAGCAGGCCTTCCTCCTTGGCGAGGCGCCGGGTCATCTGGAAGGCGTCCTTGTCGGACACCGCGACGATCTCGTCGGCGACGGTGCGGTCGTAGGCGGAGGGCCAGAAGTCCTCGCCGACGCCCTCGATCAGGTACGGGCGGCCGGAGCCGCCGCTGTAGACCGAGCCCTCCGGGTCGGCCCCGATGACCTTGACCTTGCCGTCACTGACGTCCTTCAAGTACCGCCCGGTCCCGCTGATGGTGCCGCCGGTGCCCACGCCCGCCACGAAATGCGTGATTCGGCCGTCGGTCTGCTCCCACAGTTCGGGCCCCGTGGACTCGTAGTGCGAGCGCGGGTTGTCCGGATTGCTGTACTGGTCCGGCTTCCAGGCACCCGGTGTCTCGCGTACCAGCCTGTCGGAGACGTTGTAGTACGAATCGGGGTGCTCGGGGTCGACGGCCGTGGGGCAGACCACGACCTCGGCGCCGTAGGCCCGCAGCACATTGATCTTGTCCGTCGACACCTTGTCGGGGCAGACGAAGATGCACTTGTAGCCCTTCTGCTGGGCCACGATCGCCAGGCCGACGCCGGTGTTCCCCGAGGTCGGCTCCACGATGGTGCCGCCCGGTTTCAAGGCACCCGAACGCTCGGCGGCCTCGATCATCCGCACCGCGATCCGGTCCTTCACGGATCCGCCCGGATTGAAGTACTCGACCTTGGCCAGGACGGTTGCCCGTACGCCGTCGGTGACGTTCTTGAGCCTCACAAGCGGGGTGTTGCCCACGAGGTCAATCATCGATTCATAAACCTGCACGGTGGTCTCCGCGGTAAGGGGCGCGCTGTCCTGCGCCCGTCCGGCCAGCCTATTGCGCTCACCCCTGAAGGGCAGGTGCGTTGCGACGAGCGCCCCGCGGGGCAAGACGTTCTTGACACGAGTTTCGCGAGTCCGCGGGGCGCGCGCCGGACATTCACTCCCGACGCGCCCCCGTGCACGCACTGCGGGGAGGTGCCCGGCCGATGCCGATGACGATGTCCAGGGCGAGAGTGGCACGCCGGATCGCTACGGCCGCCGCGGTCGGCAGCGGAGGCATCGGGCTGCTCGGCGTCGCCGCGGTCGGCCTCCTGCTGACCGAGGTGCGGCTCGCCCGGCGGACGGTCGGCGGCTCCAGCGAGCTGCCACCGCCCGCCGACGGCCGCTACGGCGCCGCCCTCTGGTACCGCACCGACCGGCCGGCGCTGCGGCTCGGCTTCCTCGGCGACTCCACGGCGGCCGGGCAGGGCGTCACCCGGCCCCGCCAGACGCCCGGGGCGCTGCTGGCCTCCGGGCTGGCCGCGGTCGCCGAGCGCCCGGTCGACCTGCGCAACGTCGCGCTGCCCGGCGCGCAGTCCGACGACCTGGAGCGGCAGGTGACGCTGCTGCTGGCGGACGGTCCGGCGCCGGACGTCTGCGTAATCATGATCGGCGCGAACGACGTCACGCACCGCATGCCGCCCGCCCGCTCCGTCCGCATGCTCTCGGAGGCGGTGGCCCGGCTGCGCACGGCGGGCAGCGAGGTGGTGGTGGGCACCTGCCCCGATCTCGGCTCGGTCGAGCCGGTGTACCAGCCGCTGCGCTGGGTGGCCCGGCGGCTGAGCCGGCAACTGGCCGCGGCGCAGACGATCGGGGTGGTGGAGAACGGCGGGCGGACGGTGTCACTGGGTGACCTGCTCGGACCCGAGTTCGAGGCCAATCCGCGCGAGCTGTTCAGCTCGGACAACTACCACCCCTCGGCCGAGGGTTACGCCACCGCCGCGATGGCCGTGCTGCCCACGCTGTGCGCGGCGCTCGGCCTGTGGCCGGAGGAGGAGAGCCCGGAGCCGGAGCGGCGCGAGAGCTTCCTGCCGGTCGCCGAGGCGGCGGCACAGGCGGCGTCCGAGGGCGGTACGGAGGTCACCGGCAGCCGGGCGCCGTGGGCCCTGCTCAAGCACCGCAGGCGGCACCGGATCGCGGTGCACGACGCGGAGGGCCCGGCGTCGGAGGCCGAGGAGGAGGCGACGTCGTAGCGGTCGTCGCGGCAGCAGGGACGCGGCGCCGGGCCGGACGGGCGGCGCCGCACCCTTGCGCGCGGCCCGCCGGATGGGTAAGCATCCGCTCAGTACGGAGGTAAGCAGTCGCTTAGAAAAGAGGCCCGCATCACAGCGCAGGAATCGTGACCTTCGCTGTACGTGCAGGTAGCTTCCCTCACAGCCCACCCGTCGCCCGACCACCACCCCTCAACGAGGCGCTCCGCGCCGCCGCTTTGAATCGACTTCTCCCGTCTGGAGCCGCGTGATGCCCGAAGCCGTGATCGTCTCTGCCGCCCGCTCCCCGATCGGCCGCGCCTTCAAGGGCTCGCTGAAGGATCTGCGCCCGGACGACCTGACCGCCGAGATCATCAAGGCCGCGCTGGCCAAGGTCCCCGAGCTGGACCCGAAGGACATCGACGACCTGATGCTCGGCTGCGGCCTGCCCGGCGGCGAGCAGGGCAACAACCTGGGCCGCATCGTGGCCGTGCAGATGGGCATGGACCACCTGCCCGGCTGCACGATCACCCGGTACTGCTCCTCGTCCCTGCAGACCTCCCGGATGGCGCTGCACGCCATCAAGGCGGGCGAGGGTGACGTCTTCATCTCGGCCGGCGTGGAGACCGTCTCCCGCTTCGCCAAGGGCAACTCCGACAGCCTGCCCGACACCCACAACCCGCTGTTCGCCGAGGCCGAGGCCCGTACCGAGGCGGTCGCGCAGAGCGAGGGCTCGACCTGGCACGACCCGCGCGAGGACGGCCTGGTCCCCGACCCGTACATCGCGATGGGCCAGACCGCGGAGAACCTCGCCCGGCTCAAGGGCATCACCCGTCAGGACATGGACGAGTTCGGCGTACGGTCGCAGAACCTCGCCGAGCAGGCCATCAAGAACGGCTTCTGGGAGCGGGAGATCACCCCGGTCACCACCCCGGACGGCACGGTCGTCAGCAAGGACGACGGCCCGCGCGCGGGCGTGACGCTGGAGGGCGTGCAGGGCCTCAAGCCGGTCTTCCGCCCCGACGGCCTGGTCACCGCCGGCAACTGCTGCCCGCTCAACGACGGTGCGGCCGCCCTGGTGATCATGTCCGACACCAAGGCGCGCGAGCTGGGCCTGACCCCGCTGGCCCGCATCGTCTCCACCGGCGTCTCCGGCCTCTCCCCCGAGATCATGGGCCTGGGCCCGGTCGAGGCGTCCAAGCAGGCGCTGCGCCGGGCGGGCCTGTCCGTCGGCGACATCGACCTGGCCGAGATCAACGAGGCGTTCGCCGCGCAGGTCATCCCCTCCTACCGGGAGCTGGGCCTCGACCTGGACAAGGTGAACGTCAACGGCGGCGCCATCGCGGTCGGCCACCCCTTCGGCATGACCGGCGCCCGGATCACCGGCACGCTGATCAACTCCCTCCAGTGGCACGACAAGCAGTTCGGCCTGGAGACCATGTGCGTCGGCGGCGGCCAGGGCATGGCAATGGTCATCGAGCGGCTGAGCTGAGCCGCAGCGGAGGGTAGGGGTCGCTCCGAGGAACGAGGAGCGGCACCTGCCCGCAGCGGAGGCGAAGCTCAGCGCGACCACAAGCACGCGCGGCTGAGCTGAGCCGCGAGCCGGCCGTCACTATCGCCCCGGCCGTGCGTTTGCGGACCGTACGTGTCAACTCGGGCACCCTCCGCGACGCTTGGTGACTCCCGTCACCCGGTGACAAGATCGTTGCGCTAACTCCCCCAGGATTGTGATGAATGCCCTGGGGGAATCGCGTTTTCCCAGGTCGAGCGGGGGTCACCCGAACGTACGAGGCCCAAGGCCACCAGCATTTGGGGACATAGCGCACTGCAAACGGTCGCCGACCCACGGCAGGCTGAGGTAGGAAGTCGGGGGGACATTCTGCTACCGGGAGTACGCCAGTGACCGCCATCACCATCCTCCTGCTGCCGGCCGCGGCCATCGCCGTGGCACTGGGAGCGGCCTCCCTGCACACCGCTCGCACCCTGCGCCGCGAGGTCGCCGGGCTGCGGGCCGAACTCCGTACCGCCCGCGAGGACGGCGCAGCCGCCCTCGCCGCCATTCCCGCCGCCCGCCCGGCACCCGCCGCCGAGACGCCGCTGGAGGACATACGTGCCGCGGTGGCCGACGCGCTGGCCGAGGAGCGGGAGCGCGAGCTCGCCGAGGCCCGCGCCTTCTGGGCCGCCCAGGAGGCCCGCGACGCCGCCGACTCGCCCTCGCTCATGACCGGCCCCGCCGCACCGGGCGAGGAGACCGCACCCGGCGACGGCTTCGACCGCTTCTACCTGCCGCGGCAGGCCGACTTCGCGGGCCTGGACCCGGACGTGCTGGGCTCCGAGCCGCTGTTCGGCATGGACGAGATCGACCTGGAGCCGGTGGACGCGCCGACCGACGGGGCCGTCGAGGAGACGGAGTCCGCCGAGCTGGCCGCCGCGCGCCGGCGCCACCCCTCGCACCCGGACTTCTCGCCCTCCCCCGCCATCGGTGACCACGAGCGCACCGTGGCGCGCCTGGAGGAGCTGGCCGAGGACCGTACGCCGCTCGCCGACGTGCGCCCGGGCCCGCTGGGCACGCTGGACGTCTACGTCTTCGCCGACGGCACGACCGTCTGCATGACGCCCGGCCACCGCGAGACGGCCGAGCGGGTCGCCGAGGCGCTCCGCGAGGGCCACACCACCGTGCTGCTCGGCGGCTCGGGTGTCTCCGGCGCGTACGCGCTGACCTTCGCCTGGGGCGAGGGCCGCGACGACAGCGTCTACGTCCTCGCCGACCGGGTCATCGCCTCCCTCTGAGGCGTCCCGCCCGCCGCCCCCGGCGGCGCCCCCCCCGCGGACCGGGCCCAGTACCCGCCCGGTCCGGGACCGCTCAGCAGCGCGCCGCGGTCCGCCGTACCTCTTCCACGGCCTGTGCCACGTCCTCGGCACGGGCCGTTTCCGTGTCCCGCAACGCATACGCCAAGTCATGGCCGGAAACCGCCACTTGGTCGCCGACCGCGAACGGCCCGGCGTCCGGCAGCTCGCGCGGCTCGGCGCCCGGTTCCTCCAGGCGCTGCGCGCGCAGCACGAACTCCCTGGCGAGAGCCAGTCCTTCGGCGGCGGCGCCCCGCGTCAGGGCGCTCTGCGGGAGGGCCCTGAGCCGGTCGGCGAGGGCGTCCACGGCGGACAGCAAAGGCATCACGTCAAGCACGGCGTGAGCCTATGCGCCACTCCCGGGTGGTTGCCAACGCCGGAACGCTCAGGCACGGTGTGCTGAAGGACCAGCATCGAACGCGTCCGGAGGCGCCGATGTCCCAAGTCTTCTCCGAAGAGACCCACCGGAACCTGCTCTCCCGTATCCCCCACTGCACCGGCCGCGAAGTCTCCGAGTGGCTTCGCACGGTCGAGGAAGGCCCCGCTCTCTTCCGCTTCGAGGAGAAGGTCAGCTGGCTCCGGGGCGCGCACAACCTCGCCTACGGACACGCCAAGGCGATCGTGCATGAGTACGACCTGCGGCGCGCGGCCCGGAAGTTGTTCTAGCGGACGTTCCCGTGCATGGTCCGGTCCCGTGACCGGGCCGCGCCGGAAACCCGAAGGGCCCGCGGGAGGCGTACCTCCCACGGGCCCTTTGCCGTGTCCGGGACCGCGCGGCCCCGGACCGGCAGGCGCTAGTCGTCGCCGTTGAGGATGGCGACCAGGCGCAGCATCTCCAGGTAGATCCACACCAGGGTCATGGTGAGGCCGAAGGCCGCGAGCCAGGACTCCTCACGCGGCGCGCCGTAGGCGATGCCGTCCTCGACCTGCTTGAAGTCCAGGGCGAGGAAGAGCGCGCCGAGCAGCACGCCGGCGATGCCGAAGACGATGCCCAGGCCACCGCTGCGGAAGCCGAGGCCGTCACCGCCGCCGAACGCCATGAAGAGCAGGTTGACGACCTGCAGCAGCAGGAAGCCCATGGCGGCGATGATCACGAAGCGGGTGAACCGCGCGTTGACCCGCACGATGCGGGTCTTGTAGGCGATCAGCATCACGGTGAAGACCGCCATGGTGCCGAGCACCGCCTGCATGGGCGCGCCGGGCGCCACCCACTGGTTGATCGCGTTGCTGATCGCGCCGAGGAAGAGGCCCTCGAAGGCGGCGTACGCCAGGATCAGGGGCGGGGATGCCTTGCGCTTGAACGACTGGACCAGGCCGAGCACCATCGCGATCAGCGCGGCGCCGATGGCCAGGCCCATGGAGAGGTCCATGATCCATGCCACGGCGGCGCCGGCGACGACGGTGCCGAGCGTGAGGCCCGTACGGACGACGACGTCGTCCATCGTCATCGGGCGGGTCTGCGGGACGTACGGCGGGGCCTGGGTCGTGTCCTGCTGACCCTGGGCGTAGGGGTTACCGCCCGCGTACGGGTTCGCGTCCGCGTAGGGGGCCTGTCCGGCGTAGGGGTTGTTCCCCGCGTAAGGGTTGGCGGCGCCCCCGGCCTGCGGCGGCGCATTGAAGCCGGCGTAGCCGTTTCGGCTGAACCCCCGTCGCGAGAAGACCGGGTTGCTGCTCCTCATCTCACTCCTCCATGGCCGCCCTGCGCGGCCTTGGCCTCAAGGGTAATGGCTTGGCAAAGCCACGTCCCTACTCCTCAAGCAGGATCTTCACGGAAATCCCTCATCGCTGTGGTGCAGAACCGGGCTCGGGTGCGTGTGCCCGGCGGGCCGTGGGCGACACATGGTGGAAGAGCAGATTGAGGACGAACGCGGTGAGGGCCGTGCAGGTGATCGCGGAGCCGAAGACGATGCGGACCCCGGCGGGCAGCCCGTCGTAGATGTGCGGCGCGGTGACCGGGACCATCCCGGCGGCCAGCGAGACGGCGACGATCAGCAGGTCGGGGCCGTCCCGGAAGTCCACCCGCTGGAGTATGCGCAGCCCCACGGCCGCGACCATGGCGAACATCACCAGGGCCGCCGCGCCCACCACCGGGTCCGGCAGCGCGGCCACGACCGCGCCGAGCCGGGGCAGGCAGCCGAGCACGATCAGGATCGCCCCGGCGGCGGCCGTGATCCACCGGCTGCGGACCCGGCTCATCTCCACCAGGCCGAGGTTCTCGGCGAAGAGCGTGTCGGGGAAGGAGTTCATGCCGCCGGCCAGCACCCCGGAGAGGCCGTCGGCGGCCAGCCCCCGGGCGAGGTCCCCGGGGGTCAGCGGCCGGTCCGTCATCTCGGCCACCGCCAGCATGCTCGCGGTGGACTCCGTGAAGATCACCAGCATCACGACGCACATGGCCGCCACCCCGGCCACCGGGAACTCCGGCGGCCCGAAGTGGAACGGCTCGGGCACCCCGGCCCAGGCCGTCGCCCCGGCCCGCGAGAAGTCGGTGAGCCCCAGCGGCACCGCGGCGGCGGTGCCGGCCGCCAGCCCGAGCAGCACCGCGATCTGCCCGAGGAACCCCCGGGAGAGCCGGGTCAGGGCGATGATCACGGCGACGACCCCGGCGGCGAGCAGCAGCCGCTCGGGCGCGGCGTACCCGGGCGCCGCGGGGTCCTCGCCCGCCACCAGCTGCGTCCCCACGCCCATCAGGGACAGCCCGATCACGGTGATCACACAGCCGCCGACCAGCGGCGGGAAGAAGCGCACCAGCCGCGCGAACGGCACCGCCACGAGCAGGCCGAAGACCCCGCCCGCCAGCATCGAGCCGTAGACGGCGGGCATGCCGTACTGCTGCGAGATCAGGATCATCGGAGCGATCGCGGCGAAGCCGGCCCCGGCGACGACGGGCAGCCGCACGCCCAGGAGGCGCCCCGCGCCGACGCTCTGCACCACCGTGATCACCCCGGCGATCAGCAGGTCGGCCGTGATGAGCAGGGCGATCGTGTCCTGCGGCAGATGCGCCGCCGCCCCGAAGAGCAGCGGTACGGCGAGCGAGCCCGTGTACATGACCAGGACGTGCTGGAGGGCCAGGACGAGCGTCCGGCCGAGCGGCGGCACCTCGTCCACGGGGTGGCGCGGGCGCTCCGCCTCGGCGGTGCGCGCGGCCGCCATCAGGCGCCCGCACTCTCCGACGCCGACCGCAGCCGAGCGGCCTCCCGCGCGGCGTCCTCGTTGGGCCGCAGCGCCCGGGACCCGGCGAGCTTGGCCGCGATGTGCTCGCCGATGGTGACCGGCTCGTACAGCGGACGGGCGCCCGGCTCGACGCAGCCGGGCAGCGCGCTGATGACGGCGTCGTGGTTGCCGTCGTGGAAGTACGCGGCCGACCGCCGCCGTACGAGGCGTCCGTCGGCGTCGGTGGGCGGCAGCACCCGGTGCAGGGTGGAGCGCCACCGGTCGTCGGTCCAGCGGGCCAGCGCGTCGCCGAGGTTGACCAGGACGGCGCCCTCGGCCGGTACGACGTCGTGCCAGGTGCCGTCGGCGGCCAGGATCTGCAGGCCGGGCACGCGGTCCGCCCACAGGACGGTGACGATGCCGTAGTCGGTGTGCGCGCCCATGCCCATCTGGCGCTTGTCGACCACGGTCTCGCCGGGCGGCAGCGCGTAGTTGTTCATCCGCAGCACGTCGACCGAGCGGTGGGTGTACGGCGCGAAGTAGCCCTCCTCCAGGCCGAGTGCCACCGCGAACACCTCGGTGAGCCGGCGCGCGAGCGCCCCCGCCCGCGTGAACCACTCCTCGACCGCCGCCCGGAATCCGGGCACCGCCGCCGGATCGGGCCACAGGTTCGCCGGGAAGTGCTCGGCGGGCAGCACGGCACCGGCGTACGGGCCGTGCGGCGCCCCGGCGTCGACGCCCACGTTGAACGCCTCGAACAGGTCCTCCGGCGAGGCCACCCCGAGGCTCAGGCTGAGCTTCTCCGCCTTCGGCGGGGTGTACCCGCGGTTGATCTCGGGCGGCGCGCACAGCGCCCGCTTCTCATCCGGCGGGAGCCCGAAGAAGGCGTCCATCGCCGCCGCCAGCCCGGCCGCCGTGCTCTCGGGGATGCCGTGCCCGGTGATCTGCATGAATCCGACGGTGCGCGCGGCCTCGTCCACGGCGGTCGCGACCGCCGCCCGGTCCTCGGCCGTCCCGTACCGCCAGCCGGACAGGTCGATGACGGGGACGTCGAGTGCGCCGCCGGTGCCCTGTGCCTCGCCCATCGCGTGCGTCCTTCCGCAGCTTCAACAGTTTGTTGCGGCATGGTGCACCCGTACTGACGCTTCGTCAATTGCCGTCCGTATGACGGGAAAAGGCGGGGCGCGCGGGGGGCGCGGCAGGGGGCGGAAGCGGCGGAAGGCAGGCCGGACGGGGGCACCGGCCTGCCTTCCGGGCGTGTCCCGCCGGGCGCCGGAGCGCCGGCGGCGGGACACGGCAGGCGCCGGGGGACGCCTGCGGGAGAGTGGTCAGGAGAGTTCGCGCAGCACGAGCTGCCGCGCCTCGGCGAGCAGGTCGGCGCAGCGGTGCCAGTCCGGCACGGGGGTGGTGAAGACCAGCTGCTCGGCGCCGGCCCGGACGAACTCGGTGAGCTGCTCGGCGACCTGCTCGGGGTCGCCGGTGACGGCCAGGCCGCGGGCGGTCTCGTGGTCCAGTCCGTAGGACGCGACGAGCGAGGCGGCGTAGCGGTCGCGCAGGCCGTCGGTGGCGCCGCGCGGGGCGAGCGCGCCGTGGATCATGGTGGCCAGCCGGGGCGCGGGGCGCTTCTCCTCGGCGGCCAGTTCCCGGAGCCGGTCCCCCGTGGCGCGGAACGCGTCCGGGGTCCGCAGGGCGCCGAGCCAGCCGGTGCCGTACCGCGCCGTGCGGCGCAGCGCGGAGTCGGCGAAGCCGCCGATCCACACCGGCGGGACGGGGACGGCGGGGGCGAGGGTGCACTCCGGGGTGCCGGGCACGTCGGGGAGCGGTGTCGGGCGGCCGGCCAGGAGCCGCGGGAGGAGGCGCAGGAAGGCGTCCGTGCGGCGGCCGCGGTCGGCGTCGGTGGTGCCGGCCGCGTGCCATTCCGTTCCGCCGCCGCCCACGCCGATGCCCAGGTCGAGGCGGCGGTCGCCGGCCAGGTACTGGAGGGTGCCGACCTGGCGGGCCGCCCAGGAGACGGTGCGCAGCGAGGGGAGGTAGACGGACCAGCCGATGCCGATGGTCCGGGTGGCGGCGGCAGCGGCGGCCAGGACGAGGCCGGAGTCCAGCGCGGGCGCCTCGCCGAGCGTGAGGTGGTCGCCCGCCCAGAGGCCGTCCAGCCCGGCCTCCTCGGCCTGCCGGGCGGCCTGCGCGACGTCGGGCAGGACATCGCCGGGCGCGCCGATCGAGGGGAGGGTGATGCCGATCCGGGGGATGTTCACGGGGCCTCCAAGCGGCGGCCCGCCGTGCCCCGCTGCGCGGTCGGCACAGCGGGGCAGGGACCGGGCTGCGGGGTTCGGTACGGGCGGGTGGTCAGGCGTCAGGCCTGGTAAGGGGACTCGGCGCGGGCGGTGCGCAGCGCGCGGCCCCACCAGGTCAGCTGGTCCAGCAGCTTCTTGGCGGCCCCATCGGCGCCCTCGGGCGCGGCACCGTCCTCGAAGGCGCCCCAGGGGTTGTGGAAGCTGATCATCTCGCGGATGGTCGTGGCGTGGACCTCGGCGAACACCTGGCGCAGGTGCTCGGCCGCGCGCAGGCCGCCGCCCATGCCGCCGTACGAGACGAGCCCGACGGGCTTGGCGGCCCACTCGCTCAGGTGCCAGTCGATGACGTTCTTCAGCGAGGCCGGGAAGGAGTGGTTGTACTCCGGGGTGATCACGACGAAGGCGTCGGCCGCCGCGATGCGCGGGGTGATGCCGTCCTTGATCTCCTGCGTGGCGGAGTCCAGTTCCTGGCCGAAGCCGGGGATGGCCAGCGGCAGCGGGTGCTCGATCACGTCGATGACGTCGACCTCGACGTCGGGGTGCTGGGCGGCCTGCGAGACGAACCAGTCGCCGACCTTGGCGCCCAGGCGGTTCTCGCGCACGCTCCCGATCACGACGGCGAGCTTCAGGGGTGCAGTACTCATGGGTTCTCCATGTTCAGAGTGGGTGCGGAATGCGGGGGCGGGGCCGGTGCGCACAGGGCGGGGCCCGGTGCTGCCGCTGTCTTCCGGCCACGCTACTGGCGGGACGTCACGCGCGGGCGGCTCGCGCCCTCACCATCAGCGGCTTTGGCAAGTCACTTGACGTTCACGCCGGTTACGCGGTGCGCGCGCCGGCCAGCAGCCGCTCGAAGGCCGCCGGGCTCTGGTCGCCCACGAGGGGGGTGGTCCCGTCGGCGAGGAAGACCGGTACGGCGCGTACGGCAAGGGCGCGGGTCCGCTCCAGGCGGCGCGTCAGCTCGGCCTCGTCGTCGGCGTCGGGGGCGCTGTGCAGGCCCGCCTCGGCGGCCAGCCGCCCGAGCGTCGCGGTGTCGGCGATGTTCAGGCCGTCGGTGAAGTGGGCGCGGAAGAGGCGCTCGGCCACCTCCTCGCCGCGGCCGTGGCGCTCGGCGTGCGTGAGGAGGAGGTGCGCGGGGCGGGTGTTGGCGTTCACCGCGCGGTCGTAGTCCAGTACGAGCCCCTCGCCCGCCGCCTTCTTCGCCATGGCGGCCGCGGAATCCAGCGCCGCGGGGCCGAACTTGCGCTGCAGGACGGTCTTGAGCGGCTCCGGCGTGTGCGGCGCCGCGGGGTCGAGCTGGAAGGGGAGGAAGGTCACCTCGGCGCTGCCGCCGGCCGCGCGGTGGCTCCGCAGCGCCTGCTGCAGGTGGTGGTAGGCGAGGTAGGAGTGGGCGCAGATGACGTCCAGGACCAGGGTGATCTTCATCGGTGCCTCCGGGGCGTGGTTCGGGAGCGGGCCGCGGGTCAGCGCACGCCGGCGGTCTGCGGCGCGGACTGGGTTTCGGCGGTGTCGGACGGGTCGGTGGGGGCACCGCGGCGGGCGGTGCGGGCGAGCAGGAGGGCGGCCAGGGCGAGCGCCGGCACCCCGGCGACCAGGATGAAGCCGGCTTCGAAACCGATGGCGGCCAGCAGCGGGCCGACCAGCAGCGGCGAGACGAACTGCCCGGCGAAGGTGGCGGTTCCCGACAGCGAGGTGGCCTGGCCGCGGACGGCCTCGGGGACGCCCTCGCCGATCAGCACGGTCACCACCGGGAAGAACACGCCCTGTCCCAGGCCGAAGAGGACCGGAACGAGGAAGAGCAGCACCGGCTGGCTCGTCATGGCCAGGAGAAGGAAGGTCACGACCCACAGGGCGACGGCGGTGTGCAGCAGGGTGCGCTCGCCGAACCGTTCGCGCAGCGGGGCGTAGCCCAGGCCGATCAGGCTCATCACGGCGGACATGGCCACGGTGTAGAGGGAGACCAGCATCGGGCTCTTGACGCCCGCCTCGGCCAGCTGCTGGGGCAGGAAGACCATCAGCGCGTACAGCAGCAGGGAGGAGAGGAACTGCAGGCCGTACCAGGCGAGGAGGATGCGGTGGCGGCGCAGCAGGGCCAGGGCGCCCATGGGCCGGCCGGCCTGACCGCCGGCGGGCGCGGTGTGCTTGGGGAGGATCGCGACGGTGGCGAGGCCGAGCGGGACGGCGATGAGGTAGATCGCGAAGGGCAGGTGCCAGGAGACGCCGCCCACGGCGCCGGCGGCCAGCGGCCACACGACTCCGCCGAGGCTGGTGGCGGTGGACCGCCAGCCCATGGCGCGGTCCTTGGCGCGGCCCTGGTAGAGCGAGAGCAGGGCGACGGTGGTGCCGGCGAAGACGAAGGAGGCGCCGGCGCCGAAGATCAGGCGGGTGACGATCAGCGCCGGGTAGCTGTCGAGGAGCGCTCCGGCACCGCCGGCCACGCCGTAGATCAGCAGGCCGGCCGCGAGCGGCACGCGGGTGCCGAAGCGGTCCAGCAGGCGCCCGGCGAACGGGCTGACCAGGGCTATCCCGAGGCTGTGGACGGTGACGACGAGCCCGGCGGCGGTGCCGCTCACGCCCAGGTCGCCGCGGAGGATCTCGATGACCGGGGAGAGTACCGAGCCGGCCATGACGGTCAGGGTGGAGGCGAAGAGCAGGAGGGGGAACACGCCCGTGCGGGGCGAGCTGGTGGCGGCGGTCATCGGGCCACTCCGATCGCGAGGGGGCGCACGGTGGCGCGGGTGGGCAGGCCGTGGTTGGTCAGGCGCAGGACGCGCCCGTTGAAGGCCATGAGGGGCTGGATGAGGCCGTCGACGCAGACGAGGAAGGCGAGGGTGCCGATGCCGACCGGGCCGCCGAGCAGCCAGCCGAGGGTGAGCAGGACGCCCTCGATGCCGACCTTGGCGAGCCAGAACGGCACGTTCAGGCGCTGGTTGAAGCTGATGACGAGCAGGTCCATGGCGCGGATGCCGGTACCGCTCATGATGATCAGCGCGGAGCCGTAGGCGCACAGCAGGACCGCGGCGACGAGCGCGGGCACCGGGGCGAGCCAGCCCAGGTCGGCCAGGCGCATCAGGTCGATCAGCGAGCCGCAGAGCAGGAAGGTCACGAAGGGCATCACGACCGGACGGCGGCGGTTCCACACGGACCACACCAGGATGCAGACGGCGGCGATGGCGGCCTGCGCCAGCCCGATCGTGCCCGGCAGGTGCTCCAGCAGCCCGAGGGAGAGGACGTCGAGCGGGTCCACCCCCATCCCGGCGTGGATGAAGAGCGTGGCTCCGGCGGCGAAGACGACACAGCCGACGAGGTAGAGCGCGAGGCGCGGGAGCCGGTTGTGGAGGGTGGCGGGGGCTTCGGGGCGAGAGGGGGCGGAAGTGCTGGACACGACGGTCTCCCGGGGCGAGGTGTGGGGATCCGGCTGCCGCCCGCGGCAACGGGCGGCGGGCGCTCAGGCGTTGACGAAGATGAGGTTGTTGCCCTGCGGGTCGGTGATCTCGAAGCGCTGACCGGTCTTGTGCGGGGCGATGGCGGTGACGCCCAGGTCGGACAGGGCCTCGTGGGCGGCCGGGATGTCGACCTCGGTGAACGCGATGCTGATCGGCTGGTCGCCCTTGGTGTTGGTGACGATCAGCTCGCCGCCGTGGCCGGTGTCGAAGACGACGGTGGTGCCCGGGTACTCCTGCAGGACCTTCAGGCCCAGCCGGTCGCGGTAGAAGGCGACCATGGCGTCCAGGTCGTCGCAGAAGAGCTTGGTGACCGTGAGCTTGCCGAACATTGTGGTGTCCTTTCGGAAAGGTCCTGGGCCGGCCGGGGAGTGCCGGCGGAAAGAGAGGAGGTGGGACGGGAAGCGGGGTTCCGCGGGGTTTCCCGGCGGCTCCGACACGAAGTAAACTACACCGTGCAGTTCACCTTGTAAACCGCCCAGTGCAATTTGAGGAGTCCGGCCTGCCATGACGCCTGCCGCCGCCCCCCGTACGACCCCCGAAAACGCCCCCACCGGCCGCCCCGGAAAGCGCGCCGCCATCGACTGCGCGGCCCGCACCGTCTTCGGGAGGGAGGGCTACAGCCGGGCCAGCGTCGACGCCATCGCCGCCGAGGCGGGCGTCTCCAAGCGCACGATCTACAACCACCACCAGGACAAGGAGCACCTCTTCCGCGCCGTCGTGCAGCAGAGCTCGCAGGCCGTCGCCGAGCACCAGGAAGAGCTGATCGACCGCCACCTGGGCGACCCGGGGACCGACCTCGCCGCCGCGCTGACCGCCCTGGGCCACGCGCTGGCCGTCCCGCAGACCGACTTCGAGAGCCACTTCGCGCTGGTCCGTGTGATCTTCGCGGAGGCGCCGTACCTGCCGCCCCACGTCCTGGAGAGCTGGCGCGGCACGGGCCCGGGCCGGGTGCGCGCCCGGCTGGCCGAGCGGCTCGGCGGGCTGATGAAGGCCGGCGTGCTGCGCGACCGCGTCGCCCCGGAGACGCTGGCCCTCCAGTTCACCCAGCTGGTCACCTCGGAGGTGTACGAGCGCTCCTTCCACGGGGCGCTGCCGCTGGCGGAGGACGAGACGACGGCCCTGGTCGAGTCCGGCGTCGCGGCCTTCCTCGCCCTGCACGGCCCCGCCTCCTGAACCGCGGGGCGGGCTCAACCTAGGTGCTATCAACCGTCCCGCGGGGCCGGCGGCGTGCCACTGTGCTCTGGGCAGCGCCCGAGGGGCGCATCGACGGGGATCATGCCCGTACTCCGTCGTACGCACGGGCGGAACCGCAGCGCCGCGGCCGCGTCCGCACCCTCCTCGCAGCCCGCGTCCGCCCGCGAACTCAGGAGGAGCCCGTGTCACAGACGGTCAGAGCACTCCCCCACCCGGCGCTGCCGTCACCGGTACGCCCCGGCCCGCCACCACTCACCGCACAGCCGGCCGGGCCGTGGCGGGTGCTCGTCGTCGAGAACGACGCCCGCACCGCCCAGACCCTCACCCGGAGCCTGGAGCGCCACGGCCACCAGGTCAGAACCGCCGCGACCGGCGCCGCCGCGCTGCGGGAGCACCACCACGCCGACGTGATCCTGATCGACCTCGAACTGCCGGACGTGGACGGGCTGGAGATCTGCCGGTCCATCGCCGCCGTGTGCGACACCCCGCTGCTCGCGGTCACCGCCCGCGACAGCGAGGTCGACCGGGTGCTCGGGCTCCAGGCCGGTGCCGACGACTACCTGGTCAAGCCCTACGGGTTCCGTGAACTGCTGGCCCGTATGGGCGCGGTGATGCGCCGGGCCCGCCCCGCGGCCACCGCCGGCGCGGTCCTGCAGCTGGGGCCGCTCGTCGTCGAGCAGACCACCCGTACCGTGCAGCTGCACGGGCGGCCCGTCCCGCTCACCCGCAAGGAGTTCGACCTGCTGCTCCTGCTGGCCTCCCGGCCCGGCGCCGTGGTCACCCGGCGGCAGATCCTCCAGCAGGTGTGGCAGGACACCGACACCCCGCGCAGCCGGACGCTGGACACCCACGTCAACGGACTGCGCCGCAAGCTCGGCTCCGGCGACTGGATCGTCACCGTGCGCGGTGTCGGCTTCCGGCTCGGCCAGCCCCGGAACGCCCTCTCCGGCGAAGTGAGGTCCCCCGCATGAGCCCCACCGGTACCGGCCTCGTCCCGCGCCGCTGTCCCCGCCCGCGCGCCACGGCCGTCGTCCGACCGCGCACGACCGCGGCGCGTACGCCCCTGGCGGTCACGGTACGGCGGCGGCCACGCGGTACGGCTTCCCGGCCACGGGGCGGGCCCGGCCGGGAAGCCGCCGGCTATCCGTGCGAAGCGGACGCCGGCTCGTCCTCCGCCGGGCGGGCCGCGCCGGACGGGACGGACCGGGTACTGGACCGTCGGCCGCGCGGGGCCGCGACGGCGCAGGCGGCCAGCGCCCCGGCCAGGCAGACCGCGCCCGCCACCCACAGGCCGCTGCGGGCGCCGGCGGCACCGGCCAGCCAGCCCGTGAGCAGGGCGCCGATCGGGGTGGTGCCCTGATAGATGACGGTGTAGAGCGCCATGACGCGCCCGCGGTAGGCGGCCTCGGTCCCCAGCTGTACGCGGTGGTTGGCCGCCTGCGAGAAGACCATCATCGCGAAGCCGGTGAGGGCCAGCGACAGCAGTGCGACGGGGAACGTGGGCGCGAGCCCGGAGCAGATCTCCGTGACGCCGAAGGCCACGGCCGCGGCCAGCACGAGCCGCTGGCCCGGCCGGCCGCGCCGCATGGTGGTGACCAGCGCGGCGAGCAGGGAGCCGGCCGCCATCGCCGCGGTCAGCAGTCCGAAGGTGCCGGGTCCCGTGTCGAAGACCGTCCTGGCCAGCAGCGGCAGCGTGACCTGGAAGTTGAAGCCGGCCAGCGCCAGCAGGGCGACCAGGGCGAGCGGCAGCAGCAGGTCGCGCCGCGCGGCGACGTACCGCAGCCCCGCCACGACACCGCCGCGGGCCGCGCGCGCGGTGCCCCGGTGCAGCTCGTGCGGGCGCATCAGCGCCAGCGCGGCCACCGTGCCCAGGTAGCTGGCCGTGTTCAGCACCAGCACGGCCGGGGAGCCCCAGACGCTGATGAGCCCGCCGGCCGCGGCCGGCCCCAGCACCCGCGCGGTGTTGAAGTACGCGGCGCTCAACGCCGAGGCGTTCGGCAGCAGTTCACCGCCGACCATCTCGCTGACGAAGGACATCCGGGCCGGGATCTCCACCGCGTTGACCACGCCCAGGGCCGCCGCACAGCCGATGATGTGCCACAGCCGCAGGCCGCCGGTGAGCGCCACGGCCGCCAGCAGGCCGGCCAGCAGGGCGGCGGCGAGGTTGGCCGCCAGCAGCAGGCGGCGCTTGTCGTAACGGTCGGCCAGCCGCCCGCCCAGCAGCGTCAGCAGCAGGACGGGGGCGAACTGGGCGGCGGTGACGGCGCTGAGCGCGGCGGCCGAGTCCCCGGTGAGCCGCAGCACGAGCCAGTCCTGCGCGGTGAACATCATCCACGTACCGGTCACCGAGGCCAGCTGCCCCAGCGTGAACAGCCGGAAGTTGCGCACCCGCAGCGACGCGGTCATGCCGCGGAACACGCCGCCGCCGGTCATCGGGCGCCCGCCCCGGCACGCGCCACGCACTCCTCCAGGAACGCCAGGACGCCCAAGTGGTAGCCGCGCGCCGTCCGGCCCAGGCTGATGTTGTGGCCCGCGTCGGCCAGCCGCTCGACGCGGACGAGGGGCGAGGCGAGCCGGGCGGTCATCGCGTCCACGGTCCACCGGTCGGAGCGCCACCACTTCTCGTGCTCGGCGAAGGTGAAGCGCACCGGCACCCGGACATCGCGGGCGACCGACGGATAGGTACGCGGCCAGCAGGGCACGTCCCGCAGCTCGTTGCGGGGTATCGGGCCCACCAGTGGCTCGGCCATCCGGAACGTGCCCGGCGGATAGAGGGCCAGCGGGCCCCAGTGCAGCCGGTGGCCGCGGCGGCCGACGGGGTCGGCGAGCCGGTCGGTGCCCACGGCCCAGCGGTCGCTGATGCCGGACACGTCGACGCCGAGCAGCGGCGGCCCGCCGTCGCCGCCGTCCCGGGCCGCGGTCATGAGGGCGAGCTTGCCGCCCATCGAGTGCCCCAGCAGGAAGAAGCCGGCGCCCACCGGGTGCTCGCGCGCGTGGCTCTCCAGCGCCGCCCGGACGTACCCGGCCTGCTCGGCGAGGGGCAGGCCGTCGGGCAGCGCGGCCGCCGAAGCGCCGTAGCCGGGCCGGTCCAGGGCGAGTGCCGCGTAGCCGCAGGAGGCGGCGAGGGAGAGCATCGAGGTGGCCGGGTCGGCCCGGCCGTGGAAGTAGCCGGCCCGCATGCCGCCGCCGTGCAGCGCGACGAGCACGGCGCGCGGCGGGCCGCCGGACGGCAGGGCCAGCAGCCCGGACAGGCGGAACGGGCCCGCCTCGACCTCGACGGGCCGGACCGGATCGGCCGGCGGGGTGGCGGGTGGCGCCGCGGGCGGCGAGAGCTGGGGCATGGCGGGACTCCAAGTCGGGTGGGTGCCCGGCGGTGGCACGGAACGCGGAGGGCGGGCCGGGGCGGTGCGGAGGCGGACGTGCGCGGGCGGGCGCCGAGAAAACGGCGCCCGCCCGGGATGCGGCCGGTCAGTCCGTACCGCGGATGATGTGCGGTTCGGCGTCGAAGTCGTCCTCGGCCGTCAGGGGCGGCAGCTGCCACCCCGTCCGTTGCGGACCGGTGTCCTCGACGGGGCCGGGGGCTTCCTGTGTCACGGTCACGGTGTTTCCTCCTCGTACGGCGCGGCGTCAGGCGGCCAGTTCCTGCCAGCTGCGCGGCCCGGAGCTGCGCTCCACGCGCTCCAGGCGGCGCCAGCCCGCGGTGACGGGCCGGACCGGCGCGGGGTCTTCGGGGGCGGCGGCCATGACCCTGAGCAGGACGGCGGTGACGGCCGCCAGCTCCTCGGGGGTGGGCGAGCCCTTCTCCACGCGGATCACGTCGCGTGCTGCGTCCACTGCGTTCTCCTCACTGGGGCGGGTTGCCGTGCTTGCGGGCGGGCAGGCCGGCGTGCTTGCTGCGGAGCATCGCCAGCGACCGGGCGATGACCTGCCGCGTGCTGCGCGGGTCGATGACGTCGTCCACCAGGCCGCGCTCGGCGGCGTAGTAGGGGTGCATCAGCTCCTCGCGGTACTCGCGGATCTTCTGGGCGCGGGTGGCGTCCGGGTCGTCGGCGGCGGCGATCTCCCGGCGGAAGATGACGTTGGCCGCGCCCTCCGCGCCCATGACGGCGATCTCGTTGCTCGGCCAGGCCAGCGCGAGGTCGGTGCCGATGGAGCGGGAGTCCATGACGATGTACGCGCCGCCGTACGCCTTGCGGAGCACCAGGGAGATCCGCGGGACGGTGGCGTTGCAGTAGGCGTACAGCAGCTTGGCGCCGCGCCGGATGATGCCGTTGTGCTCCTGGTCGACGCCGGGCAGGAAGCCGGGGACGTCCACGAGCGTGACGAGGGGGATGTTGAAGGCGTCGCAGAACTGCACGAAGCGCGCGGCCTTCTCGCTGGCCTCGATGTCCAGGACGCCGGCGAAGTGGGCGGGCTGGTTGGCGACGATGCCGGCCACCTCGCCGTCGAAGCGGGTCAGGGCGCACACCACGTTGCCCGCCCACCCCGGCTGCACCTCGAAGAACTCGCCGTCGTCGGCGATCTCCTCGATCACCCGGCGGATGTCGTACGTCCGGCCCGGCTCGGCCGGCACCACGTCCAGCAGGTCCTCGCACGACCGGTCGACGGGGTCGGTGGCCGGTGCGGAGGGCGGCAGTTCGCGGTTGTTGGACGGCAGCAGCGAGAGCAGATACCGCACCTCTTCGAGGCAGGTCCGCTCGTCGTCGTACGCGAAGTGGGCCACGCCGGAGGTCTCGGCGTGCACGTCGGCGCCGCCCAGCCCGTTCTGGGTGATCTCCTCGCCGGTCACCGCACGGACCACGTCCGGGCCGGTGATGAACATCTGCGAGGTGTCGCGGACCATGAAGACGAAGTCGGTCAGCGCCGGGCTGTAGGCGGCGCCGCCCGCGCACGGGCCGAGCATCACGCTGATCTGCGGGATGACGCCGGAGGCCTTGGTGTTGCGCTGGAAGATGCCGCCGTAGCCGGCGAGCGCGGAGACGCCCTCCTGGATCCGGGCGCCGGCGCCGTCGTTCAGCGACACCAGCGGGGCGCCCGCCTGCAGGGCCATGTCCATGATCTTATGGATCTTCTGCGCATGCGCCTCGCCCAGCGCGCCGCCGAAGATCCGGAAGTCGTGCGCGTACACGAAGACGGTACGGCCGTGCACGGTGCCCCAGCCGGTGATCACACCGTCGGTGTAGGGCCGCTTGTCCTCCAGGCCGAACCCGGTCGCCCGGTGCCGGCGCAGCGGCTCCACCTCGGTGAACGAGCCCTCGTCCAGGAGCAGTTCGATACGTTCGTGCGCGGTGAGCTTGCCGCGGGCGTGCTGGCGCTCGGTGGCGGCCGGATCAGGTCCCTGGCGGGCCATCTCCTTGAGTGTTTCCAGCTCCGCCAGGTGGGCCTCGGGCGGCAGCACGGTCGGGGTGACATCGGTGACGGTCACGGAGATCTCCTCTTGCGGGTCGGTGGGGTACGTCCGGTCGCCGCCGCGCCGGTCAGCCGGCGGGCAGCGGGGCCGGGGCGCCGGTGCCGGCCGGCACGGACGCGCCGCCGGGCAGCAGGACGGCGGCCGGCAGCCGGTGCACGGCCCGGGGCGCGTCGGCCGCGCCCCGGTAGGCGACGGCCCCGTCGTGGTGCGGGCCGCAGTCGAGGTCCAGGACGGACCAGCCCGGCGGCCGCCGGGCGGCGTCCGCGCCGAGGTAGTCGGCGGCCGGCGACCGGCTGAGTCCGGTGCCCAGCGCCTTCAGGTACGCCTCCTTGCGCGTCCAGACGCGGCCGAAGGCGGCGCAGTGGCCGGGCGGTGGTACGTCCTCGATCTCGGCGCGTTCCGCCGGGTGGAGCGAGCGGGTGCACACCTCGACCGTGCCGGGGCGTGGCCGGCGCTCCACGTCGGCGCCGACGGTCTCGGAGGCGACGGCGACGAGCACCATGCCGCTGCTGTGCGAGAGCGAGAAGTGCAGCGGCGGGTCGGGGTGGGCGACGGCGGGCCGCCCGTGCGGGCCGCCGCAGCCCGGACACGGTTCGCGGACGAACGGCACCCGGTCCGGGGCGAGTCCGAGGTAGTGGCCGAGGACCCGGCGCAGGGCGATGTGCGCGGAGACGTACAGCACCCCGTCGTGGGGCCGGGTGAAGGAGCGGCCGCGGGCCTGCTCGCGCGCGTCCAGTTCGGAGCCGTCGAGCAGCGGTCCGAGCTGTTCGGGGCGGGGCAGGCGGAGCAGCCAGGCGTCGAGGAAACCGTTCATGCGGACTGCCCGGGGCGGTGGCCGTGGCCGGCGGGGCCGAGCTGTCCGGCGAGGCAGTCGATGAGCTCCTGGGCGCTGTTGGCCAGGAGCAGCATCTGGAGGTTCACCTCCACCTCCAGGGCGCGTTCGATGCGGTTCTGGAGCTGGAGCCCGGCGACGGAGCCGACGCCGAGGCTGTTCATCGTGCGGCCGTCCACGCCGATGTCGCGGGGCGCCACGCCCAGGACGCGGGCGAGCTCCCGGCGCACGTAGGCGTCGATGATCCGGGTGCGCTCCGCCAGCGGCAGCGTCACCATCACGGACCGGCCGGGCACCGCGACCTCCGGTCCGAGGAGGTCGTCGTCGGCCTCGTCGTCGAACTCCCAGCCGTCGACGTCCCACGCGTCGACGTCCCAGGTCTCGCTGTCCCACGTACCGACGTCCCAGGCAGCCGGGGTGTCTTGGACGGTCATCTGACTTCCTTCTGTGCGGCGTGGACAGGGGCGGGAACAGCGGCGGGCGCGGGTGCGGCGGCGGCATCGGGCCCGGCGGTACGGCGGCGGAGGCCCGCCAGTGCCGTGACCACGCCGAGCAGGCCGACGGCGGCGACGAGCAGATGCGCGGGCCGCTGGTCCGGTGTCCCCGTGCCGGTCGTCAGCAGGGCGGCGGCCAGCGCGGGCATGAGGACGGCACCGGCCTGGACGGCCGTCTGGTACGCCGCTCCCGCGACCGCCTTGTCGGCGTCGGCCGCCTCCGAGACGGCCTGGGTGTTCAGCGCGGTGAAGGCCAGTACGAAGCCGGCGCCCACCAGCAGCAGGCTGGGCAGCAGCCCGGTGACGTACGAGGTGTCCTCGCGCAGCAGCAGGAGGTGTCCGGCGAACGCGGACAGCGAGCCGAGGGCGATCAGCGGCCGGGCCCCGAAGCGCTCGACCATTGCCCCGGAGTGCAGTGCGGTCAGGGCCAGCGGCACGCTTGCCGGAAGGAAGGCCAGCGCGGCCTCCAGCGGGCCGAAGCCGAGCTCGTCCTGGAGCCGGAGCGTGGCGAGGAACAGCATGCCGAGGTAGGACCCGTTGAGGCAGGCAGCGCCCAGGGCCGACCGGCCCAGCGCGGTGCCGCCGCGGACGGACCGGGGCAGCAGCGGGGCGGCCGACCGGCGTTCGCCCACCGCCAGCAGGACCAGCAGCACCGCGGCCGTCAGCAGCAGTCCCGTCGTGCGCGGGCCGGTCCAGCCGCCGCCGGGCGCCCAGGCGACCGCGCCGGCCAGGGCCGCCGTACCGCCGGTCAGCAGCAGGACGCGCCCCACGGGCAGCGGCTGCCGCTCGTCCGGTGCCACGGGCGGCTGCGCGGGGACGAGCCGCAGCCCGGCCAGGAACAGCACGGCCACCACCGGGGCGGGGAAGGCCAGCGTGAGGCGCCAGTCCCAGCCGGTCAGCACGCCGGAGAGCACCAGGCCCGCGGTGAAGCCGCTGGCGCCGAAGAGGGTGTAGACGGAGATCGCGCGCCGCCGCACGGGCCCCGCGGGGAAGACGGACATGATGATGGCGAGCCCCATCGGTGCCGTCAGCGCGGCACAGCCGCCCTTGACGAAGCGGGTGGCCACCAGCAGTACCGGGTCGGTGGCGACGCCCGCGACGAGGGACGCGACGGCGAAGACGGCCAGCGCGCCCAGGTACAGGCGCCGCCGGCCCCAGCGGGCGGCCAGCCGCGGCCCGAGCAGCAGCAGACCGGCGAAGCCGAGGGCGAAGCCGCTCATGGTCCACTGCGTTCCGGCGGGCGGCAGGTGCAGGTCGGCGCCGATGGCGGGCGCCGCCACGACCAGTACGGACACCTCCAGGGCGTCGATGAGCATGTTGCCGGCGAGGACGGTCAGCAGGCCCCACCGCCGGGAACCGGCGGCGGCCGGCCCGGAGCGGGGCACGGAAGGAGTCGTTGGCGTCATGGTGGTCTTCCCGAGGCGAGAGAGGGCTGGTCCTGGGGGCGCGGGGTCCGGACGTCCGGGTGTCCGGACCCCGCTGCCGGCGCGTGCGGCCGCGCCGGCCCGGCCGGTTCAACCCAGCAGGGTGCCGCCGCTGGCGTCGAGGAAGGCGCCGGTGACCCAGCGGGCGTCGTCGGTGGCGAGGAAGGTGACGACGTCGGCGACGTCCTCGGGCTCGCCGACCCGGTTGAACGCGGAGAGCTGTGCCATCTGCTCCACCGCCTCGGGGATGTCGAACACCGGGTTGCCGTTGCGGGTGATGCCCGGCGCGACGCTGTTGACCGTGATGTTGCGCGGCCCCAGGAGCTTGGCGAAGTGCAGCGCGAGCTGCTCGACCGCGCCCTTGGTCATCGCGTAGGCGATCTCCTCGGGGTTGGCGAAGTGGGTCAGTCCGGAGGAGATGTTGATGATCCGGCCGCCGTCCGGCATGTTCTTCAGCGCACGCTGGATGAGGAAGAACGGCGCCTTGGCGTTGACGGCCACCAGCCGGTCGAACTTCTCGGGCGTCGTGTCGTCCACGGAGACGCCGCCCATTTCGCCGGCGTTGTTGACGAGGATGTCCAGGTCGGTCGTGCCGGTGCGCTCCTTCAGGCCCGCTTCCAGGCCGAGGAACAGCTCGTGCACGTCGCCGGGCACGCCCAGCTCGGCGCGGACCGTGAACGCCCGGCCGCCCTCCTTCTCGATGGCGGCGACGGTGTCGGCGGCCGCGTCCTCGCTGCTCGTGTAGTGCACGGCGACCAGCGCGCCCTCGCGCGCCAGCCGCAGCGCCGTGGCCCGCCCCATGCCGCGGCTGGAGCCGGTGACCAGTGCCGTCTTTCCGTTGAGCCTGCCCATGGTGTTCCCTCCCTGTGCGACCGCCGGCGCGGCCGTGTTCGTCAGTGGTGCCTCGGCCGGCCGGGTCAGGCCGAACCAGCGGTGCAGTGCGTCGTCCAGGCCGTCGGCCGTCCGCCCGGTCCACGCGACGTGGCCGTCGGGCCGGACCAGGACGGTGCCGGCCCCGGCCAGCGGGTGGCCGTCCGTTCCGCCGGCGAGCCGGGCGGACAGCGCGGTGACCCGGTCGGTACGGCCGGCGGCCGCCCGCCGCAGCGGCGCTTCGGCGTCCTCCTCGCCGGACAGGTCCAGCAGCAGGCCGCGGCCGGTGCGCAGCAGGGCCGCCGCGGTGGTGGCGCTGCCGTCGGCGCGGACCAGCGGGGTGTGCGGGAGCCGGGCGCCCAGCAGCGGGTGGCTGCCGGGGCCGACGTCGTACCGGATGTCCAGGCCGGAGATCATCCCCGCCAGGTGGGCGCGTACCGGCTCCTTGGCGATCAGTTCGGCGACGACGGAGCGGAGCGCCTCCACCTCGGGGCCGCCCAGCAGCAGCCTGGCCTGCGCCTGGATGTTGGACCGTACGCGGGCGCCGACCGCGTGCCGTTCGTCGTGATAGCTGTCCAGCAGACCCTCGCTGCCGAGCCTGCGGACCTGGATGGCCAGTTTCCAGCCGAGGTTGACCGCGTCCTGGAGACCCAGGTTCAGTGCCTGGCCGCCGATGGGCATCTGCTGGTGCGCGGCGTCGCCGGCCAGCAGGACGCGCCCGTCGCGGTAGGCCGTGGCCTGCCGGTCGGCGTCGCCGAAGGCGTTGACCCAGAGCGGGGTGCCGCCGCTGATGTCCTCGCCCGTCACCCGCCGCCACACCGTGGCGACCTCGGCGAAGTCCGGGTCGCCGGCGCGCTCGGCGGCCGGGCGGCCGAACTCGTGCACCATGACGCGGGTGACGCCGTCGTTCCGCCGGGCGGCGATGGCCAGCCCCTTCTCCAGCCGCTCGAAGCGCCGGTCGGGGATGTCCAGGCCCGCCACGTCCGCGCGCAGCAGCTCGCGGCCCGCGTCCCGGCCGGGGAACGCGGAGCCGGCCAGGCGGCGCACGGTGCTGTTCTCGCCGTCGCAGCCGACGACGCACAGCGCCGAGACGGTGACGGTCCGGCCGTCCCCGGTCACCGCCTCGACCTCGACCCGGTCGTCGAGGACCGACAGACCGCGCACCTCGTGGCCGCGGCGTACGTCGGTGCCGAGCGACCGGACCCACTCCCCCAGCAGTTCCTCGGTGCGGTGCTGCGGGACCTTCCACTGGCCGGGGTGGCTGCTGTCGAGCGTCAAGTCCAGCGGGATGCCGCCGAAGTGGCCGCGCGGTTCGCGGGGCGGGGTGCCCAGCTCCGCCAGCAGGCCGCGGGAGTCGAGGATCTCCATGGTGCGGGCGTGCAGGGTGGAGGCCCGCGACTCGGTGGTGGGGGCCGTGCGCTGTTCCAGCACGACGACCTCGGCACCGCCCAGCCGCAGCTCTCCGGCGAGCATCAGCCCCACGGGTCCCGCGCCGACGACGATGACCTGGGTGTCCAGTGCGGCCATGTCAGCGACGCGCCTCGGCGTAGTCCTTGGCGTGGCCCAGGGTGGCCCGGCTGTTGGTGCTGAGCGCGGTGCGCACGTACTCCCTGGCCTCCGCGACGCCGGCGTCGGCGCCGAGAATCCTGGTGATGTTGGCGGTGTTCAGGACGACCGTGTGCTGCGAGGTCGCGGCCACGCCCTCGTCGGTCTCCTCGAACGTCCACCGGCCGGTGTGCAGGGTCATCAGCGCCGGGAGCGTGACCTGCTTGTACGCGATCTTCTGCTGCGGGAAGCAGACCCGGTAGGACTTGGTGGTGTGCGTGGAGCCGTCCTTGGCGCGGGTGTCCATCTCCAGGCTCTGCAGCCCGGGGACGTCCTCCTCCAGGCGCACCGACGCGACGTGCGGGAGCCGCTCCTCCCAGAGCTGGGCCTCGTTGATGAAGTCGTAGGCGTCCTTGGCGGAGCCCGCGATGTGGACCGTGTCCTCGAAGGAGAAGGTCAGCTCGGCCGAGGCGTGGGCGAGTTCGACGTTCTCCTTGAGCGCGGCGAGCTCGGACCGCGAGTTGCGGTCGACGGCCTCGTCGATCCACTGCAGGGAGGCCGGGTCGTCGTCGATCGCACGGTAGTCGTGCAGCAGCCGGATCCTGGACTCGCCCTCGCCCAGCGGCTCGATGATCCAGGCGCCGCCCATGGCGGCGACCGGCGGCGCGGAGACCTCCTGGCGGAAGGTGATCCGCAGGGCCTCGGGGTCGAGGGTGCGGCGGGACGTCCAGTTCTTGGCCGTGCCGTTGGCGGTGGCCCAGATCCGGATGCGCTCCTCGTTGCCGCCCTGCTCGACGTGGTCGACGTAGAGGGTCGGCGGGAAGATGCGGGGCCAGTTCTCCACCTCGGCGAGCAGGCGGTAGACCTCGGCGGCGGGGGCCTGCACGGTGATCTCGTGCTCGACCTCACGGACCGTCATGGTGAACTCCTTGGGGAAGTGAGAAGGGGGATCAGAAGTTGCCGAGGCCGCCGCAGACGTTGAGCGCCTGCGAGGTGATGGAGGCGGCGGTGTCGGAGGCGAGGTACCCGACCAGGCCCGCGACCTCCTCCGGGGTGGAGTAGCGGCCGAGCGGGATCTTCGACTGGAACTTCTCGAGGATGGCGTCCTCGGTGGCGTTGTAGGCCTCGGCGTAGCCCTGGCGGACCCGCTGGGCCATCGGGGTCTCGACGTAGCCGGGGCAGACGGCGTTGACGGTGATGCCGGTCGGGGCCAGCTCGTTGCCGAGGGCCTTGGTGAAGCCGACGACGCCGTGCTTGGAGGCCGAGTACGGGGCGCCGAGGACGACGCCCTGCTTGCCGGCCGTGGAGGCGATGTTGATGATGCGGCCGCGGCTCTTGTGGCGCATCCGGCCCGTGGTGAGCACCTCACGGGTCAGCCGGAAGACGCTGTTGAGGTTGGTGTCGATGACGTCGTGCCACAGCTCGGTCGCGATGTCGGCGGTCACGCCGCCGCCGCTGCGGCCGGCGTTGTTGACCAGGACGTCGACGCTGCCGTGCCGGTCGACGGCGGCCTGGACGAAGGCGTGCACACTGGCGTCGTCGCGGACGTCCAGCTCGGTGCCGTCGGCCTCGATGCCTTCCTCGCGCAGCTGCTTGACGGTGCGGGACACGTTCTCGGCGTTGCGGGCGCCGAGGAAGACGGTGTGGCCCTGCTCGCCCAGCAGGCGGGCTGCGGCCAGGCCGATGCCGCTGGTGCCACCGGTGATGAGGGCGAGACGCCCGGAGGTGCGGGTCATGGAGAGGCTCCTTGGGTCGGGTCCGGCCGGTGCCGGGAGGGAGGGGAACCGCCCGGGGCGGCCGCGGCGGGGGCGGCCGCCCCGGAACGGGGTCAGGCGGCGGCGAGGGCCAGGTGGGCGTTGACCACCTCGACGAGCGCGCGCGGGGTGGTGGCGTCGGTCAGCGCGGAGTCGTCCAGCGTGATGCCGTACTCGCGCTCGATGCGGCCGCCGGTCTCCAGCAGGGCCAGCGACTCGTAGCCCAGCTCCTCGAACTCGGTGTCGAGGATGTCGCCGTTGAGGTCGACGCCCTCGTCGGCGCCGGCGCCCTCCAGGAGGATGCGCTTGAGGTCGTCCAGGGTGAAGACAGCAGACATGTGCGTTCCTTCGGGTTCGAAGCTCGGGTGTGTCCCGCGCCGTTGCGGGACACGGCAGGTGGTCAGCCGTCGGCGCGGAGCACGACGGCGGAGTTGAAGCCGCCGTGGCCGCGGGCCAGCACCAGCGCGGTGCGGACCTCGGCGGTGCGCGGCTGGCCGACGACCAGGTCGAGGTCGTAGGCCGGGTCGGGGTCGGTGTGCACGGTGGGCGGGATGAGCCCCTCGTCCATCGCCAGCAGCGCTGCGGCGACGTCCAGCGGCGCCGCGCCGGAGTACAGACGGCCGGTCATGGTCTTCGGTGCCGTCACCGGGACGCCCCGGGCGCCGAAGACGGTGCGCAGCGCGTCCGCCTCGATCCGGTCCAGCTCCACGGTTCCGGCGGCGTCGGCGAAGACGACGTCCACGTCCTGCGGGCGGCAGTCCGCCTCGCGCAGGGCCAGCTCGATCGCACGGCGCAGGCCCGGCTCCCCGCCGGTGCCCGGCTTGGGGTCGAACGTCGCGGCGTAGCCGACGAGTTCGCCGTAGATCCGGGCGCCGCGGGCGCGGGCGGCCGCGGTGTCCTCCACGACGAGGAGGGCGCCGCCCTCGCCCGGCACGTGGCCGTGCGCCGCCGCGTCGAAGGGCACGTACGCGCGGTCGGGGTTGTCGCTCGTGGACAGGCGGCCGCTGGTCAGCTGGGCGGCCCAGCCCCACGGGCAGATCGACGCGTCGACGGCGCCCGAGACGATCAGCGGGGTGCCCTTGCGGATCTGCCGCCGGGCCTGGGCCAGCGCGTCGAGGCCGCCGGCCTGGTCGCTCACGAGGACGCCGCTGGGGCCCTTCATGCCGTTGCGGATGGAGATCTGTCCGCTGTTGACGGCGTAGAACCAGGCGAAGGACTGGTACGCGCTGACGTACTGGCTGCCCTGGCTCCACAGCTTCTGCAGCTCGTTCTGGCCGAACTCGAAGCCACCGGAGGAGCTGGCGGTGATGACGCCCATGTCGAAGGCGGGCTGCGCGCCGGGGTCGATGCCGGCGTCGGCCAGCGCCCAGTCGGCGGCGACCAGCGCCAGCCGCGTCATGTGGTCGGTCTGCGGGATCAGCCGGCTGGGCAGGTGCGCCTTGGCGTCAAAGCCGGGCACCTCGCCGGCCAGCGTCGCCGGGTAGGACGACGGGTCGAAGCGGGTGACGCGGCCGATGCCGCTCTTGCCGATCCGGGTGGCCGCCCAGAAGTCCTGGGTGCCGAGGCCGTTGGGAGAGGCGACTCCCAGGCCGGTCACTGCCACGGAGGTGGTCATGCCTCGCTCCTCTCGGGCCGGGCGAGCACCATCGCGGACTGGAAGCCGCCGAAGCCGCTGCCCACGGTCAGCACGGCGTCGGTGCGCTGCTCGCGCGCGGTGACCGGGACGTAGTCCAGGTCGCATTCGGGGTCGGGGGTGTGCAGGTTGGCCGTGGGCGGCACGACGTGGTGCTCCATGGCCAGCGCGCTTGCGGCGATCTCGATGGAGCCGATGGCCCCGAGCGAGTGGCCGACCATGGACTTGATGGAGCTGACCGGCGTGGCGTAGGCGTGGTCGCCCAGGCTCTTCTTGAACGCGGCGGTCTCGTGGCGGTCGTTCTGCTTCGTGCCGGAGCCGTGCGCGTTGATGTAGTCGATGTCCTCGGCGTTCAGCCGCGCCTCGGCCATGGCGACGCGGATGGCCTCGGCCATCTCCGCGCCGTCCGGGCGCAGGCCGGTCATGTGGTACGCGTTGGAGCGGGTGGCGTAGCCGGCGATCTCGGCGTAGATGTGCGCGCCGCGCGCCTGCGCCGCGGTCAGCTCCTCCAGGACGAAGAAGGCCGAACCCTCGCCCAGCACGAAGCCGTTGCGGGTGTTGTCGAAGGGCCGGGAGGCCGTCTCGGGGCTGTCCTGGCGGGGCGTGGTCGCCTTGATCGCGTCGAAGCACGCCATCGTGATGGGCGAGATGGGGGCGTCGGAGGAGCCCGCGATCATCACGTCGGCGCTGCCCTCGCGGATCAGCTCGACGGCGTGGCCGACGGAGTCGATGCCGGACGTGCAGCCGGTGGAGACGACGGTGGCCGGGCCCTGCGCGCCGGTCGCCCAGGCGACCTCGGCGGCGAACGAGCTGGGTACGAGGAAGTCGTACAGGTGCGGCACGCCGTAGGTGTGGTCGACCAGGTCCAGCCGGCCGCCGTCGCTGACGGTGCGGTACTCGGTGTCCAGGCCCATGGTGGCGCCGACGGCGCTGCCGACGGTGACCCCGGTGCGGAACGGGTCGAGGTCCGCGAACTCCAGGCCGCTGTCGCCGACGGCCTCGCGGGCCGCGACGACGGCGAACTGGGCGGCCCGGTCCATCCGGCGGATCTCCTGCGGGGACAGGCCGTGCAGCTCGGGGTCGAAGTCGATCTCCGCCGCCACCCGGGAGCGGAAGGAGGAGGCGTCGAAGAAGGTGATGCCGCGGGTCGCGGTGCGGCCCTCGCTCAGCAGGCTCCAGAAGTTCTTGGTGCCGACACCGCCGGGGGCGAGGACCCCGATGCCGGTGATGGCGACGCGTCGGGCGCTCACGCGGACGCCTCCCAGTTGTAGAAGCGGGTCGCCATCGCGTCGGCGGGCGAGCGCCAGGTGGCCGGGTCGTACGCCTCGATGAAGGGCTTGAGGTCGTCGCTGATCTGCACGAAGCGGGGGTCGGTCTTCGCTTCCTCGATGAGCTCGCCGCCGTTGTCGGCGTCGAAGTCCTGGAGGTGGAAGTAGAGGCCCCGGTACGAGAACAGCTGGCGGCGGCGGGTGCCCATGCGGTGGGGCATCTCCGTGCCGTCGAACTCGCCGAAGAGGCGGGCGACGTCCTCCGCGGACTGCGGGTTCATCCGCGCGACGATGAGGGTGCTGTGCATGAGTGGGTTCTCCTTGTCGGCCGGTGGGAGTCCGGCGCTGCGGTCGGTGCGGAGGTCTTTCAGCGGGCGGGGCCGAACCACCGCTCCAGGGACATGGGCAGGTCGTGGTGGCTGCCGGGGGCGGCCCAGGCGACGTAGCCGTCGGGGCGGACCAGGACGGCGGTGGTGCCGGCCAGCGCGCTGTCCGGGGCCGGCTGTCCGGTGGCGGTGACGATGTCGACGCGGTCCGCCCAGCCGGCCGCGCGGTTCCGCAGGACGGCGTTGTCGGTCAGGTCGAGGAGGACGCCGCGGCCGGGGTGGAGCAGCGTGGTGCTGGTCGTGGTGCGGCCGTCGGCGCGGGTCAGTTCCAGGTCGGGCATGCGGCGGCCGAGCAGCGGGTGGGTGCCGCCGCCGGCGTCGTACCGGATCTCCAGGCCGCTGACCATCGCGGCGAGGTGCTTGCTGACGTCCTCGTAGCCGATCAGCTCGTTCAGCACGTCGCGCAGCGGCTGGATCTCGGCGCCGGAGAGGAACAGCAGGCCCTGGGCCCGGGTGTTCATCAGGAGGCGCCGGCCCACCGCGTGCCGCTCGTCGTGGTACGTGTCCAGCAGGGCCTCGGGGGCGCGGCCCTGGGCGACGGCGGCGAGCTTCCAGCCGAGGTTGACCGCGTCCTGGATGCTGGTGTTCATGCCCTGGCCGCCGGCCGGCAGGTGGATGTGGGCGGCGTCGCCCGCGAGGACGACGCGGCCGCGGCGGTACTGGGTGACCTGGCGGGTGGCGTCCCCGAAGGAGCTGACCCAGACCGGCTCGCCGTGCGAGATGTCCTGGCCGGTCACGCGCTTCCAGCCGGCCACGACCTCCTCGAAGGAGGGGGCGCTGCTGCGGCGCTGCGGCGGGGTGCCGCGCTCGCAGAGGATCAGGCGGGTGATGCCGCCGGGCAGCGGGCCCACCATGACCATGCCGCCCTCGAAGGTCTCGCCGATCATGCGCGGGTCCAGGTCCAGGCCCTTGACGTCGGCGAGGAACATCTCCAGCGTCGACGCGGTGCCGGGGAAGTCGAACCCCGCCGCCTTGCGGACGGTGCTGCGCCCGCCGTCACAGCCGACGAGGTAGCCGGTGCGCAGCGTCTGCGTGTCCCCGCCGGGCGTCCGGACGGTGACCTCGACCGCGTCGCCCTTGTCGGTGAAGGAGACGAGTTCGTGGCCGCGGCGCAGGTCGGTGCCCAGCTCGCGGACCCAGGCCTCCAGCACCTCTTCGGTCTGCGACTGGGGGACGGTCTTGGCGGCCTGGTGCGCGCCCTCCAGCACGCCGAAGTCGACGGGCAGGCCGCCGAAGTGGCCGACGTTGCTGGTCTCGATGTCGCCGAAGCGGGGCAGCAGCCCGCGCTGGTCGAAGATCTCCATGGTGCGCGCGGTGAAGCCCAGGCCGCGGGACTCACCGGTCCGCTCGGGCAGGCGCTCCAGGACGATCACGTCGACCCCGGCGAGCCGCAGCTCTCCCGCGAGCATGAGGCCGGCCGGGCCGGCCCCCACAACTATCACTGCAGCGTCCATTGCCTCTTTCTCCTTGGGTGGGCGAGTGGTCCCGTCGGGGCGCGACGGTCCGCGCCGTGGTGCGGCGGCCGCGGTCACGCGTCGGCGAAGACCGGCAGCAGGGGGGCGGGGAAGACTCCGGTGCCGGCGGCGGTGGTCACCAGGCGGCGGCACAGGGTGGTGAGCCGGGCGACGCCTTCGGCGCCCAGGTGTGCGTAGGGAGCGGCGTCCAGGCGGTCGGTGTCCCGCTCCACCTGTGCCCGCAGCTCCAGACCGCGGGCGGTCAGCGCCCCGGCCGTGTCCATGAGGCCGCGGCCGCGCAGCCGTTGCTCAGCCGCGGTCCAGTCCTCGTCGGTCCAGCCGCGCTTGGCCATCACGAAGGCGCGGGGCATGCCTCCGGGGCCTGCGGAGTGCGAGACCAGCCCGTCCAGGCCGGCCAGTCCCGCGTGGCTCAGTACGGCGAAGTGCCCGTCGCCGCGGTACTCCCGCAGCAGCGTCGCGGCGTGCCAGAGGGCCAGGTGCGGCCGGTCCGGTACGGGCAGGTCGGCGTGGGCCGCGTACAGCGGGCGGCCGGCCCGTTCGCACCCTTCGGTGGCGCGCAGGGCCAGTTCGGCCGCCTCGGCGGTCTCGGGCGCCTCGGCGAACTCCTCGCCCAGGCAGCGGCGCAGGGTCGTGTCGGCGGCGCGCAGGCGTTCCGCGAGCACCGTGGCCGGGGGCACCCGGTCCCAGAGGGCCGGGAAGTGCCCGGCGATCAGCCGGTGGGCGAAGCCGTTGGTGACGGCGGTGAGGGTGCCCGGTCCGGCCGGGCCCAGGGCCGCGGTCCGGGCGGCGAAGTAGCCGGCCATCGGGTCGTCGACGCCGTGGGCCGCCAGGTTCTCGTCCAGGTCCGGGGTGAAGTAGAGGAGCGAGTGGAGGGAGTTGAGGTAGAACTGGCAGCGGTTGGCGGGCGTGGCGTCGGTGGTCACGGGCGCACCGCGCTGTGGTGGAGGTGGTAGCGGGTGTAGCCGATGGGCCGCACCCCGGGGATGGCCTCGTAGGCCGCCCGGGCCCGGCCGGAGCAGGCGTCCCGCAGGAAGGTCTCGTGCGCCTCGTCCGAGGTCCACTCCGCGTAGTTCAGCACCCGGGTGCCGTCGACGCTGGTGTGGAAGTGCGTACCGAGCAACCCGTCCCGCGCGTACGGGCCTTCGCGCCCGACGGTGCCGATGATCTCCTCGATCACATGGCGCTGGCGCAGCGGGCCGTCGGTGTCGAAGGACGCGGCGACCATGCAGCCTGGGGGCTCGGCGGCGGCACCGTCCGGGACGAAGCTGCGGTGGAGCCGGTACTCCACCGCCTCCGCGCGGGCGGCCCCGGCCAGCGAGCGGGTGAAGGGGCGGTAGGCGGTGACGGAGGCGCACTGGGCATAGGTCAGTACGGTGTCGCCGGCGGCGCTGAGGTAGCTGCTGAAGGAGAGGATGTCGTCCGGCCACTCGGCGGTCTCCCACTGGGCGGTGACCTCGTCCAGGTCCTTCAGGGCCGTGGTGCGGTCGGGCGTGTACCAGTGGCTGACGAACACCGCCACGGCCCCGGCGTGGCGTACGTCCGGGAGGGTCGGATGGCACAGCAATTTACTGCCCTCTCTTCTGGCGGTGGTCCAGGAACGTCCTGGCGGTGGTCCAGGAACGGCGCGGGATGCGGTGCGCCGGGCGACCGGCCGGGCCGGCCCCGTGAATTCGCTCCGGATTTCCCGGGAAAATGCCGGGTTAATTCTTCTCGGCCGGCCGGAGGTTTTTCCCTGGCGGCCGATATCTCTATTCTCGCCGCCCGGACCGCACCGCTCAAGGCATTCCGTGTCAGATGAATGTCAACTTGCGTCAGAACTTCGCGGCCGGACCGGTGCGGTTTTTCAGTCCTTGATTTCGCAGATGACGGCGCCGGCGGTGAGGGAGGCGCCGACCTCGGCGGTCAGGCCCTTGACGGTGCCGGAGCGGTGGGCGTTGA
>NZ_JBEYUN010000033.1:0-49822 GCF_040643545.1 Streptomyces sp. NPDC047117 | reverse complement strand
CCCGGGGGCACGAGGGTGCGGACGGGGACGGGGAGACACGTACGCATGAAGAGGTCTTCATGCGTACGTCCAGCGCTGGGCGAGGAGAATGGCGAAGCCGACCAGGATGGTGACGCCGTTGACGAACAGGAACGTCAGCGGGAACGCCAGGAACATGCGCAGCAGCTGAAGGTCGGTCGTGCCGCGCGCACCCCCTCCCGGGAGGGGGTGTGCCCGGCCCGTCCGTCAGGCCACCGTGTCGTGGGCCAGGTCGATGTCGAACCCGGTACGGCCGCCGTCCTCCAGCCGCAGCGACGCCACGGCCGGCGCGTATCCGCTGGCGATGACCGTGTACTGGCCGCCGTCCAGGTCGGTGAAGGCGTACGCGCCGTCCTCACCGGTGATGACGGAGCCCACCGTGTTGCCCGCCGGGTCCAGCAGGGTCACCCGCGCCTCGGCGAGCGGCCCGCCCTTCGGCGACCGCACGGTGCCGGTGACCCGGGCACAGGGCGCGAGCCGCGCCTCGTAATAGTTGGCCTCGCCGGAGCCGACCTCGGCCTGGAGCGCCGCGGGGCGGTGGCCCGCCGCGCTGACGGCCAGCGTGTAGCTGCCCGGGACCAGGTCGGCGAAGACGAAGCCGCCGTCCTCGCCGGCCACGGCCGTGGCGACCACGTCACCGCGCAGGTCGGTTGCCACGACCAGCGCGCCCGGCACCGGGGCCGCGCCCCGGCCGTCGCGCACCTGGCCGGTCAGCCCGGCCGCGCCCTTCAGCGCCAGGTCGTACTGGACGGGCTCGTCCCCGACCACCACGGTCGCCGCCTGCGGCTGGCGGGTGCCGGCCGACGCGATCAGGACGTACGTCCCGGCCCCCGGAGCGGACAGGCCGTAGCTGCCGTCCTGCGCGGTACGGGCGTGGCCGAGCTGGCGGCCGCCGATGTCGATCAGCGTCACCGCGGCGCCGGCCAGCGGGTCGCCCTGGCCGTCGCGCACCTGGCCGGCGATGCCGGGGCCCGTGACCGGACCGGCACTGGCCGGCAGCGCGCCGGCCGGCGCGGGCACGGGGTCGGGCGCGGCATCGGCCACGCTTTCCGTACCGGCGGCGGGGGCCACCGCGTCAACGGCAGCAGCCGTTCCGGTACCGGCGTCCGCATCGGCGCCGGCCGCCTCGCCCGCTTCCTCGGAGGCGCGCGCCTGGAGGCCGGAGACCTGCCGCAGCGGCACCTCCTTGATGAAGAGCACCAGCACGAACGCCACCGCGATGATGATCGCACCCAGCAGGAACACGCCGTGCATCGAGTCGGTGAAGCCGCGCTTGAACGGCTCGGCCAGCCGCGGGTCGAGGTGCTGGATGAAGGAGGAGTCGTTCAGGACCGACGGCGAACCGCCGCCGCCCGAGCCCTTGAACATCTCCAGCACCGGCTTGTTGGCCGGGTCCCGCAGGACCGCCGGGTCGTGCAGCGCCGCCTGGAAGCCGTCGGTGGAGACCGCCGCCCTGAAGGCCGAGGAGATCTTGTCGCCGACCGTGCTGAACAGCAGGGACAGGAAGATCGCGGTACCGGCGGTGGCGCCCATCTGACGGAAGAACGTGGACGAGGCGGTCGCCACGCCCATGTCGCCCGGCGGCACGGCGTTCTGCACCGCGAGCACCAGCGTCTGCATGCAGGAGCCCAGGCCCAGGCCGAAGACGACCATGTAGACCATGGTCTGCCACAGCGGGGTGTCCCACTGGACCCGGAAGTGGAAGAGCAGCAGGGCCGCCACCATCAGGGCCGTGCCGATGACGGGGAAGATCTTGTAGCGGCCGGTCTTCGAGGTGATCTGGCCGGTGACGATCGAGGCGATCATCATGCCCGCCATCAGCGGCAGCATCTCCAGGCCGGACTTGGTGGGGCTGGAGCCCTTCACGATCTGGAGGTACTGCGGGATCATCATCATCCCGCCGAACATGCCCATGCCGATGAACACGGACAGCAGGCTGGTCTTGCTGAAGGTGCCGTTGCGGAACAGCCGCATCGGGATGAGCGCGTCGTCGCCGATCCGCCGCTCGACGAAGATCCAGGCGATGATGCCCACCACGCCGATGACGTAGCAGCTGAGGGACCGCGTCGAGTCCCAGCCCCACTCGCGGCCCTGTTCGGCGACGAGCAGCAGCGGGACCACGCCGATGGCGATGGTGAGCGCGCCCCACCAGTCGATCCGCCGGTCGCGGCGGGTGTGCGGGATGTTGAGCACCTTGGCGACCACGAAGAGCGCGATGATGCCCACCGGCACGTTGACCAGGAAGACCCAGCGCCAGCCGGTGATGCCCAGCAGGGTCGCCTGGCCGGCCAGCGCGCCGCCGATGAGCGGCCCGGCCACGCTGGACGTGGCGAACGTACCGAGCATGTAGCCCTGGTACCGGGCGCGTTCCCGCGGCGGGACGATGTCACCGATGATCGCCAGGGCCAGCGACATCAGGCCGCCGGCGCCGAGGCCCTGGACCGCCCGGAAGACGGCCAGTTCGGTCATCGAGGTGGAGAAGGTGCACAGCACCGATCCCACGACGAAGATGGTGATCGCCGCGAGGTAGTACGGCTTCCGCCCGTGCAGGTCGGAGAGCTTGCCGTACAGCGGCGTGGCGATCGTCGAGGTGATCAGGTAGGCGGTGGTCGCCCAGGCCTGCTGGCTGAGACCGTGCAGATCGTCGGCGATGGTCCGGATGGACGTGGAGACGATGGTCTGGTCGAGCGCGGCCAGGAACATGCCCAGCATCAGGCCGCTGAGGATGGTCAGAATCTGCCGGTGACTGAGGGCCCCGGTCCCGGCCTTCGGCGCCGCCCCGGATATGTGGGGGGATTTCGTGGTGCTCACGCTGCTGCGTCTTTCTCCTTCACGGCGGTGTCCCGGCATTCCGCGGGTTCGGACGAGGGGCGGACGTGCCGCGCCTCCTCCAGATCGTCATTGAGGCGGCCCATGAGCCGGACCAGCTGTTCCCGGTCCTCCTCGGGCCAGGGCTCCAGTACCGCGGCCAGCTTGCTGTCGCGCTGTCGCCGGTACTCGCCGAAGGCCGCGTGCCCGGCGTCGGTGGCGCGCAGGAGTGTTCCCCTGCGGTCCTCCGGATCCGGGTAGCGCTCGACGAGTCCCCGGTCCACCAGCGAGCGCACCTGGCGGCTCACGGTCGAGAGGTCGAGCAGGGCGTCGGCCGCCAGGTCGGTGGCGCGCCGGTCCCCGTTGGTGACCAGCTTGGCCAGCAGGACGCGGTCGGCGGCGCCGGCGTCCGTCTTGGCGCTCCGTCGCCAAGCGGTGACCAGCCGTCCGAACCGTACGATCTCCGAGCCCAGCCCGGCGGCCGCCTGCTCCAGCCGCGCCGCGGTCTCCGCGGCGCCGGCCCCCTCTTCCTCCCGGGCGCGGACGGCGTCATCCATCGCCCCTCCCCCTTGTATTCATGGTTGCTTGTAGCTACCAATGGAGTCTCCCCGATGTTGCTTGTATTCAGCAAGCCGAGGTGGCGGCGCCGACACAGGCGCCGCGTCGCCTTCGCAAAGGGATGGACCCGAAAGCCTCAGCAGGCAGTCAGGAACAGGCAAACAGGAAACAAAAGAGCGTCCGGAACCGGCAGCAAACGCCGAGATTGTCGACCACACAGACCGTGTGTCGACTTGGTGAGTTTTTACTCTTGCGATCCGCTCGCCGCCGGAGGCAGCGGCGCTCACGTACTCGGGAGAGGCGTGCCCGGAGCCGGACTTGAACCGGCACGGCCCGAAGGCCAGCGAGGTTTAAGCTCGCCGTGTCTGCATTCCACCATCCGGGCCCGAATCCCCCCACGCCGTCACGAAGACGGCACCACGAGCCTAGCCCGCGACACCACTCGAACAGCGGCGGGAGGCCCTGAGGTTGTCTTATTTTATTGGCAACTGAGGGTGCATCAGCACGTGGTACTCGCCTTCGGCACATGCCCAGGGCCGAACCGCCCCGCTCACGCGTCAACGGTGCCGTCGCCCCCGGATTGACGGAAACTCGCTGTCCTCCACCCCCTGCTCCCCAGTCTCCCCGGGCCCCCGCCGTCGCGTCAGCGCCTCAGGGTCGCCCTCATCCCCAAGGAGGACCCAGGGGCTCACGGGTCCGACCGCAGTCCCCCCGAGAGACCGGCGCAGGGGCTGACGCCCGGCCCGATCCGTTCGCGGACGATGGAATCCGACCGTTTACACGGCCCCTACGTCCCGACAGGAGCACCATCCCGTGACCACCACCCACTCCGGCGTACCCACCGCCACCCGCGCCACCGCGGTGGCCGCCCGCGCCACGGATCTCACCAAGGTCTACGGACAGGGCGAGACCCAGGTGGTCGCCCTGGACGGCGTGAGCGTCGAGTTCCGGCAGGCCGAGTTCACCGCGATCATGGGCCCCTCCGGCTCCGGCAAGTCCACGCTGATGCACTGCATGGCCGGCCTGGACGCCATCTCCCGCGGCTCGGCACGGATCGGCGAGACCGAGCTGACCGGCCTGAAGGACAAGAAGCTCACCCAGCTCCGCCGGGACAAGATCGGCTTCATCTTCCAGGCGTTCAACCTGCTGCCCACGCTCACCGCGCTGGAGAACATCACGCTGCCGATGGACATCGCGGGCCGCAGGCCCGACAAGGAGTGGCTGGACCGGGTCGTGGAGACCGTCGGCCTCTCCGGGCGGCTCAAGCACCGCCCGAGCGAGCTCTCCGGCGGCCAGCAGCAGCGCGTCGCGGTGGCCCGCGCGCTGGCCTCCAAGCCCGAGATCATCTTCGCGGACGAGCCCACCGGCAACCTCGACTCCCGCTCCGGCGCCGAGGTCCTGGGCTTCCTCCGCAACTCCGTGCGCGAGCTCGGCCAGACCGTGGTGATGGTCACCCACGACCCGGTGGCCGCCGCGTACGCGGACCGCGTGGTCTTCCTCGCCGACGGCCGGATCGTCGACGACATGGCCGCCCCTACCGCCGAGAAGGTGCTGGAGCGCATGAAGGGCTTCGACGCCAAGCGCCGTACGAGCTGACCCGCCCGTACGTGCCCCGCACCGCCGCCCCGTCCTCCGGACCTCACCTTCAGGACTGACCCACTCATGTTCCGTACCGCCTTGCGCAACGTCTTCGCGCACAAGGCCCGGTTGCTGATGACCGTGCTCGCCGTGCTGCTCGGCGTCGCCTTCGTCTCCGGCACCCTGGTCTTCACCTCGACCGTCTCCGACGCCTTCCAGCGCTCGTCCCAGAAGGGCTTCGACGACGTCGACGTCGCCATCACGCCCGCCTGGTCCGACAGCCCCTCCGCGAACCCGGGCCAGGCCGCCCGGCTGAGCCAGGGCCTGCTGGACAAGGCGGCCGGCGTCCCCGGCGCCGCCCGCGTCACCGGCGACGTCTCCGGCTTCGCCGCCGTCGCCGGCAAGGACGGCAAGCTCCTCGGCGACGGCTTCAGCAGCCAGGGCCACAACTACTACCCGGGCAAGGACGGCCAGGACCACCGCTACCCGATGCGGGACGGCCAGGCACCGGCGAACCCGGGCGAGATCGCGCTCGACGCGAAGACCGCCGACCGCGCCGGCTTCCACGTCGGTGACACCGTACGGCTCTCCGTCGACGGCCCGGTCCGCAAGGAGAAGCTCACCGGCATCTTCACCACCGACGACGGCAACGCCGCGGCCGGCGGCAGCATCGCCCTCTTCGACACCGCCACCGCGCAGAAGCTCTATGCCGCGCCGGGCGGGTTCGACCAGATCCAGGTCAAGGCCGCGGCCGGCACCTCCCAGGCGCAGCTGAAGGACCGTATCGACGCGATCCTGCCGAAGGACCGGGCCGAGACGACCACCGGCCGGAAGCTGGCCGACGACCAGGCGAAGTCGATCGCCGAGAGCATGAGCTCCATGCGGACCAGCCTGCTGGTGTTCGCCGGGATCGCCCTCTTCGTCGGCATCTTCATCATCGCCAACACCTTCACCATGCTGGTCGCCCAGCGCACCAAGGAACTGGCGCTGCTGCGCGCGGTCGGCGCCAGCCGCCGCCAGGTGACCCGCTCGGTCCTGATCGAGGCGTTCGTCGTGGGCGCGGTCGCCGGGGTCGCCGGACTCGCGGCCGGTATCGGCATCGGCGCCGGGATGCGCTCCCTGATGGGCGCCACCGGCCAGACCCTGCCCGACGGCCCGCTGGTCGTCTCCCCCGGCACGATCCTGGCCTCGCTCGCCGTCGGCATCGTGGTGACCATGCTGGCCGCGTGGCTGCCCGGCCGCCGCGCCGCGAAGATCCCGCCGGTGGCCGCCATGAACAGCGTGCACGCCACCGCCTCCACCAAGTCGCTGGTCGTCCGGAACACCCTCGGCGCGGTCGTCTCGGCCGCCGGCGCGGCCCTGGTCCTGCTGGCCACCGGCATGGGCGACGGCGGCAAGGCCCCCATGGGCGGCGGCGCCGCGCTGCTGCTGATCGGCATCTTCATCCTGACCCCGCTGCTGTCCCGGCCGCTGATCGCGGCGGCCGCCCCGGTCCTGCGCGTCTTCGGCATCTCCGGCAAGCTGGCCCGGCAGAACGCGGTACGCAATCCGCGCCGCACCGCCGCCACGGCCTCCGCGCTGATGATCGGCCTCACCCTGATCACCGGCCTGACCGTGATCGCGGGCAGCGCGCAGCAGGCCGTCGACAAGATGGCCACCGACTCCATGAAGGCGGACTACGTCGTCAGCATGGTCAACAAGGGTCCGCTCTCCGCGGACGTCGCCGCCGAGCTGGCCGACAACCCGAAGGTCACCGCGTCCAGCCCGATGCGCAACGCCCCGGCCCGCGTCAACGGCGACATCGAGTACCTCACCGGCGTCAACGGCAAGGACCTCGGCGAGCTGACCCGGCTGGACCTCAAGGCCGGCTCCCTCGACGGGCTCACCGCGAACAGGCCCGTCGTGGACAGCGACACCGCGAAGCGGCACGGCTGGCACGTCGGCTCGACGTTCACCACGACGTACGAGGACGGCAAGCACGGAAAGCTCACCGTCGGCGGGATCTACCAGGGCAACGAGCTGATCAGCGGCATCCTGCTGGACACCGCCACCCTGGACCCGCACCAGAAGAACGCGTCCGACATGCAGGTCATGGTCAAGACCGCGGGCGGCCCGTCGGAGGCCACCCAGACCGCGCTGGCCAAGGCGCTCGGTGACAACCCGGCCATCGCGGTCCAGGACAAGAAGGACGTCTCCGAGGGCATCGCGCAGATGATCACCCTGATGCTGAACATCCTGTACGGGCTGCTGGCCATGGCGGTGATCGTCGCGGTCCTCGGCGTGGTCAACACCCTCGCGATGTCGGTGTTCGAGCGCTCGCAGGAGATCGGCATGCTGCGGGCGATCGGCCTGGACCGGCGCGGCATCAAGCGGATGGTCCGCCTGGAGTCCCTGGTGATCTCCCTCTTCGGCGGGGTGCTCGGCATCGGCCTCGGCGTCTTCTTCGGCTGGGCCGGCGGCAAGCTCATCGAGGGCGACCTGGCCACGTACGAAATGGTGCTGCCCTGGGGCCGGATGGCGCTCTTCCTGGCGCTCGCCGCGGTGGTCGGCGTGCTGGCGGCGCTCTGGCCCGCCCGCCGCGCGGCCCGGCTGAACATGCTGGGCGCGATCAAGGCGGAGTAGCCGCACCGCCGCACACGACGGGAGCCCCGGTCCATGCGGACCGGGGCTCCCGTCGTGTCACGGCCGGGCGTTCAGCCCCGCCACTCCCGTGCCCTCAGCGGCATGCCGGAGTCCCCGCCCTCCGGCGTGCGGACCGCGAGGACCTGGTTCACGCCGATGCGGTTGCGCTCGAAGGAGAGCGCCGAAGCGGCCATGTACAGCCGCCAGACCCGGGCCCGGCCCGGCGTGGTCGCGCGTACGGCGCGGTCCCAGTGGCGCTCCAGGTTGGTCACCCACTGACGCAGCGTCAGCGCGTAGTGCTCGCGGATCGCCTCCACGTCGCGCACCTCGAAGCCGGCGTCCTCCAGCTGCGTCACGGTCCTGCCGACGGGGGCCAGTTCGCCGTCGGGGAAGACGTACCGGTCGATGAACTCGTCGACGTGGTAGCTGTCCTCGTCGGCCATCGGGCGGCGGCCGATCTGGTGGTTGAGCAGCCGGCCGCCGGGCTTGAGCAGGCCGTAGAGGTCGGCGGCGTACTCGGCGTACCGGGCCCGGCCCACGTGCTCGGCCATCCCGATGGAGGAGATCGCGTCGTACGGACCGTCCTTGACCAGGCGGTAGTCCTGCACCCGGATCTCGACGCGGTCGGTGAGCCCGGCCTCGGCGACGCGCTTGCGGGCGTACGCGGCCTGCTCCTCGGAGAGGGTGACGCCGACCGCGCTCACGCCGTAGTGCTGGGCGGCGTGCAGCACCATCGAGCCCCAGCCGCAGCCCACGTCCAGCAGCCGCTCGCCCTCCTGGAGGTTCAGCTTGCGGCAGATGAGGTCGAGCTTGTCGCGCTGGGCCTCTTCCAGGGTCGCGTCCGGACTCTCCCAGTAGGCGCAGGAGTAGACCATGGACGGGCCGAGGACCAGTTCGTAGAAGTCGTTGCCGACGTCGTAGTGGTGGCTGATGGCCTGCTTGTCGCGGCGCAGCGTGTGCAGCGGGCCGTGGCTCTTGGGGGCCTCCTCGGCGGGCGGCCGGGGCGGGATCGGGGCGCCGGCGAGCGAGAGGAGCTCGCGGGCCGCGCTGCGGATCTCGGGGCGGGCCAGGGCGCGGAGGACGGCGGCGCGCTGCGGCTTGGCGTCCTCGTCGGGGTCGCGCTCCCAGATCATTTCCGCGAGACCGTCCAGGGCGGCGTAGAGGTCGCCGTCGACGTCGAGGTCTCCGGCCACCCAGGCGCGGGCCAGGCCCAGTTCGCCGGGCTTGAAGAGCAGGTGGCGCAGGGCGCGCCGGTTCCGGAAGACGAGGGCCGGGGCTCCGGGGGGACCCGACTCGCTGTGGTCCCAGGCCCGGATGCGTACGGGGAGCGGGGCGCCCAGTACCTCCTCGGCGAGCTTGGTGAGCCGTCCAGCGGCGTCGGCCATGTCGCACACCTCCGTATTGACGAGTCGGGGCGAGATAGTTTCACCCACCACGTAAACGCCTGGCGGGGCCCGGGTAGTCCCGTTCGTTCGTAAGGGAACAGCAAAGCCCGGCACCGGCGCCATTGTGAATACGCCGAAGGGGCGGCGCGCGCGGCCGGCTTGCGCACCGGCGTGCGGCCCCTTGCCACGAACACGCCGAAGGGCGCCTGCCCCACGGATGGCAGGCGCCCTTCGGCGGATGTGTGCGGCCGGCTTCCCGGCGGGGCCGGGAAGCCAGAACTCAAGAAGCCTTGGCGGCCGTCTTGTCGTCCTTCTTCTCCTCGGCGGCGGCAGCCGGCTTCGGAGCGGGCTTGGCGGCCTCGTAGAACTCCTCGCGGGGGTTCTCCATGGCGCCGAGCGAGGTGATGTCGCGCTTCTGGAACACGTTGAGCGTCCACTCGGCGATCACCCGGACCTTGCGGTTCCAGGTCGGCATCGCCAGACCGTGGTAGCCGCGGTGCATGTACCAGGCGAGACGGCCCTTGAGCTTGATCTTCATCTTGCCCATGACGATCATCGCGACGCCCTTGTGCAGGCCGAGACCGGCCACCGCACCCTTGTTGGCGTGCTTGTACTCCTTCTGCGGGAAGCCCCGCATACCGGAGACCACGTTGTCGCCGAGGACCTTGGCCTGACGCATCGCGTGCTGGGCGTTCGGCGGGCACCAGGCGTTCTCGTTGCCGTTGGCGCGGCCGACCAGGTCCGGGACCTGGGCGTTGTCGCCCGCGGCCCAGATGTAGTCGGTGCCCTGCACCTGAAGGGTGGCGGCCGCGTCGACGTGACCCCGCGGGCCGAGCGGGAGACCGAAGCGCGCGAGCGCCGGGTTCGGCTTGACGCCGGCCGTCCACACGATGGTGTTGGCGTCGACCTCGAGGCCGTTGCTGAGCACCACGTGACCGTCGACGCAGGACGGCATGGTGGTCTTCAGGTAGACCTCGATACCGCGGGACTCCAGGTGCTCCTTGCCGTACTGGCCGAGCTCGGGCCCGACCTCCGGCAGCACCTTGTCGGCGGCGTCGACGAGCACGAAGCGCATGTCCTCGCGCTTCACGTTGTTGTAGAACTTGGCAGCGTCGCGCGCCAGGTCCTCGACCTCGCCGATGGTCTCGGCGCCCGCGAAGCCACCACCGATGAAGACGAAGGTGAGCGCCTTGCGGCGGATCTCCTCGTCGGTCGTCGACTCGGCCTTGTCGAGCTGCTCGAGCACGTGGTTGCGCAGGCCGATGCCTTCCTCGACACCCTTCATTCCGATGCCCTGCTCGGCCAGGCCGGGGGTCGGGAAGGTGCGGGAGACCGCGCCCATGGCGATGACCAGGTAGTCGAAGGGCAGCTCGTACGCCTCGCCCACCAGCGGGGCGATCGTGGCGACCTTGCGGTCCTGGTCGATGGTGGTGACGCGGCCGGTGAGAATCTCGGCACCCGGCACAGCGCGTCGCAGCGGGACGACGACGTTGCGCGGCGAGATGCTGCCGGCGGCAGTCTCGGGGAGGAAGGGCTGGTACGTCATGTACGAGCGCGGGTCGACGACCGTGACGGTCGCCTCGCCGTACCGCATCTTCTTGAGGATGCGGCGTGCCGCGTACAGGCCTACGTACCCACCGCCTACTACGAGGATCCTGGGACGCTCCGTGGTGCTCATGTCATCGAGTATCCACCCCCACTTGGGGGGTCGCTCGTGAGGGCCTTCACAAGCAGGGAAGAGGGGTCTGCTACACTCCGCGCCTCCGTGATCGACGCCATAGTCACGCGGGGGAACCACAGGGTCCCGCCGAGCGTTGCACACCCCTCCTCATCAGGGCTTGCGGCCCTTTGTGAGGCTGGACCACGCGTCACATAAGCGCGTCTTTAAGCCCGCCGAAACCGCACATTCCCCGGTGCGCGCTCACAGGTGAGCCCCGAAGGGGCGAGTGCGGGTCGACTTGTTGCCCCATCGGGCGCTTTTTTCATGTGAAGAGTTTCACGAACATTTTCTCCGGCACGACGCGAAGGGGCCCCGGAACGCGTCACTCACGCGCTCCGAAGCCCCTCTCAGCACCTTCCAGAAGCCCTCAGCGGGCCGCTCGGGCAACGCTCCAGGCGATGCCGTCCGGCAGTGCCTACGAAGCGCTAATCGAGCTCGTCTGCCACTTTCCAGGCGATGCCGTCCAGGATGTCGTGCTCGGACACGACGACCTCCTCAGCGCCCGTACGCTCCATGATCGAAAGCAGTACGAGGGCACCCGCGGCGATCACGTCCACCCGGCCCGCGTGCATCACCGGGATCGCCGCGCGCTCGTCGTGCGTGGAGCGCAGCAGCCGCTCGGTGATCTCCCGGACCTCCGTCAGCGGGATCCGCGCGTGGTGGATGGCGGCCGAGTCGTACTCCGGCAGCCGCAGGGCGATGCCCGCGAGCGTCGTCACCGAGCCCGCCAGCCCCACCAGGGTGTGCGCCCCGTCCAGCGGCACGGTCTCCGCGGCCTTGTCCAGCGCCGCCGCGATGTCCGCCTTTATCGCGGCGATCTGCTCGGCCCCCGGCGGGTCGATGACCTCGCCGTCCCGGACGAGGTGCCGCTCGGTCATCCGGACACAGCCGACGTCCACGGAGCGCGCGGCGCGGACGGAGTCCGAGCCGAGCACGAACTCCGTAGACCCGCCGCCGATGTCCACGACCAGGTACGGCTTCTCAAGGCCCGCCCGTCGCCCGCCACCACCCTCCACGGGAAGGCGCTCCGCGCCTGCTGCTTCCAGGCCGGTCAGCTCCTTCGTCGCGCCCGTGAAGGAGAACTCCGCCTCCTGGTCGCCGGTGATCACCTCGGGCTCGACGCCCAGGATGTCCACGACGCCGCGTACGAAGTCGTCCCGGTTCTCCGCGTCGCGCGAGGCCGAGGTCGCCACGAAGCGCAGCCGCTCCGCGCCCAGCTCCTCGATCACGGCGGCGTACTCCCGGCAGGCCGCGAAGGTCCGCTCCAGCGCCTCCGGCGCCAGCCGGCCCGTACGGTCCACGCCCTGGCCGAGCCGGACGATCTTCATCCGGCGGTCCAGGTCCTTCAGCTCGCCGGTCTCCGGGTCCAGGTCCGCGACGAGCAGACGGATGGAGTTGGTACCGCAGTCGATGGCGGCGACGCGCTTCACTCGGAGGCTCCCTCTTCCTGGTTTCCCTCGTTCCCGCACGGGCTCACGCAGGGGCCCTTCCGCCACCACTCCGGCAGCATGGCGATGGCCTCGTCACCCAGCGGGTTCACGCCGGGCCCCGCCGCCAGCGAGTGGCCGACCAGGACGTGCAGGCACTTCACCCGGTCCGGCATCCCGCCCGCGCTCGGGAAGCCCTTCAGCTCCTCGATGGCGTCGCGGCGCCGGATGTAGTCGTCGTGGGCCGCGCGGTAGGCGTCGGCCAGCTCCGGGTCCGTGGCCAGCCGGTCGGTCATCTCCTTCATCACGCCGTTCGCCTCCAGCGTGCCGATCGCGGAGGCCGCGCGCGGGCAGGTGAGGTAGTACAGCGTGGGGAAGGGCGTGCCGTCCTCCAGGCGCGGGGCCGTCTCGACGACGTCCGGGTTGCCACAGGGGCAGCGGTGCGCGATGGCGCGCAGGCCGCGGGGCGGGCGGCCCAGCTGCTCCCGGAACGCCGCGACGTCCGCGTCGGTGGGCTCGGTGGGCTCGGTCTGGGGAGGCGGCGTGTCCATGCAGGCTTCTCTTGTCGTCAGGGTTGTACGGTCGGCCGCCCCATCATCCCCCGGCGGCGCGCCCTCGCGCGTCGGCGGAGTCCAGTCCGGACCAGATCGCTTCGTACCACGGGCGCTGCACTGCGCCCTGTCCGGCGCGCGGCCGGCTCGCGCCGGTGCCGTCCACGACGGTGTAGCCCGTCTCGCCGGGCAGTACGTAGTGCAGGTGGCGGCGGGCCTGCTGGCGCACGTACGCGGGGTCCTGCCAGCGGGCCTTCTCCTGGCGCAGCCGCTGTACGGCGTCCTGGGTGGTCTCGGCCTGGCGGCGCTGGTCCTCGATGTCCGAGCGCTGGGAGACGTAGGCCCTTATCGGGTACGCGAGGGCCACGACCAGCGAGCACAGGACGAGCGCGAGCAGCGCGGCGCGGCCGGTGAGCCGGCTGCGGCGCGGGGAGCGCGCGCGGTAGACCCGGGCCGCGGCCTGCTCGCCGAGCGCCTTGAGCCGGGTCGCGGTCGAGAAGCGTTCCGCGGACACCTGCCGCCTCCCCTGCCTCGCCTCGTACATACGTCCCCGGCAACGGTACGGGACCGCTGCCGGGGACGTACGGAAGCCGGGGCTTTCCGGCCGCCGGGGCCGTCAGCACTCAGCCTTTGAGGCGCAGGGCGTCAGCCCTTGAAGCGCGGGAACGCGCTGCGGCCCGCGTACACCGCGGCGTCGTCGAGGATCTCCTCGATGCGCAGCAGCTGGTTGTACTTGGCGACGCGCTCGGAGCGGGCCGGGGCGCCGGTCTTGATCTGGCCGCAGTTGGTGGCGACGGCCAGGTCGGCGATGGTGACGTCCTCGGTCTCGCCGGAGCGGTGCGACATCATGCACTTGAAGCCGTTGCGCTGGGCCAGCTCGACGGCGTCCAGGGTCTCGGTCAGCGAGCCGATCTGGTTGACCTTGACCAGGAGGGCGTTGGCGGAGTTCTCCTCGATGCCGCGGGCCAGGCGCTCGGGGTTGGTGACGAACAGGTCGTCGCCCACGAGCTGCACCTTGCTGCCGAGCTTCTCGGTGATGACGTTCCAGCCGGCCCAGTCGTCCTCGAACAGCGGGTCCTCGATGGACACGAGCGGGTACGAGGCGACGAGCTCCTCGTAGTACTCGGTCATCTCGGCGGCCGAGCGCTCCTTGCCCTCGAACTGGTACTTGCCGTCCTTGTAGAACTCGGAGGCGGCGACGTCCAGCGCGAGCGCGATGTCCTGGCCGGGGGCGTAGCCGGCCTCCTTGATGGCCTCCAGGATGAGGTCGAGGGCCTCACGGTTGGAGCCCAGGTTCGGGGCGAAGCCGCCCTCGTCGCCCAGGCCGGTGGCCAGGCCCTTGGCCTTCAGGACCTTCTTGAGGGTGTGGTAGACCTCGGCACCCCAGCGCAGCGCCTCGGAGAAGGACTCCGCGCCGATCGGGGCGATCATGAACTCCTGGATGTCCACGTTGGAGTCGGCGTGCGACCCGCCGTTGAGGATGTTCATCATCGGAACGGGCAGCACGTGCGCGTTCGGGCCGCCGAGGTAGCGGAACAGCGGCAGGTCGCTGGCCTCGGACGCGGCGTGCGCGACGGCCAGGGAGACGCCCAGGATCGCGTTGGCGCCCAGGGAGCCCTTGTTGTCGGTGGCGTCCAGGTCGAACATCGCCTGGTCGATGAGGCGCTGCTCGGTGGCGTCGTAGCCGACCAGCTCGGGGCCGATCTGCTCGATCACGGCGAGGACGGCCTTCTCGACGCCCTTGCCGAGGTAACGGTTCGGGTCGCCGTCACGCAGCTCGATGGCCTCGAAGGCGCCGGTGGAGGCGCCGGACGGCACGGCAGCGCGGCCGGTGCTGCCATCGTCGAGGCCGACCTCGACCTCGACCGTGGGGTTGCCTCGCGAGTCGAGGATCTCGCGAGCTACGACGACGTCGATCGACGGCACGTTGTCTCCTTCATGGGTGTCATCTGGAGTTCTGCAACACGAGCCTAACGGCCCGGGGACCGTCCGCCTGCCCCTAGCCCCTTCCGTGAGACGAAAAAGGACCCAAAGGCCCTCAATACGGGAGGTAAGAACCGGTTTTCATGGCGGACATCTCCGTCATAACAGGCACTACGCATCTGAGCGGCGGCCCGCCCGGATGCCTGCACGCAGAAGCCGCCCCGCAAACGTGAAGCCCCGCCGTGACGCGCTCGGGGGCTTCGCGTCGCGGCGGGGCGGTCACACGGGCCGGGCCGCGCGCCGATCGTGCACCGATCGGACGGCGGCCCCGGCCGGGGGCCTGTCAGGACCCGTCAGAGGCGGATCAGACCTCGAGCTTCTGGCCCGGGAAGATCAGGTCGGCGTTGTCACCGACGGTCGACTTGTTGTTCTCGTAGACCGTCTTCCAGTTCTTGCCGTGCGCCTTGGCGATCTTGCCCAGGGTGTCGCCGGACTTCACGGTGTAGTTGCCGTGGCCCTGCTTCGGGGCGGCCTTGGGCTGCACCGGCTGCGGCTTCGGGGCGGCCTGCTGCTTCGGCGCCTCCTGCTGGGGGGCGGCCTGCTGCTTGGGGGCCTCCTGCTTCGGGGCCTGCTGCTGGGCCTGGCCGGAGCCGGTGTCCACCTGCGCGGCCGGGCCACCGGAGGTCAGGCCGCCGGCACCGGCGCAGCCCCAGGCACCCGGGCCCTGCATGGCGAGCAGCTTCTCGGCGGTGGCGATCTGCTGGTCCTTGGTGGCCAGGTCGGCACGCGGCGCGTACTTGGTACCGCCCGCGGCGGCCCAGGACTGGTTGTTGAACTGCAGGCCACCGTAGTAGCCGTTACCGGTGTTGATCGACCAGTTGCCGCCGGACTCGCACTGGGCGACCTTGTCCCAGGTGGCGACCGAGGCGGCGTTGGCGGAACCGGCGGTCATCAGCGGGACGGCCACGGCGGCGCCGGCGACACCGGCGAGCGTGACGACGCGGACGGCCTTCGAGGGGCGGCGGTGCTTGCCCTTGAGCATGGTTGTTCTTCCTCACCGACGCCTGCGAGGTGAGCTGTCGGGTTCGGGCTGTGAGTGGCCCGGCCGGATGCGCTGTCCGCACACCCGGCTTCACCCCAAGCCGCCCGCTGCGTTTCCACTGCGGTGACGGCACTTACCTTGGGTCCCCCGCTCCTGCCTACGGCGCTTGCGCGACGGTTGTCCGACCGATCACCGGCAGGATTCGGCGAATGATCGGCGGGCTCGCTTGGTGCGAGCGGTGAAGAACGTAAACACACACCCCTCGGCGGTTCAAACCACTCTTTCGTAGGACAGTTGACCGTTTTCGATCATCGAAACCATCCGTTTGCGCAGGTCGAACACGGTATGGAAACAACGGACACGGCGGGCGGAAACGCTCCGGGACGAGACCCATGTCTCACTTTCCCCAATTGGGTACAACCCGGCCGCACTTATGCCGCCCGCCCCCTCCGTCACTGCCCCAGAACGAGCCGCTGACCAGGGTGGATAAGGTCCGGATCGGTCCCGATGACGCCCTCGTTGGCGTCGTACAGGCCGGTCCAGCCCCCGGCCAGCCCGCGCTCCTCGACGATCGCGGACAGGCTGTCGCCGGGCCGCACCGTGTACGTGTCGTCGCCCCCCGAGGTACCGCGGTGCGCGTCGCCGCCGCGCGAGGCGTGCCGCCCCGCGGAACGGCCGTCCTTCCCCTTGCCGTCCGCCTTCTCGTCCGCGCCGTCACCCGCCGAACCGCGGTGGCGGCCGGTACCGGGGGCCGAGGGGTCGCCGGAGGGCGCGGACGCGTCGCCGGAGGGCGTGGAAGCGTCGCCGGAGGGCGTGGAAGCGTCGCCGGAGGACCGGTCGGCGGAGTCGCCGGCGCGCTGCCCCGCGGAGTCCTCGCCGGAGCCCGCGCCGGAACCCTTGTCGGCGTCCTCGGCATCCCCGGCGCCCTTGTCCGTGGCGCCGTCGGACGGCTTGGAGGTGGCGTCGCCGGACGGCTCGGCGTCGGGCTCGTCCGCCGACGGGCTCGTGGCGTCGCCGGAGGGCTCGGCGGAGGCGTCGCCGGACGGCTGCGCCGTGTCTGCGCCGTCTTCGTCGCCCGTACCGGCAGAGGCTTCGTCGCCGGACTCCGAGGGCTGCGGGTCGGGCGTCTCCGACCCGCCCGGGTCCACGTCGGGTATCAGGCCGTCCACGTCCAGCCGGGCATTGACGGCGCAGCTGGGCCAGGCGTCCGGGCCGCGGTCGTTCAGGATCGACTCGGCGACCGCGATCTGCTGGGAGCGGCTGGCGAGGTCCGGGCGCTCGGCGTAGGACTCGCCGCCGTAGTCCCGCCACATCTGGAGGGTCAGCTGGAGCCCTCCGTAGAAGCCGTTGCCGGCGTTGGCGCTCCACATGCCGCCGCTCTCGCACATCGCGACGCGGTCCCAGGTGGCGGTGTCGGCGGCCTGCGCGCCGCCCGCCGTCAGCAGCGGCAGGGCCAGGCCTGCACCCGTGACGGAGGCCGCCACCAGGAGGGCGGGGGCCTGGCGGGGGCGGCGGTGTCTACCGTTGCCGGAGCGCATGCGAGTGCCTTTCGAGCGGCGGCTTGAGTTGTCGCACGCAAGGTAGCGGGGGCCCGGTCCGGTCTCAAGCCGGTGTAGCGGAGATCACGCGTAGATCACGCCGCTGACGCCACGTCAGTTCAGGCCCTGGTCCGCACCCTTGTCTCGTTCCGGTACCTGCGGGAATGCCCGTTCTGACGCCCCGTCCGAAGCGCCCGATTGCTCCGGTGTGAACCGCACCGGCAGGGCCCGGAGACCGCGCATGATCAGGCCGCCGCGCCACCGCAAATCGTCCGGATCCGCAGCCGCCTCCAGATCGGGCAGCCGGGCCAGCAGGGTCGCCAGCGCCGTACGGCCTTCGAGGCGGGCCAGCGGCGCGCCCAGGCAGTAGTGGATGCCGTGCCCGTACCCGAGGTGCTGGTTGTCGCGGCGCCCGAGGTCCAGCGTGTCCGGCTCCTCGAAGCGCTCCGGGTCCCGGTCCGCGGCCGCCAGCACGACCAGTACGGGGTCGCCAGCGGCGACCGTCTGCCCGCCGATGGTCAGCTCCTCCGTCGCGAACCGCCAGGTCGCCAGCTCCACCGGCCCGTCGTAGCGCAGCAGTTCCTCGACCCCGGTCGCGAGCAGTTCCTCGTCGCCCGCGGCCAGCGCGGCCTGCAGCCGCGCCCGCTGCTCGGGGTTGCGCAGCAGCGCGTACGTACCGTTCCCGATCAGGTTGACCGTCGTCTCGAACCCGGCGAAGAGCAGGATGAACGCCATCGCCGCCGCCTCGTTCTCGGTGAGGTGCTCGCCGTGGTCGGAGGCCCGGATGAGGGCCGAGATCAGATCCTCGTCCCCGGTCTCCTCGGCCGCCAGCGTCTCCCGCTTGCGGTGGATCAAGTCGGCCAGATACGCACGCATCTTCTTCACGGACCGGGCGACCCCGCCGCGCGGTCCTCCGCCGTGCCGGATCATCATCCCGGCCCAGTCCCGGAAGTCGTCCTGGTCCTCGCGCGGCACGCCCAGCAGGTCGCAGATCGCGTAGATGGGGAGCGGGAAGGCGAACTCGTGGATGAGGTCGGCCTCGCCGCGCGCCGCGAAGCCGTCGATCAGCTGGTCGGTCAGCTCCTGCACGCGCGGCGCGAACCGGGCCACGGTGCGTGGGGTGAACGCCTTGGCGACGAGGCGGCGCAGCCGGGTGTGGTCCGGCGGGTCGATGTTGAGCAGGTGCGTCATCAGGTTGGCGCTGCGCTCGCCGGGGATGCCGACCTTGCCCTTGCCGTGCGCGGCCTCGCTGTGGTGCTGCGGGTTCTTCGACAGCCGGGGGTCGGCCAGCGCCTCGCGCGCGTCGGCGTAGCGGGTGACCAGCCAGGCCTCGACGCCGCTGGGCAGCGTGGTCCTGCGCACCGGCGCGTGCTCCCGGAGCCAGGCGTACGCGGGATACGGATCGGCGGCGAACTCCCAGGTGAAGAGCTCGGGACAGGCGGGGGCGGAAGCAGTGGAGTCGTGCACCCCTTGACCGTAACCGGTTGTCCACAGGGCCCGGTCACTGTCAGTTGCGGCCGGTAGCGTTTGTGGGAGTGCGGTGGAGGTGGGGGAGGGGCTTTCGCCGTGGGGGTGGGGGGTGGGTGGGTGTGACGCCGTCCCCGGCTCGACTCCCTGTGGTTGGGGAGAGGGAGGGGTCCTGCCAGGAATCAGCTAGAGCGCCCGCTCCGCCGCCACAATCGCGTCCCGGTACGTACGTGCCGCCGCCCGCAAGGCGGTTTCCGGGTCGGTGCCCTCTTCCTGGGCCCGCGCGGCCAGCGCCAGCAGTTCGTAGCCGATGCCCTCGCCCGTGACCGGCACGTCGAGGCCGGCGGTACGGGCCCGGGAGGCCAGCTTCGCGGCCAGCGCCAGCGCCGGCTGCCCCAGCGGTACGCCGTCCGTCACCGACTCGCGCTGCTTCTCCTCGGCCTTGGTGCGCAGCCAGTGCGCCCGGACGTCCTCCGGTGTCGCGGCCTCCTCGTCGCCGAAGACGTGCGGGTGCCGGTTGATCAGCTTGTCGACGATGATGCCCGCGACGTCGTCGACGGAGAACGGCTCGTCGGGGTCGTCCTGCGCGATCCGGGAGTGGAAGACGACCTGGAGCAGTACGTCGCCCAGCTCCTCGGCCAGCGCCTCCCGGTCGCCCTCCTCGATCGCCTCGACCAGCTCGTACATCTCCTCCAGGCCGTACTTCGCCAGATCCTCGTGGGTCCGGACGCCGCTCCACGGGCAGGCGACCCGGATCCGGTCCATGACCTGTACGAGGTCCAGCAGCCGGGCGCCGGGCAGATCGTACGAACCGGGCAGCAGCTCCAGGTCGGGCATCGCCTCGCGCCCCGAACCGGCGAGGCGGGCGAGCCCGTCGGTCAGCGCGCTCTCCCCGGCGGCCGAGGTCAGCACGACGGCCGTACGGGCCCCGGTCACGCAGTAGTCGACCAGCTCGCGGGCGGTGGGCTCGGCGGTCTCGGCCGCGATGCCCGCCTCGGCGAGGTAGGGCAGCTGCGGGTGGTCGGGGTCGCCGCACAGCACGCGGTCGGCGGTGCGCAGCGTCTGCCACGCGGGCCAGGACAGCAGGCCGGGTGCGACCCGGTGGCTGGTGGTGAGCAGGACCAGGCGGCCGGTGGCGGAAGCGTTCACCCGTCGAACGTAACGCACCGCCGGGCCGGAGGCGGCGGCAGGCCGGGCCTGCCGCCCCGGTCTCAGACCTGCTGCTTCTGCTCCGTACGCACCCACGGGGTCTTCGCCTCGCCGAGCATGACCTGGCGGTCGTTCCACTTGCCGAAGCGCGGGTTCACGTCGATGCCGAGGTCGCGCGAGCTCTTGGCCAGTGCCTCGGCGAGCTTCTGCTGCCCCTGCGGCGTCTGGCGGTTCACGCCGAGCTTCTTCGCGATCCCGTCCATCAGGATCTGGTTGCGGGCCATGCCGTCGATCTCGCCCGGCGCGATGGCCTGCTGGAGCGACATCGCCTTCAGCCGCTCGGCGCCGCCGGCCCGCCGCTCGGCGGTGTTGCGCCACTTCTGTACGTCGGACCGGCTGGCCTCGACGCCGGCGTCCTTCGCGCTGCGTGCCAGCACCCGGTCGAAGATCATGCTGTTGAGCATGGTCACGCTGAGCCGTCCGGTGTTCTGGATCATCTGCGCGCCCTGCGGGGCGCCCTCCTGGGCGGTACGGACGTTCTTCACCCGCGCCTGGAGCTGCGCCACGGTGATCCGCTCGCCTCCCACGACGGCCGCGGCACCGGGGTGCGCGTCGCTGCCGCAGGCGGACAGGAGCGGGGCCGCCACGAGCGCGGCGGCGGAAACGGCGAGCGCAGTCCTACGGCGGAGCATTCGGCCTCCCGGCGAAGATCATGAACGCAGCGGGGGGCCTTCAGCACCTCGCGGGCGTATCGGTCCTGGCGTTGATCGATGGTATGGAGTCCGCGCGACGCGGACCAGCAATTCGACCAACGATTGCGGCACTTTTGTGTTTCGTACCCCGTGTCCGGCAGGTGTCCCCCGTCTACGAGGGACGCTGCGCCCCGGCGCCACCGCCCCGTTCAGCGGACGCGGGCCAGCCACTCCAGGGTGCGGCGCACCTCGGCCGGGAACGCGTGGTGCGCGCCGTGCACCCGCTCCGCGTCGTACAGCAGCCGGGCGAGCGTCTCCTGCGCCGCGCCGCGCTCGCCGAGCGCCAGCAGCAGGTGGCCGATGGAACGGCGTATCTCCAGCGGGCGTACGGGGTCCTCGGGCGCCGCTTCGAAGTGCGGCAGCAGCGTGCGGTACTCCTCCAGGGCGGCCGCGGCCTCGCCCAGCTGCTCCAGGCACTGGGCGGCCTCGAAGCGGAACTGCAGCGCCTGGCGTCCCGCGCGCGGCCCGGAGTCGCGCGCGAACTCCTCCGCCAGCAACCGTAGTTCCGGCAGCGCGCGGCGGTACTGCCCGTCGTCCATGAGCGTGGCGGCGTACTGCTTGCGCAGCGTACGGACGACCGGTGAGTGCGCGCCGTGCCGTGCGGCCGCGGCCGGCAGGATGCCGCCGAGGATGTCCACGGCCTGCGTGATCCGCCCGTGGTCGAGCAGCCGCTTGACCTCTTCGACGGCGGCGGCGACGTCCACGGTGGCGGCGCCCGGCCCGCCGGTCACGGCCGCGGGGGCGGGTACGGGTACGGGCGCCGGTCCGGAGGTGCGCGGGTCCGTGCTCACGGCCATCGGGGGCGGGACGGCGGCGGCAGCGACGGCCGGGGCGAACGGCACGGGGACGGCGATGGCGGGCGGGGCGAGCGGGTACGCCTCGGCCGGGGCCTCCGCCGCTGCCGTGCGCGGCGCCGGTACGGCTGCGCTCGGCGCCGGTACGGGCGTGACCGCCGTCGCCACGGCCGTGGCCGCCGCCCGGGGCGCGCCCGGCGGGCGGCCCGCCCGTCCCGGCCACGGTGCGTGCGGAAGCAGGAAGGGCCGGGTCGGGTCCATGGGCGCGACGGGCAGCGGCAGCCCGCCGGCCCCTTCGGTCCCGCCTCCCGCGCCCGCGCGGGGCAGGAGGGGAGCCAGCGCCTGGTACACCTCCTGCGCGTCGGCCGGGCGGTGCTCGGGGTCCTTGGCCAGCAGCCGCAGCACCAGCGCCTCCAGCTCCGCCGGGACGTCGGCCCGCAGTTGCCGCACCGGTACCGGCTGCTCGTACAGATGCCGGTGCAGCACGCCGAGCGCCGTGGAACCGGCGAACGGCACGGAACCGCTGAGCAGTTCGTGCAGCAGCACCCCGAGCGCGTACAGGTCGGTGTACGGGCCGACCGTGCCGCCCATGGCCTGCTCGGGCGCCATGTAGGCGGGGCTGCCGATGGGCGAGCCGGTGTGGGTGAGTCGGGTGGTGTCGGTGTCCAGCGCCGAGGCGATGCCGAGGTCCAGGACGGTGACGGTGCCGTCCGCCTTGACCATGACGTTCCGGGGCTTGAGGTCGCGGTGCACGATCGGTACCGCGTGCACGGACGCCAGCACCGCGCAGAGCTGGGCGGCCACGCACACCGCCCAGGTCCAGGGGTACGGGTCGTGCTCGGCGAGGTGGTCCGCCAGGTCGGCCCCCTCCACGTACTGCATGACCAGGTAGAGGTCGTCGCCGTCGCTGCCCGCGTCGTGCACGGTGACCAGGCCCGGGTGGTCGACCTGCGCGGTCACCCGGCACTCGCGCGCGAAGCGGTGGCGCAGCTCCTCGGCGTCCGGGGCGCCGGCCAGCCGGTCGGGGCGGAGCAGTTTGACGCCGACGCGGCGGTCCAGGCGGCGGTCGTAGGCGATCCAGACCTGGCCCATGCCGCCCTGGCCGAGCAGTGCGGAGAGTTCGTACCGCCCGGTGATGACTCTGCCGTTCACGGCCTCCCCTCCTCGTACGGCTCCCGACCCCCGCGGCCGTCACCCGCGGAGCCGTTACCCGGGGAGCCGTCGCTCCGCCGGAGGTAGTCGCTCAGCTCGTCCAGTTCGGCCCGCACCTGCTCGATGCGCTGCGGCCGGGCCGGAGCTGCGTGACCGGTTGCCGGAGCGGCGTATCCGGTTCCCGGGGCGGTTGCCGGAGCGGCGTATCCGGTTCCCGGGGCGGTTGCCGGAGCGGCGTATCCGGCCGGTGTGTTCGGGGCTGCCGTTGCGCCCGGGCCGCCGGGTGCTCCGTACGCAGCTGTGCCGTACGCAGGGGCTCCGTACGCAGGTGTCCCGTACGCCGGGGCCCCGTGGGCGGGGATGCCGTACGCGGGTGCGCCGTACGGGGCTGCCCCGTGCGGCTGCGTGGTCCGGCTGTGGTCGGGCGGGTACGCCGCGAGGGAGCGGGCGCGGGCGCGGATGTCGACGGCGAGGTAGTACGCGACGGCGGCGGCCATCTGAAGGAGGATCAGCACCATCGCGGCGTCCCCGCGCCAGTCGTTCTCGGGCACCGAACCGAGTACGGCGAACAGGGGCATGACCAGGCCCGCGTCCACGCCGAAGAGCCACCAGGCGACCGGCCGCCGGTGCACCAGCGCGGCGCGCAGCAGCGCCACCCAGGCGAGCATGCCGAGGCTGAGCACGGCGACGCCCACGAGGACCACCCGGAGCAGCACGGCCGTACCGAACCGGAGGGGGCGGGGCGGCGGCGGAGCCGGGGCTGGGCCGTGCATTGCTGCTCCTGGTCGGTATGGCCGTCGTGGCGGTTTTTGTCGGGGCGGGTCTTTCCGAGCGTATATACCGACACCGACACTGCCGCCGGGGTTGTACGGAACCGCATCGCGGTCCGGTCACAACCGCCGCCCGGCCGCCGGACGGAGACGCCGAGTGCCCGGAGAGCCTGCCCCGAAAACCTGCCGTGGACTCACCCCGGCGGCAGGGAACCGTCCGTCAGGCCGTCGTAGAGGCCCTGCGTCAGCCGCTCCCCCAGGCGGGCCGAGTCCCGCAGCGCTTCCTCGAAGGCGGCGAGCGCCCGGAAGCGTTCGCCGTACGCGCGCTGCTCGGCCGGGGGCAGCCGGGGCAGTTGGAGGCGGCGGACGTCGAGCCGGGTGGCGGTGGAGGCGTAGCTGCTGGCCTGGCGGTTGTTGGCGGTGCCGCGCAGGAACCCGGCCAGGAACCAGGGGTCCAGCGCGGCCGGGTCGGGCCGCAGCAGGAAGAGGTTCCGGCCGAGCGCCGCGCCTTCGGTGGCGGCGTCGGCGACCCGGGCGATGGCCCCGCCGCCCAGCACGGGCACGACGACGTCGCCCGCCCGGAGGAGGACGGGCTCCTCGGGGGCGTCGCCGGTGCCCGGTTCGGGGAGGGTGCCGGAGGGCGGCGTGCCGCCGATGACGTCGTGCTCGGTGAGCTGGACGGGGCCCTCGCCCGGCGCCGCGGTGCCGGGTCCGCCGGCCCGCAGCAGCAGCGCGCCGGCCCGGGCCAGCTCGCCGACGGTGGTCAGCGGCCAGCGCGCGGGCGCCGCCCGGCCGGCGGGTGCGGGGGCCGGGGCGAGGTCGGCCGTACGGGCGAGGGCCGCGGTCAGCTCCTCGTGCGCGCGGGCCAGTTCGGCGGGGCCGCCGGCCGCGGCGGGCGGCGGGAGGTGCCGGGCGGGGGCGAGGTCGACGTCGTCGTCGAGCAGGTCGATGGCGGCCAGCGAGCGCCGTACGCCCGGCCGTTCCTCGATGCCACCCGCGTGGTCGAAGGCCCGCCAGGCGTCCAGGACCGTGGAGCGCACCGTCTGCCAGTCGAGCTTGTCGCGGCCGCCCGGGGCCAGTTCGGCGGTGTCGACGACGAGGAGGTGCGGGGCGGGCGGCGGGGCGCTGCCCGGCCGGTGCAGCACCCAGAGGTGCAGCGGGATGCCGTACGGCGGGGCCGCGCCGGCGGGCAGGGCGATGACGGCCCGCAGCGCGCCGCGGCGCAGCAGGTCGGCGCGGATGCGGCGGCCGGAGCGGCGGGAGGCGGCGGCGGGCGGCATGAGCAGGACGGCCGTACCGCCGTCCCGGAGACGGGCCAGGGCGTGCTGGACCCAGGCCAGCTCCGATTCCGTGCGGGCGGGGAAGCCGTACTCCCAGCGGGGATCGTAGGCGAGGGTGTCGTGCCCCCAGTTGCGCTCATTGAAGGGCGGGTGGCTGAGGACGGCGTCGACCGCCAGGTCGGGGAAGGCGTCGGCGCGCAGGGTGTCGGCGGCCTGCACCCGGACCCGGGTCTCCGGTGCTTGCAGGGCCAGGCGCAGGGCGGTGAGCGCGGCGAGATCGGCGTCGGACTCCTGCCCGTACAGCGCGGCGGGTCCCCGCGGCGCCCCGACTCCGCCGCGGTCCGCTCCGCCCGTACCGGGTGGGGTGTGTCCCTCGCCGAGGGGCGCCGCGTCGTCCGGGCCGTCCCCGGCGGCGGGCTCCCGCAGGGGGTGCAGCAGCGTGCCGGTGCCCGCCGCCGGGTCGAGGACGGCCGCGGCGGGGCCGGCCAGCTCGGCCATGAGGGCGGCGAGGCCGGGCGGGGTGAGGGTGTACTGCCGGGGGTTGGCGTCCAGGTGGCGGCCGAGCAGGAACTCGTAGGCGTGCGGCGCGCCTTCGGCCTCCTCGGCCAGCTCCGCCGCCGCCCGCACCAGGGCGCTGGAGGGGGCGAGGGCCTCGCGGGTGAGGCCGGTGACGGGGTGGGCGGGGCCGAGCCGGGCGGTCAGGACGGCGTCCAGGGCGGGCGGCAGGAGGCCGGTCAGCTCGGCGTCGTCACCGGCCCTGGCCAGCCCGCGCCAGACGGCGGGGCGGTCGCGTACGAGGAGGAGGACGGCGCCGACGTGCCGCAGGGCGACCGCGGCGCCGGCCGGGTGGCCCGCGACCTGCTGCCACACCCGCTCGCGCAGCGGGACTTCGGCGAGCTTGCCCTGATCGCGCAGCCACTGCTCGACGGCGGTCAGCGCGAAGGCGGGGCTGGCCTCCGTCCCGCCGACCGGTTTGGGGAAGTCGGCGTGACGGCGACGCCAGTTGCTGACCGCGGCCCGTCCCACGCCTGCCAGGCGCGCGATGCCCGCAGCGGTCACCTCCGCCGCGACCGCGGCTTCCAGCGGGGTCTCCGCCGGGGTCTCCGGTGTTGCGTTGTCCGGCACCTGACTGGCTCCCGTCCCGTCGCTCCGTCGCGCGCTGTGACGCCTGTGTCAGCGAGCATACCCACGACGCCACCGCCAACCCTTTCACGGCGTGAATACACACTTTCCCGTGAATCGTGTTGACTCGGTTCACAGCCTCTGGTGTTATTGAGCCATCGCGGTACCTGCTCCACCTTTCTCGGCTTTCTCCGCTCTCTCCGTTTTTCTCCTCTTTCTCCTTCAGGTCGCTTCGCCAGAACCGATCGAGACTCCCGGAAGGGACCCACAGCCATGTCCCAGCAGATGCAGTTCCCGCCCGGTCCGCCGGCTCCGATGGGCGCCCCGGCGCCGCAGACCGCGCGCAACGGCCTGGGTGTCGCGGCCCTCGTGCTCGGCGTGATCGGCGTGCTGTCCGGCCTGATACCGCTGCTGTTCTGGCTCGCCGGCACGCTCGGTCTGCTGGCCCTGATCTTCGGCCTGGTCGGCCGCAGCCGCGTCAAGCGCGGTCAGGCCACCAATAAGGGGGTCGCGCTCGCCGGCCTGCTGCTGGGCATCGCCGCGATGGTGGCGGCGGTGATCGGCGCAGTGATCACCTTCACCGCGGTCAAGGGCGCGGTGGACGAGATCAACAAGTCGCTGGAGACGTCCACGGCGCAGCCGAAGACCGGCACGAAGGGTGAGGACGCCGCCGCCACCGAGGGCGGCGCGAGCGGCTCGGAGGGCGAGGCGCTGCACGCCGGTGACACCGCCGAGTACGACAGCGGGCTGAGCGTCACGGTCTCCAAGGCCACCTCGTACAGCCCCGACGACTTCGCCGTCGGCCACAAGGGCAGCAACAAGGCCTACAAGATCACCGTGCAGCTGGAGAACAAGGGCAAGGAGAAGTTCGACAGCACGCTGACCCTGGTCGAGGCGCGGGCCGGCGAGGACGGCAAGAACGCCGAGCAGATATTCGACGGCTCGGTCGGCAAGGGCTTCACCGGCAAGATCCTGCCGGGCAAGTCGGCCTCCGTGGAGTTCGCCTTCGACGCCCCGGCCTCCGCGAAGAACCTCGACGTCGAGGTGGCGCCGGGCCTGGAGCTGGACGCGGCCCAGTGGGAGCTGAAGCTGTAACCCCCGGAGCAGTTCCGCGACGGGGCCCGGCCACCACGGCCGGGCCCCGGTGCGTTCCCCCGCTTCATGCGGAAGCGGGGTGAGGCCCCTGCTGCGCAGGGACGCGGGACGAGGCCGCACGCCGGGCACCCGCCCGGCATGCGGCTGCGGCCGGGGACGCTACTTCGCGTGGAAGCGGGGTGGGGCCGCGGTGGGGTTGCCGCCGGTGGGGAGCTTCTCGGCCGGGCAGGTGCGGAGGACCTTGCCCATCGCGGCCTTCTCCGCCCGGGTGACCCACAGGCCGTACTTCTTCTTCACCGCGACCTGGTGGGCGATGTAGTCGCAGCGGTAGCTCTTGGCGGCCGGGAGCCAGGTGGCCGCGTCGCCGTCGCTCTTCTGCCGGTTGGCGGAGGCACCGACGGCGATGAGGTTCAGCGGATCGTTGGCCAGCGCGATCCGCTTGGCGGCCGGCCACTGCCCGGCGCCCTTCTGCCAGGCGTCCGACAGCGCCACCACATGGTCGATGTCGACCAGGCTGTCGCCGCGCCGGAAGAACACCCGCTGCCCCGTGTACGGATCCTTCGACAGCTCGCCCGAGGCCACCTTGCAGTGCCCGTCCTGGAAACGCACCCGCGTCAGGTCACGCTTGAGGATGTCCTCGCGCGTCGGGCAGCCGTTGCTGTCGGTGTCGGCCCAGGCGGTACCGAACCGCTCCCGCTCGTAGCCGGTCTTCGGGGCGCGGCCCTTGACCGTCAGCGAGCCGAGCCCCGACAGCGCGCTGCCCGGTTCGCCGGTCACCGAGGGAACGTCCGGGCTGCCCCGTCCGTCTCCCTGGGGAGAGCCGCCCGACGGGGTGCAGCCGGCCAGGGCGAGCGTCGCGGCCAGGGCGGCAGCGGGGAGCGCGGCGCGGCGCAGGGGAAGCGCGGACCGTATCAAGGGGGCATCCAATCTTCGGTTGAGGCAGGACGGGCGGCGGAGCGCGGCGGCGCGTGCCGTCACCGGGTGACCGTACGACGGCCACCCCGCACGACGGGCCGTCCGACGCAGGACGAACCGTCCGACGTGCAGCACGGGCCGTCCGACGTGCAGGACGAGCCGTCCGACGTGCAGGGCGAACCGTCCGACGTGCAGGACGAACCGCCCGACGTGCAGCACGGGCCGTCCGACGTGTAGGACGAGCCGTCCGATTCGAAGGTTTCGAGTACCTTTTCGGAAGTCGACAGAGTAAGGATCCGCATGGAAACGGCCGCAGCCACCGCGGCGGGCGACGCCGGCACCCGGACCCCGGCCGCGGCCGAAGACCGCCCCGGGCGCGGACCGGGCCGCCTTCGCGGCGCGGCCGCCGCGCTCCGCGCCCCGCGCCTGGACCCGTACTGGACGGCCGTCGTCCTCTTCGCCCTGTTCACCACGCTGTCCGTGCAGCGCTACCGCACCCTGGGCACGATCTCCTGGGACCTCGGGATATTCGAGCAGGTCATACGGTCCTACGCGCATCTCCGGGCGCCGGTCGCGGATCTCAAGGGGCCGGGCGCGAACATCCTCGGGGACCACTTCAGCCCGGTCCTCGCCCTGCTCGCCCCGCTCTACCGGCTGCTCCCCTCCCCCATCACGCTGCTCACGGCGCAGGCCGCGCTCTTCGCGCTGTCCGCCGTCCCCGTCACCCGGTGCGCGGCCCGGCTGCTCGGCCGCCGCGCCGGGCTCGCGATCGGTGCGGCGTACGGACTGTCCTGGGGACTGCAGCGCGCCGTCGACTTCGACTTCCACGAGATCGCGTTCGCGCTGCCGCTGATCGCCTTCGCGCTGGAAGCGGTGGTGCGCGGGCGGTGGACCGCGGCGGCCTGCTGGGCGGCACCGCTGGTCCTGGTCAAGGAGGACCTGGGGGTGACCGCGGCGGCCATCGGCGTGATCATCGTGATCCGGGCGCGGCGGGCGGTGCCCGCGGGCATCGCGCTGGCCGTCTTCGGGCTCGCCGCCACCGCCCTCACCCTCGGCGTGATCATCCCCGCGTTCAACGGCGCCGGCTCGTACGACTACTGGACCAAGCTCAGCGGCGACGGCGGCCCGGCCCCCGTCATCCCCCTGGACACGGCCGTCCGCACGCTGCTGTGGACCCTGCTGCCCACGACGGGCCTGCTGGCGCTGCGTTCACCGCTGCTGCTCGCCGCCGTCCCGACGATCGGCTGGCGGTTCGTCTCGCACGACGACCACTACTGGGGCACCGACTGGCACTACAGCGCCGTCCTGATGCCGGTGGTCTTCCTGGCGCTGATCGACGCGCTGCCCCGGTTCCGTACGAGCGGCCGTCCCTGGCTGCGTGGTTACGCCGCGCACCTGCCGGCCGCGGCGGCGGCCGCCGCGCTCGCGCTGACCACGTCGCTGCCGCTGGCCCGGCTCACCGAAGCGGCCACGTACCGCGTACCGGCCTCCGTCGCCCAGGCCGAGGCGCTGCTCGCCCGCGTCCCCGACGGCGCGACCGTCGAGGCCGACGTCCGGCCCATCAGCCGCCTCACCGGGCGTACGACGGTGTACTGGATAGGTGACACCCGCGGCATAGCCCCGGACTACGTCGCGGTCCAGCTCCGCGACGGGCGGACCACGCCGCAGGCCGTCACGGAGGCCGCCGACCGCCACCCGGGCACGGTCTACGTACCGGACGGCGAGGCGGGCGGCCTGACCCTCCTCAAACGGGCCGGCAAGGACTGACGGGCGGCGGGACCGCGGCCCCGCCACGCGCCGCCGGCCCCGCCACGACCCAAGGCCGGCGTCAGGATCTCCCCGGTCCTCGTCACGCCCCCAGGACCGACCAGCAACTCCCGGCCCTCGTCACGACCCCAGGGCCGACGTCAGCAACTCCCCGCTCCTCGTCACGACCCCAGGATCGACGTCAGGAACTCCCCGACCCACGACAGCAGTTCGCGGCCGACGACGGGCTTGCCGCCGATCTTGCCGGTGGTCGGGCGGGGCACCAGGACCTGGTGGGTGGCGGGCTTGATGACCGTACGCGGGTACAGCCGCTTCAGCCGCAGCTCCTGGGACTCGCGCAGCTCGACCGGGCCGAAGCGAACGTTGGAGCCCTGGAGGGTGATGTCGGTGACGCCGCAGGCCCGGGCGAGCATCCGCAGGCCCGCGACGAGCAGGAGGTTCTCGACCGGCTCGGGCAGCTTGCCGTAACGGTCGGTCAGCTCCTCGCGGACGGCCTTGATGTCCTCCTCGGTGCCGGCGGAGGCGATCGCGCGGTACGCCTGGAGGCGCAGCCGCTCGCCGGGCGCGTAGTCGTGCGGGACGTGCGCGTCGACCGGCAGCTCGATCTTGACCTCCAGCGGCGGCTCCTCCTCCACGCCGCCCTCCAGGGAGGCGCGGTAGTCCGCGACGGCCTCGCCGACCATGCGGACGTACAGGTCGAAGCCGACGCCCGCGATGTGGCCCGACTGCTCGCCGCCGAGGAGGTTGCCCGCGCCGCGGATCTCCAGGTCCTTCATGGCGACGTACATGCCGGCGCCCATCTCGGTGTGCTGGGCGATGGTCGCCAGGCGTTCGTGCGCGGTCTCGGTGAGCGGCTTCTCCGGCGGGTAGAGGAAGTAGGCGTAGCCGCGCTCGCGGCCACGGCCGACCCGGCCGCGCAGCTGATGGAGCTGGGAGAGGCCGAAGTTGTCGCCGCGTTCGACGATCAGGGTGTTGGCGTTGGAGATGTCGATGCCGGACTCGACGATGGTCGTGGCGACCAGCACGTCGGACTTCTTCTCCCAGAAGTCGACCACGACCTGTTCGAGGGCGGATTCCGACATCTGGCCGTGGGCCGTGGCGATGCGCGCCTCGGGGACGATCTCGCGCAGCCGGGCGGCCGCGCGGTCGATGGACTCCACACGGTTGTGGATGTAGAAGACCTGGCCCTCGCGGAGCAGTTCGCGGCGGATGGCGGCGCCGATCTGCTTCTCCTCGTACGGCCCGACGAAGGTGAGGACGGGGTGCCGCTCCTCGGGCGGGGTGGTGATGGTGGACATCTCGCGGATGCCCGTCACCGCCATTTCGAGCGTACGGGGGATGGGGGTCGCGGACATGGTCAGCACGTCGACGTTGGCGCGGAGCTTCTTCAGCTGCTCCTTGTGCTCGACGCCGAAGCGCTGCTCCTCGTCGACGATGACCAGGCCCAGGTCCTTGAACTTGGTCTCGGAGGAGAACAGGCGGTGGGTGCCGATGACGATGTCGACGGAGCCGTCCTTGAGCCCTTCGAGGGTGGCCTTGGACTCGGTCTCGGTCTGGAAGCGGGAGAGCGCGCGGACGTTCACGGGGAACTGGCCGTAGCGCTCGGTGAAGGTGCCGAAGTGCTGCTGCACGAGCAGCGTGGTCGGCACGAGCACGGCGACCTGCTTGCCGTCCTGGACCGCCTTGAAGGCCGCGCGGACCGCGATCTCGGTCTTGCCGTAGCCGACGTCGCCGCAGATCAGCCGGTCCATCGGGACCGTCTTCTCCATGTCCTCCTTGACCTCGGCGATGGTGGTGAGCTGGTCGGGCGTCTCCGCGTAGGGGAACGCGTCCTCCAGCTCGCGCTGCCAGGGGGTGTCCGAGCCGAAGGCGTGGCCGGGCGCCGCCATCCGCGCCGAGTAGAGCTTGATCAGGTCGGCGGCGATTTCCTTGACGGCCTTCTTCGCGCGCGCCTTGGTCTTGGTCCAGTCGGCGCCGCCGAGCCGGTGCAGCGTCGGGGCCTCGCCGCCGACGTACTTGGTGACCTGCTCCAGCTGGTCGGTGGGGATGTAGAGGCGGTCGCCGGGCTGGCCGCGCTTGGCGGGCGCGTACTCCACGAGGAGGTACTCGCGGGTGGCGCCCTGGACCGTGCGCTGGATCATCTCGATGTACCGGCCCACGCCGTGCTGTTCGTGGACGATGTAGTCGCCCGCTTCGAGGGTGAGCGGGTCGATGGTCTTGCGGCGCCGGGCCGGCATCCGCGTGGCGTCCTTGCCGGCCGCCTTCTGGCCCGAGAGGTCGGTCTCGGTGAGCACCGCGAGCTTCAGCTGCGGATCGACGAAGCCGTTGTCGATCGAACCGCAGGAGACGTGCACGACGGACGGGGAGATCTCCGCCAGTTCCGGGTCCAGGCGGGCGGCGATGCCCTCGCCGCCGAGCACCTCGACCGTACGGGCCGCGGGGCCGTGGCCCTCGGTGAGGTAGACCGTGCGCCAGCCGTCGGCCAGCCACTGCTTGGTGTCGGCCAGCGCGCGCTGGGTGTCGCCTCTGTACGTCTCGGGGGCGTGCATGCCGAGCTTGAGGGTGTCGCCGTCGTCGGCGCCCGCCTCGTCGGCGGCGAACTGGGAGACCGACCACCACATCATGCCCAGCTCACGGGCGCGGTCGCGGACGTCGGCGATGCCCCACAGGGAGGCCGCGTCCACGTCGATCGGCGCCTCTCCCCCGCCGGCCGTCGCGGCCCAGGAGGCCTGGAGGAACTCCTGGCTGGTGGCGACCAGGTCGGCGGCGCGCGTACGGACCCGCTCGGGGTCGCAGACCACGGTCATGGCGCCGGCCGGGAGGACGTCGAGCAGCAGCTCCATGTCGTCCACGAGGACCGGGGCGAGGGACTCCATGCCCTCGACCGCGATGCCCTCGGCGATCTTTCCGAGCAGTTCGCCCAGCTCGGGGTGGTCCTCGGCGAGGGCCGCCGCGCGCTCCCGTACGGAGTCGGTGAGCAGCAGCTCGCGGCAGGGCGGTGCCCACAGACCGTGCTCGGCGATCTCCAGGGAGCGCTGGTCGGCGACCTTGAAGTAACGGATCTCCTCGACGTCGTCGCCCCAGAACTCGACCCGCAGGGGGTGTTCCTCGGTGGGCGGGAAGACGTCCAGGATGCCGCCGCGGACCGCGAACTCGCCGCGCTTCTCGACCAGTTCGACGCGGGCGTACGCGGCGGCCGCGAGCCCGTCGACGACCTCGCCGAGGTCGGCGGTCTGCCCGGTGCGCAGCGCGACGGGCTCCAGCTCGCCGAGCCCCTTGACCTGCGGCTGCAGTACGGAACGGACGGGCGCGACGACGACGGAGACGGGGCCGGCGGCCGGGTCGTCCTCGCTCGGGTGGGTCAGGCGGCGCAGCACGGCGAGGCGGCGGCCGACGGTGTCCGAGCGGGGCGAGAGACGTTCGTGCGGCAGGGTCTCCCAGGACGGGTACTCCACGACGCCGTCCGCGGGCAGCACAGAGCGCAGCGCGGCCGCCAGGTCCTCGGCCTCCCGGCCGGTCGCGGTGACCGCGAGCACCGGGCGCCGCGCATCGCGGGCCAGCGCGGCGACGGCGAACGGGCGGGCGGCCGGCGGGCCGACCAGGTCCACATGGCGGCGGTGCCCGTCGACGGCGGCCTCGACCGCTTCGGCCAGCGCCGGGTCCCGTACGACGGCGTCGAGCAGTCCTGTCAGGCTCATGAAAAGGCTTCCGTCCCAGGGAGTCGGACAACGCGAACGACCGGCCGCTTCCTACCGCGGGCTGGGCGCGACGCACGGGGCGTACGTGACGCCGGCAGCCGGTGCGCGGTGAGCGGGCCGGGGTTTCCCAGGGTACGCCCGCCCGCCGACAGCCACCGGTCGTACCGGCCGCCGGCACCCGTCCGCCCCGGCCCGCCCCTTTCCGCCGTCGCCCGCTCCGGTGCGCGGGCCGTCTCGTCGCATGCGCGGGCCGTCTCGTTGCACGAGAAGCACCGTTCCGCAATCCGGGCCCGCGTGGAATGGTGTCCCGTACACGGATACGGCGGAGGGGGCACGGTGGGCGGGACCGGTGGAGGCGGCACGGCGAGCGGGGCCGGCGGACGTACGGACCCGGAGCGGACCGCGGCGGCAGCACCGGAGACGGCGGGGACGGCCGAATCGGCAACGAAGGCGGCCCGCAGGCCCGGGGGCGCGACCACCCGCCGCGGTCCCGTCGTCGCGGCCCTCATGCTCGGCATGGCGCTGGCCGCGCTGGACTCCACGATCATCGCCACCGCCGTCCCGCAGATCGTCGGCGACCTCGGCGGCTTCTCGGTCTTCTCCTGGCTCTTCTCCGGCTACCTGCTGGCCGTCACCGTCACCCTGCCCGTCTACGGCAAGCTCTCGGACACCTTCGGCCGCAAGCCCGTCCTCGTCACCGGCATCGTGATCTTCCTCGCCGGATCGCTGCTGTGCGCGGGTGCCTGGAACATGGCCTCCCTGATCGCCTTCCGCGTCCTGCAGGGCCTCGGTGGCGGCGCGCTGCAGGGCACCGTGCAGACCATCGCCGCCGACCTGTACCCCATGAAGGAGCGGCCGCGCATACAGGCGAAGCTCTCCACCGTCTGGGCCACCTCCTCCGTGGCCGGGCCCGCGCTCGGCGGCCTCCTCGCGGCGTACGCGGACTGGCGCTGGATCTTCCTCGTCAACCTGCCGGTCGGCGCGCTCGCCCTCTGGCTCGTCCTGCGCCACTTCTTCGAGGACCCCGCGCGCCGTACGCGGACGACCCGCCCGGTCATCGACTGGCCCGGCGCGCTGGCCATCTTCGCCTGCGGCGGGCTGCTGCTGACCGCGCTCGTCCAGGGCGGCGTCGCCTGGCCCTGGTTCTCCACGCCCTCGCTGCTCCTGCTGGGCGGCAGCGCCCTGTGCGCGGCCGCCACCGTGCTCATCGAACGCCGCGCCGCCGAGCCGATCATCCCCGGCTGGGTCTGGCGCCGCCGCACCATCTCCACCGTCAACCTCGCGCTCGGCGCTCTCGGCCTGCTGATGGTCGCCCCGACCGTCTTCCTGCCCACCTACGCGCAGGCGGTACTGGGCCTCGGCCCGATCGCGGCCGGCTTCGTGCTGTCCACCATGACCATGAGCTGGCCGATAGCCGCCGCGCTCAGCAGCCACGTCTACAACCGCCTCGGCATCCGCACCTGCGCGCTCATCGGCATGGCCGCGAGCACGCTCGTCCTGCTGGCCTTCCCGCAGCTGCCCTACCCGGGCGCGGCCTGGCAGCCTGCGCTGCTGTCGCTCGCGCTGGGCGCCACCCTCGGCCTCTTCCAGCTGCCGCTGATCATCGGCGTGCAGTCCTCCGTCGGGTACGCCGAACGGGGCACGGCCACCGCCTCGATCCTCTTCTGCCGCCAGGTCGGCCAGTCCGTCGGGGCCGCGCTCTTCGGGGCCGTCGCCAACGCCACCCTCGCCGGGCGGCTCGCGGACGCGCCCGCCGACCTCCGCGCCGGGCTGCCGGACGGCCTGGACGCGGTGTCCCGCGCCCTGGAACACGCCGGCGCGCTCACCGACCGCGCCGCCGACTACCTGCGCCGCGCCGTGGACGTCACCGTCGAGCACGTCTACTACGGCGCGGCGGTCGCCGGACTCCTGGCGCTGGTCGCGCTGCTCTTCGCACCGCGCCGCTTCCCCGTGCACGCGGACGCACGGGACGGAGACGTGCGCGACACGGACGTACGGGACGGTGCGGAGGCCGCGCCCGCCAAGAAGAGCTGACGGACCGCCGGCTCCGGGGGCAGCGGCCTCAGCCCTCCGTGCGCGGCAGCTCGGTTTCGAGCGTGTCCTCCTCGTCCGGGTCCACGCCACGCTTGGCGGGCGCCTCCTCGGGGGCGGAGACGGCGGCCGCCTCGGGGGCGGCCTCCGCGCTGCCCTCGTACGCGGGCGCCTCTTCGTACACGGGGGCCTCGTACGCGGGGGCCTCCTCGTACGACTCGTGCGCGGGCCCCTCTTCGTACGACGCCGCGCCGTACGAGGTCTCCGCGCCGTGAGCGGCCTCCGCGTCGTACGCGGCCTCCGCACCGTACGAAGCTTCTCGCGCCGCCTCTTGGCCGGCGTCCTCGGCCGTGTCGTGCTGCGCGGCCGGGGTCTCTTCGGTGTGCTCGCGCACGGCCTCGGGGCTGTCCGCCGTCACGTCGTACACATGGCCGGAATCCTGTGCGTCCGCCGTGCCGCCGGCGTCCGGCTCCGGCTCGGCCGCGTCCGGATCCTTGCCCATGAGGGTGGCCAGGCTGCTGCGTACGTGGGCCATGTGGGAGCGGAGCTCCTCACGGCGTTCCTCGTGCTCGCGCAGCGTCCGCTCCGTGGCGCGTTCGACGCGGGCGGCCTCGGCCTCGGCCCGCGCGATCAGATCGGCGCTGCGGGCCGCGGCCTCCTCGTCGATCTCGCGCGCGGTCTCCTCCATCTTGGCGTAGTAGCGCTGCACCTCCACGATGCGCGACTCGCCGCGCTCCTCCAGGACGGCGACCCGCTGATCCATGGCCGCGTCCTGCTCGGCCAGCTGCTGCTCGGCCGCCGCCCACTTGTCGGCCAGGCTCTTCTCCTGGTCCTCCAGCACCTCGGCGGTGCGCCGGCGCATCTCGCGCAGCGCCTCCTGGGCCTCCTGGCGCACCTCCTCGGCCTCGTCGGTGGCCGCCGCGACCGCCGCAGCGGCCTCGGCCTCGGCCGCCTCCACGGCGCGCACCGCGGCGTCCTCGGTGTCCCGGTGCAGTTCGAGCGCGTAGGTGTCGGCGGCGTCGCCCTGCTCCCGCGCGTACTCCGCCGCCTCGTCCCGCAGCCGCTCGGCGGTCGACGCCGCCTCGGTGCGCAGCCGCTCCGCCTCGGACTCCGTCGTGGTCAGGATCAGCCGCGCCTGCTCACTCAGGGATTCGTAGGTCTGGGGCGGCATCTGGGCGAGGTACTCGCGCAGCCGCTCCAGCTCCGCGGTCATCTCGTTGGCCAGCACGGTGAGGCGGGCCGCCCGCTCCCAGCAGGAGTCGCGGTCCACCGAGAGCCCTTCGACCCTGCGGTCCACGTCCTCCGGACGGTAGCCACGCCCTCGTACGACCTCGAACCCGTGAGGCGACACCGATGCACTCATCCCTCAAAGCCCCTCTCCGACAGTGACGTGGTCCGGCGCACATCTTTGTTGATCCGTCCGAAGCACCCATAACGCGACACTCCGCACCTATCCCTGCCCAAGGATGCGTCACTTTTCGGCAGAAGTCGGAATCGGCTCGTCGGCGCGCACGGCACGGAAGAGCCGCCGGGCCCTCTCCTCGTCCCACACGAGCACGTCCCCCGCGCCCGCGATCTGCTCGCCGGGGCCGGTCACCGGCACCGTCACGGCCTTCCCCGAGCCGTCCGCCACCTGTTTCATCGACAGTCCCATCTGCGTCAGGTCCACCACGCCCGTACGGTCGTCCACCCGCAGCGCCGCCAGTGCCGCGTCGAGCGCCGGCACCACCCGGAAGGGGTTCAGCAGCACTCCGGGGCCGAGCATCCGCGCCGACACCGCGCTGATCAGTGCCCGCTGCCGCTGCACGCGTCCCAGATCGCCCCGTGGATCGCTGTAACGGGCCCGTACGTACGCCAGCGCCTGCACGCCGTTCATGTGCGAGCAGCCCGCCGGGAAGTCCGCGCCCGACTTCTCGTCCTTCAACGGCGCGTCGAGGCACAGCCGGACCCCGCCGAGCGCGTCCACGACCCGGACCAGGCCGAGGAAGTCGACCTCGGCGTAGTGGTCGACGCGCAGGCCCGTGGCCTGTTCGACGGTGCGCGAGAGCAGCTTCGCGCCGCCGATCCCGTACGCCGCGTTGATCTTGTTCTTGCCGTGCCCGGGGACCGTGACATAGCTGTCCCGCGGCAGGCTCACCAGATACGGCCCGCTGTCCCCGTAGTGCAGCAGCATCACCGTATCGGTGTTGCGCCCCGCGTCATGGCCCACGTGCAGCTCCTGCTGCTGCCGGGGGGACAGATCGCGCCGAGTGTCGGAACCGACCAGCAGCCAGTTCGTGCCCTTGCCGGAGGACGGCCGCCCCGAGTAGCCGCTCACTGCGTCCATCTGGCGCAGCTGTCCGCCCGCCCAGAAGAACAGCGCGACCGCCAGCGCGAGGGCCAGCAGCACGAGCACCGTCACCAGCAGCGCGATCCGCCGCGGCCAGGACCGCTCACGGCGGCGCCGCGCACGCCCGCCGCGGTACAGCGTCGACGAGCTCGGCTGCGGCAGCGACGGAGGGGCCATACCGGCATGATCGTGGCGCCCGACCCGCCTCGCAGGTCGAGCGCCACGTATGACACGTCGTCACCGCCGTACGGGGGACACTCCCCCGCGGCGGGACCGGGCCGTACCGCCTACAGCAGGCCGTCCCACATCTGCTCCAGCAGGACCGACCACCAGGTCTCGGGCGAGCCGAGCGCCGCCGGGTCCAGCGCCGCCAGCTGCACCTGGAAGTCCGTGGTCCAGCGGCCCGCCTGCTCCGGGTTCAGCCCGTACCGCAGCCGCCACATCCGGCCCAGCATCGCCAGACAGCGCACGAACTCGGGCAGCCCGGTGTTCACGAACTGCGGCGTCGCCGCCTGCCCGCCGGGGCCGGCCTCCAGCGGCACCGCCACGATGTGCGCCGTGCCGTACTGGACGCACAGCTGACGGCCGAAGTCCGTGCCCATCACCAGGTACGAGCCCGCATCCGGAGCCGGCTGCACGCCGCGCTCCTGGGCCAGCTCGGCCAGCGTCGGCACCGGCCGGCCCGGCTGCGCCTGCCCCCAGAAGAACGGGCCGAAATCGACCGGCACACCGGCCCACACCAGGGTCTGCGCCACGACGTCGGGCACGCCCTGCCGGGAGACCGCCCGCTGGTCGAAGCGGAACACCCCCTGCGGCCCGAACGCCTGCTCGAGCTCCTGGCCGATCACCTGCGGCGGTGCCGGCGGCACGGGCTGGATCTGCGACGGGTGCGGCAGCGGCACCCGCACCGGAGCCGGCCGGGCCGGGCCGTCCGCCACCTGGTGCAGCTCGCCCTGGTGCTCGACCAGATGCCGTACGCCCTGCTGCCGCGAGGCGTGGTCGTGGCCGTACGCGGCGGTGTGGCTGATCCGCACCTGCGGCCAGGTCTCGCGGATCATCCGGGCGCAGTAACCGCCCGGCAGGTCGCAGGACTCCAGCTCGGTGTGGAGCTCCAGCACCTGCTGCGGCGGCACGTTCAGGCCGCGCAGCTCGTGCAGGATCTGCCACTCCGGATGCGGCGTACCGGGCGCCGAACGCCGGATGATCTGCTGCTCGGAGCCGTCGGGCGCGCGGTACCGCAGCACGGCCATGTAGCCGGGGCCGACGGTCGGCTGACCGGTCGGCGCCTGCGGATAGCCGTACGCGCCCGGCCCGGCGGGCGCACCGGGGTGCTGTCCCACGGGCGGCGCGGGCGGCGGCGCACCGGGCCCTGCGGGCGGCGCACCGGGGCCGGGCGGGGGCGTACCGGGGCTCGCCAGCATCGTGGCCGCCGCGTGCACGCCCCCACCGGGCGCGCCGGGAGCGGCCGGAACGGCCGGCGGCGGCGTGTGGGGAGCCGGGGGCGGCGGCGGAGGCGTACCGGGACCCGCCGCGCCGGGCGTACCGGGCGGCGAGGGAGGCGGCGGCGTGCCGCCACCGGCCCGGCCGGCCGCGGGGTTGCCGCCCAGTGACGCGCCGTCGGCCAGCATCGTGGCGGCCGCGTGCACGCCCCCACCCGGAGCGCCGGGGGCAGCAGGCACAGCGGGGGCGCCGGGCCCTGCGGGGGCACCGGGCGCGCCCGGAGGCGGCGTCTGCGCGCCGTCCGCCGTGTCCGGGGGGCCGGCGGGCCCCGCCGCATTCGGGTCCAGCTGGGACACCAGCTGCGTCGGCACGTACCCGCCCGCCGGGCCGGCGGGCGGCGCCGACGGCGTACCGGGGTCGTGCGGGGTGATCTCGGCCTTGTCGGTCGCCTCGTCCGCGATCTCGGCGGGCGACGGCCGGCCGGCCCCGGGGACACCGGGAGGCGGCGGCGTACCGGGCGCAGCGGACTGCGGCATACCGGGAGCCGCAGGTGACGGCACATCAGGGGCTGCGGTCGGCGGCGCACCGGGCGCGGCGGGGTGCTGCGTCCCAGGAGCAGCGGGCGGCGGCATATCGGGGGCGGCGGGCGGCGGCGCACTCGGGCCCGGCGCCGGGGCCGCCCCGGGGGGCGGCGGCAGGTGCGTCACGGGCGGGCCGGACGGCGGCGGCAGCTCCGAGAGCACCGGGCCGGCTCCGGGAGCCGCGGCGTGCGGGTCCTCGATGGCGGGCGCGACCGCGGTGCGCGGCAGGTTGCTGCCGCCCGGCAGCAGTTCGGTCTTGGCGTCCGGGCGCACCGAGGGCCGGTCCGACTCCGCGGCCGCGCCCTCCTCCATGTCCAGCTGCGGCGCGAACACCGTCGCGGGCAGCCCCACCGACCGGTCGTCGGCCTCGTCGTCCGCGGTGATGTCCGTGCCCTCCCAGGAAGGCGCGGCAGGCGCGCCGGAAGCCGGCGCGACGGACTCCTCCGGGCCCCGCTCCGCCGCCGTCACCGGCTGCGGCTCCGGCGCGACAGGCGGCGCGGGAGGCGCCGGAGGCGCGACAGGCGCGGCCGGCGGCTGAGCGGGCGGCGGCACGGCAGCGGCAGCCGGCGGCTCGGCATGCGGCGTCACAGCCGACGACGCCTCAGCGGCAGCCGGCTCAGCCGAAGGCTCAGCAGCAGGCGACTCAGCAGCCGACGGCTCAGCAACCGGCTCGGCGGCAGGCTGGGCCGCCGACGGCTGTGTCCCCGCCGGCTCCGCGCCCGACCGCCGGTCCGGGATGCCGATCGCGTCCGCCGCCTCCTGGAGCCACTCCGGCGGCGTCAGCAGGAACGACGTCTGCTCCAGATCGATGCGCTGCGGCGGCACCTCGGGCGCCGGCGCGGCGTCCGGCACCGCGCCGTACTCCTCCTCGTACCGGCGGATCACCTCACCCACCGGCAGCCCCGGCCACAGCGTCGTCTCACCGCTGTCCCGGGCGATCACCAGCCGCTGCCGGCCGCCGTCCCCGACCGGGCCGCCCTCGCGGTCCTCCGCCCAGGCCACGAAGCCCAGGTCGAACTCCCGTACCCGCACCTCACGCTGCTGGTACGCCGGCACCTCGCCGTTGACCCAGCGCTCCGCGCGCTCCTGCGCCTGCGCGAACGTCACCATCGCGCCTCACCCCTCCACCGGAACGGCGTGCGCGAAGCCGCCGTCCACCATCAGGTTCGCCACGGTCTCCAGCTCCGGCGGATTGCCCGCGAGGCGCTCCAGGAACTCGTCGAAGTCCGCGCCGCACGGCAACAGCAGCCGCTCCACCCGCTCCTGGACCGTCCAGCCGTCCCGGTCCCGCGCGTCGTCGTACGCGCAGAACCACACCGACCCGACCGCGTCCCCCTTCACCTTCACGGCGATCACGCCGCCCTGGACGAACCCGACGCCCAGATAGTCCTTCGTGAAGTGGTCCCGCAGGCACTTGTTCACGTAGACCAGATCGTTCACGGCCGCGTCGTCCCGCACCGTGAAGAACGGCTGGTCCACCAGCAGTCCCAGCTCCGGGTCGAGCGCGGCGCCCACGGGCGCGCACCCGCCCGCCGCCTTCAGGAACGCCCGGTACGCGCCCGGCAGGCGGTACCCCAGCGCCTCCTCGGCCTGCAGCACCGCGTCCTCGGTCACCGACACGTCGCGGTACGGCAGTCCGAAGTGCGCGGGCCGCGTCTCCTGAAGGGGCCGCGTGCCGCGCTTCTCGTGGTCCACCGCCGCCGTCGTCAGTCCGCCGTGGTGCCGCAGCAGCGCCTTCACCTCGACCGGCACCAGCTGGAGCCGCCGGGTGCCCGCCACGTGGTCCCAGGTCCAGCCGTGCGGCGTCGCCACCGACGGCACGTCCTCCCACAGCTCGTGGCCCTCGGCGTGCAGCGCGGCATTGGCCGACACGAAGTCCGTGAGCCGCAGCTCGTCGACCCCGAAACCGTCCGGCGGCTCGGCGATCTCCGCCGCAGCGCGCGCGTACGGCGAGAAGTCCGGGAACCCGTTCCCGTCCATCCGCACGCCCCTCGGGAAGCGCGCCGCCCGCACCGGGTCCGGGAAGTGCACGACCTGCCCGGCGTAGGCCGTGTTCGGTGGCGCGGCATGTCCCCCAGCCTGGCGGCTGGGCGGTACCCCCAGCCCACTGAATGGACCTGTCGTCATGGCGGATGCCCCCTGGCTGGAACTGGCTACTGCCGCACAGCCTAAGCGGTACGGCAACCCCCGCCCCCGCCCCCGGCCACCCGCGGCGACCGGCCGACGGGCGCCCGTCGGCCGGTCGCGGCAGGCCCGTACACCCGTACTGGCACACCCCCGACCGGCCGACTGTCACGGACCGGTGACAAGGACTGTCACCGACCAGTGACACCCGCACGGCAAGCCCGACTTCCGCAACACCCAGCGCGTTTGGCAGGCTGACCCCCGCAGACGGGGGGATGCAGGGAGGGAAAGCACCGCATGAGCACAACCGCACAGTCCACCGCACAGTCCAAAGAGCGGACCGCGGACGAGCACACCGCACCGACGCCGGCGCACCCCGCCGGCGATCCCAGGATCGGCTGGAGCAGCACCGCCGACCACGACGGACCGCCCATACTCCGGCACCGCCGCGACGGCATCCTCCCCACCGTCGCCGCCGCCCTGTCCGTCCGCGGCGAGACCCTCACCTGCACCGCGAGCAAGTCCGAACAGCCGCCCACGCTCCACCCGCTCGTCCAGGACTTCCTCGACACCCTCAGCACCGCTCAGCGCGAGCGCTTCACCGGCCGCTGTCCCGAAGCCGTCCTGCTCTCCCGGCACCTCACCGCCGTCGAGGCCAACCGCTCCAAACGGCAGTCCAAAAAGCCCCTCACCAACGGTGAGGCCCGCCGCTCCCTGAAGCACTCCAAGCTCACCGCCCGCCACATCCGCGAGGACGGCGACCCCCAGCACGGCCACTACGCGGCACCCTGCCGCTCCTGCGACGCGCTCCTCGCCTTCTTCGGCGTCATGCCCGTCGGCTTCGCCTCGGCAGGGAGCTGAACCGCACCATGACCCCCTCCACCCCCGCCACCACCGCGTACGACCGCGCCGCCGGCGACACCACGCGCTTCCCCGTCGCCGTCGACGCCGCCCTGCAGGAAGCCGGCTGGCAGCCCGGCCGCTGGGACATCAAGCAGGCCGAACGCTGGGCCGACGCCCTCCGCGAGCACACCTCGCCCGGCGGCCACCGGCACACCGTCTTCCCCGCCGCCGTCGAGGCCTGGGCCGAATTCGGCACCCTGCGCATCAGCGCGCCCGGCCCCGGCCGGCACATCGCGCCCACGCCCTTCGAGATCGACCCGCTGTACGGCATCCACCTCGCCCGCACGCTGGGCGACCTCGGCCGCGCGCTGGACACCCAGGTCGCCCCCCTCGGCCGCGAGGCCGACAGCCAGGCCACCCTCGCCATCGACGCACAGGGCCGGGTCTACAGCCTCGACCACACCGGCGACTGGTACCTCGGCCACGACCTCGACCAGGCCCTCGGCACCCTCGTCCTCGGCAGCCGCCCCACCCGCCTGACGGTCGCCACGGACTGACCCCGCGACACCTGGACCGGCCCCGGGAGAGGGGCCAACGCCACGCCGTACGGGCCGCCGCTGGGCGGCCCCGTTCTCGCTACGGCTGCGGCGCCTCGCCCGCCGGGAGCACCGCCGACACCCGGAAACCGCCCGCGTCCGTCGGGCCCGAGACGAACACCCCGCCCAGCCCGGTCACCCGCTCACGCATCCCCAGCAGGCCGTTGCCCCCGCTCGGCAGGCCGGCGTCCGCCGCGCCGCGCGCCGACGGACCGTTCTCCACCTGCACCGCGACCTCCCCCTCGCGGTGCGCCAGCCGCACCCGCACCGCCGCCCCCGGCGCGTGCTTGTGCACGTTCGTCAGCGCCTCCTGCACCACACGGAACGCGGTCTGCTCCACCCCCGGCCCGTACGCCCCCGGCTCCCCGTCCACCGACAGCTCCACCACCGTGCCCGCGGCGCGCGACTGGTCCACCAGCGCCGCCACCTCCGCCAGCGACGGCCCCTCCCCTTCGCTCTCCGCCGGCCCGGACGCCGCGCGGCCCGCCTCGGCGCGCGCCCGCACCGCACCCGGCGCACCGCCCGCGGCCGCCCCGCCGGCCCCGGCGTCCGCCGGTCCCGCGGGCTCCGGCGTCTGCGGCACCCGCGACACCTTGGACGCCACCGCCACCAGGCGCTCCGGCTCGTCCGACACCCGCGCCGACGCCGCCGCGCCCTCCCCCGTACGCAGCACCCCCAGCATTTCCCGCAGTTCCGTCAGCGCCTGCCGGCCCATGTCCCCCACCAGGCCCGCGTTCCGCGACGCCTTCTCGGGGTCCTTCAGCGCCACCGCCTGCAACGCCGCCGCGTGCACCACCATCAGGCTCACCCGGTGCGCCACCACGTCGTGCATCTCGCGCGCGATCCGCGTCCGCTCCTCGTTGCGCGCCCACTCCGCGCGCTCCTCGGCGCGCTCCGCGAGCAGCATCAGCTCCCGCTCCAGGCCGTCCGCGCGCTCCCGCAGGCTCTCCACCAGCCGGCGCCGCGCCCCCACGTACAGCCCCATCAGCACCGGCGGTGCCGTCAGGACCAGGCCCAGCGCCACCGACGACAGCGGCACGAACCACCACGGCGGGTCGAAGTCCTCCTGCGACGCCACGTCCTGCGCCATGTTGAGGCTCGTGATGATCAGCGTGCCGACGACGGACATTCCCGCCAGCAGCACCGTGAACCGCCGCGGCACGTCCGACGCCGCCAGCGTGTAGAGGCCCACGACCGTCAGCAGCCCGCCCAGCTCCGCCGGGGACACCGCGATCGAGACCAGTACGACGACAATCGGCCACTTGCGGCGCACCAGCAGCACCGGGCCGACCAGCAGTCCGAGCACGATTCCCGCCGCCATCGGCAGCCGGGACTCCTCGGCGAACTGCACCCCCTCGAAGACGCACTCCACCGTCGAGGCGACCGCCAGGAACACGTCCAGCACGGCGCCGCGGCGGCGTTCCCACCACCACGGCCCGCTGTGCGGCGCACCCCTGACGCCCCCGGCGTCCCTTACCCCCGTCGTGGTCATACCGCCCACCCTACGGGCGCCCGCCACCGTTTTCCGGCCACGGCCACCACCCTGCGACCCGTCCGTTACGGACCGATACCTGCGGCTTTCCCGCGCCCCCGGGAACGTGGACGCCGACTACCGCCGGCGTCCCGTGGTACGGGTGGGACAGGGCGCCGACCCATACCGTCGCGTGGAAGGCGGGTGGTACGGCATAGTGTTGGGTGCTGAACGGGATCAGCCGGAACGATGTCTGGTTTGATCTTGGTTGCTATCCCCTGTGGTGTAATTGGCAGCACTGGGGCTTTTGGTGCCCTATGTCCGGGTTCGAGTCCTGGCAGGGGAGCAGGGAACAACACTGCTCGGTTCGGGTCCCGACGGACACGTCGGGACCCGTCCGCGTTTCGGCTGCAATACGCACCGGTATCCTTCGGGTGTCCACCACCCGAAGTAGCCAAGAAGCCGAAGGGCATCCCCGTGAGCGCCAACCGCCCGGCCGCCGTCGTCGTTCTCGCAGCGGGTGAGGGCACCCGCATGAAGTCGGCGACCCCGAAGGTCCTGCACGCGATCTGCGGCCGCTCCCTCGTCGGCCACGTCGTCTCCGCCTCCCGTGAGCTCGACCCCGAGCACCTCGTCGTGGTCGTGGGCCACGCCCGCGAACAGGTCACCGCGCATCTCGCCGAGATCGACGCGGGCGTTCGCACGGCGGTGCAGCACGAGCAGAACGGCACCGGGCACGCCGTCCGGATGGGGCTGGAGGAGCTGACCTCCGGCGGTTCCGGCGAGGCCGGCGCACCGGGTGTGGAGCTGGACGGCACCGTGGTCGTCGTGTGCGGCGACACCCCGCTGCTCACCGGCGCGACCCTCAAGGCACTGTCCGAGACGCACGCCGCCGACGGCAACGCCGTCACGGTGCTGTCCGCGGAGGTGCCGGACGCGACCGGGTACGGACGGATCGTGCGGGACGAGGCCACCGGCGCGGTCACCGCGATCGTGGAGCACAAGGACGCCACCGACGCGCAGCGCGCGATCCGGGAGATCAACTCCGGCGTGTTCGCGTTCGACGCGCGGCTGCTGATCGACGCGCTGGGCAAGGTGCGGACGGACAACAGCCAGGGCGAGGAGTACCTCACCGACGTGCTGGGGATCGTTCGGGAGGCCGGGCACCGGGTGGGTGCGGCGGTCGCGGACGATCACCGGGAGATCCTGGGCATCAACAACCGCGTGCAGCTGGCGGAGGCGCGCCGGCTGCTGAACGACCGGCTGCTGGAAGCGGCGATGCTCAGCGGTGTGACGGTCGTGGACCCGGCGACGACGTGGCTGGACGCTGCGGTGACGTTCGAGCCGGACGCGGTGGTGCACCCCGGTACGCAGCTGCTGGGTGCGACGCATGTCGGCGCGTTCGCCGAGGTGGGCCCGCAGTCGCGGCTGTCGGACACGACGGTCGGCGAGGGCGCGGTGGTGTCGTTCACGGTGGCGGACGGGGTGAAGGTCGGCCCGGGGGCGAGCGTGGGCCCGTACGCGTATCTGCGGCCGGGTACGGAGCTGGGGCCGAAGGCGAAGGCCGGCACGTACGTCGAGATGAAGAACTCGAAGATCGGCGAGGGCACGAAGGTGCCGCATCTGTCCTATGTGGGGGATGCGACCATTGGTGAGTACACCAACATCGGTGCGGCGAGCGTCTTCGTGAACTACGACGGTGAGGCGAAGCACCACACGACAGTGGGATCTCACTGCAAGACGGGGTCGGACAACATGTTTGTGGCTCCTGTCACGATCGGGGACGGTGCGTACACCGCGGCGGGCTCCGTGATCACCAAGGATGTGCCCCCGGGTTCGCTGGCTGTCGCGCGTGGACAGCAGCGGAATATCGAGGGCTGGGTCGCTCGCAAGCGACCGGGAAGCGCCGCCGCGCAGGCCGCTTCGGCTGCTCGCCAGGAGAGCAAGGACGAGCAGTGACCGGGCAACGGGTGCGCCGTGCGGGGCGTACCGTGATAAGCGCACGCAACGTGGACGGCGCACCCCCCGCGCCCTCATGTTTGACAGCTTGGCAAGGAGATTTGCTGTGACCGGGATCAAGACGACCGGCGAGAAGAAGCTGATGCTCTTCTCCGGCCGCGCCCACCCCGAGCTGGCGGAGGAGGTTGCTCACCAGCTGGGTGTCGGCCTGGTCCCGACGAAGGCGTTCGACTTCGCGAACGGTGAGATCTACGTCCGCTACCAGGAGTCGGCGCGTGGCGCGGACTGCTTTTTGATTCAGAGCCACACGGCTCCGATCAACAAGTGGATCATGGAACAGCTGATCATGATCGATGCTCTGAAGCGCGCTTCCGCGCGGAGCATCACGGTGGTCATCCCGTCGTACGGTTACGCCCGTCAGGACAAGAAGCACCGCGGCCGCGAGCCCATCTCGGCCCGCCTGGTGGCGGATCTGCTGAAGACGGCGGGTGCGGACCGCATCGTCACGGTGGACCTGCACACCGACCAGATCCAGGGCTTCTTCGACGGCCCGGTGGACCACCTGTTCGCGCTGCCGGTGCTGGCGGACTACGTGGGCGCCAAGGTCGACCGGAACAAGCTGACGGTGGTCTCCCCCGACGCCGGCCGCGTGCGGGTGGCCGACCGCTGGTGCGACCGGCTGGACGCCCCGCTGGCGATCGTGCACAAGCGGCGCGACAAGGACGTGGCGAACCAGGTCACGGTCCACGAGGTCGTGGGTGACGTGAAGGACCGCGTGTGCGTCCTGGTCGACGACATGGTGGACACCGGCGGCACGATCTGCGCGGCCGCCGACGCCCTGTTCGCGAACGGCGCGGCCGACGTCATCGTCACGGCGACGCACGGCATCCTGTCCGGCCCGGCCGCCGACCGCCTGAAGAACTCCAAGGTGAGCGAGTTCGTGTTCACCAACACCCTGCCGACGCCGGGTGAGCTGGAGCTCGACAAGATCACGGTGCTGTCGATGGCGCCGACGATCGCGCGGGCGATCCAGGAGGTCTTCGAGGACGGCTCGGTGACCAGCCTCTTCGAGGAGCAGTGAGCTGATTTCCGGTTTAACCGGGGCTTCCACGCGGAGCTCCCGCAGATCACCCGCGCCGGAAGGCGCTAGAGATCAATTTCCTGGGCGGCCTCCCCGCCGGGTAGACTCATCGAGTTGCTCGGCGAGGGAGGCCGTACTCATACGTACGGGGCTCCGTTATCGACGCGCTCTTCGTAGCAGGTCTGTCGTGGGCCGGGTGACGGTCGTCAGATCCGAAAAAGTACTACGAGGAGTGCACCATGGCCGAGGTGAAGATTTCCGCCGAGCTGCGTACCGAGTTCGGCAAGGGCAGCGCCCGTCGTCTGCGTCGTGAGGACAAGGTTCCCGCCGTTATTTACGGTCACGGTTCCGAGCCGCGCCACGTGGCCCTGCCGCACCACGACACGCTGATGGCCCTGAAGAACTCGAACGTCCTGATCAGCCTGGACGTCGACGGCAAGCAGGAGCTGGTGATCCCCAAGGACGTGCAGCGTGCCACGCTCCGCATGGGCATCATCAACCACGTCGACCTGCTGCTGGTCCGCCGTGGCGAGAAGGTCAACGTCGAGCTGTCGATCCACACCGAGGGCGAGCTGGCCCCGGGCGGCAACCTGCTCGAGCACGTCCTGAACACCCTGCCGGTCCAGGCCGAGGCGACCCACATCCCCGAGTCGGTCACCGCCGACATCTCGGGTCTGGACGCCGGCCAGTCGGTCCTGGCGAAGGACATCAAGCTGCCCAAGGGCGTCTCCCTGGACGTCGAGGACGACGCCATCGTGCTGCAGGTCGTGGCCGCGCAGGCCGAGGCCCCCGCCGAGGGCGAGGGCGAGGCCGAGGAGGGCGCCGAGGCCTGAGCCTCGGACCGCCTCTGACGGCCGTCCGTTCCGACGGTCGCCGTCACCGGTTCTTCCGCCGCCGTCCCGTTCGTTGCGAGCGGGGCGGCGGTTTTTCTTACGTACAGGAGTGCAGCTGTGAGTGAGGGCACGGCGGGGCCGTGGCTGGTGGTGGGTCTGGGGAATCCGGGCCCCGAGTACGCCGGCAACCGGCACAACGTGGGATTCATGGTGGCCGATCTGCTGGCGGAGCGGATGGGTGGCCGGTTCAAGGCGCACAAGGCGCGGGCGCAGGTGGTCGAGGGCCGGATCGGTCCGCCGGGGCCGATGAGCCGCCGGGTCGTGGTGGCGAAGCCGTCGTCGTACATGAACCTGTCGGGCGGCCCGGTCACGGCGCTGCGGGACTTCTACAAGGTCCCGGTGGAGCAGATCGTGGCGATCCACGACGAGCTGGACATCGACTACGGGGCGCTGCGGCTGAAGCTGGGCGGCGGCGACAACGGGCACAACGGCCTGAAGTCGATGACGAAGTCGATGGGCGCGGAGTACCACCGCGTGCGGTTCGGCATCGGGCGGCCGCCGGGGCGGATGCAGGTCGCGGACTTCGTCCTGAAGGACTTCTCGTCGGCGGAGCGCAAGGAGCTGGACTACTTCGTGGACCGCGCGGCGGACGCGGTGGAAGCGCTGGTCACAGAGGGGTTGGAACGGGCGCAATCCGCCTACAACTCCTGAGCGGGACAGCTCGGGACGACGTCTGACGAACCGTTCTGATCGAGTTGACCGCGCGTACTCGCATGGCCAAGGATCACCGCCATGTCCAGGACAGGTACGACAGGGACCAAGAAGCGCAGCCGTACCCGGCGGGCGGGCGAGAGCGCCTTCGGGTTGCTGCTCGTGCTGAAGAACACGCTGATGGCGCTGCTCGCGCTGCTGCTGCTGGTGGCCGGCGCATGGACGTCGTGGAACACGGCGCAGTACGCGATGCTCGTGCAGGCCAAGGAGCGCGGCACGATGACGGTCGCGGGATGCGACGACGACCGCTGCTGGGGTCCCTACGTACCGACGGGCGGGGACGGGCAGCGCCGGGCGAAGGTCGTGCTCGCGGAGACGGCGGCACCGGAGAAGGGCCAGCGGGTCGAGGTCACGGTGGAGCCGGACACGGAGCGCGCGGTGCGTACGGGTCCCGGCGGAATCCTGTACGCGTGGGTGCCGCTGGGCGGCGCGCTGCTGCTGGCTTCCCTCGTAGTGGCGGGGGGCCTGCGTATGCGGCGGACGGCGTGGGGCATCGGTCTCGCCGGGGTTGCGCTGCTGGTGGCGGCGTTCTTCACGCTCTGAAAACGACGAGGCGGCCGGTCACGGAAACGCTCGGCCGTCCGCCAGAGGAGGACGGGAACGGGCCCGAGCTGGGTGCTCACCGCCCGGCC
>NZ_JBEYUN010000032.1:0-49914 GCF_040643545.1 Streptomyces sp. NPDC047117 | reverse complement strand
CCGCTGTCCGAGCCCCCGCTGCCCGAGTAGTCATCGTCGTCGTCATCGTCGTAGTGACGGCCGCCGCGCCCGGGTGCCGGCGGGGCCCGGTCAGGGCGGGCCCCGCCGGCTGCCGCCCGGCCCGCCCCCCGGCGGGCCGCACGGAGCTCACAGCTCGACCAGCACCGACCCGGTGTGGCCGCCTGCCACGAGTTCGCGCAGCGCCTGCGGCGCCTGGTCCAGGCCCCGCAGGCGGCTGTGCGCGAAGATCAGCGTGCCGTCGCGCAGCCCGCGCCCGAACTCCTCGGTCCACTCCTGCACGAGGTCGTGGTGGTCCCGTACCGAGAAGCCGCGCAGCGAGACCCGCCGGGAGACGATCAGCCCGGCGTCCAGCTCGACCGGCGCCGTGATCCCGTCCCCCTGCCCCAGCTGCGCCGACAACGCGCCCACCAGCGCGAACCTGGCCCCCGTACGGGCCGATTCGAGCGCCGCCGTCAGCTGCTCGCCGGCCACCATGTCCAGCAGGACGTCGATGCCGTTGGGTGCGGCGCGGCGCAGCTGCTCGCCGATCGGCCCGGCGCCGCGCAGCACCACCTCGTCGTAACCCAGCTCCTTCACCAGGTACTCGGCCTTGCGCTCGGAGCCCGTGGAGCCGATGACCCGGCGCGCCCCCAGGCGCCGGGCGATCTGGCCCGCGATGCTGCCGACGCCGCCGGCCGCGCCCGTGATGAACACGGTGTCGCCGGGGCGGACCTGCGCGATGTGCACGAGGGCGCCCCAGGCGGTGGCGCCCTGCGAGAGGTGGGCCGCCGGGTCGGGCAGCGCGTCGGGGTCGATGCGCCGGGCCCGTGCGGCGTCCACCAGGGCGTACTCCCGCCAGCCGAGGTCGTGCCGGACGAGGTCGCCGGGCGCGAAGCCGCCGCCGGGCGCCTCGACCACCTCACCGATCGCCGCGCCCCACAGCGCCCGGCCGGGCACGAACGACGGCATGGGCAGGTCGGCCGAGCCCATCATCGTGCGCATCGCCGCGGTCACGGCCATGACGCGGTTGCGTACGAGCACCGTGCCCGGAACCGGCACCGGGATCGGTGCGTCGGCCACCGTGAAGTGGTCCGGGGTCAGTGCGCCGTCGGCGCGTTCCGCGAGGCGGACTTCACGGTGGGTCGTGGGATGGACGGGCGCGGCCATGGGGGGAGGCTCCTGGGGGTAGAGGGCTGCCGGGGTGCGGTCCCGACCGCACGCGCCGCGTCCGGGATCGCCGGCCGACGGCTGGTAAGCGGTACGACCGGAACGAAGCTTTCCCAAATCTCCACGACAGATCAATACCGTCTGGTTGGATTATTGTTTGCACCGTCAATAGAATTCGGCCAGATCCGCTGAAGGCGGACCGCATCCACGAGCGAACACGCGGAGGACGGCCGGTGGCCAAGCAGGAACGGGCAGTGCGCACTCGACAGGCCGTCCTCGTGGCGGCGGCCGAGGTCATCGGCGAGCGGGGTTACGAGGCGGCCACCATCGCGGAGATCATCCAGCGGGCCCAGGTGACGAAGGGCGCGCTGTACTTCCACTTCCCGTCGAAGGACGCCCTGGCCCGCGCGGTCATTGCGGAGCAGACGGAGATGCTGGTGCCCCCGCCGAGCGAGTCGCGGGTGCAGGACGTCATCGACTTCAGCCACCAGGTGGCGCACGCGCTGCGCGAGGACCCGGTGCTGCAGGCCGGCACCCGTATCGCGGTGGAGACCACCTTCAACTCCGAGCCACTGGTGCCGTACCAGGACTGGATCGACATCGTGACCCGGATGTTCACCGAGGCGCACGAGCGCGGGGAGCTGCTGTCGGCGGTGAACCCGGCGAAGGCCGCGGAGTTCCTGGTGTCCGCGTACATGGGCGTACAGCTCTTCTCGCAGGCCGTCACGAACCGCGCCGACCTGCACGAGCGCGTCACCAACCTGTGGCGGCACATCCTGCCGGGGCTGGCCCCGCCGGGCGCCATGAGCCACCTGGACCCCGGCGGCCGCTGGATGCGCCGCGCAGCCTGACCTGTCCCCCACCCCCTTCCGACGGCGGCCTCCCGGCCGCCGTTTTTCGTTGCCCCGGACAACCCCGTCGTCCCGTGCGGCACGGCCGAAAACGGCTCTGACTCCATCCATGTACGTCACACGTAACACTTCTAGCCAAAGTTTCACTCTGAGACACTAGAAAACAAACCAGCCGGTTCGTATCTTGGGGCAGCAGGCGCTGAGTACGGGCGCACTCCGCGCCCGCCCAGGGAAGGAACCCGCATGACCGTCGTTCTGACCGTGCCGCCCCCCATGCCCGGCAGACGCACCGCGCCCGCGGGGTACGACACAGACCTCACCCACCTGCGGGCGCTGACCACCACGGTTCCCCGGGAGTACGTCCACCGCAGCGCGGTCACCGAGGTGTTCCTCACCGGCTGGCGCGGCGACGGCACCGACGCCTGGACCGTCGACGCCCAATGGCCGCGCGCCCACAGCTTCTACGGCCCCGCGCACGGACTGCACGACCCCGTGATGATGGCGGAGACCGCGCGCCAGGCCGGCCTCCTCCTCAACCACGTCGGACACGGCGTGCCGCTGGGCCACACGGTGGCCTGGGGCAGCGTGCGGTACACCGTCGCCCCCGAGGCCCTGAAGGTCGCCGGCACGCCCGCCGACGTCGAAGTCCGCGTGCGCGACCACGACGCCGTCCGCCGGGGCAGCCGGCTGTCCGGCATGCGGCAGACCTTCGACGCCTACCGGGACGGCCGGCCCCTGGGACGCACCGAGTGCACCTTCACCTGCCTGACGCCGGCCGTCTACCGGCGGCTGCGCGGCCCGTACGCCGACCTCGACCACGCCCTCTCGCGCGTGCTAGCGCCGGGCGAGCCCCTCCGCCCGGCACTGGTCGGCCGGGACCGGGAGGCCGACGTGGTGCTCTCCCCCGCCGACGGGACCGGCCGGTGGCGGCTGCGCACCGACATCACGCACCCCGTGCTCTTCGACCACCCCGTGGACCACGTGCCCGGCATGCTGCTGGTGGAGGCCGCACGGCAGGCCGCGTACGCCACCGTCGGACCCGGCCGCTGGACAGCCACGGCGATGGACTGCTCCTTCGCCCGCTACGCCGAGCTGGACGCGCCCACCTGGATACGCGCCCGGGCGCTCGGCCCGGACGCGACCGGCCGGCCCCGCGTGGCGATACGGGCGGAACACCAGGGCAACCCCGTCTTCACCGCCACGGTGACCTGCGCGCCGGTTTCCTGAGGCGCCGCTCGCCCGGTCCGTCCGCCGGGCGTCTCAGTTCCCCAGTGAGAGCCGCTGCTTGGGCGCGTCCGTCCGTCCCGTGGGCGGGGTGCGGCTGCCCGCGCGGTACGGCGCCGGCCAGGGCGCTCCGGGGCCGGAATACCCCTGTTCCGCGGCGGCGTGCAGGGTCCAGTGCGGATCGTAGAGGTGCGGCCGGGCCAGCGCGCACAGGTCGGCGCGCCCCGCGAGGACGAGCGAATTGACGTCGTCCCACGACGAAATGGCACCGACGGCGATCACCGGAATTCCCACCACGTTGCGGATGCGATCAGCGAACGGCGTCTGATACGAGCGTCCGAACGCGGGCTGTTCGTCGGCCACGACCTGCCCCGTGGAGACGTCGACGGCATCGGCCCCGTGCGCGGCGAAGGCCCGCGCGATCTCCACCGCGTCCTCGACCGTGGTCCCGCCGTCGGCCCAGTCGGTCGCGGAGATCCGTACGGTCATCGGCCGCCCCGCCGGCCAGACGGCACGCACCGCGTCGAAGACCTCCAGCGGGAACCGCAGCCGCCCTTCGAGGTCACCACCGTAGGCGTCCGTGCGGTGGTTGGTGAGCGGCGAGAGGAAGCCGGAGAGCAGATAGCCGTGCGCACAGTGCAGTTCGAGCAGGTCGAAGCCGGCGCGCGCGGCCCGCTCGGCGGCGCGTACGAAGTCCTCCCGTACGCCGGCCAGTTCCTCGGGCGTGAGCGCGTGCGGTATCTGGTTGACGCCCGTGCGGTACGGGAGCGCGGAGGCGGCCACCACCGGCCAGTTGCCCTCCGGGAGCGGCTGGTCGATGCCCTCCCACATCAGCCTCGTGGAGCCCTTGCGGCCCGAGTGGCCGAGCTGCACGCCGATCGCGGTGCCGGGCGCGCCGGTGTGGACGAAGTCGGTGACCCGGCGCCAGGCAGCCTCGTGCTCCGGCGCGTACAACCCCGTGCAGGCCGGCGTAATGCGGCCCTGGCGGCTGACGCAGACCATCTCCGTCATCACCAGGCCCGCGCCGCCGAGCGCCCGTGCGCCGAGGTGGACGAGGTGGAAGTCGCCCGGCGTACCGTCGCCGTCGGCGCTGTACATGTCCATCGGGGAGACGACGACGCGGTTGCGCAGGGTGAGGTCGCGGAGCCGGAAGGGCGTGAACATCGGCGGCGTGCCGGGCGCCACCCCGGCCTCCCGCTCGACCGCGGCCACGAACCCGGGGTCGCGCAGCCGGAGGTTGTCGTGGGTGACCCGGCGGCTGCGGGTGAGGAGGTTGAAGGCGAAGCGGCGGGGCGGCTGGTCGACGTACTGCCCGAGATTCTCGAACCACTCCAGGCTGGCGCGGGCCGCGCGCTGGGTGGACTCCACGACGGGCCGGCGCTCGGCCTCGTACGCGGCGAGCGCGTCGGGCAGCGCGGCGTGCTCCTGGAGGCAGGCGGCGAGCGCGAGGGCGTCCTCGACGGCGAGCTTGGTGCCGGAGCCGATGGAGAAGTGGGCGGTGTGCGCCGCGTCGCCGAGCAGCACGACGTTGCCGTGCGACCAGCGGGCGTTGGTGACCGTACGGAAGGCCGTCCAGGCGGAGTTGTTCGAGACCAGCGGCCGGCCGGCCAGCGAGGCCGCGAAGACCTTGGCGCACTGCTCGACGGACTCCTCGACGGGGCAGGCGTCCCACCCGGCCCGCCGCCAGACGTCCTCGTGCGCCTCGACGATGACGGTGCTGGCCCCGTCCCGCGGAAGGGCCCCGTCCCCCGAAGGCGCGGCGGCATCGAGCCGGCCGTCGCCTAGGGGCGGGCGGGAGTACGGGTAGCCGTGCAGCTGCATGACCCCGTGCTCGGTCTCCGCGATCTCGAAGCGGAAGGCGTCGAAGGCGAGGTCGGCGGAGAGCCAGATGTAGCGGCAGCGGTGGGTGGTGAGCTGCGGGCGGAAGACATCGGCGTGCGCGCCGCGGGTGGCGCTGTGCACGCCGTCGGCCGCGATCACCAGGCCGTGGTCGCGGGCGAGGTCGGCCGCGGGCGGCGCCTCCGTACGGAAACGCAGCCGTACGCCGAGCTCGCGGCAGCGGTCGTGCAGCAGCTGGAGGAGACGGCGGCGCCCGACGGCGGCGAAGCCGTGGCCGCCGGAGGTGAGGGTGTGCCCGCGGTGCACGATGTCGATGTCGTCCCAGCGCACGTACTCGCGGCGCAGCGCTTCGTGGACCACCGGGTCGGCCTGTTCGATGCCACCGAGAGTCTCGTCGGAGAGGACCACGCCGAAGCCGAACGTGTCATCGGGCGCGTTGCGCTCCCAGACCGTGACCTCGCGGGCCGGGTCCAGCCGCTTGAGCAGCACCGCCGCGTACAGACCGCCGGGACCGCCCCCGACGACCGCGACCCGGCCGCCGGGCAGCGCCCCCTCCCCCGAGCTCATTTCCCCTGCCACTTCGAGCCCCGGGCTCATTTTCCCTGCCACTTCGGGCTGCGCTTCGTGGTGAACGCGGCATGGAATTCGGCGTAGTCCGCGCTGTTCATCAGCAGCGCCTGGGTCGCCGCGTCCATCTCGACCGCCGCCGCCAGCGGCATGTCCAGCTCGGCGGTGAGCAGCGCCTTGGTCTGGGCGTACGCGAGCGCGGGCCCGGCCGCGAGCCGACGCGCGAGCGCGGCGGCGGCCTCGTGGGCCTTGCCCTCCTCGGCCAGCTCGCTGAGCAGCCCGATGCGCTCCGCCTCGGGGGCGCGTACGGCCTCGCCCAGCATCAGCAGCCGGGTGGCGTGCCCGAGGCCGACGACGCGGGGCAGCAGGTACGCCGCGCCCATGTCGCCGCCGGACAGGCCGACCTTGGTGAAGAGGAAGGCGAAGCGCGCCGACGGGTCGGCGACGCGGAAGTCGGCGGCGAGCGCGAGGACGGCCCCCGCGCCGGCGGCCACGCCGTGCACGGCGGCGATCACCGGGAACGGGCACTCCCGCAACGCGCGTACGACCTGACCGGTCATGCGGTTGAAGTCGAGCAGCTGTCCGGTGTCCATCTCCAGGGTGGCGCCGATGATCTCGTTGACGTCGCCGCCGGAGCAGAAGCCGCGCCCCTCGCCACCGAGGACGAGGGCGCGTACGGCACGTTCGCGGGAGAGCTCGGCGAGCAGGTCGCGGAGGTCGGCGTAGGCGCCGAAGGTGAGGGAGTTCAGGGTGTCGGGGCGCGCGAGGGTGACGGTGACGACGCCGTCCTCCCTGGTCACGCGGAGGTGTTCCCATGCGTCGGTGGCGTGCGCGGAACCGGTGAACGGGCTCATGGGCGTCGGGCCCCCTAAGGCCGGAGGGCTGGTGCCTGCCTCGCGAAGCTATCACGTAGCTGTGACTGTCGTCACGAGTACGCGATAGAACTTGGCCCTCGGTTCGCCTCGTGTCGCCACGGTCGGTGACGAGCCGTTTGCGGCGGAGATTCGTACCGTTATAGGAGGACATCAAGCTCTCTGTGAACGGACCACAGCCTTGCCGGAGCCAGCTGCCCCGTCCTCGTGGCGGATCACGCTGCCGCACACCACAGCCGCGGTGCCGATCGCGCGTGCCCTGATCCGCAAGGCCTTCGCCGACATGCACGTACCGGCGGACAGCGACACGGCGGAGCTGCTCACCGCCGAGCTGGTCGCCAACGCGGTCGAGCACACCGCGGGCGACAAGCCGATCGAGCTGGTCATCGAGGTACTGCCGAGCGGCCACCAGCACGTCGAGGTGCACGACAACGACCCCGCGCCGGTCGAAGGGCTGGGCGATGACGCCTTCCCGGAGGCGGACCCGCTGGACGAGGGCGGCCGGGGCCTGCTGCTGATCCGCACCCTCAGCGTGGACTCCGGCTACCGGCCGACCGAGCAGGGCAAGGTGGTGTGGTTCCGGCTGCCGGCGGGGTGAGGTGGGGGTTATCCACAGGGGGTGAGGCGGGGCGGGCGGGGGCGGTACGGTCTGGGGAGTGCGGTGGAGGTGGGGGAGGGGCCTTACCGCTGGTGGTTGGGGAGGGAGGGGCCCATGCCAGGGAAGTTCACCCCTTCGGCGTCACTTCGCCCACAGATTCCGCCACCCCCAAGCCCTCGCCCCCCTGCCCGCCGCCCCCGGGCCCCCGCCCCACAGCCTCGGCCGCCCGCCCCGCGCCCTCCGACCCCCGCCCCGCATCCCCCAGCCGCGAATGCCGGCGCCCGTACACCGCGTACACCACCGCGCCGACCACCAGGAACACGGCGAACTGCAGCCACGTCGCCGGGCCCGTGCCGTAGATCAGGTACGCGCAGAACGCGATGCCCAGCAGCGGGCTGACCGGGAAGAACGGCACCCGGAAGCGGCGCGGCAGCGTGGGCCGGGTGCGGCGCAGCACCATCACGCAGACGTTGACCACCGCCATGACCGCGAGCGTTCCGATGGTGGTCAGGTTCATGACCACGTCCAGCGGCACCACCGCGGCCGGGACGGCGAAGACGACGGCGACGATCCAGGTGCCCCGGACCGGCGTAGCGGTCTTCGGCGAGATCCGCTCGAACACCCGCGGGATCAGCCCGTCCCGCGACATCGACATCAGGATGCGGGTCTGGCCGTACATCACCGCGAGGACGACGGACGCGATGGCCACCACCGCACCGAAGGCGATGATCCCGCCGCCCAGCGCGGACCCGGTGACCCGGTCGACGATCAGGGAGAGCGCGGCGGGCTTGTCGGCGACGGCGTCGGCCGAGAGCGCGCCGACCGCGCCGAGGGCGACCAGGCAGTACAGCACGGTGACGACGCCGATGCAGATCAGGATCGCGGCAGGGACGTTCCGCCGCGGGTTCTTGACCTCCTCGCCCGCCGTGGTGACCGCGTCGAAGCCGATGTACGAGAAGAACGCGACCGAGGCGCCGGAGGTGACGCCGGCGACGCCCTGCGCGGCGAACGGCGAGAGGTTGCCGCTCCTGAAGGCCGTGAAGGCGATCGCGCAGAACAGGATCAGCACGCCGATCTTCAGGACGGCCATCGCGGCGGTGGCGCGGGCGCTCTCCCGGATGCCGCGCACGAGGAGCGTGGCGGCCAGCAGCATGACGACGACGGCGGGGACGTTGACGATGCCGCCTTCCCCGGGCGGCGCGGACAGCGCGGTGGGCAGCTGCCACCCGACCAGGCTGTCCAGCAGCTCGTTCAGGTACTGGCCCCAGCCCACCGAGACCGCCGAGACCGACACGCCGTACTCCAGCAGCAGGCACCAGCCGACGAGGAAGGCGGTGCGCTCGCCGAGCGTGGCGTACGCGTAGGAGTACGAGCTGCCGGAGACCGGGATCGCGCCGCCCAGCTCGGCGAAGGAGAACGCCGTGAAGACACAGGTGATCGCGGCGAGCACGAAGGAGACGACGACGGCGGAGCCGGCCTCGGCGACGGTGTCGGACAGGCCGACGAAGATGCCCGTGCCGACGATCGCGCCGACGCCGAAGCACACCAGCTGGAAGAGGCCCATCGTGCGCTTGAGGCCGTGGCCTTCGAGGTCCGTACCGGATTCGGCGACGAGGAGGTCGGGGGACTTGATGCGCAGTCCGGACGCGGACATGGGGTGGTTCTCTTCCTGGTGGTGCGAGGTGCCCGGTGCGGGTGGGCGGGCACGGAGAAGGGGACGGGCCGATGGGCCCGTCCCCCGGAGTTCGATTTCCGATGGTAACCGAATTGCTGCATGAGCGCCCATAAAGGCGTATTTGTATGCGCTGCCGAGCGGCGAGCGGCACGGAGCACCCCGACCCAAGGGGCGGCGCTGATGCGGTGGCGCGGGTCAGCGGCCCAGCGTGGCCACCATGACCGCCTTGATCGTGTGCATACGGTTCTCCGCCTCGTCGAAGACGACGGAGTGCTCCGACTCGAACACCTCGTCCGTGACCTCCAGCGACTCCAGGCCGTGCCGGGCGTAGATCTCCCGCCCCACGGCCGTTCCCAGGTCGTGGAAGGCCGGCAGGCAGTGCAGGAACTTCACGTCGTCCTTGCCCGTGGCCCGCAGCACGTCCATCGTCACCGCGTACGGGCTGAGCAGCGCGATCCGCTCGTCCCAGACCTCCTTCGGCTCGCCCATCGACACCCAGATGTCGGTGGCGACGAAGTCCGCGCCGCGTACGCCCTCGGCGACGTCCTCGGTGAGGGTCACCCGGGCGCCGCTCCGCTCCGCCAGCTTCCGGGCGCTCGCGATCACCGACGCCTCGGGCCACAGCTTCTTCGGCGCGACGATACGGACGTCCATGCCGAGGAGGGCGCCGGTGACCAGGTAGGAGTTGCCCATGTTGTACCGGGCGTCACCCAGGTACGCGAACGCCAGGTCGGCCGGCTCGCGGCCGGGGCTGTGCTCGAGCATGGTGAGCACGTCGGCGAGCATCTGGGTGGGGTGCCACTCGTCGGTGAGACCGTTGTAGACGGGCACGCCGGCGTGGGCCGCCAGCTCCTCGACGTTCGTCTGCGCGCTGCCCCGGTACTCGATCGCGTCGAACATCCGGCCGAGTACGCGGGCGGTGTCCTTCACCGACTCCTTGTGCCCGATCTGCGAGCCCGACGGGTCCAGGTACGTGGTGCGGGCGCCCTGATCGGCGGCCGCCACCTCGAAGGAGCAGCGGGTGCGGGTGGAGGTCTTCTCGAAGATCAGGGCGATGTTGCGGCCCTTCAGGTGCTGCTCCTCGGTACCCGCGCGCTTGGCGGCCTTCAGCTCCGCGGCGAGGTCGATCAGGTGGCGGAACTCCTCGGCGCTGAAGTCCAGCTCCTTGAGGAAGTGGCGGCCCGTGAGGTCAATCGCCATGGCAGGCTCCTAGGTCGCGGCGTACGGGGACGGTCGAATCGAATATTGGAAGTGTATACGACTAACCGCATTCCTATACGAAGGGTGTCTCCGGGACGGAGGCGAGAGGCCGCGACAAGCGCTGTGCCCCTCCCCCGCCGCTAGCCGAGCCCGTCCCGCTGGACCGGGCAGCTCATGCAGCGCGGACCCCCGCGGCCCCGCCCCAGCTCGCTGCCCGGGATCGTGATCACCTCGATGCCGCGCTTCCGCAGGAACGTGTTGGTCGTGACGTTCCGCTCGTACGCCACCACCACGCCCGGCTCCACCGCCAGCACATTGCAGCCGTCGTCCCACTGCTCGCGCTCCGCCGCGTGCACGTCCTGGGTCGCGGTCAGCACCCGCACCCCGTCCAGCCCGAGCGCCGCCGCGATCGCCCGGTGCATGTGCTCCGGCGGATGGTCGGTGACCTTCAGCTCCTGCTCGTTCGCGCCCGGCTCGATGGTGTACGAGCGGAGCATCCCCAGCCCCGCGTACTGCGTGAACGTATCGCCGTCCACCATCGTCATCACCGTGTCCAGGTGCATGAACGCCCGCCGCTTGGGCATGTCCAGCGCCACGATCGTCTGCGCCGAACCGGCCGCGAACAGCCCGCGGGCCAGCATCTCCACCGCCTGCGGCGTCGTCCGCTCGCTCATCCCGATCAGCACCGCGCCGTTGCCGATCACCAGCACGTCGCCGCCCTCGATGGTCGACGGGTACGCCGCCTGGCCCTCGGACCACACATGGAAACGTTCGTGCGTGAACAGCGGGTGGTGCCGGTAGATCGCCTCGTAGTGGATCGTCTCGCGCTGCCGCGCCGGCCACCGCATCGCGTTCACCGACACCCCGTCGTACACCCAGGCGGAGGTGTCCCGCGTGAAGAGATGGTTCGGCAGCGGCGGCAGCAGGAAGTCGTCCAGGTCCATCACATGGAAGCGGACGGAGGTCGGCTCGGGGTTCTGCTCGAGGAACTCCCGCTTCGTCATCCCGCCGATCAGCGCCTCCACCAGCTCCGCCAGCGGCAGCTCGGCGAACGCCGCCCGGATGTGGTCGGTGGCCAGCGGCCCGTACTCCTTCTCGTCGAAGACGCGGTCCAGTACCAGCTCGCGCGCTTCGGGGACCCGCAGGCTCTCCGCCAGCAGCTCCCCGAACAGGTGCACCTCGACGCCGCGATCGCGCAGGATGTCGGCGAAGGCGTCGTGCTCGGCCCGCGCGCGCCGGACCCACAGCACGTCGTCGAAGAGCAACGCGTCCTTGTTGGACGGGGTGAGCCGCTTCAGCTCCAGGTCGGGACGGTGCAGGATGACCCGGCGGAGACGACCGACCTCTGAGTCGACATGGAATCCCATCCCTCCATCCTGGCCGGATTCGACGATGATCACTCGATATCCGCCCACCCGGTGCGGCGCGAGCACCGGTCCGGAGCCGCGCGGCGCCGGGCGGGGGCGGCGGTCCTGAGGGGCGGGGCCCGGCCCCTCGCCCCTCAGGCGTGGCGCCTCATCCCAACTGGCTCTGCACCTGCGAGGAAATGATCTCCAGGTGATCGAGGTCGTCGAGGTCCAGCATCTGGAGGTAGACACGGGAGGCGCCCGCCTCCGCGTACCGGCCGATCTTGTCGACCACCTCGGCCGGCGAACCGGCCAGACCGTTGGCCTTCAGCTCCTCGACCTCACGCCCGATCACCGCGGCCCGGCGCGCCACCTCGGCGTCGTCCTTGCCCACGCAGGCGACCAGCGCGTTGGAGTACACCAGGTCGTCGCCCTTGCGGCCGATCTCCTCGGCGGCCGCCCGCACCCGGCCGAACTGCCGCCGAGTGTCCTCCAGCGAGGCGAACGGGATGTTGAACTCATCGGCGTACCGCGCGGCCAGTCGCGGCGTACGCGTCGCGCCGTGCCCGCCGATCAGCACCGGCACCTTGCGCTGCGCGGGCTTCGGCAGCGCCGGGGACTTCTCCAGCTGGTAGTACGTCCCGTCGTACGAGAACTCCTCGCCGACCGGCGTGCCCCACAGCCCGGTGACGATCGCCAGCTGCTCCTCCAGCCGCCCGAACTTCTCCTTGGGGAACGGGATGCCGTACGCCTTGTGCTCCTCCTCGAACCAGCCCGCGCCCAGCCCCAGCTCGACCCGGCCGCCGGACATCTGGTCCACCTGCGCGACCTGGATCGCGAGCACGCCCGGCAGCCGGAACGTACCGGCGGTCATCAGCGTGCCGAGGCGGATGCGCTTGGTCTCGCGGGCCAGCCCGGCGAGGGTGATCCAGGCGTCGGTGGGGCCGGGCAGCCCGTCCACCGTGCCCATCCGCAGGTAGTGATCGGACCGGAAGAACGCGTCAAAGCCGAGGTCCTCGGTGGCCTTGGCGACGGTGAGCAGGGTGTCGTAGCCGGCGCCCTGCTGGGGCTCGGTGAAAATTCGCAGATCCATGGCCCCATCTTCCCCCTCCCCCCGCCCCCACCCCCGCACCACCACTCCCAGCACCCGCACCCAGGCCGAACCGACAGGCCCACTCCACCCCGGCTGCGCGGGCCTGCCGTGGCCGCGAACGCGCACGATCCATGCAGTGGCCGCGATCGCGCACAATCCGTGCCGTGGCCGGGATCGCCCGTGATCCGTGCAGCGGCCGGGATTGCGCGTGATCCTGTCAGTCGGCGCTCGCGTTCTTGACGTACTCGACCTTGGCCGGGCTCTCCCCCTGAAGCCGGCCCGCGTGCCGCCATCCGCACGCCTCGTAGAACGAGTTGGCCGCGGCATTGCCCGCGAGGCTCTCCAGCCGGATGGCCGCATACCGGGCGAAGAGCGTTTCCTCCGCGTGGCGGAGCAGGAGACGATCCGGCCCTCCGGACCGAGGCAGTGCACCCCCCTGCTCCTGTTGCTGCTCCGGATGAGTCTTCACGTGGGCGTCCGAAGCCCCGCTGCCGATGAACCGGTCCACTCCCTCGTCACCCAGGAACGCGCGGTAGCAGGTTGTCCGGTCGACACGGCGATCCCGGGAGAAGTCGAAGGCGAATGGAGGTGGGTGGGAGTGGGAGTGGGGAGAGGTTGGGGCAGTCGGGCGGGCGCTGTGCCTGGGCCGGGGCGTGGCTGTGCCTACGCCGGGTCGTGGTCGTGTAAGCGGTCTCGGACGAGGAGTTGTTTGAGGATCGCGGCGGCGCGGTCGCGGGACTCGTCGGCCGCGTCCATCGCCTCCACACAGGTCCAGTAGAGCCCGTCCTCCTCCGCCGCGCAGACCACGCTCACCAGTGCCTCGCACACTTCGGCCAGCAGTCCGCACAGGTCCGTCAACGCGACCTTGCTGTCCTGCACTTCGGACAGCTGGGCCGCTCTGGGGCCGTAGGTTCTCGGCACCGGGCACAGCACCGCTGCGCCCGACCGGCCTCCTGCCTCGCCCAGCCTTCGTGCCTTGGCCCGCACCTCGAACGGTCCCGATATCGCCAGGAGACTGCCCACAGCCTCCGCCAAGGCCTGCGCCTGCCACGCCTCTATGACGATGTCCTGGACCGTCCGTGCCTGGGCCAGACCGTGCCGACTGGCCGCGATGATTCGCACCGCATCCATGCACGACCCCTTCCCTTGCCCCTCGTCCACTGTCTTGCGCACACCTTCCACTACCCAGAGTGAACTGGAACCGCCAAAAGCGCTAGAGTAATTCGCAAATCTGTGGACAACTAAGGCGAGTTTGCGAGGATCATCACTCCGGAGAGTGACGACCGGGGCGATTCGCGGGGAATCGTTCCTCATTGCGCTCGATCTTCGCGGCCAGTGCCGCCGCCGCGTCGATGCCCAGTACGCCGCAGAACTGGAGCAGGTACGCCAGCACATCGGCCACTTCGTCCTCGACGCGTGCCGCGGACCGCGGATCGGTCATGATCTTGGCGGACTGTTCGGGAGTCAGCCACTGGAAAATCTCGACCAGTTCGGATGCCTCGACGCTGAGTGCCGCGGCGAGGTTCTTGGGGGTGTGGTACTGCTGCCAGTCGCGGGCGGCCGCGAAGTCGGCCAGGCGGCGCTGCAGGGTGGGAAGATCTTCACTCATGCCCCCAGGTGTAGCACTCTGATCCCCGGCAACCGCTCGGCGGCCGGGGCGTCCGTCACCGTGCCCAGCAGGCGGATGTGTCCGCGTGCCGCCATCCGTACGGCCAGCTCGAACAGTGCGGCCGACTGCCGCCGGTCCAGGCAGCGGTCCATCCCGTCCGCCACCACGGTCAGCACCTGACGGGCCGGCAGCACCTCGGCCACCGGATCGACGGCCAGCACTCCGGGGCCGGTCAGCAGCACCAGCGCCAGGGCGAGGTAGCGGAGTTCGCCGTCGCCCAGCCAGTCCACGGGCAGCGCGCCGAGCGCCCCGCCGCGCTCCAGCACGGCCCGAGCCGCCGCCCCGTCGCCCCCTGCCCGCACGCCCGCGGCCGCCCGTACGTCGCCACCGGCTCGTACCCCCGTCTCCGCCCGTACGTCCCGCACGTCGTTCACCTGGGGCGAGCAGCCGGCGCGTACCGCTTCGACCAGCAGGGCGTGGCGGGTGGCGCATTCGTGGCCGGTGCGTTCCAGTACGGCGGCGAGGTTGCCGCAGTCGGGGCGGAGCCGGGCGGCCTCGGGCCGCTGGTGCGCGGCCGCGGGGGCCCGCGCGACGGCGCGTACGGCCTCGGGGCGCGGGTCGCAGGGGAAGGACGAGCGGAGCGCGATCAGTATCTGTTCGGCGGCCGCCAGCACGAGGCGCTGGCCCGCCGTCGTCCCTGCGACGCGCAGGGGCAGCAGGGCGGTGCCCAGCCGGTCGTCGGGGAGCGGTGCGCGGGTGACCGGCGCGGGCCCGGCGGTGTGCCACGCGGCCTGTACGGTGCGGCGGCCGGGGTCGGTGAGGGCGGTGGTGAACAGGGTCCGGCCGCCGCCGGTGAGCCGTTCGCCGGCGATGCGCAGGTCGGGTTCCGTCTGTACGGCGACGTCGAGGCGTACCGGGCCTGCCGGGCCGTCGACCGTGCAGCCGATGCGGAAGCCGCGCCGGCCCTGTTCGTCCGGTGCGGCGCGGTCCGGTGCGCAGGCGGCTGCGCCGCCCGGTACGGCGGCGAGTGCGCGTTCCAGCGGGTCGCCGGCGCCCAGCCGGACGAGCAGCCCGTACGCCTGGAGCGCGCTCGACTTGCCGCTGCCGCTGGGGCCCGCGAAGAGGGTGAGCGGACCGAGCGGGTAGGTCGCGCCGCGGTGCGACTTGAAGGAGGAGAGGCGCAGTTCGGTGATGAGGGGGCGGGTGGGCGGTGCGGTGGGCCCCGCGTCCTGTGCGGTGGCTCTCGCGTCCTGTGCGGTGGCTCTCGCGTCCTGTGCAGTGGGCGGTGCGGCGGGGCCGGGCGGGCGGGGGCTCACCGCCACGGCCGGGCCCGGGTCCGCCGTGCGGATCGTCGTGTCCTCGTCGGTGCCGTCTGTGCCGTCGCCGCGACTCCAGGGGTCCATGCCAGGCACGCTAGAGAGGCCGGGGTGCGGAGAACCGTTACGCCGGAAAGCCCTTCCTACGAACGGGGGACCCCCGCGCGGCGCCCGCGCTGTGCTTACGGGTGCTGCGCCCGGCGCGGGCCCCCTGGGGCGCGCGTACGGCTCGCGCACGGCTTCCGCGCTCGACAACACGTTCCGGTCTCGCGCATACGGCCCGACACGCGGCAGTACGGCTCGATTTCACCGCCCGGCCCCGAATGTTCTGCCCTGCCCCCTCAGGCCCGCCCCTGGCCCCTCACTGATGCGGCACAGTCCCCGCGCGGGGTTCGTCGACCTCGGTGCCGACCGGGGCGAGGAGGAAGACGTTGGTGTCGACGCGGTGCATGCCGCTGCCGATGCCGAAGACGACGCCGCTGGAGAAGTCGAGGATGCGCTTGGCGACGTCGGTGTCGGCGCTGCTCAGGTCGAGGAGCACGGGAACCTGGGCCATGAGGTGTTCGGCGACTTCACGGGCGTCCGCGAAGGTCTGGACACGGATGACGATGAAGCGCCGGGAGGCCTCGCCCGGCTCGTCGTCCGGGAGAGCCCGGTGGTCGGGCCATGAGGGCCACTCACGGCCACCTCGCAGCGGGACGACCTCGGCGAGGCCCTCCCACTGTTCATCGGTGGCGTCGGGGCGGGTCACCGGATCACCTCGCTCGCAAGGGCGCTGGGCATCTGCGATATCTGCATCGAGCAATTCTAGGGATATACATACAAACTTGACCGCGCGTGACACGCGTCAGGCGTCATCCGCTGCCCCCATCCTGCACCATGACGCCTGGCCAGCGCATACTCTGCGACATTTGTCCGGGCTGCAGGCGGCGTTCGGACCAGTGGAAAGGCCCCCCTGAACACCCCCCTCGCGGAGGCCCTCTCCGCGGCACTGCTCGTCGTCGTGCTCGTGTGCGCGGTGGTACGGCCGTTCCGGCTGCCGGAGGCGGCCGTCGCGGTGCCGGCCGCCGTGGTCGTCATCGCGGCCGGGGCGATCCCCCCGGCGCACGCGCGGGCGGAGGCGGCGCGGCTCGGCCCGGTGGTCGGCTTCCTGGCGGCGGTGCTGGTGCCGGCCCGGCTCTGTGCCGACGAAGGGCTCTTCGAGGCGTGCGGCGCCTGGATGGCGCGCGTGGCCGCCGGCCGGCCCCGGCGGCTGCTGGCCGCGGTCTTCGTGCCGGCGCTCGGCATCGTGGTGCGCGCGGTGGTCGACAACGGGCTCGCCGACGTGCTCGGCCGACTGGTGCCGGACGGTTCGTCGCTGTCGGCGCTGCTCGGCGCCGCGGCGCCGGCGGCCGTGCCGGCGAACGTGATCAACAATCTGCCGGCCGTCCTCGTGCTGGTTCCGCCGGCCGCGCCGGCCGGTTCCGGTGCGGTGCTCGCGGTGCTGCTCGGCGTCAACATCGGGCCGAATCTCACCTACGCGGGGTCGCTGGCCACGCTGCTGTGGCGGCGCATCCTGCACGCGCACGACACCGACGTGGTGCTCAGGGACTTCACCCGCCTCGGTCCGATGACGGTGCCCGCCACGCTGTCCCTGGCCGTGGTGGCGCCGTGGGGCTCCTTGCAGCTCTTCGGCGGCTGAACCGGCCCGGTGCGCCAGCGCGGCGGGGCGGGTCCGCCGCTCCGAGCTCGCACAATCCGCCGCTCCGAGCTCGCAAAAGGGGCGCATCACCGGGCTCGCCCACTACGTAACAAGATCACCGTCCCGTGCGCCCCGGGCGACCACCGCGCGGAGGTCCCGTGCCCCGCATGTGCCGGTGCCGGACAGGGTATGGACAGGCCGTTGTCATGAACGCTTAATGTGACTCGCCATCAGCGCGCCGGTGAGCACTCCGCCGGTCGCTGCCCTGCCGCCCGAGGAGTCCGATGAGATCGAGACCGCGCCTCGTCACCAGCGTCATAGCCACGGCGGCGGCCGCTCTGGTCGCCGCCGTTCTGCCCGCCACCGCCACCGCGCAACCCTCGCCCGACCGCGCGGAAGCAATCCGCAGCGCCGACTCCGCCCTCGCCGCCAACGCCGCCGACCTCGCCGTCACCGCCGCCCAGGGAACCTCCGTACGCGACGTCGTCATCGACCCCGACGGCAGCCGGCACGTCCGCTACGACCGGACCTTCGGCGGACTGCCCGTCCTCGGCGGCGACCTGGTCGTCCACCTCTCCCCCGACGGCGCCTACCGCGGCGCCTCCCGCGCCACCCGCAGCGACCTCTCCGTGCCCAGCGTCAAGCCCGCGATCAGCGCGGAGAAGGCCGCGGGCCTGGGCACCGCCGCGCTGCGTGCCGCGCGCACCGGCACGCTGCTGCGCAAGGTCACCGCCAAGCCGCTGCTGGTCGTCGACGCGCTGCACGGCAAGCCCCGGCTCGCCTGGCGCACCACGGCGGCCGGGCAGGACTCGAAGGGCAACCCCGAAGCGCACGTCGTGCTCTCCGACGCCCGCACCGGCAAGGCGATCGACTCCTGGGACCGGCTGGAGAGCGTGTCCGGGGACGGCAAGTCGCTGTACGGCGGGACCGTGCCGCTGGAGACCAGCAAGGCCGGCGAAACGTATCAGCTCAAGGACGCCACGCGCGGCGGCACCTACACCGGTGACGCGCAGAACAAGACCGACTCCTGCATCCTCGGCATCTGCTGGGGCCGCGCACCGGCCGTCCTCTTCACCGACGCCGACAACCACTGGGGCAGCGGCACCAACGCGGACCGCTCCTCGGCCGCGGTGGACGCGCAGTACGGCACGGACACCACCTGGGACTACTACAAGAACGTGCACGGGCGGAACGGCATCGCCGGGGACGGCAAGGGTTCCTACAACCGCGTGCACTACGGGAACGGCTACAACAACGCCTTCTGGGACGACAACTGCTTCTGCATGACCTACGGGGACGGCGACGGCAAGGTCTTCGGGCCGCTGGTGGCGCTGGACGTGGCCGGGCACGAGATGTCCCACGGCGTCACCTCCGCGACCGCCAACCTCACGTACAGCGGTGAGTCCGGCGGCCTGAACGAGGCGACGTCCGACATCTTCGGCACGCTGGTGGAGTTCTACGCCAAGAACGCGAGCGACCCCGGGGACTACCTCATCGGCGAGAAGATCGTCCGGCCGGAGTTCGGGCAGGCGGCGCTGCGCTACATGGACAAGCCTTCCAAGGACACCAAGTCGGCGGACTGCTGGAGTTCCTCGGTGAAGAACCTGGACGTGCACTACTCGTCCGGGGTCGCCAACCACTTCGCGTACCTGCTCGCCGAGGGCAGCGGGGAGAAGGAGATCGGCGGGGTGAAACACTCCTCGCCCACCTGCAACGGCAGCACGGTGCAGGGCATCGGCAAGGACAAGCTCGGCAAGATCTGGTACCGGGCCCTGACGGTCTACATGACCTCCGGCACGAACTACGCCGCGGCGCGCACCGCGACGCTCAACGCCGCGAAGGACCTCTACGGCGCGGACAGCGCCGAGCAGAAGGCGGTCGCCGCGGCCTGGTCCGCGGTCGCCGTCGGCTGATCGCCGCGGGTACCCCCGCACCCCGTACCGGCCGGCGGCCGTTCCCCGTCCGGCCGGTACGGTTGCCGACCATGGCCGAGAGCACGCTGTGGACCCTGTCGATCGCCGCCGTCACCGGCGGCACCGCCGTGCTGGCCAGCTGGGTCACCAGCCGCGGCAGCACCAGGGCGGCGCGCATCCAGGCCGAGACCGCGGCCGACTCCCAGCGCCGCGAGCGGCTCCGCGACAGCCGCCGTACCGCCTACCTCGACCTGATCGAACAGACGCACAAGATGGGCGAGTTGTTCTGGGAGGTCTCGGACGTGCTGCGGCAGCCGTACGGGGAGGCGAGCACGGCGGCGCTGCGGCCGCTCGGTGAGCGCCAGACGGCGGAGTACGGCCGCCTCCGGCGGTGCGTGCGGGTCGTGGAGCTGGAGGGGCCGCCGCCCGCCGCCGACGTCGCGCTGGTCGTCCAGAAGTCGACGGGCGACTTCCACGCCGCGATCCGGCAGGCGTTGCGCGACGGCGCGGGTGAGGAGGGCTGGGCCGCCGCCGGGGAGCGGTTCGACGCCGCGTACTCGCCCTTCTGGCGGGCACTGGAGACCTTCGTGGAGACGGCGCGCGACGCGCATCAGGGCCGGTGACCCCGCGGCGGGCGGCCGTCAGCGGCGGTGCACCTGGGAGGGCAGCTTGCCGTACCGGGACTGGTAGGCGGCGGCGAACCGGCCCAGGTGCGTGAAGCCCCAGCGGCCCGCGACCTCGGTGACCGAGACGGCCGGGCCGAGGCGCACCAGGTCGTGGTGGGCGCGCTCCAGCCGCAGCCGCCGCAGATAGCCCATCGGCGTGCTCTCCAGGTGCTGCTTGAAGCCGGCCTGGAGGGAGCGCGGGGCGACCCCCGCGATGCGGGCGAGTTGTAACACCGTGAACGGGTGGGCCGGGTCGGCCTGCATGGCGTCGACGGCCCGTTTGACCGGGCGCGGGCAGGTGCGGGGCGCCGGGTCGGCCAGCTCGTCCCGGTACTGGTGCGGGGTGGCGTAGAGCATCGTCGTGAGCAGCGAGTCCGCGAGGCCGGTGGCGACCGGTGAATGACCCAGCAGGCCGGTGGGCGCGTCCAGTTCGCGGGCGACGACCCGGGCCAGCTCGCTCAGGGTCCGCCCCCGGCCGTCGTGGGGGTCCAGGCCGCCGGGGAAGTGCAGCGGCCGTACCGGGTGTTCGAGGTGTTCCTCCAGGGCGCTCTCCACGGCCTGCCGGTCGAAGCTGAGGGCCAGCACCTCGGCCTCGGCGTCCAGTTCGCCGGTGAGGGCGCCGGTCGGCTCGAAGACCGGGACCCGGCCGCCGGTGGCGGTGACCCGGAACACCTCGCCCCTGTGCAGTTGCACCACCTGTCCGCTGCGGGGGACGTTGATGTGGTACGCCACGCCCAGGCCCTCGCTCTTGGTGAGCACGTCGGTGCCGTAGGTGGCGGTGGCGAAGGTGACCGGGCCCAGGCGTACCGCGTTCGTGGCGAACGCGAAGTCCGCGGGGTCGGCCAGTGGGTCGATCACCACCGGGTAGGAAAGGGTGTCGGCGATCCAGACGCGGGCCCGCTCGACGTCGCCGGTACGGAACGCCGGCAGACCGCCGGGCGCGGGGCCGCGGCCCGCCGCTGTGGTCCGTGCCGCCGTGCGGCCGGGCTCCCCCGTCATCGCCGCCCCCGTTCTCCGGTCGTCAGCGCGCAGTGAGCGAACGACTGCGCTTGGTGTCCACATGCTACGCAAAATGGATATCGGCAGGTGCGTCACGGGCATTGACTGTCTGAATGGAGGCTTTTCCCGCGCCGCGCCTGGCCAGGGACGCGGCACACCCGGCCGCCCCGGGACAGTCGTCCGCCGTGCCCGCTCCGCCCGAGCGTGAACGGCTGCTGACCCGTGCGCTGCTGGACCTCGCCTCGTCCGCCGACCGGGAGCCGGACCGTCATGCCGCGAGTCTGATCGAGTATCTCGGGGTGCTGGGCGGCCGACCCGCGCCGGAGGCGGTGGCCGTGGTGGCAGGGCGGCCGCCGGTCGCCGCCGCCTCGGGGCGGCGGGCCGAGGCGCTGCGGGAGCTGGAGGAGCAGCTGGGCGAGGGCCCGCTGCGCGACTGCCTGGCCGGTGCCGCGGCGGACGAGATACCGCTGGAGGAGACCGGGGCCGCCCGGTGGCCGCGGTTCGCCGTACGGGCGCGGGAGCTGGGCGTGCGCCGGGTGACCGCGCTGCCGCTGTCGGCGGCGGGGCCCGAGGACGAGCCGGCGGCGTCCGGTACGGAGGCCGCGCTGGGCGCGCTGGTGCTGTACCACGACACGGCCGGCCCGCAGCCGCCTGAGCGTGCGGTGCCGGTGCGTGCGCTGGCCGAGGTCGCCGCGCTGCACCTGCGGTACCGGCGCACCCGGGAGCAGGTGCGGCAGCTGGAGCACGCGCTGCGCAGCCGGATCGTGATCGAGCAGGCCAAGGGCGTGCTGTCGGAGCGGTTCGGGGTCACGACGGACGGGGCGTTCGGGGAGCTGCGCCGGTACGCGCGTTCGCACCAGCGCAGCCTCCACGACCTGGCGCGGTCCGTGGTCGACGGGTCGGCCCCCGACCCGTTCCGCAAGGGCGCCCCTCCGTCCGGGCGTTAGCGGGCCGCGTCCTCCTTCAGCAGGTCGGCGCACTTCTCGCCGATCATCATCGTGGTGATGCACGGGTTGACGGTGACCAGGTCCGGCATGACCGAGCCGTCCGCGACGCGCAGTCCCCGGATGCCCTTCACACGGAGCCGGGCGTCGAGCGGTGCCGTGGCGTCGTCGTCGGCGCCCATCTTCACCGTGCAGGCGGGGTGGTAGACGGTGTTGTGGGTCTTGGTGAGGTAGTCCAGCAGTTCGTCGTCGGTGCGGGCGTCGGGGCCGGGGGCCAGTTCGGCGCCCGCCCACTCCGCGAGCGCCGGCTGCGCGGCGATCTCGCGGGCGAGGCGCAGCCCGTGGGTCATCACCCGTACGTCGTGCTCGTGGGTGAAGTAGCGGGGGTCGACCTTCGGCTTGTCGCGGAAGTCGCGGGTGCGCAGCCGGACGGTGCCGCGGGAGCGGGCGCGGGTGACGTTGGGGGTGAGGCAGAAGGCGTTCTCGGAGGTGGGGTAGCCGTACCGCGCCGTGTTCATGTCGAAGGGCACGGAGCCGTAGTGGAACATCAGGTCCGGGCGGTCCAGGCCCGGTTCGGTGTCGGCGAAGATGCCGATCTCCCACCACTGGTTGGAGCTGGCCACCATGGGTTTTTTCGCGTCCCACATGATGACGCCCTCGGGGTGGTCCTGGAGGTTCTCGCCGACGCCGGGCGAGTCCACGAGGACGTCCACGCCGGTCTCGCGCAGGTGTGCGGCGGGGCCGATGCCGGAGAGCATCAGCAGCTTGGGGGTGTCGATGGCGCCGCAGGAGACGATGACCTCGCGGCGGGCGCGGACGGTGCGGGTGTGGACGAGGTCGGGGTCGAGATAGGTCGCGCCGGTGCAGCGGCGCGCGTCGTCGATGAGGAGCTGCCTGGCGCGGACGCCGGTACGGACCTCCAGGTTGGAGCGGCGGCCGAGGATCGGGTGGAGGTAGGCCACGGACGAGGACTGGCGGATGTTGTTCTCGTCTGAGTTGATCTGGAACCAGTTGGCGCCGCGGAGGACGGTGGTGCCGGTGTTGAACGGGGTGGTGGGGATGCCGTGCTGGGCACAGGCCTCCAGGAGGGCGCTGCCGCAGGGGTCGGCGCCCTTGATGGTGCGCAGGGTGACGGGCCCGGAGCGGCCGTGGTGGTCGCCGGGCGCGTCGTTGGACTCCAGGCGGCGGTAGAGGGGGAAGGTGTCCTGCGCGCCCCAGCCGGTACAGCCGGCCGCCTCCCAGTCGTCGAGGTCCTCGGCCGGGGCCCAGAAGGCGATGCAGGAGTTGTGGGAGGAGCAGCCGCCGAGGACCCTGGCCCGGGCGTGGCGCATGAAGCTGTTGCCGTTCTCCTGCGGCTCGACGGGGTAGTCCCAGTCGTAGCCGGATTCGAGCAGGCCCATCCAGCGCTCCAGGCGCAGGACGTCGTCGTCGCCGACGTCGGAGGGGCCGGCCTCCAGGAGGCAGACGGTGACGGCGGGGTCCTCGCTGAGCCGGGCGGCGACGACGTTGCCGGCCGTGCCGCCGCCGACGACGACGTAGTCGAACTCTTCGGCTTCACTGGACATGGGTGGGCGTCCTCTCCTGCGTGTCGGTTCCGGGCTGCTGCTGGGCGGCGTGTTCCGCGAGGACGCCCGTGCGGTGGCGCTGGACGAGCCAGTAGTAGGCGAAGCCGCCCAGGGCGACGGCGCCCACGAAGAGGACGGCGCCCCAGCGGAGGTACCAGTGGTGCGGCGGGGTGGCGTTGTAGACGGCCTCGCGGGGCCAGGCGAGGTTGATGATCATGCCGACGCCCCACAGGACGGCGAGGATGTTGACCGGCAGGCCCCAGCGGCCGAGGGAGAAGCGGCCGGGGGCGGGCTGCCAGCGGCCGCGCAGCCGGGCGATCAGCATCGGCGTGGTGACCAGCAGATAGGCGCCGTAGATCATGATGATGCCGATGCTGGTGACGACGGAGAAGATCTGCGGCTGGCGGATGTTGATCAGCAGGACGCCGAGCGAGAGCACGCCGACGATCACGGCGGGCAGCACCGGGGTCCGGAAGCGCGGGCTGACCCGGGCGAGGAGCGAGGCGGCGGGCAGGTTGTTGTCCCGCGACATGGCGAACGCGAGCCGGATGGCGGCGGTGTGCACGGCCAGCGCGCAGACCGTCACGGCGATCAGCACGCACCACAGCATCGCCTTGCCGACGGTGTCGCCGAGGACGTCCAGGACGATGTACTGGAGGCCGTCGGTGGCCAGTCCCTCGCCGTTCAGGCTGCGCACGCTCATCAGGGCGAGCAGCAGGATCAGTCCGCCGAGGAGGAAGGAGGCGAACAGGGCGCGGAGGATGGCGCGGGGCGCGTTGCGGGAGGGGTCGAGGGATTCCTCGCCGAGCGAGGCCGCGGTGTCGAAGCCGTACATGACGTAGGCGGAGGCGAGCGAGGCGGTGAGGAAGGCGCCGAGGTAGCCGAAGCTCTGGCCGTTGCCGGTGTGGTGGGTCTCCAGGACGACGTCCGGTCCGCGGACGACGTGCACGGCGAAGAGCACGATCAGGACGACGGTGGCGACCAGCTCGATGAAGACGCCCGCGGTGTTGATGCGGGCCATCAGCTTCACGCCGAAGGCGTTGACCAGTGTGGTGAAGAGGATGAGGGCCCCGGCGAGCAGGACGCCGTTGGTGGCGACGTCGTACCGGCCGCTGCCGTCCCCGATGATCTGGAACGCGCTGGAGATCTGCGGCAGCGTCAGCTGGTAGGCGAGGGCCACCGCGGAGAGCGAGACGATGGAGGCGACGAGCATCATCCAGCCGGCGAGCCAGCCGATGTGCGGGTTGCCGAGCCGTTTCGCCCAGTTGTAGACCGAGCCGGCGACGGGGTGGCGGGCGGCCAGCTCGGCGAAGGACAGCGCGATCATCAGCTGGCCCACGAAGACCATCGGCCAGGACCACCAGTAGGCGGGGCCGCCGTGCCCGAAGCCGAAGTAGAAGAGCTGGAAGGTGCCGGTCAGGATGGAGATGTAGCTGATGCCGGCGGCGAAGGTGTGGAAGTTGCCGAGGGTGCGTTTCAGTTCGGGGCGGTACCCGAATTCGGCGAGGCTCTCGTCGTCCTGAGCCGGTGCGGTGTGCGGTGCGGGTGGTGCGTTCCGTGCTGGTCTCTCGTCTCGGGGAGCCGTCAAGGGCGTTCTCCTCAGTCGGATCAGTCGAACCAGTGGAGCGGCTTCGGGGCGGTGTTCCGCCAGACGTGCTTGTGCTCGCGGTATTCGGCGAGACCGCTGGGGCCGAGTTCGCGGCCGGTACCGGACTGTTTGAAGCCGCCCCACTCCGCCTGCGGCAGGTACGGGTGGAAGTCGTTGATCCAGACGGTGCCGAGCCGCAGCCGGGCGGCGATCCGGTCGGCGCGCGCGGGGTCGGTGGTCCAGACGGCGCCGGCCAGTCCGTAGACGGTGTCGTTGGCGAGCCGCACCGCCTCGTCCTCGTCGGTGAAGCGTTCGACGGTGAGGACGGGGCCGAAGGACTCCTCGCGGACCACGGACATTCCGGCGGCGCACTCGTCGAGGACGGTGGGCAGGTAGTAGTGGCCCTCCGCGAGGCCCGGCGCTTCCGGGCGTGCGCCGCCGCAGCGAAGCACGGCGCCCTCGGCGAGTCCGGCGGCGACGTACGCCTCGACCTTGTCCCGGTGGGCAGCGGAGATCAGCGGTCCGGTGCGGGCCTCGGGGTCGAAGGGGCCGCCGAGCCGGATGTCCCGGGCCCGGCGGACCACCTCGTCGACGAAGCGGTCGTGCAGGGAGCCCTCGACCAGCAGCCGGGCGCCCGCCGAGCAGACCTGCCCGGAGTGCAGGAAGATCGCAGTCAGGGCGTAGTCGACGGCGGTCTCGAAGTCGGCGTCGGCGAAGACGATGTTGGGGTTCTTGCCGCCGAGTTCCAGGGCGACGCGCTTGACGGTGGCGGAGGCCGCGGCCATGATCCGCCGCCCGGTGGCGAGGCCGCCCGTGAAGGAGACCAGGTCCACGTCCGAGTGGTCGGTGAGCGGGGCACCCGCCTCCGGGCCGGTGCCGAGGACGAGGTTGGCCACGCCGTCGGGCAGCCCGGACTCCGCGAGCAGCCGCATCAGGTGGATCGCGGTGTGCGGGGTGAGTTCGCTGGGCTTCAGTACGAAGGTGTTGCCGGCGGCGAGGGCCGGGGCGACCTTCCAGGCGGTCTGCAGCAGCGGGTAGTTCCACGGGGTGATCAGCGCGCAGACGCCCACCGGCTCGTGGACGACACGGCTCTCGACGGTGGTGCTGCCCGCGTCGACGTCCCGGCCGCCGTCCCCCTCCCCGGTCACCAGATTGCCGAAGTAGCGGAAGCAGGCCGCGATGTCGTCGATGTCGATCTCGCTCTCCACCAGGCGCTTGCCGGTGTCCAGCGATTCGGCACGGGCCAGTACGGCCTTGTCGCGCTCCAGCAGGGCGGCGACGCGCAGCAGTTTGGCGCCGCGCTGCGCCGCGGTGGTGTGCGGCCAGGGCCCGGTGTCGAAGGCGCGCCGGGCGGCGGCGACGGCCGCCCGGGCGTCCTCGGCGCCGCCCTCGTCGACCACCGCGACGAGGGCCCCGTCGGCGGGGCAGCGGATCTCGCGGGTGGACCCGCCGGCCGCCGCCTGCCACCGCCCGTCGATGAACAGTTCAGGCACGCTCGTCCTCCAGCTGCTCGGTGACCCACTGGTGGAAGGCGCCGATGTGGTGCTCGCTCGGCACCAGGACGCCGCCGTCCCGGTAGCCGCGCGAGTCCATCGCCGGCTGCGTCCGCTCGCACGCGTCGAAGTCCTGCTGGTTGACGCGGTGGAACAGCTCGACGGAGGTGTCGATGTCGGCACCGGACTCGACGACCTCGGGGAGGTAGAGCCAGTCGCACTCCACGACGGTGCGGTCGGCGGCCATCGGGAACATCCGGTGGACGATCACGTGGTCGGGGACCAGGTTGACGAAGACCTGCGGCCGGACGGTGATCGCGTAGTACCGGCGGTCCTGGTCCTCGGCGATCTCCGGGAGCCGGCCGAAGCCGCCCTTGCCGTCGACCGTGAAGCCCTCGGCCTCCGGCGCGAACTCCGCGCCGTGCCCGACGTAGTACTGCGCGGCGAACCCGTCGGCGAACTCCGGGAGCACGTCGGTGAGTTCGGGGTGGATCGTGGCGCAGTGGTAGCACTCCATGAAGTTCTCGATGATGAGCTTCCAGTTGGCCGCCACGTCGTACGTGATGCGCTTGCCCAGGGCCAGGCCCTCGGTGCGGTACCGCTCGATGGAGGCGGTGTCGCCGAGCCGCTCCACGGCCGCGCCGATCACGGTGTCCTCGAACGACGGCGGCTCGTCCGCCAGGCAGACCCAGGCGTAGCCGAGCCATTCGCGCAGCGGGACGGTGAGCATGCCGCGTTCGGTGCGGTCGATGTCCGGCATCGACGTCAGGTTGGGCGCGGCGATCAGCTTGCCGTCGAAGTCGTAGGTCCAGGCGTGGTACGGGCACTGGAGGTTACGGCGGTTCTCGCCGGACTCCTCGGTGCACAGGCGGGCGCCGCGGTGCCGGCAGATGTTCAGGAAGGCGCGCAGCTCGCCGCGGCGGTTGCGGGTGATCAGGACGCTCTCCCGGCCGACCTGCACGGTGCGGAAGGCACCGGGCTTGTCCAGGTCGGCGCTGCGCACCGCGCAGAACCACAGGCGCTCGAAGATCTTCTCCTGCTCCTGCCGGAAGGTCTCCGGGTCGGTGTAGGAGGTGCCGGGCAGCGTGGTGATGAGGGAGGAAGCGGGCGCGAGTTCGGGCGTGGTCGTCATGTGCTGGTCTCCTCAAGCGGCTCGGGCGGTCCCTACTTGCGGATGCGCGTCATCTTCGGGTCGAACAGCGGCTCCTCGGCGACGGTCGCGGGAATCCGCTCGCCGAAGTACTCGACCTGCACGGCGGTGCCGGGGACGGCGGCCGCGGCCGGCAGCCAGGCGTACGCGACGCAGCGGCCGATGCTGTAGCCGTACGAGGCGGAGGTGACGTAACCGGCGGGCACGCCGTCCACGAGGACCGGTTCCTTGCCGAGGACCACGGCGGCGGGGTCGTCGAGGGTGAGGCAGGTGAGCCTGCGGCGGGCGGTCTCCGCGCTGCGGCCCTCCAGCGCGGCCCGCCCGAGGAAGTCGCCCTTGGCGGGGCGTACGGCGAAGCCGACGCCCGCCTCGTACGGGTCGTGCTCGGTGGTCATGTCGTGGCCCCAGGACCGGTAGCCCTTCTCCAGGCGGAGGCTGTTGAAGGCGGACCGGCCGGCGGCGATCACGCCGTGCTCCTGCCCGGCCTCCCAGAGCGTGTCCCACAGGCGCAGGCCCAGGTCGGCGGTGGTGTACAGCTCCCAGCCGAGCTCGCCGACGTACGAGAGCCGCATGGCCGTGACGGGTACGTGGCCGAGGTGGGTCCGCTTGGCCTTGAAGTAGCCGAAGGCCCGGTGGGAGAAGTCGTCGCGGGTGAGCGGCTGGACGAGGTCGCGGGCGAGCGGGCCCCAGACGCCGATGCAGCAGGTGCCGGAGGTGATGTCCTGGATGTGGACCCCCTCGGGGGCGTGCCGGAGCAGCCAGTCCAGGTCGGCCCCGCTGTTGGCGCCGATCTGGAAGCGGTCGGGCGCGAGCCGGGCCACGGTGAGGTCGGAGCGGATGCCGCCCGCCTCGTCCAGGAGGAGGGTGTACGTCACCGCGCCCGGCTTCTTGTCCAGCTGGTTGGTGGACATGCGCTGGAGGAAGGCGAGGGCGCCGGGGCCGGTGACCTCCAGGCGGCGCAGCGGCGTCATGTCGTACAGCGCGACCTGCTCGCGGGTCGCCTTCGCCTCGGCCGCGGCGATCGGCGACCAGTAGCGGGCCGACCAGGCGTCCCGCTGCGGCAGGTCGAGGCCCTCGGCGAGCGGGGCGTTGGCCTCGTACCAGTGCGGGCGCTCCCAGCCGCCGCCCTCCAGGAAGTAGGCGCCCAGCTCCTGCTGGCGGGAGTGGAAGGGGCTGACCCGCAGGGCGCGTGGCTGCTCCATGGGCTGGAGGGGGTGGAGGACGTCGTAGACCTCGACGAAGTTCTGGGCGCCGCGGTCCTCGATGTACGCGGGTGAGCGCTGCGCGTCCTCGAAGCGGTACAGGTCGCACTCGTGAATGTCGACGGACGGCCGGCCGTCGGTCATCCACTCGGCGACGGCCCTGGCCACGCCGGCGGAGTGGGTGACCCAGACCGCCTCGGCGAGCCAGAATCCGCGCAGGTCACGGGATTCGCCGAGGACGGGCATGCCGTCGGGGGTGAAGGAGAAGACGCCGTTGAAACCCTCCTCGACCTCGGAGTCGCCGAGGGCGGGGAGCAGGCCGACGCTGTCCTGCCAGCTCGGCGCGAAGTCCTCCTCGGTGAAGGGCAGCGAGGACGGCATGACGGGCGCGTCGTCGAAGGCGGGCACGGTGAAGGGGTCGACGGGCATCGGGCGGTGCGCGTAGGAGCCGATGCCGATGCGGTCGGTGTGTTCGCGGTAGTACAGGTCGCGGTCCTGGAAGCGCAGGATCGGCTTGCTCGCCTCGGTCCGCGGGTCGTTGACGCCGGCCAGCTCGGGCAGTGGCGCGGTCTTGGCGTACTGGTGGGCGAGCGGCAGCAGCGGCACGTCCACCCCGGCCATCTTCCCGATCACCGGGCCCCAGAAGCCGGCCGCCGAGACGACGTGGTCGGCGGGGAAGGTGCCGCGGTCGGTGACGACGCCGGTGACCCGGCCGCCCTCGCGCTCGATGCCGGTGACGGTGTGCCGCTCCAGGAAGCGGGCGCCGCGCGCTTCGGCGCGGGTGATCTGGGCGCGGCAGGCGAGGACGGCGCGGGCCAGGCCGTCGTCGGGGGTGTAGAGCCCGCCGAGGACCTTGTCCTCGTCGAGCATCGGCCAGAGCTTCTTGCACTCGGCCGGGGTGATCAGTTCGCCGCGTACGCCCCAGGAGGCGGCGAGTCCGGCCTTGCGGTGCAGGTCGGCCCAGCGCTCGGGGGTGGTGGCCAGCTCCAGCCCGCCGAGCGGGTTGAAGCAGGGCAGTCCGTCCACTTCGAGGGAGTTGAACTTCTCGACGGTGTACGCGGCGAACTCGGTCATGGTCTTGGAGGGGCCGGTCTGGAAGACCAGCCCGGGGGCGTGCGAGGTGGAGCCGCCCGGGGCCGGGAGCGGGCCCTGTTCGAGGACGGTGACGTCGCGCCAGCCGCGTGCGGTGAGTTCGTCGGCGAGCGAGCAGCCGACGATGCCGGCGCCGATCACGACGACGCGGGCGTCGGTGGCGGGGGTGCGGGACATGCTGCTCCTTGGGTCGGGCAGGGAGTGCGCGGAACGGGTACGGGCCGCCGGTGTCGGAGGACGACCGGGGTCAGAGGACGACCACGGAGCGCAGGACCCGGCCGGCGCGCATGGTGTCGAAGGCGGACTCCACCTCGTCCAGGGAGATCCGCTCGGTGACGAACCCTTCGAGGTCGAGCCGGCCGCTGAGGTAGCGGTCGATGAGCACGGGGAAGTCCCGGCTGGGCAGGCAGTCGCCGTACCAGGACGACTTCAGGGAGCCGCCGCGCGAGAAGACCTCGATCAGCGGCAGGTCGAGGCGCATGTCCGGCTCGGGCACCCCGACCAGGACCAGCGTCCCGGCCAGGTCCCGCATCTCGAAGGCCTGGCGGTAGGTCTCGGGCCGGCCGACGGCGTCGATGACGACGTCGGCGCCGTGGCCGCCGGTGAGCTGGCGGACCGCCTCGACCGGGTCGGTGCCGCGGGAGTTGACGGTGTGGGTGGCGCCGAAGCGGGTCGCGCCGTCCAGCTTGCGGTCGTCGATGTCGACCGCGATGACTCTTCTGGCGCCCGCGACCGAGGCGCCGGCGACCGCCGCGTTGCCCACTCCCCCGCAGCCGATGACGGCGACGGTGTCACCGTTGCCGACGCCGCCGGTGTGCACGGCGGCGCCGTATCCGGCCATCACGCCGCAGCCGATGAGTCCGGCGGCCTCGGGGCGTGCCGCCGGGTCGACCTTGACCGCCTGTCCGGCCGCGACCAGCGTCTTCTCGGCGAACGCGCCGATGCCGAGCGCGGCCGTGAGCGGGGTTCCTCCCCCAGACTTCGTCCGGGAGGTGCCCCCAAGCAGGGTCATCGGCTGGGCGGCGTTGCGGGAGTCGAAGCAGTACCAGGGCCGGCCGCGGCGGCAGGAGCGGCAGGCGCCGCAGGGCGCGCGCCAGGCGAGCACCACGTAGTCACCGGGCAGCAGGTCGGTGACGCCGGGGCCGACCTCCTCCACCACGCCCGCCGCCTCGTGCCCGAGGAGGAAGGGAAAGTCGTCGCCGACGGCGCCCTCCCGGTAGTGCAGATCCGTGTGGCAGACCCCGCAGGCCTGCACGGATACCAGCACTTCCCCCGGCCCGGGGTCCGGCACCAGAATCGTCTGCACCTCGACGGGTGCGCCCTTTTTCGTCGCGACGACAGCACGGACTTCGTGTGGCATGCCCTACCCCTCAGTGTTGCGCACTGCACGACTCGTTGCGCGATGGGAGACATACTGGGAACGCCTTCTCGGCGGCGTCAAGAGGTACGAGTTAACCGTTGGTAAAAGCGCCGGTACTGTCGGCGCGCATGCGAACGGGGCCGGTGAACACCGGCCCCGCATCGTCCCTGCGTATGATCGTTTCCGCCTACCCGATGGGCCTCAAGTCCCGTGGCCCATGCGGCGGGAGAGTTCCTGCGCCGCCTCGACCGTACGCTTGGCGACCTCCGGGATCCGGTCGGGTTCCAGCCGGTACGCGGGTGCCGAGACGCTGATCGCGCCGATCACCTGGCCGTCGTGCGCGCGCACCGGCGCGGCGACCGCGTGCAGCCCCAGCTCCAGTTCCTCGATCGCCACCGCGAAGCCGTTGCGCACCACCTCGGCCAGCTGGGCGCGCAGCTCGGCGACGGAGGTGATCGTCCGCTCGGTCAGCCGCGGCAGCTTGCGGGCGAGCGCCGCGTCCTGGACCGGTCCCGGCTGGAACGCCAGCAGCGCCTTGCCACTGGAGGTGGCGTGCAGCGGGGTGCGGCGGCCGAGCCAGTTCTGCGCGGTGACCGAGGCCGGGCCGCGGGCCTGCATGATGTTGACCGCGGCGCCGTTGTCGAGCACCGCGATGTTGGCCGTCTCGCCCAGCTCCTCGGCGAGCAGCCGGCACATCGGCGCGCCTTCCTGCGAGATGTCCAGGCGCACCGCGGCGGCGCCGGCCAGCCGCAGCACCCCGGCGCCGAGGTAGTACTTACCGCGCTCCTGCTCCTGGGAGACCAGGCCACGGTTCTCCAGCACGCCGAGCAGCCGGAAGGCCGTCGACTTGTGCACGCCCAGTTCGTCGGCGACCTCGGTCACCCCCGCCTCGCCGTGCCGGGCGAGGATTTCCAGCACGGTGACGGCACGGTCCACCGACTGCACCGAACTCCCCGCCGCACGGGCCGATTTCTCCGCCGACCTGCCCTCCGACGTGCTCTTCGCCTTGTCCGTCATCCGATCTCACCACCTGGCGCGACCCCACGCGGGCCGGCATCTGAAGGGAGGCGCTTGACGCGCGGGCTCCCGGCTTGGATTCTGTTGCGCAGAGCGCTTCGCCGTGCGCATCGCGGAACTCAACTATACCGAACAGTAATGAGGGGTGCCCCGTGATTCCCGTCTGCCACCTCACCGACCTGCCCGCAGGCGAGTCCGTCCGCATCGACACCGCACCTCCGATCGCCGTCTTCAACGCCGACGGCGCGATCTACGCCATCGACGACACCTGCACCCACCAGGACGCCTCGCTCGCCGACGGGTGGCTGGAAGGCTGCCTGGTCGAATGCCCGCTGCACGCCGCATCCTTCGACCTGCGCACCGGCATGCCGACCTGCCTGCCCGCCCGCCGGGCCGTCCGCACCCACCCCGTCACCGTGGAGGACGGAATGATCTACGTCCACCACGCCGCCGAGGAAGGCACCGCCGCATGAGGACGGTCACCGTCATCGGAGCGTCGCTGGCCGGACTGTACGCCGCGCGGGCGCTGCGCTCCCAGGGTTTCGAAGGCCGGCTCACGATCGTGGGCGACGAACACCACCGTCCGTACGACCGGCCGCCGCTGTCCAAGGACTTCCTCAAGGGCGAGACGGGCCAGGAGCACCTGGCCCTGGCGGACGCCGAGGAGGTGGCCGAGCTGGACGCGGAATGGGTGCTGGGCACCCGCGCCGCCGGGCTCGGCGCCGACGGCCGATCGGTGCTCCTGGAGGGCGGCCGGTCCCTGGAGACCGACGGGGTGGTCATCGCCACCGGCGCCACCCCGCGCCGGCTGCCAGGGCCCGAGCTGTCCGGCGTGCACACGCTGCGCACCCTCGACGACGCCCAGGCGCTCCGCGAGGACCTGGCCGGCGGCCCGGTACGGGTGGTCGTCATCGGCGGCGGGTTCATCGGGGCCGAGGTCGCCTCCTCCTGCGCCGCGCTCGGCCATGACGTCACGATCGTGGAGGCCGCGCCGCTCCCGCTGCTGCCGCAGCTCGGCGAGGAGATGGCCCGGATCTGCGCGACGCTGCACGGCGACCACGGGGTCGCGCTGGCCACCGGTACGGGCGTCGCCTCGCTGCGGGGCGGGCCGGACGGCCGGGTCACCGGGGTGGAGCTGGCCAACGGGCGGCTGGTGCCCGCCGACACCGTCGTGGTCGGCATCGGCGTCCGCCCGAACACCGACTGGCTCGCCGGCTCCGGGATCGCCCTGGACGACGGGGTGGTCACCGACGCCGGGTGCGTGACCGCGCTCCCCCACGTCGTCGCGGTCGGCGACGTGGCCCGCGTCGACGGCTCCCGCACCGAGCACTGGACCAGCGCCACCGAACAGGCCGCCGTCGCCGCGCACAACCTGCTCGCGGGCGCCACGCTCAAGGCGCACCGCCCGGTCCCGTACTTCTGGTCCGACCAGTACGGCGTCCGCATCCAGTTCGCCGGCCGCCGCCGGCCCACCGACACCGTGCGGATCCTGGAGGGCTCCCCCGACGACCGCACCTTCCTCGCCGCGTACGAGCGCGAGGGGCGCACCACCGCCGTACTCGCCCTGAACCGGCCCCGCCCGTTCATGAAGCAGCGCCGCGAGCTGATGCGGGCGGCCCAGCCGGTCGCGAGCTGACCCGCCCCGCACCGGCACTCCTCCTCCGGCACCCCCTTCGGCAGAAAGGGGGTGCCGACGCAGGTGTGCGCTCCGGCCCCTCCTCGGGCGGCCCCGGGACGGGCGACGCGGCACTTCCATGACCACCCAAAGGCCTTTCGTATACCGGCACTTGGCGCCCGCTATACCTTCCACCCGATCGGCCGAAGATCGCCCGTCGGGCCCTGTTGACGGACGACATCGGACTGACACATGCTCGATACATAGGTGCTCGATACAAATGACCCTGGGTATCCGGCCGGTGACCCCTGCCGTTGTCCGGCCGCCCCCCGAGGCACCGGCCCGGGGTCGGATTGGGAGGAGCAGCATGTGCGGAATCACCGGATGGGTCGCCTACCGGCGTGACCTGCGGTCCGAGCAGGCCACCGTCGACGCCATGACCGAGACCATGTCCTGCCGCGGCCCGGACGACGCCGGCACGTGGGTCCAGGGCCCGGCGGCCCTCGGTCACCGCCGGCTCGCCATCATCGACCTGCCGGGCGGCCGCCAACCGATGACCGTCGACACCGACGGCGGCCCCGTGGTGATGGTCTACTCCGGAGAGGCGTACAACTTCACCGAGCTGCGCAAGGAACTCGCCGCGCGCGGCCACCGCTTCGTCACCGACTCCGACACCGAGGTCGTGCTCCACGGCTACCTGGAGTGGGGCGAGGCCGTCGCCGAACGCCTCAACGGCATGTACGCCTTCGCCATCTGGGACAGCCGCGAGCAGAAGCTCGTGATGATCCGCGACCGGATGGGCATCAAGCCCTTCTACTACTACGCCACCGACGACGGCGTGCTCTTCGGCTCCGAGCCCAAGGCGATCCTCGCCAACCCCGAGGTCACCCCCACCGTGACGCTGGACGGCCTGCGCGAGCTGTTCGCCTTCGTCAAGACGCCGGGCCACGCCATGTACGAGGGCATGCGCGAGGTCGAGCCCGGCACCGTCGTCACGCTCACCCGCAACGGCCTGCGCACCCGCGTCTACTGGTCGCTGGAGACCCGGCGGCACACCGACGACCGGGACACCTCGATCGCGCACGTGCGCTCCCTGCTCGACGACATCGTGCGCCGCCAGCTCGTCGCCGACGTACCGCGCTGCACCCTGCTCTCCGGCGGCCTGGACTCCTCCGCGATGACCGCCCTGGCAGCCCGGCAGCTGGCCGCCGAGGACAAGACGGTCCGCAGCTTCGCGGTCGACTTCGTGGGCCAGACCGAGAACTTCGTGGCCGACGCGCTGCGCGCCGACCCGGACACCCCCTTCGTCCATGACGTGGCGCGCGCCTCGGGCACCGAGCACCAGGACATCGTCCTCGACTCCGACCAGCTCGCCGACCCCGAAGTGCGCTCCAAGATGATCCGCGCCCGGGACATGCCGATGGGCTTCGGCGACATGGACGCCTCGCTGTACCTGCTGTTCAAGTCCATTCGCGAGCACTCGACGGTGGCGCTGTCCGGCGAGTCGGCGGACGAGGTCTTCGGCGGGTACAAGCAGTTCTTCGACCCCCAGGCGCGCGAGGCGGACACCTTCCCCTGGCTCGTACAGTTCGCCGAGCACTTCGGTGACGACGGCAACATCCTCACCGACCACGTCACCAAGGCCATGGACCTGGGAAGTTACATCCAGGACAGCTACGACACGGCCGTCAGGGACGTGCAGCGGCTCGACGGCGAGAGCGACTTCGAGTACCGCATGCGCAAGATCTGCTACCTGCACCTCACCCGCTTCGTCCGGGTCCTGCTGGACCGCAAGGACCGGGCGAGCATGGCCGTCGGCCTGGAGGTCCGGGTGCCGTTCTGCGACCACCGGCTCGTGGAGTACGTCTACAACACCCCGTGGAGCCTGAAGTCGTTCGACGGCCGGGAGAAGAGCCTGCTGCGCGAGGCCACCGCGGACGTCCTGCCGAAGTCGGTCTACGACCGGGTGAAGAGCCCGTACCCCTCCACGCAGGACCCGAAGTACGCCGTCGCGCTGCAGGGCCACATCAAGGACCTGCTCGCCAAGCCCTCGCACCCGGTGTTCGACCTGGTCAGCCGGGACTGGCTGCAGCGCGCCGTCAAGGTCGACGTCCCGCAGATCACCCAGGCCTCCCGGCGCGGCCTCGAACGCACCCTGGACCTGGCCCTCTGGATGGACATGTACTCCCCGGCCATTACACTTTCTTGACCTGATCGGGGCAGTTCGATGGTCTGGAACGAGAGTGGATGGTGGCGTGGCGGTCGGCGGAGAGGCCGCGCTGAGCGCGGTCGGCGAGGAAGCCACCCTGGAGCTGGTCGTGACCCTGCACCGGCTGCTGCGCAGCCTGGGCAGGGCCGTCCCCGGCCGCCGCGTCCCGCCCACCCAGCTCATCGTGCTCGCCCTGCTGACCCAGCTCGGCCCGTCCCGCATCGGCGTACTCGCCGAGCGGATCCCCTGCTCGCAGCCGACGGCCACGGCCGCGGTGGCGAGCCTGGAGTCGGCCGGGCTGGTCCGCAGGGAGCCGGACCCCACCGACGGGCGCGCGGCACGCGTGGTCGTCACCGAGGACGGGGTCGGTGCGCTGAACGACGTGGCGCACAGCGAGGCCGAGGCGCTCGCGGGGCGGCTCGCCACGCTGGCCCCGGAGGACGTACGGCGCGTCCTCGAAGCGGGCACGCTGCTGCGGCGGCTGGCCGAGCCGGGCGACTGAACCGGCCGCCGTACCGCGTTCCTCCGGGCAGCTCGGCGCACTTCCGGCCTAATATCCGCGCGGCGGGCTGCCCGAATCCGCCTGCTGCACGCGGGAAATGTCGCCGTACTGGGACTTGATGTAATTCACCGCCGCCGCGCAGTTCGCCACCGGGTCGTTGATGTCCCATGCCGTACCCGCCTGATGGTGTGCCCGGAAGGTCGGCCAGGTCGTCTGGAAAAGTCCCCTGGACGGCTCACCGGCGACCGCGTTCGCGTCCCATCCGTTGAAGGCGCGAGGGTCGAATCCGGATTCCCGCCGGGCGATCGTCCACAATCCCGCGTACCAGTGTCCCGGCACTCCGGTGACCCGCAGGCAGCCGCGGATCCAGCCGGCCGGGCCGGCCGCCTCCAGCTGCCGTCTGGCCGCTTCGCGCCGCTGTGCCCGCCGCTCCTCCAGTGCCGCCGTCCGCGCCTCCGAGCTGGACCTCGAGGCCCGTGCCGCGGCCTCGTACCGCTGCTCCGTCAGCCCCGCCGCGACGAACGTGGCGGCCTGCCCCTCCAGCGCGCCCGGGGAGACCCGGACCTTCCGGCGGGGCGGCGGGGGCGCCCGGTGACCCGCACGCGTGGTGTGCGGCCGGGTTTTCCCGGTGTACGCCACGGTTTCTTCCGTCCGTGTCCCGGCCTCACCGGGACGCGTATCCGCCATTCCTTTGAAGGCGATCGCGGCAGGCATTATCAGCGCGAGGACAGACGAAAGGGCGGTGGTCGCAGTCCTGGCCATGTGCATGGGAAATCATCGCCTTCCCGTCGAGCCGCCGGCTCACTTGGAAGGCGTCATATCAACCGGCGGAAGGACTCGCCGAAGCGTTGGGCCGAACCGGGCGGGTCCGAGCGGACCGGCGATATCTTCGAAGATTTGCGTGACGGCCGCGGGCGGAGCGGCGCCGGGCGGTCCGGCGGGAAGGGCGGGACCGGGCGAAGGGAGGGGCCGGACGGGGCTATCGTGGCCTCATGTCCGCGCCTGAGCTGATCCGTATCGTCTCCCGCTCCTCCCCGATGGCCCTGGCCCAGGTCGAGCGCGTCCGCACCGAACTGGCCGCGCTGCACCCGGGCGTCGTCACGGAGGTCGTCCCGGTCACCACCACCGGAGACCGCTGGATGGGTGACCTTTCCCAGGTGGAGGGCAAGGGCGCGTTCACCAAGGAGGTCGACGCCGCCCTTCTTTCGGGCGAGGCGGACGTGGCGGTGCACTGCGTCAAGGACATCCCGGCCGACCGGCCGCTGCCCGCCGGTACGACCTTCGCCGCGTTCCTGAAGCGGGACGACGTACGGGACGCCCTCATCCACCCCGGCGGGCTCACCCTCGACGAGCTGCCGCCGGGCACCCGCATCGGCACCTCGTCCGTACGCCGCCGCGCCCAGCTCGCCGCGTCCCACCCGCACCTGGAGACGGTGCCGATGCGCGGCAACGCCAACCGGCGAATGGAGAAGCTGCACGCCGGGGAGGCCGACGCGCTGCTCCTCGCGGTGTCCGGGCTGCACCGCATCGACCGCCCCGACGTCATCACCGAGGTCCTGTCCGTCGAGCAGATGTGCCCGCCGATCGGCGCCGGGGTGCTGGCCCTCCAGTGCCGCGAGGACGACACCGTCACCGTCGACGCGCTCTCCGGGCTCGGCGACCCGGGCACGCACCGCGAGACGCAGGCCGAACGCATGTTCCTGCACGTGCTCCAGGGGCACTGCAACTCCCCCATCGCCGGGTACGCCAGGGCCGAGCGCGGCGGCGACCTGTCGCTCCGGGCCTGCGTGTTCACCCCCGACGGCAAGACCGTCCTCAACGCCCACGAGTGGGCGGGCCGGCTCGACCCCGCCACCCTGGGCACCTCGGTAGCCGTCGCGCTGCTCCGCCAGGGCGCCCGCGAACTGATCGACGGCATCCCGCACTGACGCGCCACCGGCGCGTGCTGCCCCCTCGGGGCCGCCGCGCCGTCAGGGCCGCAGGTCTCCGTCGACGACCGCCTCGGCCGTCTCGCGCAGCTTGGCCCGGTGCTGGCGCGCGTACCCGCGCAGCAGCTCGAACGCCTCGCCGGTCGGGATGTGACGCTCGGCCGCGAGCATGCCCTTGGCCTGCTCGATGACGACCCTGCTGTCCAGCGCGTGCTGGAGCTGGTCCGCCACCCGGCGCTGCTGGTCCCGCTCGGCGGCCATCGTGAGGTAGGCGACGGTCATGTCGGTCAGCACCCGTACGCGGACGAGGTCGGCGACGGGCCAGGACCGCGGCTCCGTGTGGTAGAGGTCCAGCGTCCCGAGCGCCTTCCCGTGGGAGTGCAGCGGCAGGCTGGCGGTCGCCGCCACGCCCAGTGCGAGCACCCGCTCGCCGTAGCCGGGCCAGCGCGCCACGTCCCGCGCCAGGTCGGGCACCGTGACCGGCCGTGCGGTGCGCAGGGCCTCGGCGCACGGCCCGCACCGGAGCGCGGCCTGGACGTGGCCCGCCTCGGCCGCCATCCGGCCCAGTACGCCGGCGGGGTGCAGCTCCCCGCCGTGCACGAGAGAGACCGCGGTGCTCCGTACGGCGAGCGCGGCGGCAGAGCACCGCGCGAGGTTTTGGAGTACCTCGCCGACGGAAGGGACGGTCGCGAGGACAGCCGCGAACCGGGAGACTTCCCCGAAATCCCGTTCCTGATCCCTCACCGCCCGGTCACCTTCCTTCCCTTCCTCGGGCGCCACGTTCTGCTCCCGACGCTAAGCGCGGAGCCGGACGGCCGGGAAGCCTCAAACGGTCCGGTCGGCACCCCTCAAATGGGCTGTTTTTCCCTCGCCGGGCAGCAGGCCGGCGCGGGTGGCCGCGACCACGGCCTCCAGCTGGCTGTGGGCGCCCAGTTTCATCAGCAGGTTCTTCACGTGACCGCGGGCGGTGTGCCGGCTGATGACGAGGCGTTCGGCGATCGCCCGGGGAGCCAGCCCCTCCCCCATCAAGTGGAGCACCTCCCGTTCGCGTCCCGTCAGGCGGACCGGGGCCACTCCGTCCGGCACGTTCCGGGCGCCGTCGGCCGGGTCGAGCAGCGCCGCCAGCGCCGCGCCCCCGACCATCAGCGTCCCGCCGGCCGGTGCCCGCAGCGCGGCGAGGATGTCGGCCAGCGCGCCGGACTTGGACAGGAAACCGGCGGCGCCGGCCGCCGTGCCGGCGGCGAGCACCGCGGGGTCGGTGTCCGCGGTGAGGATCAGCACGCGGACCTCCGGGTGAGCCGCCTTGATCGCGGCGGTGCCCTCGATGCCGTCGGCGCCGGGCAGGTGAATGTCCATCAGGACGGCGTCCGTGCCCGCGGCTGCGAGCGGCAGCGCGGCCTCGACCGTGCCGACCGCGCCCACGCACTCCAGGTCCGGCTGCGCGGAGATGGCCAGTTCCAGCGCGTCGGCGAGCGCCCGCTGGTCCTCTACCACCAGCACCTTGGTCATCCCGGCCACCCCACACTGTCGGCCGGTCCAGCCTAGTCCGGTGCGCCGCCCGGTGTGGCGCCTCCGGACTTCCGGCCGGACCTCCGGAGGCGCCGCGGTACCGCTTCCCGCTCTGGCAGCGGGAGGCCGTCCGGAGGACAGTGGTCCCGAAGGGCTGCTCTGCCCCGACGACCGGCGAGCCGGGGGGAGACAGGAGGCTGTCGCACGTGACCACTTACTCGTTCAGGCTCTTCGTCGCGGGACCGACGCCGCACTCCCTGGAGGCCGAAGTCAATCTACGTCTGTTGTGCGACAGCCGGCTGCGCAGTCGGTACGACCTCCAGATCGTGGATGCCGTAGAACGTCCCGAACTGGCGGAGGAGGGGCGGATCCTGGCCACCCCCACCGTCATCAGGCTCAGCCCGCCCCCGCCGCGCCGGGTGGTCGGTGACCTGTCCGACCATCACCGCGCCGCCGCCGCCCTGGGCCTGCCCGACGAGAACGAGGACTTCCGGGAGGTACGGGCATGACCTCAGGTGACGCAACGGTCCCGCGCGTGACCACCGGGATCAACGGTTTCGATCAAGTAGCGCTGGGCGGACTGCCCGCGGGCCGCTGCACCTTGGTCACCGGCACGGCCGGCAGCGGCAAGACGCTGTTCGCCGCCGAATTCCTCGCCCGGGGCCTACAGTTCTTCGACGAGCCGGGAGTCTTCGTCACCTTCGAGGAACCGCCCGCCGACATCCGCCGCAACGTCGCCTCACTGGGATTCGCCGTGGCCGAGTGGGAGAGCGCCGGGAAGTGGGCCTTCGTCGACGCCTCCGCCCGGAACACCGAGGAGGGCCCCGTCGTCGGGGCGTACGACTTCCGGGCGCTCGCCGCCAGGATCGCGCACGCGGTGCGCACGGTCGGCGCCAAGCGGGTCGCCCTGGACTCGTTGGGCGCGGTGTTCCTGCGCTACCCCGGGCCGGCCGTCGTCCGCCGGGAGCTGCTGCGCGTGGCGGAGTCCCTGGAGTCGCTCGGCGTGACGGCGGTGATCACCACGGAGCGGGAGACGGAGTACGGCGCCATGACCCGGCTGGGCGTGGAGGAGTTCGTGCTCGACAACGTCATCGTGCTGCGCAACACCCTGTTCCAGGAACGGCGGCGCCGGACCCTGGAGATCGTGAAGTTCCGCGGCATTCCGCACCGCACCGGCGAGTGGCTGTTCACCATCGATCCGCGGGACGGCATCGTCGTCGTACCGCTGGCCTTCCTCGCCCCGCACGAGGGATCCGTGATCCGCGACCGGGTCTCCACCGGCATCGCGGAGCTGGACGGGATGTGCGGCGGCGGGATCTACCGCGACTCGGTCGTCCTGCTCACCGGCCCGACCGGAATCGGCAAGACGCTGTCCGGCCTGCACTTCGTGAAGGCCGGTGCCGACGCGGGCGAGCGCTGCCTGCTGTACACCTTCGACGAGACCCGCCAGCAGCTGGACCGCAACGCCGCGGGCTGGGGCGTCGACCTGCGGGCCATGGAGGCGGCCGGTCTGCTCCAGGTGGTGTCGGAGTACCCCGAGACCTCGTCCCTGGAGGACCACTTCATCCTGGTGCGGCGGGCGGTGGAGGAGTTCCGCCCCGCCCGGCTGGTCATCGACACGCTCTCCGCGCTGGAGCGGATCGCCACCCCGCGGGCGCTGCTGGACTTCGTCGTCGCGCTGGGCGCGGTGCTGCGGCCGCGCGCCATCACCGCACTGCTCACCTCGCTGCCCGCCGACCGCACGGCGCCGAACCCCGGCCCGAGCATCGCCGCGCGCGTCGCCAGCCTCACCGATGTGTCGGTCCTGCTGCGCTACGTGGAGACGGCGGGCCTCACGGGCCGGGCCGTCGCGGTCCTCCAGACCCGCGGCTCGGCCCACGACCACCGGATCCGCGACGTCACCATCGACGACACCGGGATGCACATCGGCGAGCCGCTGCGCGGCGTCTCCGCCGTACTGACCGGTTACGGAGTCCCCGTGTTCGCGGCCGGCACGCACGGCACGGCCGACCGTCGTGCGCCGGCCTCACCGGTGAGGCCCGATGGCTGACCACGGTTCACGCACCGGCGCCGGGGCCGGTAACGGGGCTCCCGACGCCGTCCCCGGCGACATCGGGCGGGTGGTCGCCTCGGCGGCCGCCGACGGCATCCTGGCGGTCGACGCGGACGGGCGTGTCGTGTTCTGCAATCCGGCGGCCGAGGAGCTGTTCTCCCGGTCCGCCGCCGAACTGGTGGGCAAGGAGTTCGGTTTCCCGCTCGTCGTCGGGGAGACCACCATCGACCTGATGCTCCCGGACAGGAACGTGCGGGTGGTGGAGATGCGGGTCACCACCGCGCTGGTGGAGACCGACACGCTGCACGTCGCGGCGTTGCGGGACATCACCCGGCGGCGCCGGGCCCAGCAGGAGCTGGAAGCGGCGCTGGAGCGGCAGAACGTCGTCGTGGCGGTGGCCGCCCATCAGCTGCACAATCCGCTGGCCACGATCGGCGTGCTCGCCGACACGCTGCTCGACCACCGGGCGGTGCTCTCGGACCGGGCGCGAGCCGCGGCCGTGCACCGGATCGCCGAACGCACCGCCCACCTCCAGGCTCTGGTGCGCAAGCTGCTCACCGCGGCGCGCATCGACGCCGCCGCCCCGCAGGCCGCCGCGGAGGACATCCCCGTCCTGCCGTTCCTGATCGAACGGCTGGGCAATGTCACGGAGCAGATCGAGGCAGTACGGCTGTCGTGTGCGCCCGGACTGGTCGCGCGGGTGGACAGGCTGGCCTTCTCGGAGATGCTCACCAACTGCCTGGAGAACGCCTTCACGCACGGCCGCCCGCCGGTCAGGGCGCGCGTCGTGGCCCGGGACCACCAGTGGCTGGAGATCTCGGTGAGCGACCACGGCGACGGGGTGCCGGAGGAGTTCGCACCGCAGCTGTTCGAGCGGTTCACCCGCGGGCCGAACGCCGAACTGGCCGGTGAAGGCACGGGGCTGGGGCTCTGGGTCGTCCGCGGTCTGGCCCGTGCCAACGGAGGCGATGCCTGGTACGAGCCGTCCTCCGCCGGCGGCGCGTGCTTTCGGCTGCGGCTGCCCCGCGCGCCGGACGAGTGAACGTCCGGGGGGCGACCGACGGCGCCGGAGTCGCTGCCCGTCCGGAGCCGCCGGCGGTGGCACATGGCCGGGCCGTACTCACTCTGTTCCTATGAGAGCAGCTCGCCGGAGGCCGGACGATGGGCAGTTCTGCCGACGTACCCCCAGGGAGGGCTGGCACCGGACCTGAGCGCGGCGGCGCACGCACTGGCCGTGGGGCGGATCGCGTCCACGCCCGGTGTGCCGGCGCTGCGCGCGGCCGCGGTGCTGGACCGGCTCCGCCGGCTCGTGCCGTACGAAGCGGGCGCCGTCGTCCTGCTGATCCCCCGGGAACACATGCTGGTCACGGTCGCGGAGCGGGACTGCGACGCCCCCCTGCGCGCGGCGGCCACCGGCCGGGCGGCACTGCGGGACAGCGACCGGATCGTCGCGTGCGGGCCGGAGTCGGCGGTGCACGTGTGCCGCAACGGTGACGGCCCGGCCCAACTGCCCGGCCGGCGAAGCCTGGTGCGCCGCTCCGGACGCCACCATGCCGTGCTGGTGGGCCTGTTCACGAGCGGCCGGCGCCACCTCGGGTTCGTCGTCCTCCTCCGCGGCTCCGGTCCGCCCCCGCCGCCCGCCGTGCGCGGCCTGCTGCGGGGGCTCGCCCCGTCGATGGCCGACGCGGTCGACCCGCTGCGCCCGCCGGCCGCGGCGGCCGAGCTGCTGGCGAGGTGCACGGCCGGGGTCGCCCTGTGCCGCACGGGCCTGGCCCTGCCGCTGCCCGGGCTGCCCGGTCACCCGTCATTGCGGGCCGGTTCGGGGGGGCTGCTGCCGGCGTCGGCCATCGCCGCGCGGACCGGGCACATGGCCTTCCTCCAGCCGTCCACGGTCGAGCAGCGGTCCGCGTACGTCCGGGTGACCGTCCTGTCCTGCGGGCCGTGTCCGCCGTACGACGTGGTGGCCGTGGTCCTGCTGTCGCCGGCCGGTGAGCTGTACGGGCTGACCCGGCGGGAGCTGCAGATCGCCGGGCTGGTCGTGGAGGGCTGCACCAATCAGCGCATCGCCTCCGGTCTGCACATCGCCGAGCGGACGGTCGCCGCGCACATCGAGCACGTGCTGCCCAAGCTCGGGGCCGCCTCCCGCACCCAGATCGCCGTCCGGGCCCTCGCCCGGGGGCTCTACCTGCCGAGCCCCGCACGGCTCGCCGCGGGCGCGGCCGGCGGTACCCGGCGCGCTCCGGCGGCGCCCGTCAGGATGCGGTGGACCAGGCGCGCGCCGGTCCGGGCCGTGCGGTGGTCGGTGTCCAGGTCCGGGTTGAGCTCCGCGACGTCGCAGACGGCCAGCCGGCCGCCGGCGGCGACCTTGGCGCAGACGTGTTCCACCACCTCCAGCGGGACGCCGTACGCGGCGGGGGCGCTGACGCCCGGCGCCGCGGCGGCGGGCAGCACGTCCAGGTCGATGCTGAGGTGCACCAGGTCGCAGCTCGCGAGGAAGTCGTCCACGAAGGCGTCGACGCGATGCATGTGCAGCAGGCCGCTTGCGGTGTCGGGGAGGTAGCGCACGCCGAGCCGGTCGGCGGTGCGGTACAGCCGCTCGGTGTTGCTCGGCGCGCTCACCCCGAGCACCCAGTAGTTCAGCTCCCGGCCGGCGGCCTCCTCGTCCTCCGCCATCTGCAGGAACGGCGTGCCGGAGCTGGGGCGGACGTCGTCGCGCAGGTCGAAGTGCGCGTCGAGGTTGAGCACGCCGAGGCGGGCGCCGTCGCGCAGCGCGCGGCTGCCGGCCAGTCCGAGGTAGCTGCCGTAGGCGACCTCGTGGCCGCCGCCCAGCACGGTCACCGGGCGGCCGTGGTCCAGGAGGGCGGTGACGGCGCGGCCCAGGCGTCGCTGGCCGGCCGCCAGGTCGCCGTCCCCGACCTCGATGTCCCCGGCGTCCAGGGCGCGCAGCGGGGTCTGGAGGGCCATCGGGGCGAGCGCACGGCGCAGCTCACCCGGGCCGTCCGCGGCGCCGGGCCGGCCCTTGTTGCGGCGTACGCCCTCGTCGCTGCGGAAGCCGACGAAGGCCGCGTCCCAGGCGCCGGCCGCGCCCCGGCCGGCCGCCGGGTACGGCGTCACCGCGTGGTGCCAGCGCAGGTGCTCGGCGCCGGGGCCGTCGTCGCGGCCGGTCCACGGTTCGGCGGGCGCGTCCGCCGCCCACTTCTCCGGTCGCGCTGCCGGGTCCTGGTCGGTGGCGCGGGCGGCCTGCTGCACGGTGCTCGTCACGGTTCCTCAGCTCCTCGGTGTTCCGCTGCCATCACACCCGCGCGCCGGGCTCCGGACCAGGGCGGGCGCCCCGGTTCCTCGGATCCGAGACCCACTAGGATTCCGGTGCCCACGTCACCCGCGAGGAGCGTGTGACCACGAGTGCGAGGGACGGTGAACGGCTTGGCCGGGGAGGCTGCTGACCTCGCGCGGCGGTACCACGCGCAGGCGTCCCGTTCGGCGCCCGCGTACCAGCGCGTGAAGGACCTGGTCACCGAGCAGATCATGAGCGGGCGGTGGCGGGAGGGCGACGCGCTCCCCTCGGAGAGCCAGTTCGTGGAGTCGCTGGGCCTGTCCCGGATGACGGTCAACCGCGCGCTGCGGGAGCTGGCGGGCCAGGGCCTGATCCGCCGGGTGATGGGCGTGGGCAGCTTCGTGGCGTTGCACAAGGGCAGTTCGGCGCTGGTCGAGGTGCACAACATCGCCGACGAGGTGCACCGCCGCGGGCACCGGTACCGCGCCGAGGTGCTGTACGTACGCGCCGAGACCGCCGATCCGGAGGTCGCCGCGCAGTTCGGCCCGGGCGCCGGGCGCCGGGTCTTCCGGTCCCGGGTGGTGCACTTCGAGGACGACGTGGCCATCCAGCTGGAGGACCGGTACGTCCACCCGGACTTCGCGCCCGGCTACCTGGAGCAGGACTTCACCCGGCGGACCCCGTTCACGTTCCTGTCCGAGGTGGCGCCGCTGGGCCGGGGCGAGCACGTGGTGGAGGCGGTGCTGCCGTCGTCGGAGGAGTGCGCCGTCCTCGGCGTGCCCGAGTCCGAGCCGTGCCTGCTGATCCACCGCCGTACCTGGTCGGGCGACGCGCTGGTGAGCATCGCGCGGCTGCTGCACCCGGGGTCGCGGTACCGGCTCCAGGGCACCTTCGACAACCGCTGAGCCGCCCCGGAGGGACGCTCGCCGGGCCGGCGGGCGCTACGGCCGGGCCGTGGGCGGGCGGCCCGAGACCGCGTGGGTGAGCCGGGCCGCGCCCTTGCGCAGCAGGTCGCGCACGTACGCCTCGTCGCGCGGGCGGTGGTTCCGGTACCAGGTGCTGCTCAGCGCCGCCACGGGCCGCCCGTGGTGGTCGAACGCCGCCACCCCGACCGAGCGGAACCCCGCCGAGACCAGCTCGGTCTCCTCCGACCAGCCGCGCGCCCGGTCCCTGGCCAGCAGGTCCCGCAGTTCGCCCAGCGACCGCGGCCCCTTGCCGGTACGGGTGATGAGGTCGCCGGGGCGCGGGAAGAGCGCCTTGAGCTGGGCCTCGCCGACGTGCGCGAGGAGCGCCCGGCCGCTGGCCGTCAGGTGGGCCGGGAGCCGCACGCCGACCTCGGTGACCAGCGGGACCGTGACGGTGCCCGGCCGCGCCGCCGCGGGCTGCTCCTTGAGCAGGTACACGGTCTCCGCGCCGTGCAGCACCCCGAGGTGCACGGGTTGCGCGAGGCGGCCGGCGAGGGTGCGCAGGATCGGGCGGGCCAGCCGTTCGAGCGGCTCGTGCCGGAGGTAGGCGGAGCCGATCTCGAAGGCGGCGACACCAAGGCCGTAGGCCTGCTCGTGCGGGAGGTAGGTGACGAAGCCGCGCCCGGCCAGCACGGTGAGGATGTGGTACGCCGACGAGCGCGGAATGCCGAGGTCACGGGCGAGCGTCGCGACCCGTACGGGGCCGCTGCGCCCGGCGAGGTGGGTGAGGATGTCCAGCGCGCGGCCGACGGCCGGAGAGGCGCTCGACGAGGCCGTCGTACCGGGCTCCTTCATCGCCGCGACCCCCTCCGCGCCGGCCTGCCCATTTCCCGGAACGACCCTTGACGGTCCTGTCTATACAGGCATATACATGCGGCGCCTGTGTTCAAGTGAGAGGCGGCGACAGCCGCTCCCGCCAGGCGACGGCCCATGTCGCACGTCAGGGACGGGCGTGCTGTTCCCGAAGGAGAGGGCATCTTGTGAGTACCGAAAAAACGACCTTGCACCGCGGGCTGAGGTCCCGGCACATCCGCTTCATCGCGCTGGGCTCGGCCATCGGCACCGGCCTCTTCTACGGCTCCTCGGAAGCCATCCAGGCCGGCGGGCCCGCGGTGCTGCTGGCGTACCTCATCGGCGGCGCGGCCGTCTTCCTCGTACTGCGGTCCCTCGGCGAGATGGCGGTGAACCATCCGTGCGCGGGTTCCTTCGGCGAGTACGCCACCCGGTATCTCGGCTCGCTCGCGGGATTCACGACCGGCTGGACCTATGCCTTCGAAATGGTCATCGTCTGTATCGCCGACGTCACCGCGCTCGGCGTCTACATGGGATTTTGGTTCCCCGATGTGCCGCGCTGGATCTGGGTGCTGGCCGCCATCGGCATCATCGGCGTACTGAATCTCTTCAGCGTCAAGGTCTTCGGTGAGCTGGAGTTCTGGCTCTCGCTGGTGAAGATCGTCGCCATCTGCGCGATGATCGTGGGCGGGCTCGCCATCCTCGTCTTCGGTATCGGCGGTGGCGAAATGCACGTCGGGGTCGCCAACCTCTGGAGCCACGGCGGATTCTTCGCGCACGGCACCGAGGGCCTCATCATGTCCTTCGCCGTCGTGATGTTCGCCTTCGGCGGCACCGAGGTCATCGGTGTCACGGCCGGCGAGGCGGAGAACCCGGAGAAGACCATTCCGAGCGCGGTGAACTCCATTCCGCTGCGCATCGTCTTCTTCTACGTGCTGACGCTCGCCGTCCTCATGTCCCTCAATTCCTGGCAGGACATCGGCTCGGACGGCAGCCCGTTCGTGCAGATCTTCGCCGGCCTCGGTATCAAGTCCGCGGCCGCCGTACTGAACGTCGTCGTCATCGTGGCCGCGCTCTCCGCGATCAACAGCGACATCTTCGCGGCCGGCCGCATCATGTACGGCATGGCCGAGCGCGGCCAGGCCCCGGCCGTCATGCGCCGCCTTTCGCGCAACGGCGTGCCGACGATGACCGTCGCCATCATGATCGGCGCGCTGCTGCTCGGCGTGGTGCTGAACTACACCATGCCCGAGAACATCTTCCTCATCATTTCCTCGATCGCCACGTTCGCGACCGTCTGGGTCTGGCTGATGATTCTCGCGAGCCAGTACGCGGCCCGGCGGAAGATGTCGGAGAAGGAGACGGCCGAACTCGCCTACAAGGTCCCGTTCTGGCCGTACGGGCAGATCATCGCCATGGTCTTCATGGCCGCGGTGATGGTGCTGCTTGCGTTCTCCGCGGACACCCGGGTCGCGCTGATCGTAGGGGCCGTCTGGCTGGCCCTGCTGTCGGTGGTGCATTTCCTCTGGCTCCGTCCGCGTAACGGCGCCGCCGCCGTGACCGATTCCCCCCAGGAAAAGCCGGTCGAAGCCCCCGTACCGGCACGGGACTGAAAACCCCGAAGGGCCTTTCGCGGGCCCGGAAAAGCGCCGGGCGGGGCCGTCGACGTCATTGGCGACGGCCCCGCCCGGCAGGAACGGTTACGCGGAGGGGTTCTCGCGCATCGGGATACGCACACCCCGCTCGTCGGCAACCGTGTCGGCGATGTCGTATCCGGCGTCCACGTGCCGGATGACGCCCATCCCCGGGTCATTGGTCAGGACACGACGCACCTTCTCGCCCGCCAGCTTGGTGCCGTCGGCGACGGACACCTGACCCGCGTGGATCGAGCGGCCCATGCCCACACCCCCACCGTGGTGCAGCGAGACCCACGAGGCACCGGAGGCCACGTTGACCATGGCGTTCAGCAGCGGCCAGTCCGCGATCGCGTCCGAGCCGTCCAGCATCGCCTCGGTCTCCCGGTACGGGGAGGCCACCGAACCGCAGTCCAGGTGATCCCGACCGATCGCCAGCGGCGCCTGCAGCTCACCGGAGGCGACCATGTCGTTGAACCGCTCACCGGCCTTGTCCCGCTCGCCGTAACCCAGCCAGCAGATCCGCGCCGGCAGCCCCTGGAAGTGCACCCGCTCACCGGCCATCTTCATCCAGCGCGCGAGGGACTCGTTCTCCGGGAACAGATCGAGGATCGCCTTGTCGGTCTTGTGGATGTCCGAGGCCTCACCCGACAGCGCCGCCCAGCGGAACGGGCCCTTGCCCTCACAGAACAGCGGCCGGATGTAGGCCGGCACGAAACCGGGGAAGGCAAACGCCCGCTCAAAGCCCGCCAGCTGGGCCTCGCCGCGGATGGAGTTGCCGTAGTCGAACACCTCCGCACCCGCGTCCATGAAGCCGACCATCGCCTCCACGTGCCTGGCCATCGACTCCCGCGAGCGGGTGGTGAACCCGGCCGGGTCCTTGGCCGCCGCGTCCGCCATGTCCGCAAACGCCACGCCCACCGGCAGATAGGACAGCGGGTCGTGCGCGGAGGTCTGGTCGGTGACAATGTCGACCGGAGCGCCCTCGGCCAGCATCTGCGGCAACAGCTCCGCCGCATTGCCCAGCAGCCCGATCGACAGCGGCTTGCGCGCATCGCGGGCCTCGGTGGCCAGCTGCAGCGCATGCGCCAGGCTGTCGGCCTTCACATCCAGGTAGCGGTGCTCGATCCGCCGCTCGATCGCCCGCGGGTCGCAGTCGATGCAGATCGCCACACCGTCGTTCATCGTCACCGCCAGCGGCTGGGCGCCGCCCATGCCACCCAGCCCGGCGGTCAGGGTGATCGTGCCGGCCAGGGTGCCGCCGAACTTCTTCGCCGCCACCGCCGCGAACGTCTCATACGTGCCCTGCAGAATGCCCTGGGTGCCGATGTAGATCCACGACCCGGCCGTCATCTGGCCGTACATCGTCAGCCCCAGCTGCTCCAGCCGCCGGAACTCCTCCCAGTT
>NZ_JBEYUN010000031.1:0-64603 GCF_040643545.1 Streptomyces sp. NPDC047117 | reverse complement strand
GGTAGTGGACGATGTAGGAGCTGTCACCGAAGAGCCACTTGAAGAACTTGATGTTGGTCATCCGCGCGATCGCCCGGTGCACGGAGTGGCCCGTTCTCGGGGCCCCGCCGGCCGCCGCGGCATTGCTAGCGGCCGGACCAGCGGACGTCGATGTCCGCCGCCCGGACGTAGCCGACCCGGTGGCCGACCTGGATCTCGTAGTACACGTCCTTGCCGCGCACGACGGCGTGCTTGCTCGTGTCGAACGTGGGCGCGTAGAAGTACTCGCCGTGCGTCCGGCCGCCGATCGCGTACCGCTGGCCGGCCTTGAGGGAGTACGGCAGCGGCGAGACCGACTGGACCGGGACGTCCGCCGGGTACGCCTCCTTCTCCGGATACGCCCGGCCGTAGACCGGGATCTCCGTCCGGCCCTTCTTGGGCGTGGCGACCCAGCCCCTGGCGTTCACCGCGGTGGGCTCCGCTCCGGGGTTCTCGAACCACGCCTTCTGGCCGAGGTACCAGATCGCCGTCCAGTCGCCCTCGCGGTCCGCGACGGCGAACTGCTGGCCGGTGCTGGCGCGGGCGCCGGTGTCGTTCACCCCGATGGTGGAGTCGGCGCCCCCGGGGTGCAGCCCCTCGTCCTTCACCAGCGGGGCGTCCTCACTGGGCGCGGAGTGCAGCCGCACCGCGCCCGAGCCGTGCGGGGCGCACGGCTGGCCGGCCTTCTCGCAGCCGGTGTACGCCGGTTCGTTCATCTCGTAGACCGGGTCGATGGTGACGAGACCGCCGCGCGGGCCCGCGGTGGGCGTCAACGGCCGGCCCAGCAGGGCGAAGTAGTGGTCCCAGTCCCAGTAGGGGCCCGGGTCGGTGTGCATGCCCTTGATCGACGCGGTGGTGGTGCCCGGCACGTTGTCATGGCCGAGGATGCGCTGCCGGTTCAGCGGGATGTCGTACTTGTGCGCCAGGTACCGCACCAGCCTCGCGGACGTGCGGTACATCGCCTCCGTGTACCAGGCGTCCGGCGCGACCAGGAAGCCCTCGTGCTCCAGGCCGATGGAGCGGGAGTTGATGTACCAGTTGCCCGCGTGCCAGCCGACGTCCTTGGTCGGGACGTGCTGGGCGATCAGCCCGTCGGAGGACCGGAGGCTGTAGTGCCAGGACACGTAGGTCGGGTCCTGGACCAGCTTCAGCGTCGTCTCCCACGTCGCTTCCGTGTCGTGGATGACGATGTAGTCGACGCTCTGGTCCTCGGGGCGGTCCGCCAGGTCGTGGTTGCCGTAGTCGTCGTCGGGGAGCTTCTGGTACGGGGCGGGCACCGACTCGCACGCCACGCTCGACGGGCACTCGGTCCGGCCCCCGGACGCCTTGCGCAGGCCCAGGACGCGGGTCTGGGCGCGGTCGGGGGAGAGGCCGGGGGACTTGGCGAGGGTGACGCGCTGGCCCGCGTCGGTGGTCCGGGACGCGCCGCCGCGCAGCACGTCGTAGACCTGGTCGGCGAAGACCGTGGCGCTCCTGGCGTCGCTCGCGCCGGAGTAGCGGGCCACGGCGGCGTACCAGTCGGCGGGGTCCGCGCTCGGCTTCAGGCCGAGCCGGCGCTGCTGGTCGGAGAGGAGGGCCGCGCCGCCGCTGATGTTCGCCGCGGGGTTCTCCCGCAGCTCGCGCGCCGGCAGGCCGGTGAGCGCGGCGGCCTTCGGCAGGGTCTTCAGCCGGGCCGGCAGCTCGGACGCCGCGGGCAGCTTCGCCTCGGCGGTCTTCCGGGCGCGCGCGGAGTCGCCGCGGGCGTCCTCGGTGCCCTCGCTGTGGTGCGGCGCCTCCCTGGCGAGCGCGGTCCGTGCGTCGGTGAGGTGCATGGGGCCGTAGCCGCCGGCCACGCTGGGCGCGCCCCGGTGGCCGTCCCAGCGGGACTCCAGGTACGAGACGGCCAGCAGCACGCTCTGCGGCACGTCGTACCGGGCGGCGGCGTCGGCGAAGGCGCGCTGGAGCGAGCCGGTGTCCGAGCCTGCGGTGGCGGTGGGCGCGGCCGATACCAATGGCAGGAGGAGGGCGGTCGCCGCGACCGCGGTCGCCGCCCTCCTCGTCGTTCTGCGGGTGCGGAAGGCGTCGCGTCTGGCGACGCCGACGGGGGCGGATCCTCGCAATGCAGCCTCCTCGGGCCGGCCCGTACCGGGCGGTGTGGCGGATGGTGCGCCGCTGGGCGTGCGGGAACCCGACAAGAGGTATCGGTTCCCCGACGATCCGTCAATCACCCGGCAACCGGGTGATTCCGCAGGTGGGCGCGGGCCCGGAAGGCTTTCGCGCGCCGGGCCCGGGGCCTGGGGCGCGTCAGTGGTGTGGACCAATTTCGGGAAGCGTCGAGCCGGTGGACCTCGGGTTCCGCACCGTCGCGTGGTGCGTGTGGGTGATGCCCCGCAGACCACATCGATACGCCACCCGTGCGAAGCCGTACGCCACCCCTCTCCGCGGCGGCGTGGGCATACGACAGCGGCGCGCCCCAGCACAGGCGCGCCGCTTCGTCCCCCCGTCAGCGGATCAGCGGGTGCCGACCGCCGCCCGCACCGCACGCCGCGCCATCTGGGCGTCGTCGTGCAGCCGCCGCAGCAGCAGACGCTGTTCCTCGCCCGCGGCGGGCGCTCCCGGCTGTCCCGGGCCGGAGGCGCCGGACGGTACCTCTTCCCGCATGGTCCGCTGCACCGCGGTCTCGTAGCGCCGGATCTCCCGGGTCAGCACCAGCATCAGATTGACCAGGAAGGAGTCCCGGGCCGCGGGACCCGCGGCCTGCGCGAGCTGGCTGATCTGCCGGCGCGCGACCGGTGCGTCACCGAGCACCGACCACAGGGTCGCCAGGTCGTAACCCGGCAGGTACCAGCCGGCGTGCTCCCAGTCCAGCAGCACCGGGCCGGCCGGGGAGAGCAGGACGTTGTTCAGCAGCGCGTCACCGTGGCAGAACTGGCCCGTGGAGTGCGCCAGGCCGTGCATCAGCTTCTGCAGGTCCCCGAGGTCCCGGTCGGTCAGCAGACCGAGATCGTGGTACCGCCCGATGCGGTTCGCGTAGTCCAGCGGCGCGTCGAACATGCCGGCCGGCGGACGCCAGAGGTTGATCCGGCATACCGCGCCGAGCGCGGCCCGGATGTCCGCACGCGGCGGCGCTTCGGTGGGGTGGCGCTGCACGGCGGCCACCCGTCCGGGCATCCGCTCGACGACCAGGGTGCAGTTGTCAGGATCCGCGGCGACCAACCTCGGCACGCGCACCGGCGGGCGGTGGCGGACGAAGGCGCGATACGCCGCTATTTCGTGCCGGAAGCGCTCGACCCAGGCCGGCGAGTGGTCCAGTAAAACCTTCGCGACCGCGGTCGTACGACCGGTCGTACCGACGAGAAGGACGGACTTCCCACCCCGCCGCAGCACCTGGACCGGATTGAACTCCGGGCAGATGCGCTGCACCGAGGCGACCGCCGCGCGCAGCTGCGCGCCCTGAGGGCCGGACAAGTCGAGTCTCCCGCTGAGCGGTTGAGGTCCGGGCCCCTGCGCCCGCCTCAGACGGCCGCCCGCGGGCCCTGCGGCCATTCCCGAGGAGTGGGCGGGATCGAGATACGGACCGCTGCCCGCGGGCTGCGGTCGGTGCGGCCGGGGCGGGGCGGTCGCGGCGGACGATGCTGCGTACATGGGTGGATGAGGTCCCTTCGTGCGCCGACGAGTGGCGGTGCGCCACCGGCCCGGTGAGGGTTGCGACACCCTGGGGAATGCGTTTCCGCCACCGGGCCGGGGGCTGCATCTCTACAGAACACGCGACTACGGGTGGCAGACCATCTGGCGCACCCTGGCGAACCCTGGCGAATGCTCGCCCGGCACATGACGGCCGGTTACTGTCAACTCAGTCGAGGAACCTGGGGGCTTGACGTGAACAGGGAGCCGAACACCCGTCTCGCGGACCTTTTCCAGCTCGCCGGCTGGTCGAAGGGCGAGCTGGCGAGGTTGGTCAACCGGCAGGCGGCGGCCATGGGGCATCCGCAGCTGGCGACCGACACGTCCCGAGTACGGCGCTGGATCGACATGGGGGAGACCCCCCGCGATCCCGTGCCGAAAGTCCTGGCATCCCTGTTCACCGAGCGCCTCGGCCGTGTCGTAACCATCGAGGACCTCGGTTTTGCACGCTCCGGGCGCGCGGGGAAGCGGCAGGCCGCCGACGGCCTGCCGTGGCCGCCCGACCGTACAGCCGCGGTCCTCACGGAATTCACGGGAATGGACCTCATGCTCAACCGACGCGGCTTGGTGGGCGCGGGCGCGGCGCTCGCCGCGGGCTCCGCGCTCAGCAGCGCCATGCACGACTGGCTGCACGCCGACCCGGCACTGGCAGCCGACGCACCCAGTACCGACAACCCCCTTTCCGTCCGCACCCTCGACCAGGCCGGCATGGACCGCTACGAAGCGGCACCCGTGGGCTCCCAGGAGATCGACGCCCTGGAGCGCTCCGTGGAGGTCTTCCGCCGCTGGGACGCGGCCCGCGGCGGCGGGCTGCAGCGCAAGGCGGTGGTGGGCCAGCTCAACGAGGTGGGCGGCATGCTCTCCTACCGCCACCCCGAACACCTCCAGCGGCGGCTGTGGGGTGTGGCGGCCAACCTGGCCGTACTGGCCGGCTGGATGTCCCACGACGTGGGCCTGGAGCCCACCGCCCAGAAGTACTTCGTCATCGCCGCGCACGCGGCGCGCGAGGGCGGCGACCGGCCGCGCGCGGGGGAGGCGCTCTCCCGTGCGGCGCGGCAGATGGTCCACCTGGGCCGTCCCGACGACGCCCTGGACCTGATGAAGCTCGCCCAGTCCGGCTCCGGCGAGGAGACCCTGCCGCGCACGCGTGCGATGCTGCACACGATCGAGGCGTGGGCGCAGGCTTCGAAGGGCCAGGGGCAGGCGATGCGGCGCACTCTCGGGGAGGCCGAGGAGCTGTTCGTCTCGGACAAGCGGGACGTGCCGCCGCCCAGTTGGATGCAGAGCTTCGACGAGGCCGATATGCACGGCATGCAGGCCCTGGCGTACCGCACGCTGGCCGACCACGACCCCAAGGCGGCCAAGATCGCCCAGGGCCACGCCCAGCAGGCGCTCGCGCTGCGCCGGGACGGCTACCAGCGCTCGCAGATCTTCGACTACCTGTCGCTGGCCTCCGCCCTGTTCATCGCCAACGATCCCGAACAGGCGGACCGGTACGCCCGGCTGGCCCTGGTGTCGATCGGGGAGAACTCCTCGCACCGCACCTGGGACCGGCTGCGCGAGATGTACCGCCTCACGGGGCAGTACGCCGACTACCCCAAGGTGCAGGCGCTGCGCGAGGAGATCGAGCTGGCGCTGCCCAAGCAGAAGAAGCCGAAGGAACGCAACGGGCGGGCCTGAGCGGCCGCCTGCCGTTCCCCGGCCGCAGCAGCTGGGGAACGGGTCCGGAACAGCGTGAAAGACGCCCCCAAGACCTCGGGGCGCCTTCCACTGTGCCGTTCTGCCGTCAACTGCGTCGTGCTTCCGTCAGCAGCCCACCGTCGTGCGTGCCCGAGCAGCGGTGTACGTACTCAGGCGCCTGTCAGCGGCTGTCCACCGTCACCCGGCAGCGGTCAGTCGCAGATCCTGGCGATCAACACGCACCCGTCGTCCTCCCGTTCGGCGTTGCCGAACTCCTCGACGGCGATACGGACGCTGTCCTGCGCGCTCCGTGCCTCGGCGAACCGCGGGGCCAGGGCGAGCAGCCGGTCCGCGCTTTCGTGTGCGCTGTCCGTGCCGTGCGTACTGCGCCGGGGCGCCAGGCCGTCGGTGTACAGCACGAGCAGGTCGCCGGGGGCCAGCTGCTCGCTGCGCTGTGCGTACGCGGCGTGTGAGGTCGCGCCCAGCAGCACGCCCTCGGGCGGCTGCAGCTCCCGTCCTCGCCCGTCCCGGAAGAGCAGCGGGGCGGGGTGGCCGGCCTGCGCCCAGTCCAGCCTGCGGGTGGCCGGGTCGAAGCGGCAGCACACCGCGCTGCCCAGGACGGGCTGCGCCGAGGCGTCCAGGAGCTGGTTGAGGTAGCCCATCAGGGGGCCCGGCTCCTGGCCCGACACGGCCATGCCGCGCAGCGCGCCGAGGAGCATCGCCATGCCGGAGGTGGCGGTGACGCCGTGTCCCGTGAGGTCGCCGGCGCTGAGCAGCGTCCGCCCGTCGGGGAGCTGCAGCGCGTCGTACCAGTCGCCGCCGACGAGGGCGCTGGACCCGGAGGGGAGGTAATGGGCGGCCAGGTCGAGGGCGGCCGGGCCGCCTTGCGGGAACCGCAGGGAGCCGCGCCACGGCGGCAGCACGGCTTCCTGCAGCTCGACCGCAAGCCGGTGCTCGGTCTGCGCGATGTGCCGTTGGCGCTGCAGCGAGTCACGGGTCTCGCGCACCGCCCTCTGGCTGCGGCGCAGCTCGCTGACGTCCCGCAGCACGGCCCACATGCAGGCAGTGCTGCCGTCGGCGTCGAGCACCGGCTCGCCCACCATGTGCACCGTGCGCACGCTCGTGTCGGAGCGCACGATGCGGAATTCGCCGTCGATCGGTTTGCCGTCCACCAGACAGTCCGTGACCATCGCGGTCACCTGGGGCTGGTCGTCGGAGAAGATCAGGGAGGGCAGCTCGTCCAGCGTGAGCGGCCCGTCGGCCGGGTCCCGGCCGAAGATCCCGAACAGCTCCTCGGACCAGCTGACCCGGTCGGTGAGCAGATTCCACTCCGCGCTGCCCACCCGGCTCAGCAGCGAGCCGCGGGCCCGGGCCTCGGGGTCCGGGTCGGGCGGGGCCGCCGGCTGCGGCAGGGCGTCGTCGGTCTCGTCGGCGGGCCCGGCCGGCAGGCCCTCTCTCAGCTGGTCCAGATGTCCGCCGAGGTCCTCGAGGTGGTGGACGGCGAGGTCGCACAGCGCCCGCTGCCACCGGAGCCGGGCGTCCTCGTCCGGCAGCCCGCCCGCCGCTGTCTCACGGCGTACGGCGTCCAGACCGCCACGGAGCCGGCGGGCCTGCGAAATGAGTGCGTCGACCGCGCCGCGCTCGGGCGGCTGCGCGTGATGATGGTCCGCGAAGAGATGGGACGGCATGACGTACTCCGATATCAGGCGGCGCTCGGCCATGTCTCCGGCCTTGTCGGCCATGTCTGACGGAAGGGCCGGTAACGACTGTTGCACAGGCTGCGACCGCGCGTAAGGGATTTGGCATGACCCGATACGGTGGTGCACATGGCATATGCCTCCGGCTGCGCCTCCGCAACCCTCCCGGGCGCTGCGGAATCCGTCACTCCGGGCTAGGCTTCGGCCGCCGTACGGCAGTCGTTCCGCCGATCCACTCCGGTGAACGACGCATACGGCCCGCGGACACCGGCAAGAATGCCGGTCAGCGGAAATCCCGTTGCCAGCCAGTCCCCCGCACCGGATGCTGACCTCATGTTCGATCCAGACATAGCGCCCAGTGGCACCCTGCTCGGCCTCCTCCAGCGAGGCCGCGGCGACGGGACCCTGCATGCCTTGGCGGCGCCCCGGGCCGAGGCCCTGGCCGCCCTCGACGACAGCGTGCTGCGCGACCCCCGGCGCGACTGGCAGCTGGAGAACCGCTCGCTGTACTACGCACGCCTCTACATGCAGCTCGACGGCGGACTCGAAGAGATCGAACGGCACCTCTTCCACCCCGACGACCGCACCGACACCCGTGAGGAGCGCACCGGCCTCGCGCTCTCCGTGCTCGGCCACCTCGCCTCCTACGGGCGCGACGCCGCGCTGCTCCTCTTGCGCAGCTACGCCGCGGTCGGTGCCAACTGGCGCTGGGCCCTGGACGAGCTCGCTCTGCGTGACGACGACGAGGGCCTGCTCTCCCTTGCGCCCGCCGTACTGGCGCGCTTCCCGGAGACCCCCGAGGGCGAGGCCGAGCTGGCCGCCGCCGTACGGGACGCCTTCGAGCCCCGCCCGTGGCGGCTGTGGGCCGAGGAGGACCGGTACGGCGCCCGGGTGCGGGCCGCGGGCGAGCAGGGCTGCTTCGACCGCTGGCAGCGCCAGCTCGCGCCGAGCGGTCCGCGCCCCGGCTGGAGCGTCCGTGAGGTCCTCCAGTGGGCCGAGGACGGCCGGGCCGCCCGGCCCGCCGAGTGGCGGACCGGCGCCGCCGCCCGCTGCCTCGCCGCGGTGGCCGGTCCCGAGGACCGCCCCGAGCTGCTCGCCGCCGCCCGCAGCGGCCCGGACGCGGCCCGCGCCGCCGCCCTGCGCCACCTCGCCGAGCGCGGCGACCCCGAAGCGCTCGACCTGATCGAGGCCGCCGTCTCCGACCCGCTCGGGTGCGTGGAGCTCACGGAAGCAGCGACCAGCGCCTTTGTCCGCATGCGCGCCGTGGCAGCCGTCGAACGCGCCAGGGTCTGGGCCCGCCGTCCGGACCGGCTGGGCGCCGTGGCCGCGGGGCTGCTCGCCCGGCGCGGCGGCGTCCAGGACGCCGGTACGGTGCTCGCGGCGCTGCGCAGGACGGTGCAGGCCGAGGGTCCGGACGCGGACGGCCTGTGGGAGCTGGCCGACGGCGTCGGACGGCTCGGCGTGGAGTGCGCCGCCCCCGTACTGCGCCACATCTACCGCGAGACCTCCTCCTCCCATCTGCGCGGCCGGGCGGCCGCCGCGCTCGCGGCCACCGATCCCGGCTTCGCCGCCGGGTTCGCCGTCGAGTGCCTCTGGGACTGCGAGGAGACCACCCGGGAGCTCGCCGCACGGACCGCCGCCACCGGCGACGCCCGTGTCGTGGAACAGCTCCGCCGGCTCGCCGCCGACCCGGCCGAGGAGACCGAGGTCCAGACCGCCGTACGCGGACGCATCGGCCCGGACGCCGCCGAGGTCTGACCTGCGGGCCCGCCGGGTCGGACAAGCCCCTTCGTGCGCCGCGTCGCCTGTGCGTCATGCCGCGGTCCGTCTCGTGTGCGGCGCTGCTGCCCCCTGTGTGCGATGTCGTTGCCGGCCTTCGTGCGCCGCGGACCGCGGCCCCGTCGTATGCGTATGGCGCGTGGCCGTACGTCCTACGACGGGCTGCGGATCGTGGCCCCGTACGGTGCGACCGACTCGCCGCACACGGGGCCGTCGACGCGCGTACGGGACGGGACGTAGCGGACCCGCACAGAGAACAGCCGTACGGGAACTCCCGCCGCCGTCGTGCTGTGCCGTCGTGCTGAGCGCGGCACGCCCCCGGGCGCCGAGAGATGAGCGCGCCTCGCCGTCTCGCGGCCCTCCTGCCACTCAAATCCCTCTTGTCACTCAAGCACCTCTTATCACTCGGGCGACCAACGCTCATGGGACGTTCCCCCGTTGGAAAGATCCCCTTGGCCCCGTCCACGCCCGGCCCGCCGACAACACCGGTATGCGTGTCGTCATCGTCACCGAATCCTTCCCGCCCGACGTCAACGGCGTCGCGCACTGCACCCTGGAGACCGCCCGGCATCTGGTGCGGCGGGGCCACGAGCCGCTGGTCGTGGCCCCCGCGGCGGCGCAGGACCCGGCGGCGGGCCGGACCCCGCCGTGCCCGGTCGTGCGGGTGCCCTCGCTGCCGCTGCCCGGCTACCCGCAGGTCCGGGTCGCGCTGCCGGGCCGCAAGCTGGCCGCCGCGCTCGGCGCGCACCGGCCCGACCTCGTCCACCTCGCGAGCCCCTTCGTGCTCGGCGTGCGCGGCATGGCGGCCGCCGCCCGCCTCGGGGTGCCCGCCGTCGCCGTCTACCAGACCGACCTGGGCCGCTACGCGCGTACGTACCTGGGCACGGGCAGCGCGGCGGCCTGGCGGCGGCTGCGCGCGGTGCACAGCGCCGCGGACCGCACCCTGGCTCCGTCCACGGCCGCGGCCCGGGAACTGACCGAGCACGGCGTCCCACGGGTGCTCCTGTGGCCGCGCGGGGTGGACTCCGTGCGGTTCCACCCGGCCCGGCGCGACGAGGTGCTGCGCAGCTCGCTGGCCGCAGGGCGGGAGGTGCTGGTGGGGTACATCGGGCGGCTCGCCCCGGAGAAGGAGGTCGGTCTGCTGCGGGAGGCGGAGCGGCTGCCGGGCGTACGGACCATCGTGATCGGTGACGGGCCGAGCGCACCGGCGCTGCGCGGGGCGCTGCCCGGGACGCGCTTTCTGGGCCGCCGCACCGGGGACGAACTGGCCCGGCTCTTCGCCAGCCTGGACGTCTTCGTGCACACCGGCCCGTACGAGACCTTCGGCCAGACCGTGCAGGAGGCCATGGCGAGCGGGGTGCCGGTGGTGGCTCCGGCGGCGGGCGGCCCGCTGGACCTCGTGCAGCACGGGCGCACCGGGCTGCTCGTCGCACCGGGGGACGCCGCCGCGCTGCGGGACGCGGTGCAGGTGCTTGCCGACAACCCGCGGCTGCGCGCCGCATACGGGGCGGCGGGACGCGCGGCCGTCACGGACCGCACATGGGAGGCGGTCGGTGACCGGCTGCTGGCGCACTACGAGGACGTACTGGGACAACGGGAGGCGGTGCCGGCATGAGGCGCGACGGTACGGAGTACGACCGCACGGGGTACGACGGCAGGGGGTACGACCGCACGGAGCACCTGCGGAGGCAGTCCGAGGCGGACGCCGCCGGGCACCGGGATCCGCGCCCCGAGGGGCTGCGCATCGTGCGGCTCGCGAACTTCGTCACCCCGGCGTCCGGCGGGCTGCGCACGGCCCTGCGGGAGCTGGGCGAGGGGTACCGGACGGCCGGTCACGACCCGGTGCTCGTCGTGCCGGGACCGGTCGCGAGCGACGAACGCACCCCGCAGGGGAGGGTGATCACCCTCCCCGGCCCGGTGCTGCCCGGCACCGGCGGGTACCGGGTCCTCGCCGGACGCGCGCACCTGGAGCGGCTGCTGCGCACCCTCGCCCCGGACCGCCTGGAGGTCTCCGACCGTACGACCCTGCGCTGGACCGGGGAGTGGGCCCGGCGCGCCCGGGTGCCCGCGGTGATGGTCTCGCACGAGAGCGTGGACGGGGTGCTGCACACGTGGGGCGTGCCCCGGTACGCCGCGCGGTCGGTCGCGGACCGGCTCAACCTCCGTACCGCGCACGCCTACACGCGCGTCGTCTGCACGACCGAGTGGGCGGCGGCCGAGTTCACCAGGACGGGCGCGCGCAACGTGGTCACCGCCCCGCTCGGCGTCGACCTGGCCCGCGCCCACCCCGGCTGCCGCAGCGAGGAACTGCGCCGGCGGACCGGCGGCGGCGCGTCCGCCGTGCTCCTGCTGTGCTCCCGGCTGTCGGTGGAGAAGCGCCCGGGAAGGGCCCTGGACGCCCTCTCCCGGCTGCGCGCCGGCGGGGTGGACGCCGCGCTGGCCGTGGCCGGTGACGGCCCGCTGCGCGCCCGCCTGGAGTCCCGTGCCCGGGCCGAGCGGCTGCCGGTGGCGTTCCTCGGCCACGTCAGCGACGCCTGCGCGCTCGCCGCCCTCCAGGCCAGCGCCGACGTCCTCCTCGCACCGGGGCCCGCGGAAACGTTCGGGCTCGCCGCGCTGGAGGCGCTGGCCTGCGGTACCCCGGTCGTCGCCAACGCCGGCTCCGCGCTCGCCGGCCTGATCGGCCCCGCGGGCGACACCGCCCTCGACGACGGCGACAGCATCGCCGCCGCCGTCCGCCGCGTCCTGGCCCGCCCCGAAGAACCCCGCCGCGCCGCGGCCCGCCACCGCGCCGAACACTTCGGCTGGCACGCCGCGATCAACGCCTTCCTCACCGCCCACGACGCGGCCCCCCTCACCCCGTCCCGCCCACCGGCTCTCAGGGGAGCGGCCTGACGCCCACTCGGCGGCCTCTCCGGGGCCCTCGCCGCTCCTCCGGAGCCCTCCCGCACGCCCGGCGGTCGCCTCTCATGGGCAACGCGCCGTCCCCTTCGGAGCGCTCCCTTGACCTGGTTCCGTTGTCACAATGGGTGCATGACGGGACGCTGGCAGTTCTGGATCGACCGGGGCGGGACCTTCACGGACGTGGTGGCGCGGCGGCCCGACGGGGGGCTGGTCACGCGGAAGCTGCTCTCGCACCATCCCGAGCGGTACGACGACGCGGCCGTCGCGGGGATCCGGGAGGTGCTGGGGCTCGCGCCCGGGGAGGCGGTGCCCGCGGAGCAGGTGGCCGTCGTGAAGATGGGCACCACCGTGGCCACCAACGCCCTTCTGGAACGCAAGGGCGAGCCCACCGTGCTCGTCACCACGCGCGGCTTCAGGGACGCGCTCCGCATCGCCTACCAGAACCGGCCCCGGCTGTTCGACCGGCACATCGTGCTGCCCGAAGCACTGTACGACCGGGTGATCGAGGTGCCGGAGCGCGTGGACGCGCACGGGGAGACGGTCACGCCCCTCGATGCCGGCGCGGCCCGGGAGGCGCTGACCGCCGCCTACGAAGCGGGCCTTCGCAGCGCCGCCGTCGTACTGCTCCACGGGTACCGTCACCCGGCGCACGAGAAGGAGCTCGCCGGGCTGGCCACGGAGGCGGGATTCACCCAGGTCAGCTGCTCGCACGAGGTGAGCCCGCTGATGAAGCTCGTGCCGCGCGGCGACACCACCGTGGTGGACGCCTACCTGTCGCCCATCCTGCGGCGCTACGTGGAGGAGGTCGCCGCTCAACTCCCCGGCATCCGGCTGATGTTCATGCAGTCCAACGGAGGGCTGCGGAAGGCCGAGCACTTCAGGGGGAAGGACGCGGTGCTCTCCGGGCCGGCGGGCGGCGTCGTGGGCATGGTCCGCTCCGCCGCCGAGGCCGGGCACGACAAGGTCATTGGATTCGACATGGGCGGCACCTCCACCGATGTGTCGCACTACGCGGGCGAGTTCGAGCGGGTACTGGGCAGCGAGGTCGCGGGCGTACGGATGCGCGCGCCCATGATGAACATCCACACGGTCGCGGCCGGCGGCGGCTCCGTCCTGCACTTCGACGGGCGCCGCTACCGGGTGGGGCCCGACTCGGCGGGCGCCGTCCCGGGGCCCGCCTGCTACCGCCGCGGCGGCCCCCTCACGGTCACCGACGCGAACGTCATGCTCGGCCGCATCCAGCCCGCGCACTTCCCTGCGGTGTTCGGCCCGCACGGCGACCAGCCGCTGGACGCAGACGAGGTGCGCGAGCGCTTCGAAGGGCTCGCGCGGGAGGCCGAGAAGGCGGTGGGCGACCGGCGCGGCCCGGAGGAGGTCGCCGCGGGCTTCCTGGACATCGCCGTGCTCAACATGGCCAACGCGGTCAAGAAGATCTCCGTGCAGCGCGGCCACGACGTGACCCGGTACGCGCTCACCAGCTTCGGCGGCGCGGGCGGCCAGCACGCCTGCGCGGTCGCCGACGCGCTCGGCATCGGCACGGTCGTCGTGCCCCCGCTGGCGGGCGTGCTCTCCGCGTACGGCATCGGGGTCGCCGACGCCACGGCGATGCGGGAACAGGCCATCGAGACCGAGCTGACGGCCGACGCCATGGAGGGGATCCGCGCGACCTGCGACGGGCTCGCCGAGCGGACCCGCGACGAACTCCTCGCCGACGGCGTGCCCGAGGAGAGCATCACCACCCGGGCCCACGTCGTCCTCCGGTACGCGGGCACCGACGCCGGCATCCCCGTGCCGCTCGCCGGGGCGGACGACATGGCCGCCGAGTTCGCCCGCGTCCACCGCACCCGGTACGCGTTCACCATGGACAAGCCGCTGATCGCCGAGGCGGCCTCCGTGGAGGCCGTGGGCGCGGCCGGCGGCACCGCGCGCCACCGCAGCCTCGCGACGGACCGGGAGGGACCGCTGAGGCCGCTGGACACCGTCCGGATGTTCGTCGGCGGGCAGTGGCGGGAGACCCGCCTGTACCGGCGTACGGAGCTGCGTCCCGGGGACACCGTGACCGGCCCCGCGATCGTCGTGGAGGACGACGCGACCACCGTGGTCGACCCGGGGTGGCAGGCGGCCGCGGCAGACCACGGCCACCTGCTGCTCTCCCGGGTCGAGGCGCGCCCCGAGCGCACGGCCGTCGGTACCGCCGCCGATCCGGTCATGCTGGAGGTCTTCAACAGCCTCTTCATGGCCATCGCCGAGCAGATGGGGGTGCGCCTCGAACACACGGCGCACTCCGTCAACATCAAGGAGCGGCTCGACTTCTCCTGCGCGCTGTTCGACGCCGACGGCAACCTGATCGCCAACGCTCCCCACATCCCGGTCCACCTCGGGTCGATGGGGGAGTCCATCAAGGAGGTGCTGCGGCGGCGCGAGGACGACATGCGCCCCGGCGACGTGTACGCGATCAACGACCCGTACCACGGCGGCACGCACCTCCCCGACGTCACGGTCGTCACCCCCGTCTTCGACGAGCGGGGTGAACAGCTGCTCTTCCTGGTGGCCTCCCGCGGCCACCACGCCGAGATCGGCGGCATCACGCCCGGCTCCATGCCGGCCTTCAGCCGCACGGTCGAGGAGGAGGGCGTGCTCTTCGACAACTGGCTCCTCGTGCGCGACGGGACGCTGCGCGAGGAGGAGACGCGGCAGCTGCTCACCGAAGGGCCGTACCCCTCGCGCTCCCCGGACGCCAACATCGCCGACCTGCGGGCCCAGATCGCCGCGAACGAGAAGGGCATCCGGGAGCTGCACAGGATGATCGGGCAGTTCGGCCTCGATGTAGTGCGTGCCTACATGGGCCACGTGCAGGACAACGCCGAGGAATCGGTGCGCCGCATCATCGCAGGACTGGCCGACGGCTCCTTCCGGTACGAGACCGACAGCGGAGCGGAGATCCGGGTCGCGCTGACCGTGGACCACGAAGAGCGCGGCGCGGTGCTCGACTTCGCCGGTACCTCGCCCCAGCAGCCCGGCAACGCCAACGCGCCCAGTTCGGTGGTGATGGCCGCGGTGCTGTACGTCTTCCGCACCCTGGTCGCCGACGACATCCCGCTCAACAGCGGCTGCCTGAAGCCCCTCCGGGTGCGCATCCCGGAGGGCTCGATGCTCGCGCCGGTCTTCCCGGCCGCCACCGTCGCGGGGAACGTGGAGACCTCCCAGGCGGTCACCGGTGCGCTCTACGGGGCGCTCGGCGTCCAGGCCGAGGGCGCCGGCACGATGAACAACGTCACCTTCGGGAACGACCGCGTGCAGTACTACGAGACGGTCGCCAGCGGCTCGGGCGCGGGCGACGGCTTCCATGGTGCCGATGCCGTGCAGACCCACATGACCAACTCCCGTCTCACCGACCCCGAAGTGCTGGAGTGGCGCTATCCGGTACGCGTCGAGGACTTCTCCGTCCGGGACGGGAGCGGCGGCCACGGGCGGTGGCACGGCGGCTGTGGCGTCACCCGCCGCCTCCGCTTCCTGGAGCCGATGACGGTGGCCCTGCTGACCGGGCACCGCAAGGTGCCGCCGTACGGCATGGCGGGCGGCGCGCCGGGTGCCCCGGGCGAGAACCTCGTGGAGCGTGCGGACGGCCGCACGGAGCGGCTGGCGGGCTGTGACGTGGCCGAGATGGACACCGGAGACGTGCTGGTGGTCCGTACGCCGGGCGGCGGTGGGTACGGGGAGCCGTCCGCGTAGCGGCCAGTGGCCCGCAGTCCGCCGCCCCGCAGTCCGTGGCCGCGCAGTCCTTGGCAAGGCGGTAAAGATTTCTGAGGTGCTGTGCAAGAACTCTTGTCCTCGGGGCCAGAGTTCTTTAGGTTCCCCGCCATGGCACATGGGCCCGAAGGGCAGCAGGACGACGGTGCCGGGGACGTCCCTGTGGGCGAGCGGCTGCGCGCACTGCGCCGTGCGCGGCGGCGGACACTGCGGGCGGTCGCCGACGCGGCCGGCATCAGCGAGGGGTACCTCAGCCAGGTCGAACGCGGCATGGCGAACCCGAGCATCGCCACGCTCCAGCAGATCGCCGGCGCGCTCGGCCTGAAGATGGGCGATCTGTTCGCCGCCGACTACACGACCGGCCCGCGGGTCCTGAAGGCGGCAGCGGCGCCGAGCCTCACCTTCGGGGTGCTGGGGCGCAAGTTCCGGCTCACTCCGGGGCCGCAGCATCACCTGGAGGCGTTCCTCGGCGAGTTCGCCCCCGGCGGGTCGACCGGGGACCAGCCCTACACCCACGGCGACTCCGAGGAGTTCCTCCACGTACTGGAGGGCGAGGTCGAACTGCACCTCGGGGGCGAGATGTTCGCCCTCGGGGCCGGCGACAGCATCCGGCACAGCAGCGCGGTCCCGCACAAGCTCGTGGAGACCGGCGGCGACGGCGCCAGGGTCCTGTGGGTGATCAGCCCGCCCAGCTACTGAGCGACGGAGGCGACGATGACGTGGAACGGCAACATCTCCTTCTGGTACCGCCAGACCGGCGTCCCCGGCCGGCGCGATCCCCTGGACGGACCGGTCGACGCCGACGTGTGCGTCGTCGGCGCCGGCTTCACCGGGCTGTGGACCGCGTACTACCTCAAGAAGGCCGACCCGGGCCTCGACATCGTCGTACTGGAGCGGGAGTTCGCCGGCTTCGGTGCTTCGGGGCGCAACGCCGGCTGGCTCAGTGCGAAGATCGCCGGCTCGCCCGCGACGTACGCGAAGGAGCGGGGCCGGCAGTCCGTTCTGGAGCTGCAACGGGCCATGAACGCCACGGTGGACGAGGTCATCGCGGTGGCCGAGGCCGAGGGCATCGACGCCGACGTGGTCAAGAGCGGCTACCTGAGCGTGGCCCACCGGCCCGCCCAGTTGCCGCGACTGCGCGCCGCGCACGAGAAGTCGCGGTACTGGGGCAACGAGGACGAGGTGCTGCTCTCGGGACGCGAGGTGCGCGACCGGGTCGATGTGGCCGGCGCGCTGGGCGGCGTGCACAACCCGCACTGCGCACGGGTTCACCCGGCCAAGCTGGTCCAGGGACTCACCCGGGCGGTCGCGGCCCTCGGAGTGCGCATCCACGAGTCCACGCCCGCCATCCGCATCGCCCCGGGGCGCGTGGAGACGCCCTTCGGGACGGTACGGGCCCGAAGCGTCCTGCGGGCCACCGAGGGCTTCACCACGGACCTGCACGGAGAGCGCCGCACCTGGCTGCCGATGAACTCCTCCATGGTCGTCACGGAGCCGCTGTCCGCCGCCTGGAAGGCCATCGGCTGGGACGGCCACGAACTGCTCAGCGACCTCACGCACGCCTACACGTATGCGCAGCGCACCGCCGACGGCCGGATCGCGATCGGCGGGCGGGGTGTCCCGTACCGCTTCGGGTCCCGCGTGGACCAGGACGGGCGCACCAGCCCGAAGACGGTACGGGCGCTGCGCGACACCCTGAACCGGCTGCTGCCCGCGACCGTCGGGGCGCGGATCGAGCACGCCTGGTCCGGAGTGCTCGCCGTACCGCGCGACTGGTGCGCTTCCGTCTCCTTCGACCGGGCCACGGGACTGGGCTGGGCGGGCGGCTACGTGGGCCACGGCGTCGCGGCCACCAACCTGGCCGGCCGTACGCTGCGCGACCTCGTACTGGAGCGGGACACCGAGCTGACGCGCCTGCCGTGGACCGGCCACCGGACCCGGGCGTGGGAGCCGGAGCCGGCCCGCTGGCTCGGCGTGCACGGCATGTACGCCGCCTACCGGGCGGCGGACCGCAGCGAGGCGGCGCGCCGCACCAGCACGGCGCCGATCGCGAAGCTCGCAGACCGCATCTCGGGGCGCTGACCTGGACGCCACCACGAAGGCCGCGGGCAGCGCCACGGCACACGAAGGCGGCGACAGCCGGACCGCACGCCGTGCGGGACTCGCCTCGTTCATCGGCACCACCATCGAGTGGTACGACTTCTACATCTACAGCACCGCGTCCGCGCTGGTACTGGGCAAGCTGTTCTTCCCCGTCTCCTCCTCGGGCACCGGCATGCTGGCCTCCTTCGGCACCCGGCTGGCTGGGCTTCCTCGCGCGCCCCATCGGGGGCGTCGTCTTCGGGCACCTCGGGGACCGCATCGGCCGCAAGAAGACGCTCGTGACCACGCTCCTGATGATGGGCGTCGCCACGACCCTCATAGGGCTGCTGCCCACCTACAGCAGCGTCGGGCTGCTGGCCCCCGTACTGCTCATCGTGCTGCGCATGCTGCAGGGCATGGCGGTGGGCGGAAGGGGGTCCCCCCCCTGGCCCTTTAGGCCTTGGGGGCGGGGTGGCGCGGTGCTCATCGCCTCCGAACACGCGCCTCGCGGCCGGGGAATGACCTTCGGGGCCTTCGCGCAGCAGGGCTCGCCCGCCGGGTCGATCCTGGCCACGCTGAGTTTCGCGCTGCTCTCGCAGCTGCCGGACGCGTCGTTCGACGCCTGGGGCTGGCGGCTGCCGTTCGTCTTCTCGGCCCTGCTGGTGATCGTCGGGCTGGTGATCCGGCTGCGGGTGGAGGAGTCGCCGGAGTTCACGCGGCTGCGTACGGAGCGGGCGGTGGCCCGGGTGCCGCTCGGCGAGGTCCTGCGGCACCATCCCGGCACCCTGGTGCTGGGCGTGCTGGCCAGCTCCATCGGTATCGCCGCGACCTACTTCATCACCACGTTCGTGCTCTCCTGGGCCACGAGCGACCTCTCCTTCGACCGCTCCACGATGCTGAACGTGCTGCTCTGCTACAGCGTCGTGCAGTTCCTCGTGCAGCCACTGGGCGTGGTCCTGGCGGAGCGGTTCGGCGCGGCCCGCACGGTCGGCACGCTGCTGACGCTCAACTTCCTGCTGGTACCGGTCATGTACGCCCTCGTGGCCACGGAGGACGCGGTCGCCGCCGGGTTCGGCATCTCCCTGCTGGGCGTCACCGGCGCGATGAACTACGCGATCCTGGCGGGGCTGCTCGCCCAGGCGTTCCCCGCCCGCGTCCGCTATACCGGCATCTCGCTGTCGTACCAGCTGTGCTCGGCGCTGATCGGCGGCACGGCCCCGCTGGTCGGCGAGTGGCTGTTCACCGCCGGCGGCGGCTCCATCGTGCCCGTCGCGGTCTACCAGATGGCGCTGGTGGCCGTGTCGCTGGTCTGCTCCCTGGCGGTCCTGGCCCGCAGCGCCCGGACCGCGGACCAACTCGATTAGCCGCGCGCCCGGGGGCCGGGGTGGGCGCGTACGAAGCGCACCGGGGTACCCGGCGCGGCCTGGGCGGCGGCCGGCAGCGCGGCCTCCTGGACGACGCCGACGACCGGGTAGCCGCCGGTCGTCGGGTGGTCGGCGAGGAAGAGCACCGGGAGGCCGTTCGGGGGCACCTGGACGGCGCCCAGCGCCATGCCCTCGCTGGGGAGCTCGCCGTCCCGGGCCCGCTCCAGCGACGGGCCCTCCGTCCGCAGGCCGATGCGGTTGCTCGCGGACGACACCCGCCAGACACCCGTCAGCAGGGTCCGCAGCCCGGCCGCCGTGAACCAGTCGTCGCGCGGCCCGAGGCGCACCGGCAGCACCAGCTCACGCACCGGACCGGCGTGCGGCACCGCGTCGGCGGCGGTGCCCGGCGCGCCCGGTGCGCCGAGCGGCAGTACGGCGCCGTCGGCGAGCGGGTCGGGGCCGAGCCCCGAGAGGAGGTCGGTGGCGCGGCTGCCCAGTACCGGTTCGGCGTCGACACCGCCCGCGAAGGCCACGTAGCTGCGCAGCCCGTGGGTGGCGGTGCCCACCTCCAGTACGGCGTCGGCCGGCACGTGCACGGGGGCGCCCCAGGCGGCGGGGCGGCCGTCGACGGTCACCGGGCAGGGGGCTCCGGTGACGGCCACCGTGACCGCGCACCGCATCCGTACCGCGCAGCCGGTGACGGTGGTCTCCAGGGTCGCCGCTTCGGGGGCGTTGCCGACGAGGCGGTTGGCCAGGCGGTGTGCGGCCGCGTCCAGCGCGCCGGAGCGCGGGACGCCCACGTGGGCATGGCCGGCGCGCCCGAGGTCCTGGACGGTGGTCAGTGCCCCCGCGCGTACGACGGCGAATGCGCGGTCGGTCACTGGGCCGCCTCCGGGTGCGGGTCGAACGGTTGGGGGACGAAGCGTACGAGGGTGCCCGGAGTGAACAGGGCCGCGGGCTCCCGGGAGGAGTCCCACAGGACGGCGTCCGTAGTGCCCAGCAACTGCCAGCCCCCGGGGGAGGAGCGCGGGTACACCCCCGTGTACGGACCTGCGAGGGCCACGGAGCCGACCGGGAGGCGGGTCCTCGGGGTGGCGCGGCGCGGCACGTGGTAGCGCTCGGGCAGGCCGGTGAGGTACCCGAAGCCGGGCGCGAACCCGCAGAAGGCGACGCGGAATTCGGTGCCGGAATGGATCCGTACGACCTCGTCGGGGGTGACGCCCCACAGCTCGGCGACGTCGGCGAGGTCCGGACCGTCGTAGCGGACGGGGACCTCGAGGGTCCGCGCACCGGACCGGGCGGCCGGCGGGATCTCCCAGCCGGCCAGCTCTGCCGCGAACCGTTCCGGTGCGTCGAGCCCGTCGATCAGCACGGTACGGGCCGCCGGCACGATCTCGCGGGTGGCGGGGAGCCGCCCGGCCGCGGCGCGGCGCAGCAGCTCGGCGTGGAGCGCCTCGACGGCCTCGCCGCTGTCCAGCTCGACGAGCAGGCCGTGGTCGCCCACGGGCAGGGTGCGCATCGGCAGGACGCGGTCCGCGGTGGAGGCGGACGGGGGTGCGGTCATGCGAACGCCGCCACACGGACGCCGGCGGCCGTCAGCTCGTCGCGTACCCGCCGGGCGAGCGCCGCGGCGCCCGGAGTGTCACCGTGCAGGCACAGCGACTGCACGTCGACCTCCACGCGCTCGCCGTCGATGGCGGTGACGGCGTGGTCGCGGGCGAGGCCGAGGGAGCGCTTGACGACGGCGTCCGGGTCGTGGACGACCGCGCCGGGCTCACGGCGTGGGACCAGGGTGCCGGCGGCGGTGTAGGCGCGGTCGGCGAACGCCTCGGTGACGGTGGGCAGTCCGGCGGCGTGCGCCGCCGCGTGCAACTGTGAGCCGGGGAGCCCGAGGACGGGCAGCGGGCCGGCCGCGCGCCGGATGCCCGCCACGATCGCGGCGGCCTGATCGGCGTCGTGCACGGCACGGTTGTACAGCGCGCCGTGCGGCTTCACGTACGTGACCTGCGAGCCCGCGGCGCGCGCGAAGACCTCCAGGGCACCGATCTGGTAGGCGATCTCGTCGGCGAGTTCGTCCGCGGGCACGTCCATGGCGCGGCGGCCGAAGCCCGCGAGGTCGCGGTAGGAGACCTGGGCACCGATGCGGACGCCGCGCTCGGCGGCGGTCTCGCATACCCTGCGCATCGTCGAGGGGTCGCCCGCGTGGAAGCCGCACGCGACGTTGGCGCTGGTGACGACGGAGAGGAGACTGTCGTCGTCGGTGAGGTGCCACCGTCCGAACCCTTCACCGAGGTCGGCGTTGAGGTCGATCACCGGGTCCGTCATGTGCGTCCGTTCCAACAGGCCGGCGGCGCCGGTCGGGGGCAGGGCAAGGCAGAGCCGGCCGGCCCGTTTCCGTAGCGGCTGTCCTCCATGGGCGCTCGGGCCGACCGGTTACCGCATCAAGCTAGAGGATTGTTGAACGATAGGACAAGAGGGTTGTTGTCTTGTTCGTCGATCTGGGATTGACTGCGTGCCCTCGTGGGCGGCCGGACGGCCGCCGTAGGCGGTCGGGTGACCGGGGGACGAAAGTGAGGCGCGACGTGGCGAAGGGCATCGACAGGGGGCTCGTGGAGCCGGCCGGACTGGCGGTGGACCGGGCGCTGCTGGGGCGGACGAGCACTGCCGAACGGGTCGCCGACATACTGCGCGACCGTATTGCGGAGGGGTTCTTCCCGCCCGGGGTGCGGCTGTCGGAGGACTCCATCGGAGGGGCGCTGGGGGTCTCGCGCAACACCCTCCGGGAGTCGTTCCGGCTGCTCACGCACGAACGGCTGCTGGTGCACGAGCTGAACCGCGGCGTCTTCGTGCGGGTGGTCGCGGTGGAGGACCTGCTCGACATCTACCGGGTGCGCGCCATGATCGAATGCGCCGTGATCCGGGGCCTGGGCGAGCCGCCGTACGAGCTGGACCAGGTCGAGGCGGCCGTGCTGGCGGGGGAACGGGCGGCCCTGGAGCGGTCCTGGCAGGACCTGTCGACCGCCAATATCCGATTCCACCAGGCGCTGGTCGCGCTGGCCGGCAGCCCGCGCATGGACGAGCTGATGCGTGGCGTCCTCGCCGAGCTGCGGCTGGTGTTCCACGTGATGGACGACCCGCGCCGCTTCCACGAGCCGTACCTCACGCGGAACCGGCAGATCCTCGAAGCGCTGCAGGGCGGCGACACGGCGCAGGCCGAGCGCCTGCTCGCGTCCTACCTGGAGGACTCCCGGGCGCAGCTGGCGAGCGCGTACGCGCAGCAGGTGTCCGGAGAAGTTTCCACGCGGTAACAGAACGTTCAACCTATTGTCGGATCGTAGAACGATCCTCTACCGTCCTGGCACATCCCCACGACGTCCGTGGGGTTCTGCGTGCGAAAGGCGGTCCCGGTGATCGTTCTTCTGGGCGTTCTCGTGGTGATCATCGGCTTCGCCACGCGGCGCAATCCTCTGCTGGTGGTGGGGGTGGCGGGCATCGCCACCGGCTTCCTCGGCGGGCTGTCCCCGCAGAAGGTGCTCGCGGCCTTCGGGGACGGCTTCGCCTCCAGCCGGGCCGTGACGATCTTCGTCATCACGCTGCCGGTCATCGGCCTCCTGGAGCGCCACGGCCTCCAGGAGCAGGCGCGCAACCTCATCTCGCGCTTCTCGAAGCTGACCACCGGACGCTTCCTGACGCTGTACCTCGTGCTCCGTCAGGGCTTCGCCGCGCTCGGCCTGCGGGACCTCTTCGGGCCCGCGCAGACCGTGCGCCCGCTCGCCGCCCCGATGGCCGAGGGCGCCGCCGAGCGCCGCTACGGGGCGCTGCCGGACAAGACGCGGGAGAAGATTCGTTCCTTCACCGCCAGCGCCGACAATGTCGGGCTGTTCTTCGGCGAGGACGTCTTCCTCGCCGTCGGCTCGATCCTGCTGATCACCGGCTTCGCCAACTCCACGTACAACACCCACCTCGAACCCCTGCAGCTCGCCCTCTGGGCCATCCCGACCGGGCTGTGCGCCCTTGCCGTGCACGGCGGCCGGCTGCTCCGCATGGACCGCACGCTGGAACGCGAACTGCTCGGCGCCCGCGTGGAACTCGCCACCCAGGAGGCCGCGAAGTGATCAAGGCAGAGTGGTTCTACTGGCTCGTCGGCGCGCTCTTCATGGTGCTCGCCCTGCAGATGGCCGCCGACCGTACCAACCCGAAGCGCTTCGGCACCGCGGCCTTCTGGGGCCTGCTCGGCGCGGGCTTCGTGTACAGCTCCTGGGTCGTCGACAAGTCGGCACCCGCCGAGCCGCTCGGTGTCGCCGTACTCGTGATGATCTGCCTCGCCGCCTTCGGGTTCACCGGGCGCGGCAAGGCCCGTACGACCACTACGGAAGAGCGGCGGGCGAGCGCCGGTAAGCACGGCAGCAAGCTGTTCCTCCCCGCCCTCACCATCCCGGCCGTCGCCCTGGTGTGCGCCGTCCTCGTCCCGAAGCTCTCCTTCGGGGGCGGGCCGCTCCTCCAGGAGGGCAGCGAGACCATCCTGGGCCTCGGGATCGGCGCCATCGTGGCGCTCGTCCTGGCGATGGTCATGCTCCGCGAGAAGAGCGTCGCCGCGCCGCTGCACGCCGGCCGTTCCATGCTGGAGTCCATGGGCTGGGCGATGCTCCTGCCGCAGCTGCTGGCCACCCTGGGCACGATCTTCGCGGTCTCCGGCGTCGGCAAGCAGGTCGGCATCATCACCGAGGCGGTGCTGCCGCACGGTTCGGTGATCACCGCGGTCGTCGTCTACTGCGTCGGGATGTTCCTGTTCACGGTCATCATGGGCAACGGCTTCGCGGCCTTCCCGGTCATGACCGCCGCCGTCGGCTGGCCCGTCCTCATCGAGCAGGCGCACGGCAACGCGCCGGCGATCCTCGCGATCGGCATGCTGTGCGGCTTCTGCGGCACCCTCGTGACGCCGATGGCCGCCAACTTCAACGTCGTGCCGGCGGCGCTGCTGGAACTGAAGGACCAGTACGGTCCGATCAAGGCGCAGCTGCCCACCGCGGTCGTGCTGCTCGGCTGCAACATCGTCATCATGGCCGCCTTCGCCTTCTGACCCCACCGCACACCCACACGCTCCGCACGACGCCGAGGAACAGCGCATGACACGGGTACTTTTGACGGGTTTCGCCCCTTTCGAAGGGAGTGACGTCAACACCTCCCAGCAGGCCGTGGAGGCCGTCGCCACCGATCCGCCTCCCGGCGTCGAGGTCGTGACCGCCGAGCTGCCCTGCGTCTTCGGGGAAGCGCTCGACGCGCTCCGCGAGGCCGTCGCGGCGGCGGACCCGGGCGTCGTGCTCTGCGTCGGTCAGGCCGGCGGGCGCCCGGACGTCACCGTCGAGCGGGTGGCCATCAACATCGACGATGCCCGCATTCCCGACAATTCGGGTGAGCAGCCCATCGATGCACCGATCGTCGAGGACGGTCCCGCGGCGTACTTCACCACGCTGCCCCTCAAGGCCTGCGTCGCCGCCGTACGCGAGGCCGGCCTGCCCGCCTCCGTCTCGCAGACCGCCGGCACCTTCGTGTGCAACCACGTCTTCTACGGACTGATGCACCTCCTGGCCACCGAACGGCCCGACACGCGCGGCGGCTTCGTGCACGTCCCGTACGCCCCCGAGCAGGTCACCGACAAGGGCGAGCCCTCGCTCCCCGTCGGCGCCACCGCCGACGCGCTGCGCGTGATCATGGTCACGGCGGCGGGCCGCACCGACGACATCAAGGCTGTGGGAGGCGCCACACACTGACCTGCGAGGCCGTGCCGTTTCGTCCGTTGTCAGTGCGACGGCCTAATCTGTTCACCGTGACTTCTCCATCCCCCCAGAGCGCTGCGCCCCAGTTCAGCGGGGTGACGCGACCCGCGCCGGGCCCGGCCGCCGACGAGGGCCTGGCCCGGCGGCTGCGCGCGCTCGCGTGCACGGCGCCGCTGCACGACCTCGACGCGCGCAAGGCCAACCTCGCGGGGGAGTACGGCGTCTACGCCATGGCCGAGGTCGCGCTGTCCGCGATCGACCTCGTCACGCTCCACATGGACTTCGACACCGGGGCCGACCACGAGCAGATAGTGGCCAGGCTGCAGCCCCGCATCGCGGCGCAGGCACCGCGCCGCCCGGCGGCCGAGCACGAGCGCGTCGCCCGCTGGGTCCTGGAGAACCTGATCAACGTCGGCAGCGTGGACCGCGGCTTCCGCGCGGTCTACGGCACGTTCACCGCCGACGGCGACTACGTCCGCCGGGACTACGACTTCAAGCTCATCGAAGAAGTCCCCGGCCCCGGTGGCACGGTCTACCTCCGCACCACAGACGAGGCGGTCAACGTCCTGGTCGGCGCGCTGGACACGGACGTCACCAGCGCCCAGATCGCCGCCGAGGTCAAGCTGGAGGTGCTGATCAGCCGCGGTCGCCTCGCCGACGCCCAGCTCGCCGCCGAGCAGGCGCGGTACCGCACTGTGCAGTACGCCGAGACGCTCCGCAAGACCCTCGACGCGACCCGGCGCAACGTCCGCGCCGTGGACTGGCTGCGCACCGTCCCCGACATGATCACCGAGGCGCTCGACCACGTCGCCGACCGGTACCGCCACGAGAACGCGATCCTCACCAACATCCGCCGCGCCCGGGACGAGGCCGAGACGGGGAACGGCCCGAAGACGGCGGAGCACAAGCGGCGCGCCGCCGAGCTCGTCGACATCGTCAAGGACTGCATCCGCCGCCACACCCAGCTCCAGTCCCGCCTCCTGGAGGCCGGCCCGCTCTTCCGCGCCGAGCAGGACCGGCAGGCGTTCGCGCCGCCCACGGCGCACGCCGGGCTGGACCTGTACGGCCAGCTGGTCGCCCCCGTACTGCCGCTGCCCGTGGAGCAGTCCACCCGGGTCACCGACGCCTTCTTCGCCAAGGGCACCGGCCTGCGCACCCCCACCGCCGTACGGGTCGGCGACCTGGTCGAGATGCTGCTCACCCCGCCCCAGGAGCGCGAGCACCTCGGCGCCGAGATGCCCGAGCCCGACCTCATCGCCACGCCCGACGACAGCCGGTTCAGCGAGGAGCAGCTCGACGCCGCGACCGCGCTGCTCACGCTGCCCCCGGACGCGCCGCGCCGGCTCTCCGGACTGCTCGCCGAGGCGCGCCGCCAGGACCCCGAACTGCCCTACCTCGTCGCGCTGCTGGCGGTGCACGCCGCGAGCCCGCCGGTCGGCACGGCGTACCGCCAGGGCGAGGGACAGCTGCTCTTCGCGGTCGACGACGGCACGGAGCTGGTGGACCACGAGTTCGGCGGCGCCGACCTCATCGTGGGCACAGCCCTGCTGGACGCGGCGGGCATGGCGGCCGAGCGGTCGGAGGTGGCGTGATGCCGGGAGCCGGGACGCCTGCGATCCCCGCCGGAGCGGGCACCGCCAAGGGGCGCACAAGAGTTGAGACCGTGATCCGCAAGGAGCCAGATTCGTGACCGAGTACGACGCCGACGACACCGCGCGGCCGGATCCGACGGCCGGCGCGGGCGACGGCTGGGGCCTGCCCGCACCGGAGGCGGAGCAGCCCGCCAAGGGCCCCGCGCCGGTCACCCCCGCCGACGCCGCGGACGCCGCCCGCCTGGTGTCCTTCGGCCTCCAGCCCAAGCTGCTGCCCGCCCGCGACGCCGAGTACGGCGAGCTGCTGCGGCGTTACCGGGACGATCCCGCGTTCGCGCGCCTCGCCGACGCCGTCGCCTCCGGGCTCGGCCTGGTCGTCCTGGAGGTCTCCACCCGCGCCGGCATGGCCGTCACCGCCGCCGAGGACTCCGTCTTCGCGGTCCGTATGGGCGACTACGCCCGCCGCGCCTCCACGGACGCGGGCGACCGCTTCCTGCACGGCCTCGCGCACCTGGCCGTCGCCGCGATGGCCTTCCCGCGCCCCGAGGACCTCGCCGACGACGGCTACATCGGCCGCATCACCATCAACGGCGTGGACGGCTTCGTGCGGCAGGCCTGCCGGCGCCTGGAGGAGCGCGCCGCCGAGGCCGGCGAGAACACCGACCCCACCAGCGGCGCGCCCGGCCTGGAGGCGTCCTGGCGGGTGTACGCCCGGCGCAGTTCGACGGGCGCCACCAAGGACGCCCGGCGGCTGGCCGGTTCGACCACCGGCATCATCGCCAAGGCCGTCTCCTTCCTCGTCGACTCCGGGTTCCTGCAGCGCACCGGGGACGACGCGGGCGGTACGTACCGCACCACGGCCCGCTACCAGCTCCAGGTGCGCGACATGGCGGGCACGGCCGCCATGGCCGAGCTGCTGGAGCTGGGCGTGGTCCCCATAGCGGACGGCAGTGCCTCGCTGCTGCCCGCCGAGGACACCGACGACCTGGACCTGGTCGCCGACGCGGGGCTGCCCTTCCACTCGGGCTGACCCCGCCCCCGTGGGCCGCGGCCCACGACCGACGGCCGGCCGGACCGGCCGGCCACCGACCGACCACCGTCACGACAACGAGAGTCCGCCTCTATGTACGAGCTGTCCCGGGTTCGCCTCTACTCCATCGGGCCCGCCGGTGCGCGCTACGCCGACACCGTCCTGGACCTGCGCGGAGTCGGTGAGCCCGTGCCCCGACCGGCCCCGGCCCAGGCGGACTTCTTCGAGGAGGAGCCGGTCGGCCCGCCGCGCCGGCCGGCCCCCGCCGGCGTGCTCTTCCTGGAGAACGGCGGCGGCAAGTCCGTACTGCTCAAGCTGATCTTCTCGGTCATGCTGCCCGGCCACCGCAACACCCTCGGCGGGGCGAGCTCCGGCGTGCTGCGCAAGTTCCTGCTCGCCGACGACTGCGGCCACGTGGCGCTGGAGTGGCAGCACACGGTGACCGGCGAGACCGTGGTGGTCGGCAAGGTCAGCGAGTGGCGCGGCCGCCAGGTCTCCAACGACCCGCGGAAGTTCGCCGAGGCCTGGTACAGCTTCCGCCCGGGGCCCGGGATGAGCCTGGACTCCCTCCCCGTGGCCGAGTCCACCGCCGTACGCCCGATCGTCGAGGGCGCCTCGGGGGCGCAGGGCCGCCGCCGCACGATGAAGGGCTTCCGCGACGCCCTCACCGAGGCCGGCAAGAACTATCCCAACCTCGACGTCGTCTGGGTCGAGATCCACGAGCGCTGGAACGAACACCTCGGCGAGCTGGGCCTGGACCCCGAACTCTTCCGCTACCAGCGGGAGATGAACGCCGACGAGGGCGAGGCCGCCGGCCTCTTCGCGGTCAAGAACGACTCCGACTTCACCGACCTGCTGCTGCGCGCCGTCACGGACACCCGGGACACCGACGGCCTCGCCGACCTCGTGCACGGCTTCGCGCACAAGCTCGGCCGCCGCGCCGAACTGACCGCCGAACGCGACTTCACGGCCGGCTCCCTCGACCTCCTCTCGAAGATCGCGGAGAACGCCGAACACCGCGAGCGCGCCCGGGACGTGCACGCCGGTGCCGAGCGGCGTACGCGCCACCTCTCGCAGCGGCTGCACGCCCGCGCCACCGAGGAGCGGGGCCGCGCCGCCGAGCTGGCCGAGCAGGTCGCCGGTGCCGCCCACGCCGTCACCGAGGCCGAGGCCACCCGCGAGCGGCGCTCCCTGATCTCCGCCGAGATCGCCTACCGGCACGCCTCGCTGGCGCTGGCCGCCGCCGAGAAGGGCGCCGCCGCGCAGCGCCGCGAGCTGAACGACGCCCGTACGCTGCACTCCGCCTGGCAGGCCGCCGAGACCGTGCTGCGGCACCGCGCGGCGGCCGACCGCTCGGCGCGCGTCGCCGCGGCCATCCAGGAGGCCGAGCGGGACGCCGCACCGGCGCTCGCCGCCCGCAGCAAGGCGGCGGCCGACCTCGTACGGGCGCTGCACGGCGCCGCTACCGAAGCGGAGACCTGGGCCAACCAGGAGGAGGAGCGGTCCGCGGCGCTTCAGGAGACGGGAGAGGCGGCGCATCGTGACGCCACTGCCGCCGCCACTGCGGCGCAGCGCGCCCGCAGCGAGACCGAGCACCTCCGGCAGCGGCTGACCGAGGTCGAGCAGGAGACCGCCGAGGCGGTACGGGCCGGCTGGCTGGACGACACCGCGCCGGACGCCGACCCGGCCCGCGCCGCGCTCGCCGCGACGGACGCGGAGAAGGCCGCGGTCGAGTCCTGGGACACCGCCCGCGAGGCAGCCAGGGTGACCGGTGACCGCGCCAAGGAGGCCGCGGCCCGCCAGTCCCGCGCCGAACTGGCCGCGGCCCGCGCGGAGGACGCCGCACAGGCCGCCGAGCGCGCGTACGACGCCGAGCGCCGCGCCGCCGAGTCCATCGGCGCCGAGCCCCGCCTCGCGGAGCTGCTGGGCCTCCCGACGGCCCCGGCCGCACCCGCGCCGGGCCTCCCGGGCCAGCGCGGCGCCGGACGCCCGTACGCCGCGGACGCCCACCCGCCGCTCCGCGTGACGGTCCGCCTGGACGACGAGGCGCTCGCGGCGGCTCCCGAGGACGACGGTGCCGGTGCGCACACTACGGACGCGGACGACGCCGAGCCGGACGACGGGTACTTCGCCGGGCCCGTGATGGGCAGCGCCCCGGACCGGACGCTGCCCGCCACGCCCGCGCACACGGACGAGGCCGGTACGTCCGGCACCGCCGACGCGATGGCCGTGGGCGGCGGCTCCTGGGCGTCCGGCGTGGTGGGCCTCGGCGCCTCCGCCGAGGACGAGGCACCCGCCTCCGACGAGCGGCCCGCCGGCGGACGCGGCACGTACGCCGCCGATTCGGACTCCCGTGACGAGGTCTCGGCGCGGATCGACTCCGAGGGACCGGAAGAGGGGCCGGAAGAGGGGCCGGAAGGCGCCCCGTACGACGGGCACGGTGCCGCGGAGGGCGCGCCGGCCGGGGACACCGGACCGGCGGACGGTACCGAAGAGGCCGACGCGCCCGTCGTCCCCGAAGCCCCCGCCGACGCCGCCCCCGTTGAGGACGCGTCCGCGGACGACGAAGCCTGTCCGGACGACGAGGGCGACGGCGACGGCCCGCACGAAGCGGCTGCCGCCCGCCCCCGGCGCACCGGTGCCGACGGCCCCCTCTCCGCCGAAGAGGTCGACCGGAACGCCGACGCGCTTAAGGAACTGCTCGACGAGAGCGTCGGCTCCGCCGAGCGGCAGCTCTTCGAGATGCGGACCGCCGCCGCCGACGACGCGCGCATCCTCGGCGCGCTCGGTGACGGCGGCCTCCTGCCGCCCGGCCCCGACGTGCTGGCCGCCGTCGAGTACCTGGGCGAGCACGGCGTCCCGGCCCTGCCCGGCTGGCGCTACCTCGCCCAGTCCGTCGACCCCGTGGACCACGCCCGGGTCCTCGCCGCCCGCCCCGAGCTGGTGGACGGCGTCATCATCACCGACCCCGACACCCACGCCCGCGCCCGCGACGTGCTGGCCCAGGCCGCGCTGCTGCCGCGGTCCGCCGTCGCCGTCGGCACCGCCGCCGCCCTGCTCGCGCCGACCCCGCCCCCGGAGGCCGAGGACAGCGGCGTCTTCCTCGTGCCGCCGAACCCGGCCATGCACGACGAGTCGGCCGCCGACGAGGAGCGGCAGGCGCTGCGCGCCCGGGCCACGGCGCGCGACGAGGAGATCCGGCAGCTCGCCGCCCGGCTCTCCGCCGACCGCGCGCTCGCCGCCCGGCTCGCCTCCTGGCGCACGGGCTGCCCCGCCGGCCGGCTCGCCGAACTGGAGGCCGCCGCCGAGGAGACCCGTACGGCCGCCGACGCCGCCACGGCCGAGCTGACCGAGTCCCGTACGGCACGTGCCGAGGCGGACGAGGCGGCCGGCGAGGCGGCCCGCGTCCGGGAGGAGCGCGGCGAGGCCGCACAGCGCGCCCGCCGGGTCGCCGACGCGCTGGCCGGGCTCGCGTACCGGCTCCGCGAGCGTGCCGCCTGGCAGACCAAGCTGCGCGAACTGGCCGACGAGGGCGCGGAGTACGAGTCCCGGGCGGAGGAGTGCGTCGACCGGGCGCGCGCCGCCGACGAGGACCGCCGCGCCGCCCAGCGCGCCGCCGACGACGCCCGCCGCACCGCCCGTGCGCTCCGCGCCGAGCGGGCCGAGATCGCGGGCGTGCCGGACGACCTCGGCGAGGAGGAGGCCCCGCCGGAGTCCTCGCTGCCGACGCTCCGTGAGGCCTACCGTGCCGCGTCCCAGCTGTACGAGAAGGTCGGCGTCGGCGCCGACCTGCGGGCCGAGCAGGCGCGTGCCGAGGGCGACGAGAGCAACGCGCGCAACGAACTGGACCGGCTCACCAACAAGGTCCGTACGCGCGCCGAGACCCTGCTGCAGAGCCCGGACGCGGCCGACGGCCCGTCCCGGCAGGCGGCGGCCGCCCGTGCCGAGGAACTGGTCGCGATGCTGGAGTCGCGCGCCTCCGCGGCCAGCGAGCAGCTGGGCCGGCTGCGCGGTGAGACGGAGCGGCTGGCGCCCCCCGAGGGCGTCGAGGCGCACACCGAGCTGCCCGAGGAGCTGGTACCGGCCGACGCCGACCGCGCCAAGGAGCTGCTGCGCACCGCCCACGCCGAACTGGCCACCGCCACCGACGCGCTGGACACCGCCCGCGCCACCCACGCCGAGCTGCTGCGCGGCCACCGCACCGCCGAGGACGCGGCGGGCGGCTTCGACGAGACCGCCGCGATGCTGCGGGACATCCTCCGCGACAACACCCCCGACGAGGATCAGGAGGCGCCCGAGCCGTACCGGGGGCGGCTGGAGGAGGCCCGGCAGGCGGCCGCCGAGGCCCGCCGCTCGCTGCGCGGCTGCGCGAGCGACCTGTCGGCGGCGGACTCCGCGGTCCGCGAGGCGAGCGACGTGCTCGTACGGCACGCCAACTCCACCCGGTACGAGATGGTCAAGACCCCGGCCCGGCAGCAGATCCGCGAGCTGCCCGCCGCCGCGCTTCCGGACCACGCGGCCAAGTGGGCCGAGGCGTTCGCGCCCCGGCTGCGGGTGCTCACCGACGAGCTGGAGCAGCTGGAGCGCAACCGCGACAGCATCGTCGACCGGCTGCGCGGGCTCGTGGAGTCCTCGCTGGCCACGCTGCGGTCGGCGCAGCGGCTGTCGCGGCTGCCGGAGGGCCTGGGGGAGTGGTCGGGCCAGGAGTTCCTGCGTATCCGCTTCGACGACCCGGACCAGGCCACGCTCACCGAGCGGCTCGGCGAGGTCATCGACGAGGCGACCCGGGCGGCCGTCAAGCGCAACAGCGACCTGCGCCGGGACGGCATGTCCCTGCTCCTGCGGGGCGTCGGCGCGGCCCTCCAGCCGCGCGGCGTCGCCGTGGAGATCCTCAAGCCGGACGCGGTGCTCCGTGCCGAGCGGGTGCCGGTCGGGCAGATGGGCGACGTCTTCTCCGGCGGCCAGCTGCTCACCGCGGCCATCGCGCTGTACTGCACGATGGCGGCGCTGCGCAGCAACGACCGGGGCCGCGACAAGGAGCGGCACGCGGGCACGCTGTTCCTGGACAACCCCATCGGCCGCGCCAACGCCACGTACCTCCTGGAGCTCCAGCGGGCCGTCGCCGACGCGCTGGGCGTCCAGCTGCTGTACACCACCGGCCTGTTCGACACCACGGCGCTCGCGGAGTTCCCGCTGGTCATCCGGTTGCGGAACGACGCGGACCTGCGTGCGGGCCTGAAGTACATCAGCGTCGAGGAGCACCTGCGGCCCGGACTGCCGCAGCAGCGCGAGGCGGAGACGATCCACGGCGAGATCACCGCGACCCGGATGTTCAAGCGCCCGGAGGAGCAGGAAGCGCCGCGCATCCCGCAGGGCGACCGCAAGGCGTCCCCGAAGGAGGAGCCGGCGACGACCCCGGACGAGGCGCCGGCGTCCGAAGAATCAAAGGTCTCGGACGAGGCGGCGGCTTCCGACGAACCGGCGTCCGAAGAGCCGGCTTCGGACGGCCCGGTGGCGGAGGGGTAAGCCGGTAGCCCGCACACGGCGCCGTCACCGGCCGGCCCGGACTAGGTCTTTCGGCAGTGTCCGGCGCCCGAACGCCCTTCGTATGGTGGCGCGGTGAAGCGACCGAAGACCGGGGCGGGGGCCGCGCCGCCCGAAGAGGCTGATAAGGGCGGTGCCCGGTGGTTCCCCGGGGCGGCGGGCCTGCCCCTGGCGGGCGCCGCCGTGCTGGGCGCCCTGAGCCCGGCGTTCCCGTGGTGCGCACTGCCGACCGCCGCCTGCGCGTTCCTGGCGGGGCGGCGGCCCGGGCGGACCCGCGCCGTGGCGATGGTCCTGATCGCCGTGCTCGCCGCCGGCGTGCTCGCCGTCTCGGTGATGCCCGAGTGGATCACCTGGGGGAGCCGCTACGTGGCGGTGCTGGCCGGGGCCGTCATGCTGCCCTGGTTCGCCGGCCGGTTCCGCCGCCAGTACCGGGACCTGATCCGGGCCGGGTGGGAACGCGCCGAGCGCCTGGAGCGCGAGCAGCGGCTGATCGCGGAACAGGCCCGGCTGCGCGAACGGGCCCGTATCGCCCAGGACATGCACGACGTCCTGGGCCACGACCTCAGCCTGATCGCCCTGTCGGCCGGTGCGCTGAAGCTCGCGCCCGGCCTGTCCGATGCCCACCGGGCGACCGCCCAGGACATCAGGGCCCGCGCGGCGGCCGCGGTGGAGCGGCTCGGCGAGACGATCGGGGTACTCCGCCAGGACATGGCGGAGGCGCCCGCGCGGCCGGCCGAAGCGGGCCTCGCCGACCTGGTCGACGAGGCGTCCGCCGCGGGGCTCGCGGTCGCGCTGCACATCGAAGGCGCGGCGGACGGCCTGCCCTCGATGGCCGAGCGCGCCGTCCACCGGGTCGTACAGGAAGCACTGACCAACGTCGCCAAGCACGCGCCGGATTCGACGGCCGCCGTCCGCCTCCGGCACACCGCCGGGGAGACCGAGGTACGGGTGACGAACGGCCCGCTGCCCGCCGCGGCGCCGGACCGGAGCGGCGAGGGCTACGGCCTCACGGGGCTGGACGAGCGCGTGACGCTGGCGGGCGGCACGTTCACCCACGGGCCCACGGAGGAGGGCTTCGCCGTCGTCGCCACGTTCCCGCACAGCGCTCCCGTGTACGGGGTCGGGACGGCCGAGTCCGCCGGGCGAGAGCGCCGCCACGGCCGCGTTACCGGCGACGACCGCTGCCGCGGCGACGAGCAGACGCCGCGGCAGAGAGAAGTGAAGAATGGTTTCCATGGCCGCCGACCGTAGGAAGGTCGGCGGCCTGGCGCCCGGGCCGAACGGCCGGGGCCACCCACGACCTTCGTCAGGGTTGACGGCGGGCGCGCTGCCCCTGAGTGCCGCTCACAGCACCGCCACCGACCGCAGGACGTCCCCCCGTTGCAGCCGGCCGAAGGCGCTCTCCAGGTCGTCCAGCGCGACCGTCTCCGAGACGAACGCCTCCAGGTCGAGCTTGCCGCGCAGATGGAGGTCGATCAGCACGGGGAAGTCGCGGCTGGGCAGGCAGTCGCCGTACCAGGAGGTCTTCAGGGCGCCGCCGCGCGAGAAGAGGTCGTGCAGCGGGATTTCGACGTGCAGGTCCTCCTCGGGGGCGCCGACCTGGACGAGGACCCCGGCCAGGTCGCGCATCGCGAGCGCCTGCCGGAAGGTGTCCGGGCTGCCGACCGCGTCGATGGTGACGTCCGTGCCGTGCCCGCCGGTGAGCGTGCGGACCGCCTCGACCGGGTCGGTCCAGCGGGAGTTGACGGTGTCGGTGGCCCCGAAGCGCTCGGCGGCGTCCAGCTTGCGGGCGTCCACGTCCACCGCGATCACCCGGCGGGCACCGGCCAGCGAGGCCCCGGCGATGGCGGCGTTGCCGACCCCGCCGCAGCCGATCACGGCCACGGTGTCGCCGTTGCCGACCCGCCCCGTGTAGACCGCGGCGCCGTACCCGGCCATCACCGCGCAGCCGACCAGCCCGGCGGCCTCGGGCCGGGCCGACGGGTCGACCTTGACCGCCTGGCCGGCGGCGACCAGTACCTTCTCGGCGAAGGCGCCGATGCCGAGCGCGGGCGTCAGCGGCGTACCGTCCAGCAGGGTCGTCCTGCCGCGCGCCGTACGGGAGTCGAAGCAGTACCAGGGGCGGCCGCGGCGGCAGGAACGGCAGGAGCCGCAGGGGGCGCGCCAGGCGAGGACGACGTAGTCGCCGGGGGAGAGATCACCGCAGCCGGGCCCGGTGGCCTCGACGATGCCGGCCGCCTCGTGGCCGAGCAGGTACGGAAACGCGTCCCCGGCCGCGCCGTCCCGGTGGTGCACATCGGTGGGGCAGACGCCGCACGCCTGCACCTGTACGAGGACTTCTCCGGGCCCCGGATCGGGCACCAGGACCGGCAGGACCTCGACCGGCGCCCCCTTTTTCACGGCGATGACGGCGCGGGCTTCGTGCGGCATGTCTTCACTCCTCGACAGCGCCTGCGGCGGCGGAGGTCGGTGCCCGGTTTATGTTGCCTATGATGCGGTCTGTTGCATCATATGAGACATGCTGGGATTCAGGGGCGGATCCGTCAAGAGGTTTTCGCCCCTGCGGGGCAAGGGAGTTCAGATCGCGAAGCCCATGGCGCGCGACAGCTCGGCGGCCGCCTTCACGGCCCGTTCGGCGAGCTCCGGCAGCAGCTCCTCCTCCATGCGGTACGCCGGTCCGGACACGCCGATCGCGCCGATCACCGCGCCGTCGTGCGCCCGTACCGGCGCCGCGACCGCGTTCAGGCCGATCTCCAGCTCCTCGGCGGTGCAGGCGAAGCCCTGCTCCAGCGCTTCGGTCAGCTGCGCGCGCAGCGGCGCGGTCGTGAGGGTGCGTTCGGTGAAGCGGGGCAGCGAGCGGGTCAGCAGGTTGTCGCGGCGCTCCCGCGGCAGGTGGGCCAGCAGGACCTTGCCGCTCGCGGTGGCGTGCAGCGGCGTGCGCCGGCCCAGCCAGTTGTACGCCGTGACCGCGGCCGAGCCGCGCGCCTGCATGATGTTGACCGCCGCGTCGCCGTCCAGCACCGCGATGTTGGCGGTCTCGCCGGTGTCCTCGGCCAGCGCCCGGCACACCGGCGCGCCCTCCTGGGAGATGTCCAGCCGGATCGCGGCGGCGCCCGCCAGGCGCAGCACGCCGGCGCCCAGGTAGTACTTGCCGCGCTCGCCCTCCTGCTCGACGAGTCCGCGGTTCTCCAGGACGCCGAGGATCCGGAAGGCGGTCGACTTGTGGACGCCCAGCTCCTCGGCCAGCTCGGTCACCTTGGCCTCGCCCAGCCGGGCCAGGATCTCCAGCACGCTCACCGCCCGGTCGACGGACTGGACGGAGCCGCCTCCGCCGCGTGTGCTGTCGCCGGTTTCCTCGACGGTCTCGTTGGTGCTGCTGTCGGTCGTCTTCGGCATCGGTCTGTGCGTCACCGCCCGTTGGCCCTGTGCGGCCAGTTGTCGGGAGCCCGTCGTGACCCGCTCCCGGAGCTCGGTCTGTTGCGCGTCACCCAGTTGCGCATCACGCCGAGCGATGCGCAATGGGAAACGTCATCATACCGATCGACGCCAAAGAGGCCAGATGGCGGCCCAAACCGCGGGAAGTCTTTCCGCTCCGTACGGTGTGGCGAAGGAAGACGGCCGGTACGGGTGCGGTCTCAGGCGGCGGCCGAGCGGCGCTCCTGTCGACGCGCGCGCCGCCGCTCACGGCGCAGCGCCCTGGCCGTGCTGCTCGGGCGCGACTCCACGCCGTTGCGCTGGAGCCACACCTGCCGGGTCACCCAGACGTCCAGCACGCCCCAGGTGGCGACGATCGTCGAGGCGACCGTGCTGAGCACCGCGGGAAAGGCGAGCCAGGAACCGGCGAGCGTGCTGAGGAAGGCGACCATCGCCTGGACGAGCGTCACCGCCACGATGATCACGGCACGTACGGCGGCGGCGCGGACCGGATCGGGCATCCGGGGGCGGGCGGTCGGCTCCTCCTGCCACAGTGTGCCGCTTCTGCCGATGTCCATGAAGGCGTCACTCTCCCCGTGCTTCCCCGCCTGCCCGCCGGCCCGGCTCTTCGGTGACTGCCCGGATTTCTCCGGTACATGCCGCCGCGTACCGGCGTTCCCGATCTTATGGTGACCCGCCCCGCGCTCCGTGGCGGAGGCCACATGGGCGGGCGGGTTGTCCCGGAATCACCGGACAAGGGCGGCTATCCGGGCCTGACCTGCGGCCCGCTCCGCCGGACAGCTCTTCGAGTTGATCCCCCGACAGTAGTAGGCTCGCGCCGTTTGTTGACGGAACACCATTCCCGCGCGCCGGGGTTGACGTAGGGGAGGCCATGCGCTTTCGCGGGAAGTCCATCCGCCGGAAGATCGTGGCGTTGTTGCTCGTACCACTGGTGTCCCTGACCGCCATGTGGGCGTTCGCCACCTACGTCACCGGAAGCGAAGCCCGCCAGCTGCTGCAGGTCGCGGTCATCGTCGACAAGGTCGGATATCCGACGGAGGACGCGGTACAGGCCCTGCAGAAGGAGCGCCGCGCCACGCTGGTCTACCTCGCGGACCCGCGCATCGCGGGCTCCCTGACCGACCTGCGCCGCCGAACCCGCGCCACGGACGAGGCCGTTGAGCGGCTGCGCAGCAACGCCGACTCCTCCGACATCCGCGGGGACCTGGCCGGCGGCGCGGGCCCGCGGCTGCGGACCGCGCTCGACGCGTTCACGGGCCTGGACGAGCTGCGCGCGCAGGTGGAGAACAACACCCTCACCCGCCGCGAGGCGTTCCAGCAGTACAACGCCCTGGTCGACCCCTGCTACGACTTCATGGGCAGCCTGCACTTCCTGCCCGACGCGGACATCTCCAAGGAGGGCGGCGCGCTGGTGAGCATCACCCGCGGGCGCGAAGCCATCTCCCGCGAGGACGCGGTGCTCAGCGCCGCGCTGGTGTCCCGCTCGATGACCCCGCGCGAACTGCGGGACTTCGCCGACCGGGTGGCCGAGCGCAAGCTGCTGTACGACACCAGCCTGACCTCCCTGCCCGCGAGCGAGCGGGCCGTCTACGAGGATTACTGGAACGGCGACAAGCCGCGCGAACTGCAGGCCTTCGAGGACCGGGTGATCGCCGCCGGGCCCTCGGCAGCCCCCACCGCGGTCAACGCCGAGCGCTGGCACAGCGTCGCGGGCCGGGTCCTCGGCGACCTGGACCGGATGGACAAGGAGGCGGGCGACCGCTTCGCCGACCGCGTCCAGCCCGCCGCGATGACCGTGCTCGTCAAGGCCGCCTTCGCCGGCGTCCTCGGCTTCGTCGCCCTGCTCGTCTCGATCATCGTCTCCTTCCGGCTGGGCCGCCGGCACGTGAAGGACCTCAGCCGGCTCCGCAAGGACGCGCACGAGGTCTCCGGCGTACGGCTGCCCAGCGTCATGCGCCGGCTCGCCGCGGGCGAGCACGTCGACGTGGAGACCGAGGCGCCGCGGCTGGAGTTCACCCAGGACGAGATGGGCCAGGTCGCCCAGGCGCTCAACACCCTGCAGCGGGCCGCGATCGAGGCCGCCGTCAAGCAGGCCGACATGCGCCGCGGCGTCTCCGAGGTCTTCGTCAACCTCGCCCGCCGCAGCCAGGTCCTGCTGCACCGTCAGCTCACCCTGCTGGATGCCATGGAGCGGCGTACGGAGGACACCGACGAGCTGGCCGACCTCTTCCGCCTGGACCACCTCACCACCCGTATGCGGCGGCACGCCGAGGGCCTGGTCATCCTCTCGGGCGCCGCGCCGTCCCGGCAGTGGCGCAAGCCCATCCAGCTCATGGATGTCGTGCGCGCCGCGGTCTCCGAGGTCGAGGACTACGAGCGCATCGAGGTGCGGCGGCTGCCGCGCCTCGCGGTGGAGGGCCCGGCCGTCTCCGACCTCACCCACCTCACCGCCGAACTGCTGGAGAACGCCACCGTCTTCTCGCCGCCGCACACCGCCGTGCAGGTGGTCGGCGAGCGGGTCGCCAACGGCTTCACCCTGGAGATCCACGATCGCGGCCTGGGCATGGCGGCCGACGCGCTCCTGGACGCCAACCTCCGGCTCGCCGAGACCCCCGAGTTCGAACTCTCCGACACCGACCGGCTCGGCCTCTTCGTGGTCAGCCGGCTCGCCCAGCGGCAGGGCGTACGCGTCTCGCTGCAGGCCTCCCCGTACGGCGGGACCACCGCTGTGGTGTTCATCCCGGGCACGCTGCTGACCGAGACGTCCGACGGCCGCGGCGAGGACACCGGCTCGGTCCCGGTGAAGCGGCCCGCGCCGGCCGCGCGCGGCGGCGACCTGTCGGCGCTCGCCCAGGTCCCGGTGCCGCTCCCGGAGCGCACCTCGGACCTGCCGGCGCAGCGGCCGGCCGCGGACGAGGACGCGAACGCCCTCCGCGGCCCCCGGAGGCAGCGCCGCACCGAGGAGAGCCGCCCCGCGCAGCCCACGGGCCCGGTGCCCGCGGCGCGCGAGCAGCAACCCCCGGCCCGCGACCGGGCCCCGGGCGACGGCCCCGCGCCCCTGCCGCGCCGCCGCCGCTCCCCGGCACTGGTCAGCGACCACGGCCGCCCGGTGGCGGACGCGGACCGGCCGGCCGAGGAGGTCCGCGGCGAACGGCGGCCCACCGAGGCCGGCTCCACCGAGACTGCCCCCACAGAGACCGCGCGCCCCGAGGCTGCGCGCCCCGAGGCCGTGCGCTCCGAGACCGCGCGCCCCGAGGCCGCGCCCGCGCCGTCCGAAGAGGCGCAGCCCGCGCGGACGGTACGCGGCCTGCCCCGGCGCGTACGGCAGGCCAGCCTCGCCCCCCAGCTCAAGGCGTCGCCCGACCAGCAGGCCGGCGCGGCACCCGAGGCCGCGGACCCCGCGGCCGACCGTGACGCCGAGGCCGTGCGGGCCCGTATGGCATCGCTCCAGCGCGGCTGGCAGCGAGGCCGGCGCGAATCCGGCGACGACGGCAGCGGCACAGCACCGAGAAAGAACATGGGAGGGGACGGTCGATGACCGCACCGAAGGCAACAGCAGCCGGGACCGCAGCGAAGGGCTCGGGCGAACTGGGCTGGCTGCTCGACGAGTTGGTCGGCCGGGTCGGCTTCATCCGCAAGGCACTCATCCTCTCCAGCGACGGCCTGGCCACCGGCGCCTCGGCCGACCTGTCCCGGGAGGACGCGGAGCACCTGGCGGCCGTCGCCTCCGGCTTCCACAGCCTGGCCAAGGGCGTCGGCCGGCACTTCGAGGCGGGGCAGGTGCGCCAGACGATGGTGGAGCTGGACGAGGCGTTCCTGTTCGTGAGCGCCGCGGGCGACGGCAGCTGCCTCGCCGTGCTCGCCGACGCCGACTCCGACGTGGGCCTGATCGCGTACGAGATGACGCTGCTGGTCAAGCGGGTGGGTACGCACCTGGGCACGGCGCCCAGGGGCGACCGGCCCAGTTGAGGATGACGACGGTGACCGCATGAACCGAGTGACCGCATGAACCGAGGAGAACAGGCCGGGCCCGGGGCGGGCCCGGCCCGGTGGTTCGACGACGAGGCGGGCCCGGTCGTCCGCCCGTACGCCATGACCCGCGGCCGTACCGCCAGCGGGGCCGTCGCCGGGCTCGACCTGATCGCGCAGGTGATCGCGGAGAGCCGCGCCGACGAGCCGGTCACCGACCAGTCCCTCTCGCCCGAGCACCTCGACATCGTCGACCTCACCAGGGAAGCCCCGCTCTCGGTGGCCGAACTGGCCGCCGAACTGGACCTGCCCGTCGGCGTGGTCCGGGTCCTGATCGGCGACCTGATGGAGGCCGACCTGGTACGGGTCACCCGGCCCGTGCCGCCCGCCGAACTCCCCGACGAGGGCATCCTGCGCGAAGTCATCAACGGCCTGCGCGCCCTCTGAGCGGCCCGGCCGGGCCCGGACGCCCCGGGCCCCGGCCCGTCCGCGTACGCCCCCTCAGCCGCCGTACAGGGCCAGATACGGCGCCAGCGCGAACAGGGCCACCACCAGGCCGGCCTTGAGCGTGCGCGCGGGCACCGCGCGGGCGATCCGCCAGCCGATCAGCACGCCCGCCAGCTCCGGTAGGCCGACGAGCGCGGCCAGCGGCCAGTCGACCGCGCCGTGCGCGACGTAGCCGAGCGTGCCCGCGGTGGCGATGACCACCGACTGGGCCTGCGCGACGGCCAGCGCGGCCAGTACCGGCATCCGGAGCGCGACCAGCAGCGGCACGGTGAGCATCGGCCCGCCGACGCCGAACACGCCGCTCGCCACCGCCACCCCGAAGCCCAGCGCCGCCGTCACCCAGGGCGAGGGGTACGCCGCCTCCGTAGGCGCGGCGCGCCGCTCCCGGTACCAGACCAGTCCGCCGACGAGCGCCACGAAGGCGCCCAGCAGCAGCCCGAAGGCCCGCCCGGAGACGAGGGTGTTGGCCAGCACGCCGAGCGGCGTCCCGAGCACCGCCGCACCCGCCAGGACCCATGCCGTACGCCGGGTACGGGGCTCCCGCAGCTCGCCGGAGCGCACGTACGCGGCGGTGCCCAGCAGGCCCGTCGCCACGTGCGTGACGATGGCGGTGCCGGCGACCTGAGCGGGGGAGAGGTCCGTGAGGACGAACAGCCCGACGGTCGCGAGGACGCCGCCGGGCCCCACGGCCGTGATGCCCACCCCGGCGACCAGCCCGAAGAGGGCCAGCAGCACCGGCGTGGCGGTGTCGAGACCGGCCGCCGTCATCGCTGCTCCTCCTGGGCCGGGCCGCGGTGCAACGTGGCGTGCAGGGCCAGCCGGTCCGCCCTGATGTGCAGCGACTCGGCGTCCACGGGGCGGCCGTCCGCGAGATGGGTGAGCCGCTCGATGGCGAAGACCGCGGCGCCCGCCTCCACGCCCAGCAGCGCGGCGGTGTCCGGGTCCGCGTTGACGGCGTGCACCGAGACCTCCGCCCGGCCCAGCCGCTGCCCTGAGGTCTCCTCGATGAGCGCGAACAGGTCGCGGTGCGCCAGGTCGCAGCCGAGCAGCGGCGTCCCGATGTCGTCCGTCAGGTACGTGGTGTCCAGGGAGAGCGGCAGGCCGCCCAGCCTGCGCAGCCGTTCGATGTGCACCGCCCCTTCGCCCGGGGCGAGCCGCAGCCGCTCCGCGATGGCCGCCGGGGGAGCGGGCACCGGGCGCGCCGCCCGTACCTCGTTGGTGACCGTCCCGTGCCCGGTCAGCGTCTCCGCGAGGCCCGCCAGCCGGTCCAGTCCGTGGCCGTACTTGGGCATCACGACCGTGGTGCCCACGCCCTGCTTGCGGGTGATCAGTCCTTCGTTGCGCAGCAGTCCGAGCGCTTCACGTACGGCGTTGCGCGACGCTCCGAGGTGCGCGCCCAGCTCGCTCTCCCCGGGCAGCACCCCGCCGTCGTACGCGCCACTGGTGATCCGGTGGCGGAGCACGTCGGCCAGCTGCCGAGCCCGCTCGGCGCGGGGCCGCGAGGACACCCATGGCCCGTCGTCCCCGTCCTGCGCACCCGGTGGTGCCGTGTCCCGCATGCCGACTCCCTTCCGTGGCGGCGCGTGGCGGCACTGTGCCGCCGCCGCGTCCTCCGGAGCCGTCGACGGTACCGCCGTGGCATTACGCCAGAGTTACGCCACCCGTATTGACCTGCGCAAATGCCTGACCAGCGGGTTTGTCGCATGCTGGGTGGCGGTCCGCCGGGCAGGCGTTGCGGAGTGTCGTGCTCCGCACGCTCAGTGATCATGAGCACATCACGCAGGGGCGGTGCCGGGCCGCAGGCTTGTCGTCGGTACAGTCGGTGCGGAACGATCCACTCCCACGCAGGAGTTGTCGTACTCCACGAGTTGTCGTCAGCCCGGTGCGCCGGCCCGTCGCTGACACGACACCACCTGAATCGGAGGAAGCGGTCAATGGTCTTCGGGCGCGCTGAGCGACGCCGCAAGCAAGCCGTCGAGCCGGTCACGCTCAAGATCCTGGTCGCGGGCGGTTTCGGCGTCGGCAAGACGACCCTGGTCGGCGCGGTGAGCGAGATCAAGCCGCTCCGCACGGAGGAGCAGCTGACCGAGGCGGGGCGGCCCGTCGACGACACCTCGGGTGTCGAGGGCAAGCACACCACCACCGTCGCCATGGACTTCGGCCGGATCACCCTCCGCGAGGACCTGGTCCTCTACCTCTTCGGCACCCCGGGCCAGGACCGCTTCTGGTTCCTGTGGGACGAGCTGGCCACCGGCGCGCTGGGCGCCGTCGTGCTCGCCGACACCCGCCGACTGGAGGACTCCTTCGCCGCGATCGACTACTTCGAGCGCCGCGGCATCCCCTTCACCGTCGCCGTCAACTGCTTCGAGGGCGCCGACCGCTACCCCGCCGAGACCGTCCGCGAAGCGCTGGACCTGGACCCCGACGTCAGCATCGTGGACTGCGACGCCCGCGAGAAGGACTCGGCGCGCGACGTCCTCATCGATGTCGTCCAGCACGCCCTGCGCATGAGCGAGGAGCAGCACGCACCGGCGCTGTCCTGACCGCGGGGCCGCGTGACGGTCCTTCGCCGCCCGCGGCGCCGCGCTGCCTGAGGTGAGGGCCCGGGAGCCTGCGACGGCGCCGCGCGGCCCGTACCCCGCCGTCCGGGATACGGGCCGCGACGTTCCCGCGGACGCCGTGCGGCAGCCCGTGGGACGCTCCGCTCGTCCTGCCTGCCCTACTCGCCGTTCTCGTCCAGCCAGCCGAAGCTGCGCTCCACCGCCTTCCGCCACTGCGCGTACTCCCGCTCGCGGACCTCGCCCGGCATCCGCGGCGACCACTCCGCGTCCCGCTTCCAGTGCGCCCGCAGCTCGTCCAGGTCCTGCCAGACACCGGTGGCCAGGCCCGCCGCGTACGCCGCGCCCAGACAGGTGGTCTCGGCGACCACCGGCCGGATCACCGGCACGCCCAGCACGTCCGCCTGATGCTGCATCAGCAGGTTGTTGGCGGTCATCCCGCCGTCCACCTTCAGCGTCGTGATCTGCACGCCGGAGTCCTGGTACATCGCGTCCACGACCTCGCGCGTCTGCCAGCTGGTCGCCTCCAGCACGGCACGCGCCAGATGCGCCTTGGTGACGTACCGGGTCAGCCCGGTGATCACCCCGCGCGCGTCGGAGCGCCAGTACGGCGCGTACAGCCCGGAGAACGCCGGCACGATGTACGCGCCGCCGTTGTCGTCCACGCTCGCCGCGAGCGTCTCGATCTCCTCGGCGGAGCTGATGATGCCCAGCTGGTCGCGGAACCACTGCACCAGCGCGCCGGTGATCGCGATCGAGCCCTCCAGGCAGTACACCGGGGCCTCACCGCCGAGCTGATACCCCATCGTGGTGAGCAGTCCGCTCTTCGACGGCACGGGCCGGTTACCGGTGTTGAGCAGCAGGAACGATCCGGTGCCGTAGGTGTTCTTGGCCTCGCCGACGCCGTAGCAGGTCTGCCCGAACACCGCCGCCTGCTGATCGCCCAGCGCCGACGCCACGGGCACGCCCGCCAGCTGCCCCACGGCCGTCCCGTACACCTCCGCCGAGGACTTGATCTCCGGCAGCACCGCCTCGGGCACCCGCATCGCCGAGAGGATCGCCGGGTCCCACTGGAGCGTCGAGAGGTTCATCAGCATCGTCCGGCCGGCGTTGGTCACGTCCGTGACGTGCGCCCCGCCGTCCGTACCGCCGGTGAGGTTCCAGATCAGCCAGGAGTCGATGGTGCCGAACGCGATCTCCCCGGCCTCCGCGCGCGCCCGCAGCCCGGGAACGTTGTCCAGCAGCCAGGCCGCCTTCGGCCCGGAGAAATAGCTCGCCAGCGGCAGTCCCGTGGCGTCCCGGAACCGGTCCTGACCGTCGGCTCCGCCCAGCTCGTTGCAGAGCGCCGCGGTACGGGTGTCCTGCCAGACGATCGCGTTGTGCACCGGCTTGCCGGTCCGCCGGTCCCACAGGACCGTCGTCTCCCGCTGGTTGGTGATGCCCAGCGCGCTGAGCTGGTCCGCGCGCAGCCCCGCGTCGGCGAGCGCGCCCGCCACCACGGCCTGCACCTTCGACCAGATCTCGGTCGCGTCGTGCTCCACCCAGCCCGGCTTCGGGAAGATCTGCCGGTGCTCGCGCTGGTCGACGGCGACGATCGCGCCGTCCTGGTCGAAGATGATGCAACGGCTGGAGGTGGTGCCCTGGTCGATCGCGGCGACGTACTTCTGCGTGCTGTCCGTCATGGCGTCTCCTCAGTCGGATGACCGCAGTCGGCGAGCGGTACTGCCCGCAGCGCCAGGCTGCGGGCGGAACGAGGCGGTCGGTAGGGCGTACGCGGATGCGGTCGGCTTCTGTGCGCGGGGTGCCCGGCGGGGCGGCGTGCTGACGGGGGTCGATCGGGGGCGATCAGGGGTGATCGGGGGCCGGCCCCGGGCCTCGGGGCCGCCGGGTCGGAGGGCGGCGTCCTGGGGGAGGGTGGAGTTCCGGGTCAGAAAGCCGCGTTGTAGATCAGCGCGGAGAGCACCGCTCCGATCAGCGGGCCCGCTACCGGCACCCAGGCGTAACCCCAGTCGGACGTCCCCTTGTTCGGGATGGGCAGCAGCGCGTGCGCGATACGCGGGCCGAGGTCGCGGGCCGGGTTGATGGCGTACCCCGTCGGGCCACCGAGGGACAGACCGATGCCGACCACCAGCAGGGCGACGAGCAGTACGTTGATGCCCGAGCCGTACACCCCGCCGTCCGTGCCCGGGATCGGGCCGATGCCGATGCCCTTGTTCTCGCCGAAGAACAGGATCGGCAGCACCAGGCCGACGGTCGCGATGATCTCGGTGACCAGGTTCGCCACGGGCTTGCGGACCTCCGGGCCGGTGGAGAAGATCCCCAGCGTCGGCTGGGCCTTGTCCGCCTGCGAGTTGGCCGCGAACTGCGCGTAGTACACGCCCCACGTGAGCGCCGCGCCGATGAGCGCCCCGATGAGCTGCGCCGCCATGTAGAGCGGCACCTTGGACCACGGGGTGCCGCCCGCGACGGCCGAACCGAGGGTGACGGCGGGGTTGAGGTGGCCGCCGGACAGCGGCGCCGAGGTGTAGGCACCGGCGAGCACGCCGAGGCCCCAGCCGAACGCGATGGCCACCCAGCCGGCCGACTTCGCCTTCGAGTAGTTCAGGGTGACGGCGGCGCAGACGCCCGCGCCGAAGAGAATCAGGATCGCCGTGCCGATGACTTCACCGACGAATATGTCCCCATTGGAATACATCTGCGGCTCCTAGGGCCCTTGCCCGGGGACGGACCCCGGTCCTCCGTGCAGGGTGCGTACCTCTCCCATGGCCCGGCCACATGAATTCCGGACGCGCCACGGTGTCCGTACGGGGCGGAGCCGACGGCCGTGATTCCCGCATGTTCCGCGCGGCCTCCGCGATGAGCGTGCCAGTGCGGCTGGACACCGGTGGGGCGCAGGACAGCGCGTGGCGACGCCACGCGGTCGGGGAGCCTGCGTACGGCACGCCGACTGACACCGGAAGTGTTCACCGGCCGTCATGGAGCGTCAAGGACATGGACAGCAACGACCGGCGACACTCAAGGCGCGCCCCGCCCCACACGCCTCCCCACCCCCGAAAATTGCAGGCCACGGGCCCGAACACCGCCCGACCGCCCGCCGACAGGGCCCCCTCCCTGCCCGAACCGGTACCGGACCGCATCCGAACCGCGACCGTGGGGTGGGGGTACGCGGGGTGGGGGTGGGCAGCGGCTGGGGCGTACGGCGCGGCGAGCGGGGAGCGGCGCTCAGTGCGGCGCGGGCAGCTCCTCGCGTCCGTGTTCCTCGCGTCCGTGCTCCCCGTGTCCGTGCTCCTTGCGGCCTTGTTCCTCGCGGCGGTGCGGCTCTTTGGTGTATGCCATGGGTGCCCGGCCGCCCGGGTATCCGGACGCGGGCTGGTACGTCGAACCGGCCGATGCCGGACCGGTCGTCGAGGTGGTCGTCCCGGTCGGCCGTCCCCGGCGGACCTCCTGGTGGGCCGAACCGTGCCGGCTGAGCACCCAGCTCGCCCCCGAGAGCCCCTTGGCCGCCTTCTTCAGCGGGGCCAGCGCGGCCGCGGCCTCCGCGTGCCCCGTGACCGTACCGGCCGGGCACACCACCGTGGCCAGCGACAGCGTCACCGGCCGCCCGCCCGCCGACCACGGCACGTCCAGTACCGCCGCGGCCACCGCGTCCAACCCGTCGGGATCGGTCAGCACCAGGAAGTCGTCGCCCCCGATGTGCCCCACTCGGCAGGCCGCGTCCCCGCTCGCCGCCCGGGCCAGTGCCGCGCCCACCGACCGGATCAGTTCGTCCCCCGCCGCGAACCCGGCCCCGTCGTTGACCTGCTTGAACCCGTCCACGTCCAGCCAGCTCACGGCGACGGCCCGGCCCTGCGCGAGCCGCCGGTCCACCTCCGCATTGACCGCGTCGGAACCCGGCAGCCGTGTCAGCGGATTGAGCCGCGCCGCCTCCTCCACCCGGCTCTCCGCCAGCGCCCGCAGGATGTCCGCCAGGTGCACCACCCCGATGCACCGGCCCCGCCCGTCCACCACCGCGACGTCGTCGCCCGTACGGTCCCGGTCGCCGTCCGCGATGACGTCGAGCACCTCCCACGCCGTCGCGTCGGCGCCGACCGTGCGCGGCCGGTCGCCCAGCCGCAGGGCCGGCCGGTCCGCGTACAGCGCGTGCCCGTACCGCCCGGACAGCGACAACAGGAACCGGTTCCGGTCCACCGCCCGTACGGGAACGCCGTCCGCGTCCACCAGCAGCACCCCGGACACGTCCGGCAGCCCCGTGAGTCGGCTGCGCACCTCCTCCGCAGAGGCCGTCACCGGAAGCAGCGCGGCCGGCTGCACGAACTGCGCCACCGGCGGCCCGGCCGCCACCCCGCCGGCCGCCACTCCGCCGGCCTCCAACCCTCCGCCGGCTTCCGATGTTCCTCCGCCTGCGGGTTCCCTGCCCGCCACGGGCCCGGCCGACTTGGATGGCGCGGGTGACACGAAGGGCGCGGCCGATACGGATGACGCGGTCGACGCGGCCGACGCGGAGGGTGCGGGCGGTACGGGCGCTGCGGGCGGTATCTGCGCGGGCACGAAGACCTCGGCCGCGGGCCGGCGCGCGGGTGGTGCGAACAGATGCCCCTGCCCGAGCTGCGCGCCGGCCCGCCGCACCGCCGCGTAGCTCCGCTCGGTCTCCACGCCCTCTACCGCCAGCAACCCGCCCAGCTCGTCGCAGAGCTGCCGCACCATCCGTACCACCGCCGCTCGCCCCGGCCGGACGTCCAGGTCCGTGCAGAGCGAGGCGTCCAGCTTGATGATGTCCGGCGCGAGATCCCCCAGCAGGCGCAGCGGTATGTCCCCGTCGCCCACCCCGTCCGCGCAGATCCGGAAGCCGTCGGCGCGCAGCCCCGCGACCGCCTCCAGCAACGCGCCGGCCGGTACGTGGGTGTACGGCCCGGTCAGGTCGACGGTGACCTCGCACGGCCGCCGCCCGGCCGCACTCACCGCCGCGCGGAGCGCCGACAGTTCGGGGAACTCGGCGGCGGTGGCCGCGAAGAGGTTCACCTGGAGCGGCAGCAGCGTCTCGCGATGCGCGGCGTGCCGGATGCCCAGCGCGGCCAGCTCGACGTCGAGGGCGGGGGAGCGGTGCGCCTGGGCGAGCACGTCCCCGCGCTCGGGACGGGCGAGTATCTCCAGCGCGGCGACGGAACCGGTCGTGAGATTGACGACGGGCTGGTAGGCGAATCGGAGCTGGTCCGTCCAGGCAGGCACGCGGACAGCATGCCTCCCACCCGCCCCATGCGCAGCAGGGTTCACGAGCTGTTCACGCACCCTTCCCCTGCGCAGGGAGAATGGGCCGCTCGCCCCCTCCAGCTCCCCCTCGCCCTCGCCTCGCGCCGGTGACGGGGACCCGGTCACCCCGGTACAGTCGCCCGGCGCGATCAAGCCGTCCCACTCGGGGGAGACCGCATGGCCGACGACAACGCGACGCCCGGAGCGGCGGTCCGCCTGACCGCCCTCACCAAGGACTTCAGCACCGTACGAGCCGTCGACAACGCCGAACTCGCCATCCGGCCGGGCGAGTTCTTCTCCCTCCTCGGCCCGTCCGGTTCCGGCAAATCGACCCTCCTCCGCCTCATCGCCGGCTTCGAACGCCCCAGCTCCGGGCGCGTCGAACTCGCCGGCCGCGACGTCACCGCACTGCCGCCCCACCAACGCGACGTGCACACCGTCTTCCAGGACTACGCCCTCTTCCCGCACATGACCGTCGAGCAGAACGTCGCGTACGCACTCCTCGTCGCCGGCGTCCGCAAGGACGAACGCCGGGCCCGCGCCCGCGAAGCGCTCGCCACCGTACGGCTCGACGGCTTCGGCGACCGTCGCCCCGCGCAGCTCTCCGGCGGCCAGCGGCAACGGGTCGCCCTCGCCCGGGCCCTCGTCGACCGCCCCGGACTGCTGCTCCTCGACGAGCCGCTCGGCGCGCTCGACCTCAAGCTCCGCCAGCAGATGCAGACCGAGCTGAAGCAGATCCAGCGCACCACCGGCATCACGTTCCTCCTCGTCACCCACGACCAGGAGGAGGCGCTGACGATGAGCGACCGGGTCGCGGTCCTGGACGGCGGCCGCATCGAACAGGTCGGTCCGCCCTTGGAGATCTACGACCGTCCGGCCACCGCCTTCGTAGCGGGCTTCGTCGGTATGACGAACCTGCTGCGCGGCGAGACCGCACAACGAGTCACAGGCCGCCCCGGCACCTACAGCATCCGCCCCGAACGCATCCACCTCACCCCCCTGAACGACACCCATTCCCCAACACCCCCAACATCCCCATCACGCCCAATATCCCCAACCTCCCCGACAGCGCCGGCCGCTGAGTCCGCACCTTCCACGGACCCGGCCGAGCGCTCGGCCACCGGCCGGATCACCGACATCGCCCACGCCGGACCGCACACCCGCTTCAGCGTCCGGCTGGACGGGGGCGACGACCGCCTGACCGTGCTCCGCCTGAACACGGCTCCCGCCCTGTCCGTCCGGCCCGAATCCCCGGTCCGCCTCACCTGGACCCCCGACGACGCCTACCCCGTTCCCCACTGACCCGCCCCGCCGGGGGCCCGAAGAGAGCGCCTTCTCGCCGGAGTTGACTCGATCTCTTCCCCATGCGCTCTGGTGCAGCGAGCCCTTGATCCGCATACTGAGCGACGCTCAGCGCCTGTGTCTGACGCCGTGTGCGACGGGAGAGAACCGGATGCGCAACACGAACGTGTGGAAGGCCGCCGCCGCGGCCACGGCCCTGCTGCTGGCCGCCGGGTGCGGCTCCTCCGGCGGTGGTGACGGAGGCGACGCCCGGAGCGGCGGCTTCCATGCGCCCGATGTCCCCATGAAGAAGTCGCTCGGCAAGGGCGAGGGCCAGGTCAACGTCATTGCCTGGGCGGGCTACGCCGAGGACGGCTCCAACGACCCGAAGACCGACTGGGTCCACCCGTTCGAGAAACAGACCGGCTGCAAGGTCAACACCAAGATCGCGGGCACCTCCGACGAGATGGTCTCGCTGATGAAGACCGGGCAGTACGACACCGTCTCGGCCTCCGGCGACGCCACCCTGCGCCTGATCGCCTCCGGCGATGCCGCACCCGTGAACACCACGCTCGTACCGAACTACAAGGACATCTTCGCGGGCCTGAAGGAGCAGCCGTTCAACTCCGTCGACGGTCAGATGTACGGCATCCCGCACGGCCGCGGTGCCAACCTCCTCATGTACCGAACCGACAAGGTCAAGCCCGCCCCCGACTCCTGGCGGGCCGTCTTCGAGGACGCCACCGAGCACGCCGGCAAGGTGACCGCCTACGACTCACCCATCTACATCGCCGACGCCGCGCTGTACCTGATGAAGACCGAGCCGCAACTGGGCATCAAGAACCCGTACGCGCTGGACCAGCGCCAACTGGACGCGGCCGTCGCGCTCCTGAAGAAGCAGCACGCCAACATCGGCGAGTACTGGAGCGACTACCAGAAGGAAGTCACCGCCTTCAAGGGTGGCGACAGCGTCGTCGGCACCACCTGGCAGGTCATCGCCAACCTCACCGAGGCCGAGAAGGCCCCGGTCAAGGCCGTCCTGCCCAAGGAAGGCGCCACCGGCTGGTCGGACACCTGGATGGTGTCCGCCAAGGCCCAGCACCCCAATTGCGCGTACAAGTGGCTCGACTGGATCGTCTCGCCCAAGGTGAACGCCCAGGTCGCCGAGTACTTCGGCGAGGCACCCGCCAACGCGAAGGCGTGCGACGAGACGTCCGACCCCAAGCACTGCGTCACGTACCACGCCGACGACGAGAGCTACTACAAGCGCGTCCACTTCTGGACCACGCCCGTGAAGCAGTGCCTGGACGGACGGACGACCGTGAAGTGCACCGACTACGCGCAATGGACCCGCGCCTGGACGGAGATCAAGGGCTGAGAGGACCAGGCCGGTGACCTCGCCGACGGGACCCCAGTCGTCAGACTCCTCGCCGACACGCCCCTCACCGACACGCGCCTCGCCAACAGGGGCATCGGCGACTGACCCGCACGCGACCGATACCTACGCGACCGACCCCTACGCGACCGACGCCTGCGCGACCCACGCCTCAGCGGCAGGAACTCCCGCGAAACCGGACTCCCGGGTGGGAGCGGTCTCCCGGGTAGGAGCGCGGCTGAGGCTGGCGGCGCTGCTCGCGCCACCCCTGCTGTGGCTCGGCCTCGCCTACCTCGGCTCGCTCGCCGTCCTCCTGCTCTCCGCTTTCTGGACCACCGACAGCTTCACCTCCGATGTCGTTCACGTCTGGAACACCGACAACTTCCGCACGATCCTGACCGACTCGGTCTACCGCACGATCACCCTGCGCACCCTCGGCGTGGCCGTCGCCGTCACCCTCATCGACGCCCTCCTCGCCCTGCCCATGGCCTTCTTCATGGCGCGAGTGGCGTCCGGGCGGTGGCGGCGCGCCCTGCTCGTGGCCGTGCTGACACCCCTGTGGGCCGGCTACCTCGTCAAGGCGTACGCCTGGCGCGTCATGCTCGGCGAACACGGCCTGGTCAATGCGGTACTCGCACCGCTCGGTCTGACCGGCCCGGGCTACGGCCTGCCCGCCGTCGTCCTCGTCCTCGCCTATCTCTGGCTTCCGTACATGATCCTCCCCGTTTTCGCGGCCCTGGAGCGGCTGCCCACCCACCATCTGGAGGCCTCCGCCGACCTCGGTGCCGGCGCCTGGCGCACCCTGCGCCTCATCGTCCTGCCCGCCGTGCGCCCCGCCCTGTTCGCCGGCTCCGTCTTCACCTTCTCCCTCAGCCTCGGCGACTACCTCACCGTCCAGATCGTCGGCGGCCGCACCCAACTGCTCGGCAACGTCATCGCCTCACAGGTCACCCTCGACCTGCCGCTGGCAGCCGCGCTCTCTGCCGTACCGGTCGTGCTGATCGTCTGTTACCTGGCGGCCGTGCGGCGCGCCGGAGCACTGGACTCACTGTGACCCCCCGTATCTCACATCGCCCTCTATCTCTGCTTTCCACCCCAATTTCCTTACTCACAGTGACAACGGATCGCCGAACGCCCCGGTTCCCGCATCCGAAAACTCATCCCGCCCCAATTCCCGCGAGGAGGACGTGAGGTGCATCTGACCCGCACCGCCCGGCTCGTGCTCGGCGTGCTCATGGCCGCGGGGCTGGCGATCGTCCACGCGCCGCTGCTCCTGGTCGTCCTCAACTCCTTCAACGCGGATCGCTCCTTCGCCTGGCCGCCCAGCGGGCTGACCGGCGAGTGGTGGGTACGTGCCGTACACAGTCAGGGTGTGCGGGACGCCTTGTGGACGTCGCTGCGGGCCGGCCTCGCCGCCACCGCCATCGCCCTGGTCCTCGGTGTACTCGCCGCCTTCGCCGTGCACCGGCACCGCTTCTTCGGCCGGCAGACGGTCTCGCTCCTGGTCGTGCTGCCCATCGCGCTGCCCGGCATCGTCACCGGCATCGCGCTCAACGCGGCGTTCCGTACCGTTCTGGACCCGCTCGGCATCGGGTTCGGCCTGTTCACGGTGATCGTCGGCCATACGACCTTCTGCGTCGTCATCGTCTTCAACAACGTCGCCGCCCGGCTGCGGCGCATCGCGCCCTCGCTCGCCGAGGCCTCCGCCGACCTGGGCGCCCGCCCCGCCCAGACCTTCCGCCACGTCACGCTGCCCGCGCTGCGGTCGGCCCTCTTCGCGGGCGCCCTGCTCGCCTTCGCCCTCTCCTTCGACGAGATCGTGGTCACCACGTTCACCGCCGGGCCGGGGACGAAGACGCTGCCCATCTGGATCTACGAGAACCTGGCCCGCCCGAACCAGGCTCCGGTCATCAATGTCGTTGCCGCCCTGCTCATCGCCCTGTTGGTGATCCCGGTGTACGTGGCCCAGCGGCTCTCGTCGGACTCGGCCGGCGGTCGGCTGTGAGCGCCCCGGCGGACCGCCGCTCGGACCGTGAAGAGGGCGGGGGAGCGGTCTCCTTCCGGCCTACTCCGCTCTACTCCGCGTTCTCCGCGAGCCATTTGCGGGCGATCTCGTCCAGCTCGGCGTCTCGCCCCGAAAGCATCATGCGGATCATCTGCGCGTCACCGCGCAGCGACCACGCCGGGTGCCCGAAGGTGGCCGGGTTGTTGCCCTCGATGAGGAAGTGCGCGGGCCAGGCCGTTCCGTACCCGATCAGCGGCAGCCCGAGCAGCAGCTTCCGGCGCCGCCGTATCAGCCCGTACGCCGAGACCGCGAGCCCGGTGAGCGTGCCCGTCAGGTGCACCCACCGGGTCGCGGCCTTCGAGTGCATCGCGACGTAGTACGGCCAGAACTCCTCGTAGCTGCTGAACTCCCGTGTCGTCATGCGCGCACGGTAGCGCCGGTCCGCGACGGCTGTCAGTGACGTCCGGCGAGCGACTTCCGGGTGATGGGGAAATCGAAGTACGTGTCGGGGAACGTCTCCGGCTGGAAGGTGTAGTGCCACCACTCGTTCTCGTAGTTCACGAAGCCGGCCTTCTCCAGCCCCGCCTTGAGGAGCAGCCGGTTCTTCCGCTGCTCACCCTTGATGCGCGGATCGAGGGTGTGCGCCAGGGTGTCGAAGCAGTCGAACCCCGTCCCCATGTCGAGCGAGTTGTCGGGGAACCGCTCGTCCTGCGGGCCGTAACACGGGCGCAGCGGCTCACCGGGCACGTACGGGCGGGTGGGCGGCGCGGGAAGCTTCGCCAGCGTCAGGTCGATCGTGCTGCCGCGGCTGTGCCCGGACTTCTCGGCGATGTACCCATCCTCGAAAAGCGTCGACTTATCGACCTGGGGATAGAACTCACCCTTCATGCGCTGGTCGTCCAGGTCCTTGGCCCACTCCACGAAGTGGTTCACCGCCCGCTGCGGCCGGTAGCAGTCGTACACCTTCAGGGTGTAGCCCTTCTTGAGGAACCCCACCTGCGCCCGGTGCAGCGCCTTCGCCGCGTCCCGGGTGAGGAGACACATCGGCTTCTTGTAGCCGGTGACGGGTACGCCCATGAAGTTGTGCGGCGTGAAGTACCGGATCTCCTGCCGGATCGTCGGGTCCACGTCGCGCAGCGCCACGAACTCCTTCGGGGCCTTCGGATCCCTGGCCTTCTCGGACGCTACGGCCGAGCCGGAGGACGGCGTTCCCTGCGGCTGCTGGGCCTGCGCCCCAGAGGGCAGCGCGGCGACGGAGACCAGGGTGGCGGCGGAGACGGCGAGGCCGCGCGGCGCGGCAGCAAGTCTTGGCATGCCCATCGTCTACCAGGCCCGCCCCGGCCGGCGGAAGACCACCACGCGGGCCGAGCGCCGCCTCCGGACCGGCGCCGGTCAGGCCACCGTCAGCTCCACGACCGCCAGCCGCCCCGCCGGACGGACCCCGCTCACCTCCAGCCCGGCCAGCGCCGCCAGTGCCGTCAGGTCCGTGACACCACGCTCGCGGCCGCCGAAGTACACCAGCATCCGCAGGTCCATCGCCGTGCTGACCGCCTCCCCGCCCGTGCCGAACTTCTCCACCACCAGGACCTTGCCCGTACGGCCGGCCGCCCGCGCGCAGCCCTGCAGGATCGCCACCGCCGACGCGTCGTCCCAGTCGTGCAGCACCGCACACAGCAGATAGCCGCCCGCACCGGACGGCAGCTCCCCGAAGAAGTCGCCGCTCACCGCGTCCCCACGGTCCGCGACACCGGCCGCCGCGAGGGTGGCCCGTGCTGCTCGCACCGTCTCCGGCTGGTCGAACACCGTGCCCCGCAACCCGGGATGGGCCCTCAGCAGCGCGGCGAGCATCGTGCCGTTGCCGCCGCCGATGTCCACCAGCCGGCCGAGCGCTGCCCAGTCGTACACCGGCAGCACGGCCTCGGCCCACGCGGTCACGTCCACCGCCATCTGCGCGTCGTAATCCGCCGTCCGTGCCGGATCCGCCCGCAGGTCGGCCCAGAAGCCCTGCCCGTACCGCTCGGGGAACGCTGCCGCGCCGGTCCGTACCGAGTGCGCCAGCTCGACGAACGCGAGGTCCGCCCGCCCGATCGCCGTACCGGTGTCCAGCCTCCGCCGCAGCCCGCCCGGGTGGCCGTCCCGCAACTCCTCGCCCGCTGCGGTGAGCTCGTACCCGGACGCGGCGTCACCGGACTGCCGGAACAGCCCGACGGAGGCCAAGTGGCGCAGCAGCTGCTCCAGCGCGCCCGGATCGCTGCCCGTGGCATCGGCGAGCGCGGCCGCCGTCCGTATGCCGTCGGCGACGCGGTCCGCGAGCCGCAGCGTCGCCGCGGTCCGTACGGCCATCGGCGTCACCAGATCCGCCAGTTCCCCCGCGCTCCGGGACGCGTCGGCGACCGGCACGCCGGAGGCGTCCCCGAGATGCTCCGAAGCCGCTTCCCCCATCACCGTCTCCGTTCGCCCGTCACTGCCGTGCCCCGTGTCATGCCTTGTCACGTCCCCCCTGTGCCTCGGGTCCGGCTTCACCCGTCTCCGCCTCGGAGCCGCCTCCGCGCACCCGTACCCGATAGCCCACCGGCTCGCCGTCCGGCCGGCTCACCACCACGCGCCCCGACTCCCACTGCGATTCCACCCGTTCAACGTCCGGACGCCCCCAACCGTCCCCGGAATCCGGCACGACCAGCCCGCCGCCCTTCCGCCCCGGAGCCGGCGCCCACACCTCCAGCTCCACTTCGCCGTCCGCGCCTGCCACCGGGAGCACCGCGCCCGCCCGGGCCAGCACCGGAATCCGCGACAGCGGCGCATCGACCACCGCCCGCCCGGGCCCCTCGTACGCCCGCCCCGTCGCCGTGTCGTACCACCGGCCCCGCGGCAGGCGTACGGACCGCCGCCGCGCGCCCTCCTCCAGCACCGGTGCCACCAGCAGCGCGTCCCCGAGCAGGAACGCGTCCTCGCAGTCACGCAGCGCCCGGTCGCGCGGCGAGTTCCACCACAGCGGACGCACGTAGGGCGCACCGGCCAGCCGTGCCAACTGACCCAGCGTGTGCACATACGGAAGCAGCCGCTCGCGCTCAAGGGCCGCCGCACGGGCGTGCGCCAGCACCTCGTCCCCGAACTCCCACGGTTCCCGGCGCCCCGCGTCGTGCGCGCAGTGCGTACGGAACAGCGGCAGATACGCCCCCAGCTGGAACCACCGCAGGTACAGCTCGGCCGACGGCACCTCCGAATAGCCCCCGATGTCCGGACCGCTGTACGGGACGCCGCACAGCCCCAGGCCCAGCACCAGCGCCAGGGAAGCCCGCAGCCCCGGCCACCCGGTCGCCACATCCCCCGACCACGTACCCCCGTAGCGCTGCATCCCCGCCCACCCGGAGCGCGAGAAGAGGAACGGGCGCTCCTCGGGGCGCAGCTCGCACAGCCCCTCATAGCCCGCGCGCGCCATCGCCAGGCCGTAGACGTTGTGCGCCTCCCGGTGGTCCCCACCCCGGCCCTCCATGGCGTGCCGCGCCGACCGGGGCAGCGTCGACTCCCCGAACGCGACGAACGACGACGGCTCGTTCATGTCGTGCCATATGCCCGCGAACCCCTGGGCCAGCCGCTCCGCATACAGCCCGCCCCACCACTTGCGCACCCGGGCGTCCGTGAAGTCGGGAAAGACCGCCTCACCCGGCCACACCACGCCCCGCACCTCGCGCCCACGCGCCTCCCGCACGAACGCGTCGGCGGCCGCCCCGCTCTCGTACACCGCGTTCCCCGGCTCCGCCTTCACCCCGGGGTCCACGATCGACACCAGCCGCACGCCCTCCTGACGCAGCTCGGAGGCGAGCCTCGGCAGATCGGGGAAGCGGTGACGGTCCACCGTGAACACCCGATGGCCGTCGAGATGATCGATGTCCAGATGGAGAGCCGACAGCGGCACGCCGTGCGTCCGGTAACCGGCGGCCACCCGCCGCACCTCCGCCGCATCACCGAAACCGAACCGGGCGTGTTGGTGCCCGAGGGCCCAGCGAGGCGGCAGCGCCGGCGCACCCGTAAGAGACGCCCAGCCGTGCAGCACACGGGCAGGCGTACCCGTCAGCACCCAGTAGCGCAGCGGACCGCCGTCCATCCGGATCTCGCAGGAGCCGGCCCGGTCGTGCCCGGAGCCCCTGCCCTCCTCACCCTCCTGCAGCGAGACCCGCCCGTCCCAGGAGTTGTCATGGAACACCAGGTGCGTACCGGCGTCCGCGACGACCAGCTGCACCGGCATCGTCAGCGACAGCGGATCGTCACCGGGCCCGAACGCGCCCCCGGGATCGGTGTTCCACAGCCGGTACGTGCCGTCCCGCAGCCGCGGCCCGCTCGCCCGGCCGCCCAGCCCGAAGAACCGCGCGTCCGCCGCCACCTCGGAGCGCTGCATCCACCGCGACTCACCACCGCACGACCCGGCCCGCACAGCCTCCGCGGCGGCGTAGCCCACGGACAGCGCCTCCTGCCCCGAGAGGCCCTCCTGCGCCGTACCGTCCTCGGGGCCCGCTTCCGGTACCACGTCCCACCACCGGGGCGGCAACTCCCGGCGCAGCACCACACCACCCGGCGTACGGATCTCCACCGCCCCGAACCGCGACACCGCGACCGTCACCCGCTCCGACACCACACGCCAGCCGCCCTCGGTGTCGGGCTCCAGCTCCGCCCGGCCGTCCGCCTCCGGGCCGGCCCCCACCAGCGCATACGAAGGCTCCGGCGCCGCACCGTCCCAGCCGCAGAACACCGCGCCGCCCGCCGTCACCCTGATCCGCAGCGAGGACCGCGCGAACCGCACCACCCCGCCGCCCGGCTGCGGCTCCGCCCCCACCGCCGTACCCGGAACCCGCGCCCGCTCCGTACCCCGCCGCGGCAGCCCCGCCGCATCGGCCCGCCTCCGCCGCAGCGCCGACCGCACCGACAACCACCCCTGCGAGGTGCCCACTGCCCTGACCGTCCGTGCCGACCGCACCAGATCCCGCCCGTCCATATCGCTCAGCCTGCCATCAGCGCACCCAGGTGAAAGCATCGTTCAGCTTCCGTTCACCTGCGTTGACCTGCTGTGTCCGCAAAAGAGACACCGTGCCCCGGGCCCTGTGCCCCACCGCGGGGCGCGCCGCTCACCTTGTGTCCGCGCCACACACCATTCCCCCCGAATGTGGGGCGTCCACCCTGGTGCCGAAGACGATCACATGGCATCGTCCTGAGCAGTCGTGTCCTGCGCACCCCTACGGACGCGTCGGGCGCCACCGGACGAGGACGACCGGCGGCACCGCCCACCGCGGCGCACGGACCGGCACACCAGCCGTGTACAGCCCGGGAGCCGCATGATGACCACCGCACCGCAGCCCGCAACCCACCCGGAGCCCCTGTGGCAGCCCGGCGCGGACCGTATCGCCGGAGCACAGGTCACCCGCTTCCAGGAATGGGCCGCCACCCACTACGGCGCGCCCGCTGCAACACAGGGCGACCCCGTCGCGAGCTACGCCGCCCTGCACCGCTGGTCCGTCGATGAGCTGAGCACCTTCTGGCGCGCCACCTCCGAATGGTTCGACGTCCGCTTCAGCACCCCCTACGACACCGTGCTGGCCGACGCCACCATGCCCGGCGCCCGCTGGTTCCCCGGCGCCACACTCAACTACGCCGAGCACGCCCTCCGCGCCGGCGAGGACCCCGCCAGGGCCGCCGAACCCGCCCTCCTGCACGTCGACGAGAGCCACGAACCCACCCCCGTCACCTGGGCCGAGCTGCGCGCCCAGGTCGGCTCGCTCGCCGCCGAACTCCGCCGCCTCGGCGTCCGCCCCGGCGACCGCGTCAGCGGCTACGTACCCAACGTCCCGCAGGCCGTCGTCGCCCTCCTGGCCTCCGCCGCCGTCGGCGCCGTCTGGACCTCCTGCGCCCCCGACTTCGGCGCCCGCAGCGTCCTGGACCGCTTCCAGCAGGTCGAACCGGTCGTCCTGTTCACCGTCGACGGCTACCGCTACGGCGGCAAGGAACACGACCGCCGCGCCACCGTCTCCGAACTGCGCGCAGAACTGCCCAGCCTCACCGCCGTCGTGCACATCCCCCTGCTCGGCACCGAGGCCCCCGAGGGCGCGCTCCACTGGGACGACGTCGTCTCCCGTGACGAAGAGCCCGTCTTCGAACAGGTGCCGTTCGACCACCCCCTGTGGGTGCTGTACTCCTCCGGCACCACCGGCCTCCCCAAGGCCATCGTCCAGTCCCAGGGCGGCATCCTCCTCGAACACCTCAAGCAGGCCGGACTCCACTGCGACCTCGGCCCCGGCGACCGCTTCTTCTGGTACACCTCCACCGGCTGGATGATGTGGAACTTCCTCGCCGCCGGCCTCCTCGTGGGCTCCACGATCGTCCTCTACGACGGGAGCCCCGGGTTCCCCGACACCGGCGCACAGTGGCGGATCGCCGAACGCACCGGCGCCACCCTCTTCGGCACCTCCGCCGCCTACGTCATGGCCTGTGCCAAGGCCGGCGTCCACCCCGGACGCGACTACGACCTCTCCCGCGTCAAATGCGTCGCCACCACCGGCTCCCCGCTGCCCCCTGACGGCTTCCGCTGGCTCCACGACGAAGTCGCCGAAGACCTCTGGATCGCCTCCGTCAGCGGCGGCACCGACGTCTGCAGCTGCTTCGCCGGCGCCGTGCCCACCCTCCCGGTCTACATCGGCGAACTCCAGGCACCCTGCCTCGGCACCGACCTCCAGGCCTGGGACCCCCAGGGCAAGCCGCTCACCGACGAGGTCGGCGAACTCGTCGTCACCAACCCGCTGCCTTCCATGCCGATCCGCTTCTGGAACGACCCCGACGGCAGCCGCTACCGGGACAGCTACTTCGAGATGTACCCCGGCACCTGGCGGCACGGCGACTGGATCACCCTCACCGCACGCGGCACCGTCGTCATCCACGGCCGCTCCGACTCCACCCTGAACCGCCAGGGCGTCCGCATGGGCTCCGCCGACATCTACGAAGCCGTCGAACGCCTCCCCGAGATCCGCGAATCCCTCGTCATCGGCCTCGAACTCCCCGACGGCGGCTACTGGATGCCCCTCTTCGTGCACCTCGCCGAGGGCGCCACCCTCGACGACGACCTGCGCGGCCGCATCAAGCAGACCATCCGCACCCAGCTCTCGCCGCGCCACGTCCCCGACGACATCATCGAAGCCCCCGGAGTACCGCACACACTCACCGGCAAGCGCATCGAAGTACCCGTCAAGCGCCTGCTCCAGGGCACCCCGCTCGAAAAGGCGGTCAACCCCGGCTCGGTCGACAACCTCGAACTCCTCCGGTTCTACGAGCGGATCGCCGCCGACCGCGCACAGTGATCATCCGAGCCGCCGGAAATCCCTGCTCACAGCCGATTCCGGCGGCTCACAACGGCCATTGTCAGACCCCTCGCTTACGCTCAGTGAGCAATGAGTCATCGGCGACGACGACTCCCGAGCGCGGACCGGCCCGCCGGCCGGCCCGCGCTCGCTCACCAGCGTCACCAAGGGGGAAACCATGGCCAGGACCGCACGCCGCACCCAGCCCGCCGACCGGCACGGCAGCAAACGACGGCACACCCGTCGCGCCCGCGGCCCCGCAAGCCGAGCCCGCCGCAGGACCGCCACGGCTCCACGACGACTCGCCCGCGAAATCCCCGGCACCCTCGCCGTCCTGCCGACGCCCGAGGACCTCGCGGCCATGAGCCGCTACCGCACCTTCCCCTTCACCGGCCAGGACCACAGCGGCTACCTGCGCCGACTCGACGGCCTCCTCCGCACCCGCACCGCCCAGGGCCGGCACACGACCCTCACCCTCTTCGACCCCGGCGAATACGCCACCTACTGCGGCGACACCGGACTCGACCCCGACCGGCCGGAGAGCCGCGCCCGCTACACCACCGAGGTCGCCGCCGGCGGCGCCATCGTTCCGTACAGCGGCCGACGGCTCACCGACACCCTGCCCGTGCTCCTCGACGAAGCCGCCCGCCAGGACACCTGGGACCGGGCCGGTGCCCTCCTCTCGGCCGCCGGGCGCTGCCCCACCTGCGACGGCGACACCGCACACGACGCCTTCGAACACGCCTCTCAGGCCATGCTCCGACTCCTCGACGCCCTCGGGCCCGGCAGACACCACCTCGTCTGCAGCGTCACCGCGAGCGACAGCGGCCCGCTCCTCGCGGCAGTGCACGCCACGGCACTCCCCGACGGCCGCCTGCACCTCGCCGAAGCGGAAGCCCTGGTCTTCTGCACCGTCCTCGCCGCCGGCATCACCCTCCGCGGCCCCGGCGGCGTCGTCTCCCGCACCCTCGACGACCAGCACGGCGACGAGGTCCGCGGCTGGTCCCTCCGCGGCAACTGGCTCACCGCCCTCACCGCGGCCGAGGTCTTCTCCGCGTACTGCACCGACGCCAGGACAGGCGACCCCCTCTCACCCGAACCAGGCGTCGACTACCTCCCCGGCATCGCCCTGCCCACACCCGCCTACGCCCACGAGCACTGCAGGAACACCTAGGGGAGGGCAAACGCAACCGAAAAGCAGATGGCCGCCCCGCCACCAGGGCGGGACGGCCATCAAGACCACGGCACTAAGCCGCTGAGCACGCTACGGTCACTCGCCGGAGAGCACCGCCTGCGCCGCCAGACGCGCCTCCTCGGCAGTGTCCGCCGCACGCGCCGCCGACGCGGCACGCTCGCACTGCGCCAGCGTGTGCTTCGCCAGCGTCGCGCGCACGTAAGGAAGCGACGCCGCACCCATGGAGAGGCTGGTGACGCCGAGCCCCGTCAGCACACACGCGAGCAGCGGGTCGGAAGCCGCCTCGCCGCACACACCACAACTCTTGCCCTCGGCCTTGGCGGCCTCGGCGGACGTCGCCACAAGGTCGAGCAGCGCGGGCTGCCACGGGTCCTGCAGCCGGGACACCGCACCGACCTGACGGTCGGCCGCGAAGGTGTACTGCGCCAGGTCGTTCGTGCCCAGCGACAGGAACTCCACCTCCTGCAGGATCGAACGCGCCCGGAGCGCGGCGGACGGAATCTCCACCATCGCACCGAACTTCGCCTGCAGCCCCGCCTCACGGCACGCGTCTGCGAACGCCTTGGCGTCCGTACGGTCCGCCACCATCGGCGCCATGACCTCGAGGTAGACCGGCAGCCCCTCCGCCGCCTTCGCCAGCGCGGTGAGCTGGGTCCGCAGCACATCGGGGTGGTCGAGCAGGGTACGCAGCCCCCGCACGCCCAGCGCCGGGTTCGGCTCGTCCGCCGGCGTCAAGAAGTCCAGCGGCTTGTCCGCGCCCGCGTCCAGCACGCGCACGACCACCCGGCCCTCGGGGAAGGCCTCCAGCACCTGGCGGTACGCCTCGACCTGCTTCTCCTCCGACGGCGCGTTCTTGCTGTCGTCGAGGAACAGGAACTCGGTACGGAACAGCCCGACGCCCTCGGCACCGGCCTCCACCGCCGCCGGCACGTCCGCCGGACCGCCGACGTTCGCCAGCAGCGGCACCTTGTGCCCGTCCGACGTCGCACCCGGACCCGTGGCGGCGGCCAGCGCGGCCTTCCGCTCCTCGGCCGCCTGCTCCATCTCCGCGCGCTTCTCGTCGCTCGGGTTGACGAAGATCTCCCCGGTGGAGCCGTCCACGGCCACGACCGTGCCCTCGACCAACTCGTGCGCGCCCGGCAGCGCGACGACGGCCGGCACGCCCAGCGCCCGCGCGAGAATCGCGCTGTGGCTGGTCGGCCCGCCCTCTTCGGTGACAAAGCCGAGCACCAGCGACGGGTCCAGCAGCGCCGTGTCGGCCGGCGCGAGGTCCCGCGCGATCAGCACGTACGGCTCATCGCTGTCCGGCACACCCGGCATGGGCACGCCCAGCAGCCGCGCGACGATCCGGTTCCGTACGTCGTCCAGGTCGGCGACCCGGCCCGCCAGGTACTCCCCGGCACCGGCCAACAGCGCCCGGTACGCGGCGAACGCGTCGTACACGCCACGCTCGGCCGTGCTGCCCACGGCGATCCGGCGGTCGACGTCGGCCATCAGCTCGGGGTCCTGGGCCATCATGGCCTGGGCCTCCAGCACCGCCTGCGCCTCGCCGCCCGCGAGGTTGCCGCGGGCGATCAGGTCGGCGGCCACGGCTTCCACGGCCTGGCGGGCGCGCCCCTGCTCGCGCTCCGCTTCCTCGGCGGGGATCTGCTTGGCCGGCGGCTCCAGCACCGCCGTCCCCATGTGCCGCACCTCGCCTATGGCGACACCGTGGCTCACGCCGACGCCTCGCAGCGTTGTCTCCATTGCACCCGTCTCCGTGTGATGCGACGGCCGGTGCCGCCGCGTTGAATGTCGTACGTGCCGTTCCTGCGTACCGGGTTCCGGTACCGGTGTACGGAACGGCGTCGGCGTCACTGCCAGCTGAAGAGCTGGTCCCCGGCCTTCACGTCGCCGTCCTCGCGCACGTCACCGAGCGCGTCGGCGGTGGCCTCGAGAGCGACGACGGGGCAGACCGGCGACTTGCCGGCCTCCTCGACGGCGGCCGGGTCCCAGCGGACGACGCCTTGGCCGCGCGTCACGTTGTCCCCCTTGTTGACGAGCAGCTCGAAGCCCTCGCCATTGAGCTGAACGGTGTCGATGCCCAGGTGCGTCAGCACGCCGTGCCCTTCGCCGTCGACGACGACGAATGCGTGCGGGTGCAGAGAAACAACGACGCCGTCCACGGGCGCGAGCGCCACGGAAGGCTCGCGGGCCGGGTCGATCGCGGTACCGGGACCCACCATCGCGCCGGAGAAGACGGGGTCAGGAACTGCGCTGAGCCCGATGGCGCGTCCGGCGAGCGGGGACGTCACGGTGGTCATGGGAAGCCTCCCAGGGGTGGAGATCTATCAGGTCGCCGTCACTACCTGTCCCGGACGGCGCACCGGTCAGAGCGTAAGTCATAAGAAGTGGACGCTCCGCACGACAGACGGGAGGCGCGATCATGCGTGTGAAGGGGTGCGGCTGGACGGCGGCCTTCCCCCGATTTGCCTCGCCCCAACCCCGCCTGTACTGTCTTACTCCTGCCCCGGAACGAGGACGCAATCACTGCGGCCCGCGAAGGAAGCAGCACCCCATCAGTCTTGATCCGAGAATCTCGATCACTTCTGCATGCCTGCATCGCTTCTTGTGATGCGCGCATTGAATGCGGAAAGGGACGCGGTTCGGAAGACCGAAAAGGCCTGATAGAGTGTGAAACACCGAAGGGAAGCGCCCGGAGGGCCCGGTGAAACGGGACCAAAGGAAGCGTCCGTTCCTTGAGAACTCAACAGCGTGCCAAAAGTCAACGCCAGATATGTTGATACCCCGTCTCCAGCATCCGCTGGGACGAGG
>NZ_JBEYUN010000030.1:0-68302 GCF_040643545.1 Streptomyces sp. NPDC047117 | reverse complement strand
GCTGGGCCGCCGTGGACACGGAGGTCGGCGGTCAGAAGGTGGCGGCGGGCGACATGCTGCTGCTCGGGCTGGCCGCCGGTAACTACGACCCGGCCCCGCCCTGACCGGGCCCCGCCGGCACCCGGGCGCGGCGGCCGTCGTACCGGCGACGGCCACCGCGCCCGTAGGGGAGTGGTGGAGACGGTGCGCGCCATCGGGACGCACAAGCGTCTACGTGGGCATCGATGCGAGCATCCACGTGGGCGTTGATACGGGCGTCCACGTGGGCATCGGTGCGGGGATCCCTACGGGCATCGATACCGGCGGCGCTACGGGCGTCGGTGTCGGCGGAGCTACAGATGCCGAGCGGTCGCGCCGCTCCCCGTGTTCCGTCAGCGCGGTGGTGTGCGGCGCGGGGCGTAGCCGGCCGGGTCGCGTACGGCGCCGCGCAGGGCGGGCTGCGGTACGGCACCGGCGCGCGGTACGCCGGCGGTGCGTAACGCGCGTCCCGCACCGGGGGCGGGCACCGTGCGGGCGGCCGGCGCCAGTTGCCGCCACATGTCCGTCACGGCCTCCCGGCTCCACCACGTGCGGTCCGCGCGGCCCAGCTCCAGCAGCCCCACGACCATCGTGGTCAGCGCCCGTGCCAGCCGCTGCGGATCGGCGTCCAGAGGCAGCCGGCCCGTCGAGCGGTCGGTGACGGCCTTCTCCAGGAAGAGCGCGGACCACCGCCGGTGCAGACGGGCGCCGCTGGGTTCGGGATCGCTCTCCGGGCGGATCTGGAGGCCGGCCCGGACAACGATGTCCCGGTCCACCCGCTCCAGGAGGGCGACCGTGAAGTCCCGGGACGCGCTCAGTACGGGATCGGGGGCGCGCAGCAGCTGTTCCTCCAGCTCGCGCAGCGCGCCGAGCGCCTCGTCCCGTACGGCGAGGGTCAGCTCTTCCTTGGACTCGAAGTGGAAGTAGAGGGCGCCTTTGCTGAGTCTCGCGCGCCGGCTGATGTCGACCATGCCGGACGCGGAGACGCCCTTGTCGATGAAGCTCTGGGCGGCCGAGCGGATGAGCGCCTGGCGGCTCTGTATCGCGCGGTGCTGCGTGGGCACTGTGTCCGTCCTGTCTCTCGTCCGGCCGGGGCCGGTCGAGCCGCTGGATCGCCGGGCGCGCCATCGGCTCGGTGGTTCGATGGTCAAAGACTATAGAGAAAACCAACCGTGCGGTTTCAATATCGTACGACTCACTTCGGACGGGCGCCGATACCGGCCGCTCCGCCCGGACGGCATTGGCTGAAGCCGCACCCCCATGATCCGCGCGGTGTGACGCACGTGACAGCGGCTCGTCCCGGGCGCCTCAGGCGTTGCGGCCGTGTACGGGTTGTGTGTGAGGTGTGGCTCAGCGCATTGACAAACAGCGCAGGCGGTTTTTAAATCTGCAAAGGCGAGCAACGGGACGCGTTGCCTCCATGAAAGCCGTTGAGACGCTTCTCTGCCAGGCCCCCGCGGCGTTGCGGACCGACGGAACCGTTTCACACTTCACACATGCCATCGATTTGATTCCCCCGCGGCCGGCGGGAGTCCCGGACTCCGACCGGCCCGTCAACGCATCGGAAAGGTATCGAGCAATGCGCGATTCAGCGGACGTCGGCGAAGGCATCGGGGGGGCGCCGCGCGGTGCCGGTACGGTCCCGATCCGGGCGGTCGTTTTCGACTTGGACGGCACCCTCGCCGACACGCTGCCCGCCATCGGCCGGCTGCTGTCGAAGGTGGTCGCCGAACAGGGCCGCCGGGTGACCCCGCGGCAGGCCGCCGCCGCGGTCGGCAAGCCGGCCCCGGCCGCGTTCGGGCAGCTGCTCGGCCGTCCCGAGACGGACGAGGCGGTGCTCACCGCGATGAATCGCTATCGCGAACTGTTCGCCCACGAAGTGCTCCGCGAGGGGCCGCGTCTGCTGTTCCCCGGCGTCTCCTCGGGGCTGTCCGCGCTGCGCGCGCACGGCATAGAACTGGCCGTCGCCACCTCCAAGGTCTCGCGCAGCGCCGAGGCGCTGCTGGACGTGATGGGCATCCGCGACCTGGTCGGCCCGGTCATCTGCCACGACATGGTGCGACGCGGCAAGCCGCACCCGGAGATGGCGCTGCGCGCCGTCGCGCAGCTCGGCGTCTCGCCGCGCGAGAGCGCGTACGTGGGCGACACCGTCGGCGACATGCGGATGGCCGTCACCGCCCACATGGCCCCGATCGCCGTCACCTACGGCGTCGGCCGCTTCGGGGAGCTGGCCGCGGTGGCCGGCACCCGGATGTGCAGCTCCTTCCGGGACGTGGTCGCCGCGGTGGCCGCATCCCGCCCCCGCCCGGTCGAAATGGCCGCGGGGTACCCCCGGATGCGCTGAGGCGCGCCCATGCACGGAGCGCGCACCTTGGTACCGCGCTCCCGCCGCCGGACGGGACCCGTCCCGCGCCGTCGGCGCCCGTCGCCCCCGCGGCCGCACCGACCCCCAGGAGGCACCCGTCGAGGGCCGCGCGTCCGGAAAGACGCGGCCCCGCACGACCCCTGCCCGCAAGGGCCCGTTGCGCTCGCCGCCCGTCCGCCCGCCCGTCCGCGGCGGCCGGCACCGGGCCGCCGGCGGTACTCGTCACCCGACCGTCAACGCCTGCCCCGCACGGCGTGCCCACGGCGGAAAGCTCGCCACCCGCGGCCGTTCACGGCTGCGCGGCACGCCGGACCCCCATGCGGCGGCCGGCCCGCCGGGCCCCGGCCCGTACCAGGAACCCGTACCAGGAACCCGTACCGGGAACGCTGCCGACCGACCAACCGACGACCAGCAGACCTCCTGCGCGAGACCACGCACGGCCTGGCACAGCCCACACCGAGCACACGAGTTCACGCACCGCCCGCGTACGCCCTCACGCGAAGCCCAGGGCGCCCCGCATTCCCGCAGCGCCCACAAGCCGCTCACTCCACCCCCGCCGCCCCCCGCTCGCCCAGTACCCCGCTCACGAACTCCGCGCCCGCCGCGTGCAGCCGGCGGTGGAGGCGGCCGAAGACGGCGGCCGCGTGGCCGCCCGGCCAGTCCTCCGGCAGCAGCGCCGCGGGCAGGCCGGGATCGGCGTACGGCAGCCGGCGCCAGGCGTCCAGCGCCATCAGGTAGTCGTGGTACGCCGCTTCGAGGTCCGTGCTGCGCCGGCGGCTCCACTGTCCGAGCACCGGCTCGTGGGCGTCGAGGAACGCGCGGTGCCGGGCGGCGATCGCGGGCAGGTCCCACCAGCGGGTCACCGCCTCCGCCGTCGGCGCGAAGCCGGCGTGCGCGCCGGTGAAAAGGTCCACGTACGGGTCCAGCTGGAGGCGGCGCAGGACGTGCCGGGTCTCCTCGTACAGGTGCCCCGGGGCGATCCATACGCCCGGCGCCGCGGTACCGAAGCCGAGCCGGGCCAGCCGGGAGCGCAGCAGGTGCCGCTTGTGGCGCTCCTCCTCGGGGACGGAGAACACCGCGAGCACCCAGCCGTCGCTCGCGCGCGGCGTGGGCCGTCCGTAGATCCGCCGGTCGCCGTCGGCCAGCAGTTCGCGGGCGTCCGCGGAGAGCGCGTACCCCGCGGCCCCCGACGACGTGCGCGCGGGCACCAGCAGTCCGCGGCGCTTCAGCCGGGAGACCGCCGAGCGCACCGACGGCGGGTCGACGCCCGCCACGCCCAGCAGTGTGATCAGCGCGGCCACCGGTACGGGCCCCAGCGGCGCGCCTTTCGCGTCGCGTCCGTACGCGCCGTAGAAGGTGACGATCAGGGACCGTGGGGTGCGCTGCGGCTGCGGGTCACTCACGCCGTCACTCTAGGTCGTGCCGCCGGGGCCCCGACGGCCCGGTGGCGCTGCTTCACGGCACTTCCCGGACGGGCGCGCGCAGCCGGAAGCGCTGGAGTTTGCCGGTCGGCGTCCGGGGCAGCGCGTCGTGGAAGACGAACTCGCGCGGGCACTTGTACGGCGCGATCTCGGCCTTGGTGAACTCCCGTAGTGCATCGACGGTTTCCTCCGTACGGGGGAGGCCGGGGTCGAGCACCACATGGGCGACGACGACCTGCCCGCGGTCCGCGTCGGGCCGGCCCACCACGGCCGCCTCGGTCACGGCCGGATGCCGCAGCAGCGCCTCCTCGACCTCGGGCCCGGCGATGTTGTACCCGGACGAGATGATCATGTCGTCGGCGCGTGCGACGTAGCGGAAGTACCCGTCCGTCTCGCGCACGTAGGTGTCGCCGGTGAGGTTCCAGCCGTCCCGTACGTACTCCAGCTGGCGCGGATCGGCGAGATAGCGGCAGCCGGTCGGGCCGCGCACCGCCAGCAGTCCCGGCTCGCCGTCCGGGGCGGGCCGGCCCGCCGCGTCGACCACCCGGGCCTCGTACCCCGGCACCGGCACCCCGGTGACGCCCGGGCGGGCGTCCTCGTCGGCGGCGGAGAGGAAGATGTGCAGCATCTCCGTCGCGCCGATGCCGTTGATGAGCCGCAGCCCGGTCGCGTCGTGCCAGGCGTGCCAGGTGGCGGCGGGCAGGTTCTCGCCCGCCGAGACGCACCGGCGCAGCGAGGTGACGTCGTGTCCGGCCAGTTCGGGCAGCATCGCGCGGTAGGCGGTGGGCGCGGTGAACAGGACGGAGACGCGGTGGGTCTCGATGTGCCGCAGCAGTCCGCGGGGGCCGCCGGGCTCGGCGAGCAGGGTGGAGGCCCCGGCCCGCAGCGGGAAGACGACGAGCCCGCCGAGGCCGAAGGTGAAGCCGAGCGGCGGGGTGCCGGCGAAGACGTCGTCCGGCCCGGGCCGCAGCACGTGTGCCGAGAAGGTGTCGGCGATGGCGAGCACGTCGCGGTGGAAGTGCATGCAGCCCTTGGGGCGGCCCGTGGTGCCGGAGGTGAAGGCGATCAGCGCGACGTCGTCGGCGGCGGTGTCCACCGCGGGGTAGTCGGCGGGCTTGCGGGCGGCCCGGCGCAGCAGGTCGTCGGGGCCCTCGCCGCCGTACGCGGTGATCGCGAGGCCGGGTACCGCGGCCTTGGCGAGGTCGTCCACCGTCCGTATGTCGCACACCGCGTGGCGCACCCGCGCGATGTCGCAGAGGGTGGCCAGTTCGTGGGCGCGCTGCGCGGCCGGCACGGTCACGGCGATCGCGCCGGCCTTCATCACGGCGAGCCAGCAGGCGGCCAGTTCGGGTGAGGTGGGGCCGCGCAGCAGGACCCGTTCGCCGGGCCGTACCCCGAGGTCGTCGGTGAGCGCGTGGGCGAGGCGGTTGACGTGTGCGCGCAGGTCCTCGTACGTCCAGACCGTGCCGTCACCGTGGCGTACGGCGGGCCGGTCGGCGCCGAACCGGCGCAGGGAGCCGTCCAGCAGCTCGGTACCGCAGTTGAGCCGGGTCGGGTAGCCCGCATCGGCCATCCGGGGCCATTGCGCGGGCGGCGGGAGATGGTCGCGGGCGAAGGTGTCGGTGTGGGCCGTTGGCTGCAGATCCATGACGCATGCGCCCCCTCGTGACGCTCGGCCGTGGTGTCCGAGGGCCGCCGGGGGCTGCCGTACGGACGCTTCGTCAGCGTAACGTGTTCGTGACGACAGTCAACAGATCGCGATAAGGCAGACCGTGACAAGGGAGCCGCCCTGTGACCGCATTCGCGCTCGACTCCGACGACGTGGCGTGGTGTGCCGAACTCCGGGCCCTGACCGCCGACCGGCTGCGCCCGCTCGCCGAGAAGGCCGAACCGGGGCGGGTGAACCGCCCCCTGGTGGCGGCCCTCGGCGAGCTGGGCCTGCTCCGCCGCCTGTTCCCCGACGGCGGCACCGTCCGCGCCCTCGACCTGTGCCTTCTGCGGGAGTCGCTGGCGCAGGAGTGCACGGAGGCGGAGACCGCGCTGGCCCTCCAAGGACTGGGGGCCTGTCCGGTACTCCAGTCGGGTACCGAGGAGCAGCGGGCGCGCTGGCTGCCGGAGGTCACCGCCGGGCGCGCGGTCGCCGCCTTCGCGCTGAGCGAGCAGGACGCCGGGTCGGACGCGGCGGCGCTCACCCTGGCCGCCGAGCCGGACGGCGCGGGCGGCTGGCGGCTCAGCGGCGAGAAGTGCTGGATCTCCAACGCGCCCGAGGCGGACTTCGCCACCGTCTTCGCGCGTACCGGCGAGGCCCCCGGCGCGCGCGGCGTGACCGCCTTCCTCGTGCCCGCGGACCGGCCCGGGCTGAGCGGCGAGCACCTGGACATGCTCAGCCCGCACCCCATCGGCACGCTGGTCTTCGACGGCGTCCCCGTGTCCCGGGACGACGTCCTGGGGGAGCCGGGCCACGGCTTCGGCGTCGCGATGCGCACCCTGAACCTCTTCCGGCCCAGCGTCGGCGCCTTCGCCATCGGCATGGCCCAGGCGGCGCTGGACGCCGCGCTCGAACACGCCGCCACCCGCACCGCGTTCGGCGGCCCCCTGAAGGACCTGCAGTCCGTCTCGCACCGCCTCGCCGACCTGGCCACTCGCGTCGAGGCGGCCCGGCTGCTGGTGTACGCGGCGGCCGCGGCCTACGACGCGGGCGCGGCCGACGTTGCCAAACGCGCCGCCATGGCCAAGCTGCTCGCCACCGAGACCGCCCAGGAGACCGTCGACGCGGCGGTGCAGATCCACGGCGCCCGCGCGCTGCGCCGCGGCCACCTCCTCGAACACCTCTACCGGGAGGTGCGCGCGCCGCGGATCTACGAGGGTGCGACGGAGGTGCAGCGGACGATCATCGCGCGGGAGCTGTACCGCTGACGGGAGCCCCGCCGTCGGACGCCCCGCCACCGTCCCCGTCACCGTCCGCGGCGCCGTCTTCCAGTCCGGCCTCCTCCAGCCCCGCGTCCGCCGCGGCCACCGCGGCCCGCTCGGCCGTCAGGTCCAGCCCGCGGCAGGCCAGCAGGTACACCCCGGCCGAGACCGGCAGGCCGATCAGCATGGTGATGTCGGCGCCGCCCACCCAGGCGGCGCCCGGCCCCTCCAGGTCGCCGATCTCCGCGAACGGCAGCATCGACAGGAAGCCGATCCCGTACGCGAGCAGCCCGCGCCCGCTCCACCGGCCGTACATCCCGCGCGGGTTGAAGATCTCCCGGATCGAGTAGTGGCCGCGCCGCACCACGTAGAAGTCGACCAGGTTGATCGCTGTCCAGGGCGTGAAGAGGTAGCCCAGTACGGTCAGGAAGTGTCCGAAGTCCGTCAGGAACGCCCGGTCGGAGCCGAACGCGATCACCGTGGACAGCACGCCGAGCACCAGCAGCGCCCCCACCCGCTTCGCGGGCGTCGGCCGGATCTTCCGTACCGAGTCCATGCTGGAGAGCAGGGTCAGGCTGCCGCCGTAGAAGTTGAGCGTGCCGATGGAGATCAGCGGCAGCACGGAGACCAGCAGCAGCGTCACCCCGAAGCCGGGGAACAGCTCGTCGCCCGCCGAGATCACCGAGTCGACCAGCTCGGCCTTCGGGAACAGCCCGGCCGCGACCGTCCCGATCAGCATCATCCACGCCCCGCCGACCCACGCGCCCAGGTACGTCCACCAGAACGACGACCGCACGCCGACCGTCGGCGGCAGGTACCGAGAGTAGTCCGAGACATAGATCGACCAGGACATCTGGTACACGGCGGCGGTGAAGAACTGCACCAGGAACGGCGCGAGCACGAAGCCGCCGAGGTCCAGCTGCGCGGCGGAGAACGGGTCGGCCGCCACGACACCCACCGAGAAGACCACCAGCACCGCGATCACCAGGAACGTGAGCCAGCGGGAGGCGCGGTGGATGACGTCGTAGCCGACGATCGCGAGGACGATCGCCAGCACCGCGTACCCGATGTAGCTCACCCCGGCCGGGGTGCCGGCCAGGTGGTCCATCGTCTGCGCGATCAGGATCTGGTTGAACGCGGTGTACCCGACATACGTCGTCAGGGCCACCACCCATACCAGCAGCGCGCCCACGTACCCGAACTGCGGGCGGGACTGCACCATCTGCGGCAGCCCCAGCTGCGGGCCCTGCGTGGAGTGGAAGGCCATGAAGAAGGTGCCGAACGCGCCGCCGAGCACCACGGCGATCGCGGTCCATATGAGGTTGCCGCCCAGCGCGACGCCGATGGCGCCGGTCGCGATGGTGGCGAGGTGCGCGTCGCCCGCGAACCACACGGGGAAGAGGTGCCACACCTTGCCGTGCCGCTCGGCCAGCGGCACGTAGTCGATGGACCGGGACTCGATGACGGGCCTGCCCCCGCCACCGCCGTCCGGCGGGGTCTGCGAAGGGGTACCGGCCTGGCTGGCTTTCACAATGCGACTCCTCGTGAAGGGGAACGGAAGGGGCGGGCCGCGGTCCCACTCCGCGGCCCGCCCCCGGGCTCTCATCTGTCGTCGGTGCGGTGCAGCGCCGTGTACGCGAGCTGTTCCAGCAGCAGCCCCGTCTCACGGGGGGCCTCCGCCGCGGCGCCGATCACCTGCTTGGTGAGCGACACCGCCAGCGGTGGCTGCCCGGCCAGCTCGGCGGCCAGCTCGCGCGCTCTCGCGAGGTGCGCGCCGCCCGGCACGACCTCGGTGACCAGCCCCCACGCGTACGCCTCGGCCGCGGCGATCCGGCGGCCGCGCAGCACCAGGTCACGGGTGCGGGCCGGGCCGACCGCGCGGACCAGCCGGGTCACCCCGCCGGAGCTGGGCAGGATGCCGATGCCGACCTCCGGCAGCGCGAACCCGGCGGTCTCGTCGGCGATCCGGAAGTCGGCCGCGAGCGCCAGCTCGAAGCCGCCGCCGAGGCAGTGGCCCGCGACCGCGGCGACCGTGGGCTGCGGCAGCGCCGCCAGCGCCTCGTACACCGCGCCCGAGGAGCGGTAGTACGCGGCGATCGCCGCCGGCGTCATCTCGCGCAGCTCGCGGGTGTCGGCGCCGGACGAGAAGACCCGCGGCCCCCCGGTCACCACCACGGCCCGGCTGTCGCGGACCTCGGGGGAGCGCAGCGCGTCCAGGAGCCGCGACTCCAGGTGCGTGGAGAGCGCGTTGAGCTTGGCCTCGCGGCGGACGGTGAGCACGGCGACGTCCCCGTCCCGTACGGTCTCCACCTCGCCGGCCGGATCGGTGCGGCCCTCGGCGGCCACGCTCAGTCCTCCGCCGCGAAGGACAGCAGCCCGTCGAGCCCGCGCTTGGTGATCTCGTTGGCGATCACCAGCCGCTGGATCTCCGAGGTGCCTTCCCAGATGCGGTCCACGCGCAGCTCGCGCCAGAGCCGCTCGACGGGCTGGTCCCGCATGTAGCCGCGGCCGCCGAAGATCTGCTGGCAGCGGTCCACCACGCGGTTGGACGCCTCGGACGCGGAGAGCTTCACCGTCGCGGCCCGCGCGTGCAGCAGCTTGCGGTCGCCGCCCTCGGTGAACTCCCAGGCCACCTGGTGGGTGAGGGCCCGGTTGGTGGTGATGTCCACGACCGAGTCGGCCAGCATGCCCTGGATGAGCTGACGGTTGATCAGCGGTTCGCCGCCCTGCACCCGGTCCCGGGCCCAGTCGGTGGCGAGCCGCAGCGCCCGCTCGGCGGCGCCGATCGTGCGCGCCCCGATCATCAGCCGCTCCTCGGTGAACCAGTCGCGGGTCAGCTCGTACCCCTGCCCGACCTCGCCGAGCACGGCACCGGAGCCGACGCGTACGTCCTCGAAGCGGAACTCGGGGTGCTCGTAGACGAAGGTGTGCGTGTAGCGGGGCGTGCGCGTGACCGAGACGCCGGGGGTGTCCTTGTCGACCAGGAAGAGCGTCGGGGCGCCGGACGGCTGGACGTTGGCCAGCACGATCAGGAAGTCGGCCGCGTCGCCGACGGTGACGAACCACTTCTCGCCATTGATCACGTAGCCGCCGCCGTCCGGTACGGCGGTGGTGCGGATCCCCGACGGGTCGGAGCCGGCGTCCGCCTCGGTGATCGCGACCGCGTCCCGGCAGCGGCCCTGGATGCCGGGCAGCAGATAGCGCGAGCGCTGCTCGGGGGTGGCGGCGCGCAGGCAGTTGGCGGGGCGCCAGACCGTGTCCCACAGCGCGCCGGTCAGCTTGCCCAGCTCCTCCTGGACGACGACCTGCTCCAGTACGGTCAGCCCGGCGCCGCCCCACTCGACCGGCATGTTGATCGCCTGCAGGCCACTGGCCAGCACCTCGTCCCGGATGGCGGCCAGCGCCTCGGGCGTGAGGCCGTTGTTCGCCTCGCACTCCTCCTCGTACGGCATGATCTTCGCGGTGAGCCCGGCGGCACGTTCCTTCAGCTCGGCCAGGCGCGGGGTGTATGCGAACTGCACGGTGTCTCCCAGAAGGTGGATGGGTGGGGGCGGTCAGTCGGCGAGGACGATCCGGGCGTCCAGGCCCAGGCAGCCGTCCGGCGTCGCCAGCAGCGGATTGACCTCCAGCTCGGCGATCTCCGGGTGCGCGGCGGCGAGGCCGGCGACGGCGGCGACGGACTCGGCGAGCGCGTCGAGGTCGACGGCGGGCCGGCCGCGTACGCCGTGGAGCAGGGCCGCGGCGCCCAGCCGCAGCAGCAGCTCCTTGGCCTGCGCGGGGACGAGCGGGGCCAGCGCGAAGGTGACGTCCCGCAGCACCTCGGTGGTGATGCCGCCGAGGCCGACCATGACGACCGGGCCGAACCGCGGGTCGCGCCGCACCCCGACGATGATCTCCACGCCGCCGCTCGGGTCCGCCATGGCCTCGACGCAGAAGCCGGGCGGGGCCAGCCGGTCCGTCATGTCCTGTGCCGCGGCCCGTACGGCGTCGGCGTCCGTGAGGCCGAGGGCCACGCCGCCCGCGTCGGACTTGTGCAGCAGCCCGAGCGCCTTGACGACGAACGGACCGCCGCCGATCGCCCGGGCCGCCTCCGCCGCCCCGTCCGGGGACGCCGCCCGCCGGGCGGCGGGGAACGCCACGCCTGCCGTGCGGACCAGCTCGCGCGCGGTCCAGTAGCCGTCGTCGGTGACCGCCCCGCTGCCGGAGCCGTCCGGCCGGCCCGGCGGCTCCGCCGGTTCGGCGCGCCGGGCGAGCATGCCCAGGCACCGCGCGGCGTCCTCCACCGCCGCGAACACCGGTACGCCCTGCCGGCGCAGCTCCTCGCTGGTGGCGGTGTCGGGGCACATCGTGTGCACCACGACCGGCTTGCCGTACTCGCGGACCAGCGCGCCCAGTTCGGTCGCGGTGGCCAGCTCCGCCGCCGCCAGCCGTTCGCCGTAGCTGCCGTACCCGCCGAAGTAGCCGGTCAGCAGCGCCGCGTCGACGTCCGGCGCGGCGAGCAGCAGCCGCAGCGTGCGGGTGAAGGAGGCGATGTCCCGTTCGCCGGCGCCCGCGATGTCGACAGGGTTGCCGACGCCGGCGGAGGGCGGCAGCCCGGCCCGCAGCGCGCCGGCCAGCCCGGGGCCGAACTCCGGTACGGACAGGCCCTGGGCCTCGGCCAGGTCGCAGGCGACGGCCGCGTGCCCGCCGCCGTCGGCCAGTACGGCCACCCGGTCGGCGCGGGCCCGGCCGAACCGGTGCAGCGCGGCCAGCAGGTCGGCCATCTGCCGGGGGCTGGTCACCCGGTCGATGCCGGCCGCCCGGCAGGCCGCGTCGATGACGCTGCTGTCGCTGGTCAGCGCGCCGGTGTGGGACTTGGCTCCGCGTACGGAGGCGGCGCTGCCGCCCACGGTGAGCAGCACGACCGGCTTGCCCGCCGCCACCGCGTCCGCGGCCGCCGCGACGAAGGCCCGCCCGTCCCCGAAGTCCTCGCAGTACAGGGCGATCAGCTCGGTACCGGGGTCCTCGGCGCAGCTGCGGATGAGGTCGGCGGCGCCCAGGTCGGCCTGGTTGCCGAGCGAGGCGAAGCGGGAGAAGCCCAGGCCGCGGTCGGTGAGGAAGCGGCTCAGTTCGAGCGCCATGTTGCCGCTCTGGGAGATCAGGGCCACCGATCCGGCGGGCAGCGGGTTGGAGGCGAGGGACAGGCCGGTGGTGCTGTCCAGCACGCCGAGGCAGTTGGGGCCGAGGAGGACGGCACCGGCGGCGCGTACCCGGGCGACGAGTGCCGCCTCCCGTGCCCGGCCCTCCGCGCCCAGCTCGCCGAAGCCCGCGGTGATCCCGACGATCGCTTTGGCCCCGGCGGCGAGCGCGTCCTCCACGGCCGCCTCGAAGCCGGCGGCCGGCACCGCGATCACGACGAGGTCGACCGGCTCGGGGAGTTCGGCGAGCGTCCGGTACGTGGGCTCGCCGAGCACCGGTTCACCCCGCCGGCCGACCAGGTACACCGCCCGCCGGCCCTGCATCCGCAGCGCCTGTACGGAGAGCCAGTTGCCGTACTTGGACTGGTCGTTGCTGGCCCCGACCACGGCGACGGCGCGGGGTGCGAACAGGGCGGACAGGTCGCGCGCCCGGACCTGTCCCTCATCAGGGGCGAGCACCGTCATGGGTTGGCCTCCTCGGAACGCAGCGGGGACAGGGCCGGGGCGGGGTGCCCGGCGCCCCAGGCGTCGGCGCCGCCGTCGACGACCACCGTGGTGCCGGTGACGTAGGCGCCACCGGGCGAGGCGAGGAAGGAGAGCAGCCCGGACACGTCCTCGGCCCGCCCGAGCCGCCCCATCGGCACGGCGGCCGCCCAACGGTCGCGGTCCGCCTCGCTGTAGGTCTCTTCGAGCCCTTCGGTGGCGATGGTGCCGGGCGCGACGCACACCGTGCGGATGCCGTACCGGCTCCACTCCAGGCTGAGCCCGGCCGCCAGGTTCTCCACGGCGGCGCGGGCCGCGGTGGCGTGCACCATGCCGGGGATGCCGCGGCGCGGCGAGAAGGCGAGGAAGAACACCGCCCCCGACCGTTGCGGGATCATCGCCCGCCGCGCGACCTCGCGGGTGACGTTCCAGGCGGCGTCCACGGCGAGCCGGTGCACCGCCCGCCAGCCGTTGGCGCTGATCTCCTCGGCGGGCGCGGTGAACTGCCCGCCCGCGTTGTTGACCAGTACGTCGATCCGTCCGTACGCCGCCAGCGTCCGGTCCACGGCCGCGGTGACCTGCTCCTCGTCGCGGATGTCGGCGGTGATCTCCAGGCAGCTGCCGCCCGCCGCCTCGATCTCCTTGCGTACGTCGGCCGGCGGCCCGGGGCGGCGGCCGCAGACCACCACGCTCGCCCCGCCCGCCGCGAGGTCGAGCGCGGTGGCCCGGCCGATGCCGGTACCGCCGCCGGTGATCAGTGCGACCTTGCCTTCGTGGATGCCGGGCCGCAGCACGGACCGCCCGGCATACGGGGGTGATGCGCTCACCACAGAGCCCTCCTCATTGCGGACAACTCGTCTGACTGATGCGTCAGTCAGCCTCATCACAAGGGAGACCGTCAAGGGGTACGCAGCAGTAATCCCAAGGGGGTTGACGGGGGTGACGGAGGAGTGGTCTCGTCTTTGACTGACGCGTCAGTAGGCCGACCGGGACGCACCCGCCGGCACCCCCGGCGCGGGCCCGTGTCGCCGGACGCAGGAGGCAGGATGACCGACCGGTCACGTACGGACGAGGACCGCCGGCAGGCGATACTCGAAGCCACGTGGCAGCTCATCGCCGAGCGCGGCATCCACTCCGTACGGATCGCCGACATCGCCCGCGTCTGCGGCACCAGCACGGGCACCGTGCACTACTACTTCCCCGGCAAGAGCGACGTGCTGGCCGAGGCGCTCAAGTTCTGCGTGGAGCAGGCGTTCGTCCGCCAGAGCGAGGTGCTGCGGACCATCGACGACGCGCACGAACGGCTGCTGAAGCTCATCGACATGCAGCTGCCGCGGCTCGGCCGGGTGCGCGACGAGTGGTCGATCTGGCTGCAGTACTGGGCCGAGGCGGTCGTACGACCCGAATTCCGCGCCGCGCACAACGAGTTCTACGCCCGCTGGCAGGACGCCGTGATCCGCATCGTGCTGCGCGGCCAGCGACAGGGTGTCTTCCGCGCCGACGTCGACCTGGAGGGCGTGGCCCTCCGCCTCACCGCCCTCACCGACGGCGCCGCCATCCAGGTCCTCACGGGAGCCCCGCGCATGACGGTCTCGGTGATGCGCGAGCTACTGATCGACTTCGTCGGCCGGGAACTGGTGGCGCCGCCCGAGATGCGGAAGGGCGCCGCCGTCAGGTACAGTCGATCTTGAGCTCGCCGCCGGAAACCCGGCGAACGGCCCGGCGTTGGTGGTCCAAGGAAAGACGCCCCGCTTCCTGCGGGGAAATGCAGGTGCAAGGCCTGCCCAGCGCTCGTGACGAACCCCGGTCCCTCCGCACGGAGAGACCGGGGTTCTTGTCTTTCCGGGGCCGCCCGGCAGCCGGGAAGGCGCCCGGGGAGTCCCGTACCGGTCACGCGGCCAGCCGGGCCCCGAGCAGCACCATCCGCAGCGCCCGCTCGGTCGCGTCCGTGAGGAACTCGGTGCCTCTGCCGAGCGCCTCGTGCAGCGACACGGGGGCCGGCAGGATCGAGCTGTACGCGTCCACGCCCACGGCCTCGACCTGGTGCGCGCCCTCGCCGATGGTGCCCGCGAGCGCCAGGACCGGGCGCCCGAACCGCTTGGCGCGCCGGGCCACCTCGGCCGGCACCTTGCCGCGCGGCGTCTGGTGGTCGAGCGCCCCCTCGGCGGTGACCACGAGGTCGGCGCGGGCCAGGCGGGCGTCCAGCTCGAGATGGTCGAGGAGCACGTCGAAGCGGGGGAGCAGCCGGGCGCCGAGGGCCGCGAGCCCCGCGCCCAGGCCGCCGGAGGCGCCGGTACCCGGGGCGAGCCGGAGGTCGGTGCCGCAGGACAGGTCGCGCCCCAGGACGTACGCCCAGCGCTCCAGGGCGGCCGAGAGCTCCTCCACCTGCCGCGGCGTCGCGCCCTTCTGCGGCCCGAAGACGCGGGCCACACCGCGCTCGCCGCACAGGACGTTGTAGGGATTGCACGCGACGAGCAGTTCGACGTCCTTCAGGCGGGGATCCAGCCGCGTCGGGTCGATCCGGTCGAGGCGCCCCAGCTCCCGGCCGCCGGGCGGCAGTTCGTACCCCTTGGCGGTGAGCAGCCGGGCGCCGAGGGCCTGGAGGGCGCCGGCACCGCCGTCGGACGTGCCGGAGTCGCCGCAGCCGATCAGGATGCGGCGGACGCCCGTGCCGAGGGCGGCGCGGATCAGCTCGCCCACGCCGTACGTGGTGGTGGCTCCCGGGTCGCGGCGCCCGCGCGGCACCAGGGAGAGCCCGGCGACGGCGGCCATCTCGACGACGGCCGTGCCGGAGCCCAGCAGCGCGAAGTGGGTGCCGACGGGCTCGCCGACCGGGCCCGTCGCGGGCCGGGAGACCAGCCGTCCGCCGGTCGCGGCGGCCAGCGCGGCGGCCGTGCCCTCACCGCCGTCCACCAGCGGAATCAGATCGATCTCGGCCCCGGGGACCACCCGGCGTACACCGGCGGCGATGGCCTTCGCCGCCTCCTGGGCGGAGAGCGACTCCTTGAAGCCGCTGGGGGCGACGGCGAATCGGGTCAGCATTTCGGGGTTCCTTCCGGAAGGGCCGGCACTCGGGGAGCGTCAGGGCTTGAGGAGCGGTACGCCGAGCAGTGGCCACACCGCGAGGGCGAACAGCAGGACCAGGGCGGCGGTCAGCGGGGCCAGCACGGCGGACAGCCGCAGCAGGTCACGCGGGGTGTAGGTGGGGGCACCGGGCAACTCGGCGAAGAGTGCGACCGGCTTCGCCGAGGCGGGCAGGGTGTGGCAGAACCCGGCCGCCGCGGTGGACGCGAGCGCCGCGGCCACCGGGTTGACCCCGGCACCCACGGCGGCGGCCACGACGAGCGGTACGAGGACCGAGGAGCGGGCCGAGCGGGACTGCAGGACCAGATGGGCGGCCGTGCTGATGATGATCACGGCGGCCAGGAAGAGGCCGGGCGGCACCGCGACGGGCAGGCCGGAGACCAGCCACCGGGCGGCGCCGGAGTCGGCGAGCGCGACGCCCATCGCCATCGTCGCGGCCATGAAGAGCAGCAGCGACCAGGGCACGGATTTCAGCGCGTCCTTCAGGCGTACCGTGCCCAGGGCCGGGGAGGCCGCGACGACCGCGCCGGTCAGGGCCACCACCGCGGGCGGCACCTGGTGCAGCGGCTCGCTGCACCACAGCGCGACCACCGTGCCGAGCAGCAGCGCGCAGCGGGTCTCGTCGGTGCTGAGCGGGCCGGTGACCGGCTTGTCGCTGTGCTCCTGGATCTGCTCGGCGGTGATCCGCACGGGGCCGCGGCGGTCGGCCCGCCGGGTCGTCGTCAGCAGCACGGCCTCGGCGGCCAGATGGGACGACGCGACGGCGAGCGGCAGGCCGAGCAGCAGCCACCGGGTGAAGCCGATGCGCTCACCGGTCGCCTCCCACAGCACCGAGACGGTGATCAGATGGGCGCCGGCGCCGATCAGGGTCGCCACCGCGGAGAGCAGGATCACGGTGGGGAAGAGCAGCGCGAGCATCACGACCAGGCGCCGGCGGCCGGCGAGCACCTTGGCGAGTGCCAGGAACACCGGCAGCGCGAGCGCGGCCCGCCCCGAGGTGGCCGGCACGGCGAAGGCCGTGACCACCAGCGCCGCGGTCGTCAGATGCGTCAGCTGCCGCACGCTGCGGGCCCCGCTGACCAGGAAGGCGGCGGCCCGCCCCGCGAGCCCGGTGCGCGTCACGGCGGCGGCGAGCACGAAGGCGCAGATGAGCAGCCACACCGTGGCGTCGCCCAGGGTGCCGAACAGCGTCTCGCTGCTGATCACGCCGGTCGCCGTGAGCGCGAGACCGGCACCGAGGGCGATGTACGTGTCGTCGATCGGCGTGCCGATCCAGGCGCAGGCCGCCAGCGCGAAGACGCCGAGCGTCAGGCGGGCCTCACCCGTGAGCCCGGGGAAGTTCCCGGGGACGACGAGGAGGGCGCAGAGGCTGAGGGCCACGCACAGGGCCGCGGCGTGGCGGAGGTTCACACTCACCCTCACAGCGTCGGGCGACGCCGTGAGTCATCGATGAGCCGTACATGAAGGGAACTTCACGCGGGCAGCCGGTACCCCATCCCGCGTACCGTCTCTACCCGCTCGGCGCCCAGCTTCTTGCGCAGCGCCCGTACGTAGACGTCCACGATGTTGGAGCCGGGGTCGAAGTCGTACCCCCAGACGTGGGAGAGGATCTGCTCGCGCGAGAGGACCTGCCCCGGGTGGCGCAGGAACAGCTCCAGCAGCACGAACTCCCGGGCGGTCAGGTCCACCAGCCGGTCGCCCGCACGTGCCCGGCGGGTCCGCAGGTCGAGCGTCAGCCCGTCGCAGCGCAGCACCGTCACCTCGGGTGCCCGCGCCGCCGTGCGCAGCCGCAGCCGTACCCGGGCGAGCAGTTCCTCGAAGCGGAACGGTTTGGTCATCCAGTCGTCCGCGCCGCCCTCCAGCCCCGCCACCGTGTCGCGTACGGAGTCGCGTGCGGTGAGCACGATGACCGGCACGGTGACCCGGGCCTCGCGCAGCTCCCGCAGCACGGTGAAGCCGTCCCGCCCCGGCAGCCCGATGTCGAGCACCATCAGGTCGAAGCCGCCGGTGAGCGCGTACTCGTACGCCTCGTCGCCGTCGCCGACGACCGTGGTGGTGAAGCCGTTGGCGCGCAGGCCCTTCTCGACGAACGAGGCGATCCGCTCCTCGTCCTCGACGATGAGTATCCGCTTCAACTGCCCGCCCCGTTCCTCTCCGTGTTCTTCTCGGCGTTCTCGATCTCCAGGACGAAGGTGGCTCCGCCGCCCTCGGTGTCGTGCAGCCGGACCCGGCCCCGGTGCCCCTCGGCGATCGCGCGGACGATCGCCAGGCCGAGCCCGGCCCCGCTGGTACGTGCCCCGCGGCGGGCCGTACCGCGCCGGAACCGATCGAAGATCACCTCGGCGTCCTGCGGCTGTACGCCCGGGCCCGAGTCGGCGACGTACAGCTCGATGCGGCGGCCCGCGGCGCGTGAGCCGATCCGGATCGTCTGCCCCTGCGTGGTGTGCTGCACGGCGTTCTGCGCGAGCTGCACCATCGCCTGCGTGATGCGCTGCGGGTCAAGCCGGGCCTCGCGGTCGGCGACCCCGTCCAGTTCCCAGCGGCGCTCGCCCAGCGTACGGGCCTTGACGAAGACGTCCGCCGTGAGTTCGGCGAGCTGCACCGGTTCGGGGCGGACGAAGTCGGGCCGCTCGGCCTTGGCGAGGAGCAGCAGGTCCTCGACGATCCGGCTCATCCGGTCCAGCTCGTCGGTGACCAGCCGTACGGTCTCCTCGCGCTCGGCCGGGTCGTCACCCATCAGCTCCAGGTGGCCGCGGACGATGGTGATGGGGGTGCGCAGTTCGTGTCCCGCGTCGTCGACGAACTCGCGCTGCGCGGCGAAGGCGCGCTCCAGGCGGTCCAGCATCCCGTTGAACGTGTCGGCCAGGGCGGCGATGTCGTCCCGCCCCTGCACGGGGATCCGCCGGGTCAGGTCCTGCTCGGTGAGCTGGGCCGCGGCGGTGCGCACCACCCGTACGGGCTTGAGTATGCGGCCGGCGACGGCCCAGCCGATGCCGGTCGTCATCAGCAGCGCGACCCCCGAGATGGCGAGCAGGATCCGGAACACCTCGTCGGCCTTGGCGCGTTCGCGTTCCGGGTGGAAGGCGACGACGAAGGCGGCCTCGGGGCTGCCGCCGTGCCGGGCGACGTCGACCTTGGCCCAGCGGATCTCGCCGGCCGGGCGGCGCAGGGTGCCGGTCGGCCCCTTCGAGGCGAAGATGGCCCGGCGGGCCGCGGCGTCGTCGCGCAGCGGCCGCCCGGTGGGGATGTCGCGCGGCTGGACCAGCTTCGCGGGGTCGCGGCCCGCCCGGCGGACCAGGCCGATCAGTTCCTCGTCGGCATCGGCGTACTGCCGCTCCAGGAAGACCCGGAGCAGCCGGTCGGGTTCGGTGAACCTGCGGCCGGTCTCCGGGTCGAAGCCCTGCTCCTCGAAGTGGGCGAACTCGCCGGCCTCCTGCGCGAGCAGCCGGGTGATCCGGTGCTCCACGTCGCGCAGCAGGATGGAACGGGTGGTGGCGGCCACGGCGGTGAGCGCGACGGCCATCACCACCAGCAGCCAGAGCAGGATGCGGACCCGGGCGGATATGCGCCTGCGCGGCGCCGGTTCATCCGTCGTCACGGTCTCCGGCACCGTGGTCGTCACCGTCGTCGGAGGAGTCGTCGGCGCCGTCATCGGAGGCGTCGCCGGACGGCCCGTCGGAGGCGTTCCCTGAGCTGTCGTCGCTCACCGGGGGCCGCGGGACCACCTCGTCGCTGGGCGCGGGGCCGGGGCGCGTCGGGCCGGCCGACGGGGAGCCGCTGTCCAGCTCGACCTTCGGGGGAACCTTGGGGGATTCCGGGCTGTCGGTGAGGGCGTAGCTGGTCGCCGCGATACCGAGCGGTATCGCCACGACCGCGGCGAGCGCCGCCATGCGTTGCGAGAAGGCCATGGCGACGAGCCTGGGGGGCGTACCGCACCGTCACGATGAGCCGGAGATGAAGAAGTCTTCATCCCGCGAGTCCGTCCCCCGGGCGCGGGACGGCCACCGGCACCCGGGCGCGCGCGGGACGCGCACGGGTGCCGCGGGCCGGGACGCCTGTACCGCAGCCGCCACTCAGATGTCCCGGAAGATCTCGATCTGGGCGCCCAGGGAGTTCAGGCGTTCGGCGAGGTCTTCGTAGCCGCGGTTGATGACGTAGACGTTGCGGAGGACGGAGGTGCCCTCGGCGGCCATCATGGCCAGGAGGACGACGACGGCGGGGCGGAGGGCCGGCGGGCACATCATCTCCGCCGAACGCCAGCGGGTCGGGCCGTCGACCAGGACGCGGTGCGGGTCGAGCAGCTTGACCTGCGCGCCGAGACGGTTGAGGTCCGTCAGGTAGATCGCGCGGTTGTCGTAGACCCAGTCGTGGATCAGGGTCTGGCCCTGGGCGCTGGCCGCGATCGCCGCGAAGAACGGCACGTTGTCGATGTTCAGGCCCGGGAACGGCATCGGGTGGATCTTGTCGATCGGGGCGCTGAGCTTGGACGGACGAACCGTCAGGTCGATCAGGCGGGTGCGGCCGTTGTCGGCGGTGTACTCCGCGCTGCGCTCGTGGTCCAGGCCCATCTCCTCCAGGACCGCGAGCTCGATCTCCAGGAACTCGACGGGGACGCGGCGGATCGTCAGCTCGGACTCGGTGACGACCGCGGCGGCCAGCAGGCTCATCGCCTCGACCGGGTCCTCCGACGGCGCGTAGTCCACGTCGCGTTCGATGTGCGCGACGCCGTGCACGGTGAGGGTGGTGGTGCCGATGCCCTCGACCCGTACGCCCAGCTGCTCCAGGAAGAAGCAGAGGTCCTGGACCATGTAGTTCGAGGAGGCGTTGCGGATGACCGTGACGCCGTCGTGCCGGGCGGCGGCGAGCAGCGCGTTCTCGGTCACGGTGTCGCCGCGCTCGGTCAGCACGATCGCGCGCTTCGGGGCCACGGACCGGTCGACGTGCGCGTGGTACGTGCCCTCGGTGGCGGTGACCTCCAGACCGAAGTGGCGCAGGGCGGTCATGTGCGGGGTGACCGTACGGGTACCGAGGTCGCAGCCGCCCGCGTACGGGATCTTGAAGTGCTCCATGCGGTGCAGCAGCGGACCCAGGAACATGATGACGCTGCGGGTGCGCCGCGCCGCCTCGGTGTCCATGGCGTCCAGGTCCAGCTCGGCCGGCGGCACGATCTCCAGGTCGTTGCCGTCGTTGATCCAGCGGGTGCGGACGCCGATGGAGCCGAGGACTTCGAGGATGCGGTAGACCTCCTCGATGCGGGCGACGCGACGGAGCGTGGTGCGGCCGGCGTTGAGCAGCGTCGCGCAGAGCAAGGCCACGCAGGCGTTCTTGCTCGTCTTGACGTCGATGCTGCCGGACAGCCGCCTGCCGCCGACGACGCGGAGATGCATGGGTCCTGCGTACCCCAGGGAGACGATTTCACTGTCGAGCGCTTCGCCGATTCGGGCGATCATCTCAAGGCTGATGTTCTGGTTGCCGCGCTCGATGCGGTTCACCGCGCTCTGGCTGGTGCCGAGCGCCTCCGCCAGCTGCGTCTGCGTCCAGCCCCGGTGTTGGCGGGCATCACGGATGAGCTTGCCGATGCGTACGAGGTAGTCGTCTGCCATGAGGAAAACGGTATCTCAGATATGAGATGGATGTTCAATCGCCTATTGTTCTACTACTATGCGAACAATAGGCCGTACGGCGGTAGCGACAGAAGCGTCGCGACGGCTGCGGACGGACCGGAGGGGGAGCCGGAAATGGCCGGAGACTGGGGCATTACCGCAGGACAGCGAGGTGGCGGGGCGGGTGCGCGCGGGCGGCCGAACGTCCGCCGGGTGATCGTCGCGGCGGCACCCTTTCCGGTGGCCGCCGCAATCGTCGCAACGGCGTACGCGCGCCTCGCCGAACGGCTGCCCGAGACGCTGGCCACGCACTTCCGTGCCGACGGCCGCGCCGACGGCTTCTCCTCGGCCGGCGGCTTCCTCTCCGTCGCGCTCGGCACGCTCCTCGTATGCGGTGCGCTTTTCGGGATTCTTGTCCTCGCGCCGGCCGCCGGTCGGCGTACGAATGCCGTGCGGAGCGGGGCGGACGGGGGTCGTGCGGACGGCGTACGGAGCGCGGACCCGCGCCGTGCGACCGTCCGGGTGACGCCGCCGCGCTCCGGGCTCGGCGGGGCCCGCGCCTTCATCACGCTCGGTTACGGCCTCGCCGGCCTGCTCGGGTACGCCTTCGCGGCCACGCTGTACGCCAACGCCGCGACCGACGGCGACAGCGCCGCGGCGGGCCTCCCGCTCTGGCAGCTCGCCGCGGCCCTGGGGGCGGGCGTGGTGGCCGCCGCGCTCGGCCGGCTGCTGGCCGGCAAGGACACGCCGCTGCCCGACGACGGCGCCGGCGGCGACGCGCCCCGCCTCGCCCTCGCCGCCTCCGAGGTCGCGGGCTGGTCCCGGACGGTCACCTCGCCGCTCCTGTACGGCCTGGGGGCGGCGCTGCTCCTCGCGGGCCTGATCACGGGCCCGGCCGCCGGCTGGTCCGTGACACCGGGCCTGTTCGTCGGCGGACTGCTGGTCCTCGCGCTCGCGGGGCTGCGGGTGACCGCCGACCGGCACGGCCTCACCGTCACCCCGCCGCTCCTCCCGTACCCCCGGATGCGCATCCCGCTGGCCCGCATCCGGGAGGCCGACAGCCGGGAGATCGCCGCGCTGCGCGAGTTCGGCGGCTGGGGCTACCGGATGCGGCCGGGCGGCAGCGGGTTCGTCCTCCGCTCCGGCGAGGCGCTGTCGCTGCGGCTGGCGAGCGGAAAGGAGTTCGTGGTGACGGTCGGCGACGCGGCGACCGCCGCGGCCCTGCTCAACACCCTCGTCGACCGCTCGGGCGCCGACGGTACCGGCCACGCCCGCGGCCCGGAGGGGCCCGCGAAGGGTGCGGGCGACCCGGAGGGGCCCGCGAAGGGTGCGGGCGACCCGGAGGGCGGCGCCTGATGCTCGTCCGTATCGACCCGGCCTCCGCCGTGCCCCTGGGCGACCAGATCGCCGCGTCCGTACGGGGCGCGATAGCCGACGGCTCGGTGCACGCGGGGGAGCGGCTGCCCGCCGCCCGTACCCTCGCCGTCTCCCTCGGCGTCAACGTCCACACCGTCCTCCGCGGCTACCAGCGCCTGAAGGAGGAGGGCCTGATCGAACTGCGCCGCGGCCGCGGTGCGGTGGTGACCGGCGCCGCCTCCCCGGCCCGCGTCCGCCTCACCGACGCCGCCGCGGGCCTGATCACCCAGGCCCGCGCCCTCGGCCTCTCGGACGACGAGATCGTCACCCTGGTCCGCACGAATCTGAGCAGGTCGCTGGGCACCGGCTGAGCCCCGCCGGACCGACGCGACCGCGTACGTCATCGCCTCTGCGTCCACCGCCCTTGCATCTGCCGCCTCTGTACCTACTGGTATGTATGCTGACCGCATGACCCCAGTGACCAGGCCGGAGGGCGCGCCGGACGGCCGCGCGAGCGCCACCGCGAGCAGCGCCGCCGAACGCCTCATCGAGAGCACCCGCGAACTGCTGTGGGAGCGCGGCTACGTCGGCACCAGCCCCAAGGCGATCCTCCAGCGCGCCAACGCGGGCCAGGGCAGCATGTACCACCACTTCAGTGGCAAGCCGGACCTCGCGCTGGCCGCCATCCGCCGGACCGCAGAGGAGATGCGGGCCGAGGTGGCGCGGCTGCTCGACGGGCCCGGCACGGCGCTGGACCGGGTCGGCGCGTACCTGCGCCGCGAGCGCGACGCCCTCAAGGGCTGTCCGGTCGGGCGGCTCACCCAGGATCCGGACGTGATGGCCGACCCGGCGCTGCGCGCGCCGGTCGACGAGACCTTCGACTGGCTGCGCGGCCGTCTCACGGAGGTGCTGGCCGAGGGCCGCGCGCGGGGTGAGCTGGACGCGGGGCTGGATCCGGAGGCGACGGCCGCGAGCGTGGTCGCGGTGGTGCAGGGCGGCTACGTGCTCGCCCGCGCCGCCGGTTCGCCGGCCGCCTTCGACCAGGCCGTCACCGGCGTGCTCGGCCTGATCGAAGGCCACGCGGCCGCCGGGAGCCGCTGATGTACGCCGCGCAGTACGGGATCACCCTGCCCGCCGACTACGACATGGGCGTCATCCGCGAGCGGGTGGCGGCCAGTGGGCATCTGCTCGACGACCGCGCCGGGCTGGCCCTGAAGGCGTACCTGGTCCGCGAGCGCGGTGTGTACGGCTCGCCGGTCAACCAGTACGCGCCGTTCTACCTCTGGCAGGACACGGGCGCGATGGGCCGTTTCCTCCTCGGCGGGGGCGGCTTCCAGAACATCGTGCGCGACTTCGGCCGCCCCGCCGTACGGCACTGGACGGGCGCCGCCGTCGTGGCCGGCCCGGCGCGCGGCACGCCCCCGCGCACCGCCTCCCGCCGTCTCACCCCGATCCCGGCCGACCTCGGCCCGGACCCCGACGGCCTGGCCCTCGGCCGCCTCCTGGAAGCGGAGACCGAAGCCCTCCGGGAGCTGGCGCGGCACCCCGCCGTCCACACCGCGGCCCTCGCCGTCGACCCCCACCACTGGACCCTGCTCCGCTTCGTCCTCCGAACGGACGCAGCGCCCGAGGCCGATGACGGCAGCGGGGACAGCACCGAGCGCTACGAGGTCCTGCACCTCTCGGCCCCGCAGCTCTCCGCCCTCCCGGCAGGGCTGGTGTGACGGTGACATATGCGGTTGTCCCCGGGCGAGCGGAGCGAAGCGGACATCGGGCGGGCAGGGCATGACCGCACGGCAGCGATGTACTAGAGTTATCTCGACATCGAGATATCTGCCGAGAGGCGTACCGCTGCCGCGCTAGTAAGGCTCACCTAACTAAGCCTTACCTTAGCTGATGTGCTGGGGCCGGCGACGGCAGGATCGTGGTGGTACGCGCGAATTCATGCATGAAGGAGACTGTCGTGTCGGCGAACAGCTTCGACGCCCGCAGCACCCTGCAGGTGGGCGACGAGTCGTACGAGATCTTCCGGCTGGACAAGGTGGAGGGCGCCGCCCGCCTGCCGTACAGCCTGAAGGTCCTGCTGGAGAACCTGCTCCGTACCGAGGACGGCGCGAACATCACCGCCGACCACATCCGGGCGCTGGGCAGCTGGGACTCCCAGGCGCAGCCCAGCCAGGAGATCCAGTTCACGCCGGCTCGCGTGATCATGCAGGACTTCACCGGCGTGCCCTGCGTCGTGGACCTCGCCACCATGCGTGAGGCCGTGAAGGAGCTCGGCGGCGACGCCGACAAGATCAACCCGCTGGCCCCGGCCGAGCTGGTCATTGACCACTCCGTCATCGCCGACAAGTTCGGCACCAACGACGCGTTCGCGCAGAACGTCGAGCTGGAGTACGGCCGCAACAAGGAGCGCTACCAGTTCCTGCGCTGGGGCCAGACCGCGTTCGACGAGTTCAAGGTCGTCCCGCCCGGCACCGGCATCGTCCACCAGGTGAACATCGAGCACCTGGCCCGTACGGTCATGATCCGCAACGGTCAGGCCTACCCCGACACCCTCGTCGGCACCGACTCGCACACCACGATGGTCAACGGCCTGGGCGTCCTGGGCTGGGGCGTCGGCGGCATCGAGGCCGAGGCCGCGATGCTCGGCCAGCCGGTCTCCATGCTGATCCCGCGCGTGGTCGGCTTCAAGCTGACCGGTGAGCTGCAGCCCGGCACCACCGCCACCGACCTGGTCCTCACGATCACCGAGATGCTGCGCAAGCACGGCGTCGTCGGCAAGTTCGTCGAGTTCTACGGTGAGGGCGTCGCCGCCACCTCGCTCGCGAACCGCGCCACCATCGGCAACATGTCGCCGGAGTTCGGCTCCACCGCCGCGATCTTCCCGATCGACGACGAGACCCTGAACTACCTCAAGCTCACCGGCCGCTCCGAGCAGCAGGTCGCGCTGGTCGAGGCGTACGCCAAGGAGCAGGGCCTCTGGCTCGACCCGGCCGCCGAGCCCGACTTCTCCGAGAAGCTGGAGCTGGACCTCTCGACGGTCGTCCCGTCGATCGCCGGCCCGAAGCGCCCGCAGGACCGCATCGTCCTGGCCAACGCCGCCGAGCAGTTCGCCGTCGACGTGCGCAACTACGTCGCGGACGACGAGGAGGCGGGCAAGGAGTCCTTCCCGGCCTCCGACGCGCCGGCCGTCCACAATGGCGTGCCCAGCAAGCCGACCCAGGTCGTCGCCGCCGACGGCTCGACCTACGAGATCGACCACGGCGCCGTGACCGTCGCCGCGATCACCTCCTGCACCAACACCTCGAACCCCTACGTCATGGTCGCCGCGGCGCTCGTGGCCAAGAAGGCGGTCGAGAAGGGCCTGACCCGCAAGCCCTGGGTCAAGACCACCCTGGCCCCCGGCTCGAAGGTCGTCACCGACTACTTCGACAAGTCCGGCCTGACCCCGTACCTGGACAAGCTGGGCTTCAACCTGGTCGGCTACGGCTGCACCACCTGCATCGGCAACTCCGGCCCGCTGGACGAGGAGATCTCCAAGGCGGTCAACGAGGCCGACCTCGCCGTCACCTCGGTGCTCTCCGGCAACCGCAACTTCGAGGGCCGGATCAACCCCGACGTCAAGATGAACTACCTGGCGTCCCCGCCGCTGGTCGTCGCGTACGCCATCGCCGGGTCGATGAAGGTGAACATCACCGAGGAGGCGCTGGGCGCCGACCAGGACGGCAACCCGGTCTACCTCAAGGACATCTGGCCCAGCGAGGCCGAGGTCAACGACGTCGTGGCGAACGCCATCGGCGAGGACATGTTCAACAAGTCCTACTCCGACGTCTTCGCGGGCGACGCCCAGTGGCAGGCCCTGTCGATCCCGACCGGCAACACCTTCGAGTGGGACGCCGAGTCCACCTACGTCCGTAAGCCCCCGTACTTCGAGGGCATGACGATGGAGACCACCCCGGTCGAGGACATCGCCGGCGCCCGCGTGCTGGCCAAGCTGGGCGACTCGGTCACCACCGACCACATCTCCCCGGCCGGTGCGATCAAGGCCGACACCCCGGCCGGCAAGTACCTCACCGAGCACGGCGTCGAGCGTCGCGACTTCAACTCCTACGGCTCCCGCCGTGGTAACCACGAGGTCATGATCCGCGGCACCTTCGCCAACATCCGCCTGCGCAACCAGATCGCGCCGGGCACCGAGGGCGGCTTCACGCGTGACTTCACGCAGGAGGACGGCCCGGTCTCCTTCATCTACGACGCGTCGCAGAACTACCAGGCCGCCGGCATCCCGCTGGTCATCCTGGCCGGCAAGGAGTACGGCTCCGGCTCCTCCCGCGACTGGGCCGCCAAGGGCACCGCGCTGCTCGGCGTCAAGGCCGTCATCGCCGAGTCCTACGAGCGCATCCACCGCTCGAACCTGATCGGCATGGGCGTCCTGCCCCTGCAGTTCCCCGAGGGCGCCACCGCCCAGTCCCTGGGCCTGACCGGCGAGGAGACCTTCTCCATCACCGGCATCACCGCCCTGAACGACGGCGGCATCCCGGAGACCGTGAAGGTGAAGGCCGCCCGCGGCGGAGCCGCTGATGGTGACAGTGTGGAGTTCGACGCCAAGGTCCGCATCGACACCCCCGGCGAGGCCGACTACTACCGCAACGGCGGCATCATGCAGTACGTGCTGCGCTCGCTCATCCGCAAGTAAGCGCGGCGCCGCACGCGCGCACCGGCTGCCCGTAGCAGCCTGAAGGGCCGCACCCCGCTCCCGGGGTGCGGCCCTTCGCGCGTGCGCTGCCCGCCGCCGGCGCGGCCGTCCCGGAAGGCGCAACGGGGTGGGGCCGGACGGGGGGTCCGCTCGGCCGGGAGGGTGGTGTACGGGGCGGGGAGGATGGGGTGCTGTCGTTCCGAGGTAGATCTTCGCTCGTCCATATTCCCTGCTTGTAGGAGAAGCGCATGCGCAAGACCATCGGCCGCTCCGTGGCGGCGGCGGTGCTCGCGGCAGTCACCATCGTTCCGGTCGCGGGCGTTGCCCAGGCCGCCCCGAAGGCCCCGGCCGCCATGTCCTGGAAGGACAAGTGCGACTGCAAGAAGGGCCACCACCACGACGATGACGACTGGGGCCGTTGGGGTCACTGGGGCGGTGGCCTGCTCTCCGACCTGCTGAGGATCCTCCTCTGACGCGATGTCGGATGCGCTCGGGGCCGTACCTCCTGGAGGAAGGGGTACGGCCCCGAATGCTGTGGCGGAGCGGGTCAGGAGATCAGCTCCACCTCCGCGAGGGTGGCCCGGCCGGACGGGACCAGGCGGTAGTGCCGGTACGTGCCCGGGTGGTCCACCGCGAAGACGCGGGTCTGCTTGTCCCACGTGAAGGACTCGGCGGAGCGGCGGTCGACGGTGGTCCACCGCTCGCCGTCACGCGAGCCCTGGAGCGTCCAGCCGCCCGGCGCCGCGGCCTTCGCCGACGAGGTCAGCGTGTACGAGGTGACGCGCGCGGACTTCGTGAGGTCGGCGGCGGCCGTCTCGAAGGACGCCTCGGTGTCCGAGGTGTTGTCGAAGAGCGCCGAGCCGCCCGGTGAGGTCACGTCACCGGCCGGGGCCGGCACCTTGTCGTCCTTGGTGAGCGAGGTGGGCCCTGCGTTCTTGCCGGTGCCCCAGCGGGACGGCTCCGGGCCCATGGTGAAGTCGAGCGTGCCGCCGCGGGCCAGGACCGAGTGGGGGAGCGCCGTGGAGTTCCACGTCTTCCCGTTGACCTTCACGCCCTGCACGTAGATGTTGCGCGCGCTGTTTTTCGGGGCCTTGATGACCAGGTCGCGGCCGTTCTCCAGGTGGACCGTGGCCTTGGTGAAGAGCGGGGAGCCGATGGCGTACTCGGGCGCTCCCATCACCAGCGGGTAGAAGCCGAGGGCGCTGAAGACGTACCAGGCCGACATCTCGCCGTTGTCCTCGTCGCCCGGGTACCCCTGGCCGATCTCGCTGCCCAGGTAGAGCCGGGAGAGGACCTCGCGGACCTTCTCCTGGGTCTTCCACGGCTGCCCCGCCGCGTCGTAGGCGTACGCGATGTGGTGCGACGGCTGGTTGCTGTGGCCGTACATGCCCATCCGGGTGTCGCGGGCCTCGGTCATCTCGTGGATCACGCCGCCGTAGCTGCCGGCGAACTCCTTGCCGCCGGTCTCGGGCGTCGAGAAGTACGTGTCGAGCTTCTTCGCCAGGCCCGCGCGGCCGCCGTAGAGGTTGGCGAGCCCCTTCAGGTCCTGCGGGGCCGTGAAGGCGAAGGACCAGCCGTTGGTCTCGGTGTAGTCGTTGCCCCAGACGCGCGGGTCGTACTTGTCGGGCGACAGCCGCCAGTTGCCCTTCTCGTCCTTGCCCTGGAAGAAGCCGACCTTGTCGTCGAAGAGCTTCACGTAGTCCCGGGCGCGGTTGAGGAAGTACGCCGACTCCTCCTTGTACCGAGTCTCGTAGGTCTTCTTGTAGAGCGCCTGGCCCATGCGGGCGATGCCGGAGTCGTTCAGGTAGCCCTCCAGCGCCCAGGAGAGGCCCTCCTTGGTCTTCGTCGAGGTGTAGCCGAGGAAGGGGGAGGTCTCCATGCCCTTGCGGCCGACGCCGGGGCTGGGCGGCGCGACCGTGGCGTTCTTCAGCGCCGCCTCGTACGCCGCCTTCGCGTCGAAGTCCACGCCCTTGCCGTAGGCGTCGGCGAAGGCCACGTCGGAGCTGGTGCCGGTCATCAGGTCGGCGTAGCCGGGGGAGGACCAGCGGGAGATCCAGCCGCCGTCCTTGTACTGCTGCACGAACCCGTCGGCCAGTTCGCCGGCCCGCTTCGGGGTGAGGAAGGAGTACGCGGGCCAGGTGGTCCGGTAGGTGTCCCAGAAGCCGTTGTTGACGTGCACCTGGCCGTCGACGATCTTCGACCCGGTGTGCGTCGGGGTGTCGGGGCCGGTCTGCGGGGAGAAGGGGCTGGCGTAGCGGACCTTGCCGTCCACCTTCTCGGAGCCGGAGTTGGGGTACAGGTAGAGCCGGTAGAGGTTGGAGTAGAGCGTGGTGAGCTGGTCCCGGCTCGCGCCCTCGACCTCGATGCGGCCGAGGATGCCGTCCCACTGTGCGCGGGCCCGGTCCCGTACGGACGTGAACGAGGCGTCCTCCGCGATCTCCTGGCCGAGATTCGCCTTCGCCTGGTCGACGCTGATGAGGGAGGTGGCGATGCGCATGGTGACGGTGCGGTCGGCGCCGGGCTCGAACCGCAGGTAGCCGGTGACGTCGGGGCCGCCGCCCCCGGAGAGCTTGCCGCCGCCGGTGACCGGGGCGTCGAAGACCGCGTACACGAACATCCGGGTGGCGCCGGTGGAGAGGCCGCTCTTGACGTCGGAGAAGCCGCTGACCACGCCCTTGTCGGTGTCGAGCGTGAGCCCGCCCTTGTTGTTGACGTTGTCGAAGATCAGGCTCGCGTCGTCACCCGGGAAGGTGAACTTCATCATCGCGGCGTGGTCGGCGGGAGCGATCTCGGTCTTCAGCCCGTTGTCGAAGGTGACGCCGTAGTAGTGGGGCTTGGCCGTCTCGCGGGAGTGGTGGAAGGGGAGCGCGCGGGCGGTGCGGGAGGCGTCGGGGGTGCCGGCCGCGGTGGACGGCATCACCTGGAAGGTCTGCCGGTCGCCCATCCAGGGGCTGGGTTCGTGGCTGGCGCCGAAGGCCTGGAGGGTGGGGAGGTTGTCGGAGTTGTTCTTGCGCGCGTATTCGTAGAGCCAGTCCTGGGAGCCGGCGTTGGTCACCGGCGTCCAGAAGTTGAAGCCGTTGGGCACGGCGGTCGCGGGGAAGGTGTTGCCGCGCGAGAAGCTGCCGCTGGAGTTCGTGCCGCGGACGGTCGAGGCGTAGTCGGCGACGTGGGCCAGCGGCTTCTCGGGCTGCTTCTCCCGCACGCTGACGTCGTCCAGCCAGCCGCGGAAGGAGGCCGGACCCTTCGGGGAGTCGTACGCGATCAGGATCCGGTCGATCGTCCTGCCGTTCGCGACCTGCCCGATCCGCGAGGCGACGTGGTTCCACTGGTTCACGTACAGGCCCTTGGCGGCGCCCTGGCCCTGCGGGGTGAGGGCGAAGCCGTGCTGGTCGACGGCGTGCAGGTCGCTGAGGTAGCTGCCGTCCGTGAAGGCGAGGTCCACGGCCACGTTCGTGGCGGCGTAGTCGCGGTCGCCGTCGGCCATGGACGGGAAGACGCGGTAGGAGAGTTCGGTGTCGCGCCGGACGTCGACGTTCACGTCGAAGACCTTGTTGTACGAGTAGCCGTGGCCGTCGGCCGTGTGCGTCCCGGCGTAGCGCAGGGCGCGGGTGCCGGTGAAGCCGGCCCGGGCCTTGGCGGTCGGCGAGCCGCTCGGGCCGCGGTCGACGAGGGAGAGCATGTCGCCGGGGGCGGGGGTGTCGTCGCCGCCCACCGACAGCTGGACCTCGGCGAGTTGCAGCGCGTCGTCGGCGCCGTTGTTCGCGGTCACTTCGAGGCGATAGTGCGCGTAGTCGCCCGCGTCGCCGAGGTCGTACGTCCTGGTCTGATGGCGCTCCGGGAACGACTGGTCCGCCCGGCTGTCGAGGACCTTCCAGTCCTTGCCGTCCGTGGACCCCTTGAGGGTCCAGTCCGCGGGGTCGCGCTCGGCGTGGTCATTGGCCGAAGTCAGTGCGTAGGTGACGGCCTTGACGCTCTTGTCGAGGTCGAACTCCACCCAGCCGGTGGGCTCGAAGGTGAGCCATTTGCTGCCCGGGTCGCCGTCGGCGAGGTTCTCCTTCACCTCGCCGCCGCCGGTGTTCTCCGCACTGGCCCGGACGTCGGTGACATGGTCCGTGACATTGCCCGGGATGCCGGAGCTGTACCCGCCGTTGACGCCGGCGGCCTTCTTCCTGCCGTCCGGGCCGGTCTCCACGGTGTTCAGCCAGTCCGGCGCGGCGTCGCGTTCCTCGAAGGAGGAGCTGAACGCCCGGTCGGTACGGGCTGCCGCGTCCGGCTTCGCGACGGCCGCGCCCTGGCCCGCCACGACGAGGGCGAAGGAGAGCGCTCCGGTCATCGCCACGGCCGCCGGCCGGCGTCTGTGTCGAGGTCTGTGCCCCATCCGCGTGGTGCCTCCCTACGAGTTGGACAACGTTGTCAGCGTGCTCGCAAAGGACCAGTAGGGCGGCAAGCGGCAAGGAGTGTCAAGGGCGACGGCCGGGAAACGGCCCCTCAGGCGGGCGCGGACGCCGGGGAGAAGAAGCTCACCATGTCGACGTACTCCTGGTGCGGCGCGTCGTCAGCGGCGAGCCAGTCGCCCGGACCCACCCGCTCCTCCCACGCGCGGTGCGCCGCGGTGACGGCCTCGACGAAGTCCCTGGCCAGCTGCCCGGCTTCGAACAGGTCCTGGTCAGGGGACTGCGAGCTGGCCCCGACGATCTGCCCGCGCACCTCGGCGGAGTGCCCGTAGCGGAAGCCGGCGCTGCCGCACAGATGGGTGTCGACGAGGACCGCCTCGCCGTAGTTGCGTCCGAGCCGCCGGTGGCCGGCGGCCTTGGCGGCCGCGTTGGGCAGGAAGCGGTGGGCGTCCTCGCCGATGGTGATCACGCCGAGCACCGCGGCCTCGTTGGGTGTCCAGGGGCCGGCCGTGGGGTCCAGGAGGACGAAGCCCATGGCCGCGCGGGGGTAGGTGCCGAGGGGTGCGGCGGACGGATCGGCGGTGTGGTGGCGGTGGATGCTCGCCGCGCGCTTCCGCCCGAGCTCCAGCAGGAGCGCGTCGAGCCGGTCGCCGTCGAAGAGGTAGTCGTAGGGGTTCCGGCGATGCCGGGCGCGCACCGTCAGCCCGTGCTCCGGGACCGTCTCCTGAACGCTCATTGTCGTCTCCTCCGATGGTGTACCGGCCATGATCGCAACGACAGGGCGTGCGGGCCGTCGCAGATCATAGAGCGGGATCCGCCCGCTGCCCCGGGAAAGCCCGGAATTCCTCCCGGAGCGCGGGCCGTTACCCATTACGCAAGGACACTGAATAATTGTCACGAAGGCGGGCGCCCTCGAATTTCCGCTGGTCGGTGCGGTGTTCCGGCGGAAAGCGGAAGCGCCGATAGAAATACTTGACCGGCGGGACGGCCGCCCCTTAGATTGCTCGGCGCTGCGAAGAACGAAGGTCGAACGGGGGGCGATCGGATCATGGGTGTTCAGGGATCATCATGATTTTCCTGCTGCCGAGTACGTGGAGTAACTGACTCCGTATTCGTGCCCCGACCGCATCGGGCATCAGTCGTTCCGCCCGTTTCCCGGTTCGCGTTCAAGCATTACCGAGATCATCACAGATTCGGCGTGGTCGCCTTTCTCTGTCGACGTTTCCGCCCTGCCCGGGCTGAATGCGGCATGCCGTGCGACCGCTCATGGGGAAGGGTTCGGCATGACAGTGAGCGCTCATCTCGAAGTGGCGCAGGTGTTCCGGCAGGACGGCTTCGCCGCCACCGGACCGCTGCTCTCCGCGGACGAGGTCGAGATGTACCGGGACATCTACGACCGCTTTCTGAGCGGCGAGATAGAGAGCGGGGACAAGCGCTCCGACCTCGGCTCCCACGTTCCGCGCCGGGACGGCGTGCGGGAGAACATCACCCAGATCATGTGGCCCTCCGCGCTCCACAAGCCGCTGCTGGACCTCCCGCTGCACAGCCGGGCGCTGGCGGTGGCCCGCGAACTCATCGGCGACGACGCCGAGCTGGACTTCGACATGCTGATCCACAAGGACCCGCACACCGGAGTCCCGACGCCCTGGCACCAGGACGCCGCCTACTGGATCGACCTCCCCGACACCCGTGCGGTCACCGTGTGGGTGGCGCTCGACGAGGCCGTCCTCGACAGCGGCTGCATGTGGTACGTCAAGGGCTCGCACCGGCAGCCGCTGCGCCCGCACCGCCCGACCAGCGACGGCAAGAACATCGAGACCGACTGCGCCGAGGACGAGCCCGGTGCCACCGCGGTCCCCGTGTCGGCGGGCGAAGGGGTCGCGCACGACGGCCACACCCTGCACTACTCCCGCGGCAACACCACGGACGGGGTGCGCCGCGCCTACATCCTCAACTACCGCCCCGCCGGGATGATCCGGCTCGAACGCGAGCGGGGCGCGGACCACGGCCTGCAGGAGAACGTGCGCAAGGTGCGCAACACCGACGCCACCACTGCCGGCTGACCGTCCGCCGACCGCCCCGACCACGCCTGTGAGGTAATGCCATGGATTCCCCCCGTCGACCGGTGACGCTGAGCGGTGCCGTGATGGCGCATCCCAAGCGCCTGAAGGAGGCCCGGCTCCTCGCCGAGGCCGACCCGGAGGGCCGGATACGGGTCACCACCGACCCCGAGCCGGAAGGGCGGCCGACGGCGCTGCGCACCGCGCTCGTCTCCTGGGGCTGCGTCGCGCCGGACGCCACCCACCACCTGGTGCTCCAGGACGACGTCCTGCTGGCCGACGGGTTCTACGAGCAGGTCGAGCGCGTCGCGTCGCGGGTCCCGGACGAGGCCGTCTCCTTCTACGCCGGATGGGAGGCGCGCAACGGCGCCGTGGCCCGTCTCGCGGCGCTGACCGGCTCCCCGTGGGCGTACACCCTCCAGGAGCACGTGCCCTGCCAGGCGCTGATGCTGCCCGCCGACGTCGCCCGCGGGTACGTGCGCTTCCAGGAGGAGCACGGCGAGGGCTGGCCCTACGACGTCGTGATGCAGCAGTACCTCAACTCCCTCGGCATCCCCGTGCGGTTCACCACGCCCAGCACGGTGCAGCACGACGAGGTGCCCAGCATCGCCGGCAACAGCTACCACGGCTTCCGCCAGGCGACGCTCTTCGCCGACCGGGCCGAGGAGCCGGCGACGTACGACTGCCCGCGCTTCCCGGTCGTCCCCTTCTACCAGTACGGCGACGCCCGGTGCGCGGTGCGGCGCGGCACGGAGTGGGAGTACCTGGAGACGGAGCGGTACCTGCGGCGCGAGGGGCTGCTCGACCAGTGCCGTACGGCTTACGCGGCGGCCGGACCGGGCGCGCTGCCCGAGCGGGTGACCCGGGCCGTGTGGGCGACGGGCTTCGCGCTCGGCGTCGTCACCGCCGGGGCGCCGGAGCCCGACCCGGCGGTGGCGGCCGCGGTGCTGGAGACGCTGGTGCCGGGCGGCCTGTGCGAGGAGTACACCGCCGCCGAACTGCTCGCCATGGCTCCTGTGGCACGGGACCTGGCCCTGGCGGCGCTGGCGGAGGGACGCCGCGCCGAGTCGCGCCCCGTGGCCCCGGAGCCCGGCGCCGCCCGCCTCGCCGTCACCGGTGGCGACGCCCGCTTCGGTGGTCAACTGGCGCGGCTGCTGGGCGACCTGGGCCACCGCGCGGAATACGTGCCGGGCGTGCCGGACGCCGGGGACCTGGACGGTGTCCCGTGCGTGGTCCACCTGGGCTCCCCGGCCGACGCCGACCTGACCGACGCGGTGCTGACGGCGGCGGGCAAGGCGGGGGTGGCGCGGTTCGTCCTCGCCGGCTCGGCGGCCGTCTACCGCGGCAGCCCCGAAGGGCCCGTGCCGGAGACGGCGCTCGCCGGGCCGCCGGCCGACCCCGTCGCCCTGGGCTGGTGGCAGGAGGAGGAGCGCTGCCGCCAGTGGGGCGAGCGGACCGGGACCCCGGTCCAGGTGCTGCGCCTCGCCGCGCCGGTCGGGCCGCACGCGCCCGCCGGCAGCGCCCCCGTCGAGTGGGTCCACCTGGCGTGGACCCGCCACTCGCTCACCCTGAACGAGCGGCGGGCGCACCAGATCCTGGACTACCGGGACATGGCCGACGCGATCGGCGCCGTCCTCGCCGCCCCGGCCGACCGGCCGGTCCTCAACGTGGCCTCGGCGACGTACACCGAGGAGGAGCTGGCCGACCTGGTCTCCGACGTCTCGCGCCGTACGCCCCGGGAGGAGAGCCGGGAGCCCGGAGCGGAGCGGTGGACCATGTCGACGGACCTGATCACGGCCGAACTCGGCTGGCGCCCCGCCGCGTCGGTCTTCGAGGGCATGCGCGCCATGGCCCAGTGGTACGCCTGCGACATCCACGGCGACTACGACGTCCCGTAGCCGCCCGCTGCCGGCCGCGTACGCGCGAGAACCCCGCGTACGCGGCCGCGCGCCGCACACCCACCCCACGCTCACCGACTTCTCAAGGAGTACCGCATGTCCGGTATCGCCGGCCTGGTCGACTTCTCCCGCAACGTGGCCCCCGACCGGGACACCGTGCAGGCCATGACGGCCACGCTGGCCCGCCGCGGCCCGGCCGGCGAGGGCCTGTGGCTGTCGGGGCACGCAGCGCTCGGCCACCGGCGGCGGTCCGCGGCCGTACCCGAGGGCGGCGCGCTGCCGCTCGTCGTGCCGGACGGTTCGGGGCCGCGCGCGGTACTCACCCTCAACGGCGAGGTCTTCAACGCGCGCGAGCTGCGGAGCAGACTCCGCTCGCTCGGCCACGACCTCAGGACCGGGACCGACGCCGAGGCCGTCGCGCACGCCTACCTCGAATGGGGCGCCGACTGCGTCACGCGCATCGAGGGCACCTACGCCTTCGCGCTCTGGGACGTACGCCGCGAGGAACTTCTCCTGGTCCGGGACCGGATGGGGGTGAAGCCGCTGTTCTACGCGATCACGCCCGCCGGCGTGCTCTTCGGCTCCGAGCCGAAGGCGATCCTCGCCCACCCGGACTTCACCCCCGTCGTCGACGCCGACGGCCTCCGCGACATCCTCTCCGTCGCCCGGGTGCCGGGCCACGCGATCTTCCGCGGCATGCACGAGGTCCGCCCCGGCCACACGGTGCGGGTGACCCGGGCCGGCACGGTCGAACGACGGTACTGGGGACTGCGGATCGCCGACCACCACGACAGCCTGGACGCGACCGTCGACGCCGTCCGCGGCCTCCTCGAAACCGTCGTCACCGAGCAGATGGCGGGCGACACGCCGCCCTGCGCCCTGCTCTCCGGCGGCCTGGACTCCAGCACCCTCACCGCCCTGGAGGCCAAGGTGGCCGGGGAGCAGGGCCTTGGCCCGGTCCGCTCCCTCGCGGTCAACGACCACGACCCCCGCCGGCCCGCCGGTGAACAGGGCAACGACGACCACCTCTATGCCCGGCAGCTGGCCGAGCACGTCGGCACCGACCACGGCGAGATCTCCCTGAAGGACCTGGACCTGCTCGACCCGGAGCTGCGCGCCTCCGTCCTCGCCGCCTACGACGTGCCCCTGAACAAGGGCGACCAGTACGCCTCGCTGCACCTGCTGTTCCGCGCCGCGCGGGAGCACGCCGCCGTCGCCTTCTCCGGGGAGTGCGGCGACGACGTCTTCGGCGGGTACAACTGGAACCGGCTGCCCGAATGGATCGCCACCTCCACCTTCCCGTGGGTCGCGGAGGGCAGGCCGCGCTTCCGGGGCAATGCCGCCGTCTTCGACGCGGGCCTGCTCACCAAGCTCGACCTGGCCGGGTACGAGCACGACTGCCACCGGGACGCCGTCGCGGAGATCGCGGCGGACCGGCTCGACGACGCGGACGAGGCCCGCTACCGGGAGGTCACGTACCTGGCGCACACCCGCCACTCCCGGGTCCTCTTCGACCGCCTGGACCGCCTCGGCATGGCGTCCGGGCTGGACATCAGGGTCCCGTTCGCCGACCACCGCCTGGTCGAGTACACCTTCAACATCCCCCGGGCCATGAAGGGCTTCGACGGGCGGGAGAAGAGCCTGCTGCGCGCGGCGATGAAGGACCTGCTCCCCGAGCCGGTCGCCATGCGGGTCAAGACCCCCTACCCCAACCTCCGGGACACCGGCTACGACCGGGTGCTCCGGGACCGGCTGGTGGCCGTCGTCCGGTCCCCCGAGAGCCCGGTCGGCCCGCTGCTCTCCGCCGATCTCGCGGCGGCGGTGGCCCGGGGCGGGGCCGCGGCCCTGACGGACGGGGTGAGCCGGGCGGTGCTGGAGACGGCGCTGCAGCTGGACAGCTGGCTGCGGACCTACGGGGTGCGGGTGGACCTCTGAGCGGTCCGACGCCTCCGTAACGGAACGATCGAAGGAAGCCGCATGGTTCTGTCCGGCGCAGCGCCGTCCCGTCTGTGGACCCGGAACTTCAGTCTCTATTTCATCGCCCGCATCGCGTCGATGCTGGGCGACGCGATGCTCCCGGTCGCGCTGTCGGTCGCGATGCTCGCGCTCGGGTACGGGGTGAGCGCGGTCGGGTTCGCGCTCGGCGCCTGGATGGGCGCGTTCGCGCTCTTCGTCGTGTTCGGCGGGGTGATCGCGGACCGGTTCCACCCCCGGCCGCAGATGATCGCGGCCGACGCGGCGCGGTTCCTGCTCATGGGCGCGCTCGCCGCCTACTTCCTGCTCGGGCACCCGCCGCTGTGGTTCGTGGTGGGCGTGGCCCTGTTGGGCGGAACCGCGACCGCGATGTTCCAGCCGGGCGTCACCAGCCTGGTGCCCCAGGTCGCGGCCGACCCGCAGCAGGCCAACGGCGTGCTGCGGGTGGCCCAGGGGATGTCCACGATGGCGGGGCCCGCGCTGTCCGGGGCGCTCGTCGCGACCACCTCGGCGGCCGTGGCGTTCGCCGTCACCGCGGGGACCTTCGCGGTCAGCGGGCTGTGCCTGGTGGCGCTGCGGCTGCCGCGCTTCGTGGTGGACCGGTCGGCCTCCACGCTGGAGAACCTGCTGACCGGCTGGCACGAGTTCCGGTCCCGGTCCTGGTTGTGGGCGGTCATCCTCATCTGGTGGATGCTGGGCATGTTCGTCTGGGGCCCCATCACCCCGCTGGGCGCGGCCTCCATCACGGAGGCGCACGGCAGCGCCGCGTTCGGCTACGCGGAGGGGGCGTTCGGCGCCGGCTGCGTCCTCGGCGGCGTCATCGCGATCCGGGTCCGCCCGTCCCGGCCGCTCTTCGGCGGCGGAATCGCGATGTTCCTGTTCCCGCTGATGCCGCTCGCGGCGTCCCTGGTACCGGCCCAGCCGCTGCTCATGCTCGGGTACGGGATCAGCGGCGTCGGCTGGGCGTTCTGGGGCGTCCAGTGGGCCACCACCATGCAGACCCAGATCCCCGAGGACCGGCTCAACCGGGTGTCCGCCTACGAGATCGCGGGTTCGATCCTGGCCGTCCCGCTCGGGCAGATGATCGCGGGCCCCGCGAGCACCGTCGTCGGCGTCCACCGGATGCTGATGGTCGCCACGGTGATCGGCTTCTGCTGCGCCGCGGCGCTGATCGCCGTCACCCCCGTCCGCCGCCTCCCGCGCGCCCCCGAGCGCACGGTGCCGGCGGCCGGCTCTCCCTCCCTCGACCCGACCGTCACATGAATCGAGGCTCGTCCATGCGGTACCGCACCACGGTGATCGGCAGCGGCTATCTCGGCATCACCCACGCCGCGTGCATGGCCGAACTGGGCCATGACGTCCTGGCCCTGGACGTCGACGCGGACAAGGTGAGACGGCTCAACGACGGCGAGCTGCCCATCCACGAGAAGGGGCTCGGCGAGCTGCTGCGCCGGGGGCTGGCCACCGGGAAGCTGCGGTTCACCACCTCCTACCGGGAGGCCGCCGACTTCGGCGACGTGCACTTCCTGTGCCTCGGCACGCCGCAGCGCGCCGACGGGTACGCGGCCGACGTGTCGCAGCTCGACGCGGCCGTCGACGCGCTGGCCCCGCACCTGACGCGGACGTGCCTGGTCGTCGGCAAGTCGACCGTGCCCGTCGGCACGGCCGAGCGGCTCGCCGGCCGACTGCGGGGGCTCGCGCCCGCCGGTGACCGGGCCGACCTGGCGTGGAACCCCGAGTTCCTGCGCGAGGGCTTCGCGGTGGCGGACACCCTCACCCCGGACCGCATCGTCCTCGGCGTCCGCACCCCGTACGCCGAGCGGGTGCTGCGCGCGTTCTACGCGCCGCTCGGCGAGGTCCCCGTCGTGGTCACCGACTTCGCCACCGCCGAGCTGGTCAAGGTGGCCGCGAACTCCTTCCTGGCCACGAAGATCTCGTACATCAACGCCATGGCCGAGGTGTGCGAGGCGGCCGGTGCGGACGTGGTGCGGCTCGCGGAGGCGCTGTCCCACGACGACCGCATCGGCGGGCGCTTCCTCAGCGCGGGGCTCGGCTTCGGCGGCGGCTGCCTGCCCAAGGACATCCGTGCCTTCATGGCCCGCGCCGGCGAACTGGGCGCCGGAGAGGCGCTGTCGTTCCTCCGCGAGATCGACGCGATCAACCTCCGCCGCCGGGACCGGGTGGTGGAACTCGCCCGCGACCTCGTCGGCGGCTCGTTCGACGGCCGTACCGTGGCCGTCCTCGGGGCGGCCTTCAAGCCGGACTCCGACGACATCCGCGACTCGCCCGCCCTGCACGTGGCCAGGGAGATCCAGCAGCGGGGCGGCCTGGTGTCCGTGTACGACCCGGTCGCGCTGGACAACGCGCGCAAGGCGTACCCGGAGCTGGGCTTCGCCACCTCGGCGACGGAGGCGGCCCGCGGGGCGCGGGTGGTGCTGCTGCTCACCGAGTGGCAGGAGTTCGTGCGGCTGGATCCGGCGGAGCTGGGCGCGGTGGTGGCGGGGCGCGGGATCGTCGACGGGCGCAATGTGCTCGACCCGGCCGTGTGGCGGCGGGCCGGGTGGCAGTACCGGGCGCCGGGCCGCCCCTGACGGACGGGCCGCCCCTGCGGACGGAGCGTCGGGGATGCACGGTTGGTCCGGAGGTCTCAACTCGGAAAAGACCGGCGCCCAAACCTGCTTTCGATCTTGCCCGATTCGTGTGGAGAGGACTATACCTGTCGGCGTCAGCATCGCCGTTCGGCCGGATGCTGGCCCGTGGCGGGAGGGGCCGGGCGAACGCCCGGGCTGCGAAAAGGACTTGAGTGTCCTCCCATGCCGTCACGCTCACTACAGGCTGAGCGCCACAGCAGCACCGTACGACCCCAGCTTCACACCACCGCGGTGCCGGGGAGGGTCCGGTTCACCGCCTGAGTCCCGGAGAGAGCGAGGACTTGAGCATGGGATCCACCAGCCTCAACCGTCGTGACGTGATGAAGAGGGCGGCGGCGGCAGGCATCCTCACGGTGCCCGCGGTCGGCGCTCTCAGTTCGTGCGCCAGCGCCGGCGGTGATGAGAACCGGGCCGAAAAGGGTAAGAAGAGCAAGGACAACCCGCTCGGCGTGAAGGCGGACGCGGGCCTCGCGGTCTACATCTTCAACGGCGGCTACGGCGACAAGTACGCGCAGTACGTGACCGACATGTACGCGGAGAAGTACCCCAAGGCCAAGCCGGTGCAGAAGGCCACGGAGCGCATCGCGACGCAGGTGCAGCCGAAGATCATCAGAGGCAATCCGACGGCAGACGTGATCAACAACTCCGGCGCCGACGACATGAACATCGGCAAGCTCGTGAAGAACGAGCAGGTGGCCGATCTCACCGAGCTGCTCGACGCCCCGTCGTGGGACGACCCGAGCGTCAAGGTCCGGGACACCCTCGTCGCCGGCATGGAGAAGATGGGCAGCTTCGGCACCGACGGCTGCTACCAGCTGAACATCGCCATGACGGTGTACGGCAACTGGTACTCCAAGCGGCTCCTGAACGACGAGCTGGAGATGGAGTACCCGAAGACCTGGGACGAGATGCTGGCCGTCTGCCGCAAGGCCAAGACCAAGGGCATCCACGGCTGGAGCTACCCGGGCGGCCACGCCCGCTACATGCTCTTCAGCATGTACGCGATGTTCGCGCAGGCCGGCGGGCGCGAGGTCATCGAGGCGATGGACTACCTGGAGCCGAACGCCTGGAAGCACGACGCGGTGAAGTCCGTCCTGGAGGCGTTCGAGGAGCTGGTCGCCAAGAAGTACGTGCTCAGCGGCTTCGACGGCCAGGACGCGCACACCGAGATGCAGACCGCCTGGACCAAGGGCAAGTGCGTCTTCATCCCCGACGGCTCCTGGGTGGAGAGCGAGGCCAAGGACACCGTGCCGAAAGGCTTCGGCATGACCGTCGGCGCCACCCCCTCGCTCGACAAGAGCGACAAGCTGCCGTTCGGCACGCTCTACGCCCCGCCGGGCGAGCCCTTCCTCGTACCGGCCAAGGCCAGGAACGTCCAGGGCGGCATGGAGTGGCTCCGGATGATGTACAGCAAGAAGGCCGCGCAGAACTTCTTCAAGGAGGTCTCGTCGATCCCCGCGCTCAAGGGCGCGATCGACGGCATGGACCTGCCGCCCGGCGTCGACAGCGCCCAGCAGGCCATCACGGCGGCCGGCGACAACATCGTCATCCCGTACTTCAAGGAGTGGTACGAGGAGCTGTTCGAGAACGACTTCGACGGCGCCATGGCCAGGTTCATGGTGGGTGACATGTCGGTGAAGGGCGTGATGGACACCATGCAGAAGGCGTCCGACCGCGTGGCCAAGGACCCCGACATCAGCAAGGTCAAGAAGGCCTGACGACACCGCGACGGCGGCGTGGCACGGGCACGACCGAGTACGGCACGGACCAGTACGGAGCACGGGTACCACAGATCTGAAGCGGGGCGGCGTGATCGCACAAGCACGGGTGGACAAGTCTCCGCCCTCCACGACGAGTGACCACCGGACGCACGACGTCGCCGCACCGGGGCGGCTCGCCTTTCTCGCGGCGGTCTTCCTGCCGCCCCGGTTCACGCCTCAGAGCGTGCGGAACGACCGGAGATACCGCACGCTCGACAAGTACCGCTTCATCGCCGGCTTCCTGGTCCTGCCACTCGTCTTCTACGCGATATTCGTCGTCTCGCCGTTCATCCAGGCGATCTACTACTCGTTCACCGACTGGTCCGGCGGGCCGGTGGCGAACTTCATCGGGCTCGGCAACTTCGAGAAGATGTGGCACGACGAGCGGTTCTGGGACTCGCTGACCACCAGCCTCTCGCTGCTCGTCATCGCCCCGCTCATCACCCTCGTCCTGGGCATGTTCTTCGCCTACATGCTCACGGCGGGCGGCCGGCACCGCAGGGGACAGGCCGTCGCGGGCGTCGCGGGATCCGCGTTCTACAAGGTCGTCTACTTCTTCCCGCAGGTCCTCTCCGTCGCCATCATCGCCGTCGTCTGGGGACGGGTATTCAGCACCAACAGCGGCCTGCTCAACGGCGCGCTGAAGAGCGCGGGCGTGGCCGGCCCCGCCTGGCTGGGCGGGAACCACACCCTCGCCCTCATCGCGGTGCTCACCGTGCTGTCCTGGAGCTTCGTCGGCTTCTACGTCGTGCTGTTCTCCGCGGCGATGGGCGCGATCCCCAAGGACATCTACGAAGCCGCGCTGCTGGACGGCGCGGGCCGGTCCCGGACCTTCTTCCACGTCACGCTCCCGCTGATCTACGACACGGTGCGGACCAGCTGGATCTACATGGGCATCCAGGCCCTCGACTCGTTCGCCATCGTCCTCGTCATGGTGCCGGGGAACGCCCTGAAGGTGACCCCGGTCTTCCTCTACGAGCGTTTCCGTGACGGCCAGTTCGGCTATGCCACCTCCATCGGTGTCGTGCTCCTCGTCCTCAGCGTGGTGTTCTCCCTGATCATCATGAGGCTCGGGAACCGCGACCGGATCGAATACTGACCGCGGGAGCCATACCGCCATGACGACCACATCCGGAACCGCGGAGCAGTCGCGGGAGACCCCGTCCCGGCGCGCCCCCGGCCGCGGCCGTTCCTCCGAGAGCGCCACCCTCAACGTCTTCTCGCACGCCTTCCTCATCCTCTGGGTGGTGATGGCGGCGGGCCCGCTGATCTGGGTCGCGGTGACGTCGTTCCGCACGTCGGGCGACATCCTCAGCGACCCGATGGGCATCCCCCTGTCGCTGCACTGGGAGAACTTCTCGCACGCCTGGGCAGAGGCGAACATCGGCCGGTACGCGCTGAACTCCCTGCTGATCCTCGCGGGTTCGCTCACCGGCACCATGCTGCTCGGCTCGATGGCCGCCTACGTGATCGCCCGCTTCGCCTTCCCCGGCAATCGCGTCATCTTCCTGCTGTTCGCGGGCGGCATGATGTTCCCGGTCATCCTCGCCCTCGTCCCGCTGTACGCCGTGATGGAGAACTTCGGCCTCCTCGACACCCGGCCGGGCCTGATCATCGCGTACATCGCCTATTCGCTGCCCTTCACCGTCTTCTTCCTGACCTCCTTCTTCCGCACCCTCCCGACCGGGGTGCAGGAGGCGGCGATGGTGGACGGCGCCTCGCACACCCGCACGTTCTTCCAGATCATGCTGCCGATGGCCAAGCCGGGCCTGGTGAGCATCGGCATCTTCAACTTCCTCGGCCAGTGGAATCAGTACCTGCTGCCACTGCTGCTCAACAACGAGAGCGAGGGCAGTTACGTGCTGCCGCAGGGACTCGCGTCGCTCGCGATCTCCCAGGGCAGTCACGGCGACTGGGGAGCGCTCTACGCCGGCCTGACGATCGCGATGCTCCCGGTGCTCGTCGTGTACGTGGTCTTCCAGCGGCAGGTACAGGCGGGGCTGACCGCGGGCGCCCTGAAGTGAGCTCTTACCACGTCTTTTCCGGTCCTTTACCGGTATGAATGTCGAAGGGTTGAACACATGAGGAATCGGATGATCGCCACGGGAGCGGCGATGTGTGCCATGTCCTTGGCGCTCGCCGCCTGCGGCGGTGGGGGAGACAGCGGCGACAGCAAGACCATCAAGCTGGTCGCCGCCGATTACGGGGACAAGGCATCCAATGCGTCCAAGGTCTACTGGGCGGATGTGAAGAAGGAATTCGAGAAGGCGAACAAGGGCTACAAGGTCGATGTCCAGGTGGTCAACTGGAACGAGATCGACAAGACCGTGAAGAACATGATCCAGGCGGGCAACGAGCCCGACCTGCTGCAGACCGGCGGCTATGCCGACAAGGTCGCGGACGATCTGCTCTACAAGGCGGACGAGGTGCTGTCGCCGAAGACCCGCGCCAATCTCATCCCGACCTTCGCCAAGGCCGGCGAGGTCAAGGGCACGCAGTACGGCATTCCGTGGGTCTCCTCCAGCCGCGTGCTGTTCTACAACAAGGACGTCCTGAAGAAGGCGGGCGTGAAGACGCCCCCGAAGACCTGGGACGAACTCGCCGGCGCCGCGAAGAAGATAAAGTCCTCGAAGGCCGCGGAGACCCCCTACGCGCTGCCCCTCGGCCCCGAAGAGGCCCAGGGCGAGACGATGATGTGGGAACTGGGCAACGGCGGCGGATACACCGACGCGAGCGGCAAGTACACCATCGACAGCCCGAAGAACGTCGAGACGTTCGGCTGGCTGAAGTCCGAGCTCGTCGACCCCGGTCTGACCTATGCCAACCCGGCGTCCACCGACCGCAAGACGGCCTTCGCCGACTTCGCGGCCGGCAAGGTCGGCATGCTCAACGGCCACCCGAGCCTCATCCAGATGGCGAAGGAGGGCAAGGTCGACTACGGCGTCGCGCCCATTCCGGGCAAGAACGGTCCGCTGGACAGCACCCTCGGCGTGGCCGACTGGATGATGGCATTCAAGGACGGCGGCGCCGACAAGGAAGGCGTGAAGAAGTTCCTGGACTTCACGTACTCCAAGAAGATGCTCCAGTTCGACGAGATGTACAACCTCATGCCGGTCACCCAGGACGTGCTCAAGGAGATGCAGAGCAACGGCAAGCACAAGGACCTGGAGCCGTTCTTCGAGGTGCTGCCGAAGGCCAAGTTCTACCCGCTGGGCGACACCTCCTGGGACGTCATCTCGGCCGAGATCAAGAAGACCGGCGGCAAGGCGGTCACCGACAATCCGAAGCAGGTCCTCGGAGACCTCCAGAAGAAGGCCGAATCGGCGGCGGCCGACGCCAAGTAACGGGCAGCGCCCCCCTTTTCGCAAGGAGCTTCCGTGTCACTGAAGGCCCCACCGTCCCCGGCCGCCGGCCGGGGACGGGACGGGCGCGTGTCCGGGCCGGCGCGGCGCCGCGGCGGCCTCGCCAGGCTCGGCCCGCTGCCCTGGATAGCGCCCGTCATCCTGCTGATTCTCGCCGTGGTCGTCTGGCCGGTCGTCGAGCTGATCCGCACCTCGTTCCTGAACATCTCCATCGCCGGAAAGGTGCGCGGCGGCGCGGGGACGGACAAGTTCGCGAAGCTCTTCGCGGAGAGCGACTTCGGCGCGGTGCTGCTGTGGACGGCGGTGTGGACCGTCGTCGTCGTGGCGGTCACCATGCTGCTCTCGCTGGCCCTCGCCCAGCTGTTCAACCAGAACTTCCCCGGCCGCCGCATCACGCGCTGGGCGCTCATCGCCCCCTGGGCGGCATCCGTGCTGATGACCGCGGTCGGCTTCAAATGGATGCTCAACCAGACGGCCGGCGTGCTCAACACGCTGATGCTGGACCTCGGCCTCATCGACAGCTCCCGGGACTGGCTCGGCTCCCCGGGCACCGCCTGGCCGTGGATGATGGCCGTCGCGGTGTTCGTCTCCCTGCCCTTCACCACGTACACCCTCCTCGCCGGGCTGCAGACCATCCCGCGGGACGTGTACGAGGCGTCGCGGATCGACGGGGCGGGGACCTGGCAGACGTACCGGCGGATCACGCTGCCGCTGCTGCGGCCGGCGTTCCTCGTCGGCGTGGTCATCAACCTCATCAACGTCTTCAACTCCTTCCCCATCATCTGGGCCATGACGCAGGGCGGCCCGGGCTATGACACCTCCACGACCATGGTGTTCATGTACAAGCTGAAGGAGACCGACATCGGCGAGTCCGCGGCCATGTCGGTGGTCAACTTCGCGATGGTCGTGGTGCTCGTGCTGATCTTCCTGAAGGTCAGCCGGTGGAACGAGGAGGACTGATGGCCACCGCGACGGCGGCCCGCCCCACGGCCCGCGCGCCCCGGCGTACGTTCCGGCCGCGCACCCTCGTCATCGCGGTCTGCGCCTGGGCGCTGGCCGCGGTCTTCCTCGCCCCGTACCTGGAGATGATCGTCACCGCGCTGCGCCCCAAGAGCGAGCTGCGGGACCGTACGTACCTCCCGCAGCACTTCGAGTGGGCGAACTTCGTCGAGGTCTGGAAGGAGTCGACGCTCGGGCAGAACCTCCAGGTCAGCCTGGTCGTCGCGGGCGGCGCCACGCTGCTCGTGCTGCTGGTCTCGCTGCCGGCCGCCTACTACACGGCGCGGATGCGCTACCGGGGCCGCAAGCTGTTCCTGCTGCTCGTCCTGGTCACCCAGATGTTCCAGCCCACGGCGCTGCTCGTCGGCCTGTACCGGGAGTTCCACCAGCTGGACATGCTGAACTCCGTCTGGACGCTGATCCTCGCCAACGCGGCGTTCAACCTCGCGTTCGCGGTGTGGATCCTGACGGCCTACATCGGCTCCATCCCGCCGGAGCTGGAGGAGGCCGCCATGGTGGACGGCACCAGCCGCTTCGGCGCCATGGTGAAGGTGACGCTGCCACTGGCCCTGCCCGGCGTCGTCACCACGGTCATCTTCACGTTCATCTCGGCGTGGAACGAGTTCGTCATGGGCCTCACCCTCACCACCGAGCCGGACAAGCAGCCGCTGACGGTCGGCATCAACAATTTCATCGGCGCCTACACGGTCGAGTGGAACTACCTCTTCGCCGCGTCCGTGGTGGCGATCGTGCCGGTCGTCGTGCTGTTCGCCTTCATCGAGCGGCACGTGGTCTCGGGCCTGACGGCGGGTTCGGTGAAGTGAAGCGGCCGGCCGCCGGGCCGGATTCCCAGGGGCCTTCCGCCGCCGGACGACGGAAGGCCCCGAGCCGTGTCCACGTGAGGCGTCGGCCGTCGTGCGTGGATATCCGCCCTCCTGCGGTCGAGGACTTGACGGGAGCGGACCCGGGCGGCTCGACTTAGATTCACATGTTGGAGACAAGCCGGGCCTCATGGATGCGGCCCGGCCGGCGGGCGGTCGTCGTGCCGCCCGCGGCAGGCGGGAGTGGATGAGTCGATGGAGACTCCGGGGTCGCAGTCCTCGCTGCACCGGGCCAATCTTGAGCGGGTCGTGCGTGCCGTTCGGATGGCGGGATCGCTCACCCAGGCGGAGATCGCCCGGACCACAGGACTGTCGGCGGCCACGGTCTCCAACATCGTGCGGGAGCTGAAGGACGGCGGGACCGTCGAGGTCACCCCCACCTCGGCCGGCGGCCGCCGGGCCCGCAGCGTCTCGCTCTCCGGCGACGCCGGCGTGGTGGTCGGCGTCGACTTCGGCCACAGCCACCTGCGGGTCGCGATCGGCAACCTCGCGCACCAGGTGCTCGCCGAGGAGTCCGAGCCGATCGACGTGGACGCCTCGGCAGCCGAGGGCTTCGACCGGGCCGAGCAGCTGGTCAGCCGGCTGGTGGAGACGACCGGCATCGACCGGTCCAAGGTCGTCGGGGTGGGCCTCGGCGTGCCGGGCCCGATCGACGTGGTCTCCGGCACCCTCGGCTCGACCGCGATCCTGCCGGGCTGGACGGGCACGAACCCGGGGGAGGAGCTGTCGGCCCGGCTCGGCGTGCCCGTGCACGTCGACAACGACGCCAACCTCGGCGCGCTCGGCGAGCTGGTGTGGGGCGCGGGCCGGGGTGCGGTGGACCTCGCGTACATCAAGGTGGCCAGCGGCGTCGGCGCCGGGCTGGTGATAAGCGGGCAGATCTACCGCGGCCCCGGCGGCACGGCGGGCGAGATCGGGCACATCACGCTGGACGAGTCGGGCCCGGTGTGCCGCTGCGGCAACCGCGGCTGCCTGGAGACCTTCACCGCGGCCCGGTACGTCCTCCCGCTGCTCCAGCCGGGGCACGGCCCGGACCTGACCATGCCGGGCGTGGTCCAGCTGGCCCGGGACGGCGACCCGGGCTGCCGCCGGGTGATCGCGGACGTCGGCCGGCACATCGGCAGCGGCGTGGCGAACCTGTGCAACCTGCTGAACCCCAGCCGGGTGGTGCTCGGCGGGGACCTGGCGGAGGCCGGTGAGCTGGTGCTGGCGCCGATCCGGGAGTCGGTGTCGCGGTACGCCATCCCCAGCGCGGCGCGGCAGCTGAGCGTCGTACCGGGCACGCTGGGCGGCCGGGCCGAGGTGCTGGGCGCGCTGGCGCTGGTGCTGAGCGAGATGGGCGACTCCACGCTGCTGGACGGCTCCCTGAGCCCGGACACTGCCGCCATTGCCTGAAGCGAGCGGGGCGCCCCAGCACTGCTGGGGCGCACTGTGAGTTCACACAGCTAACGGATGGCACCGTTGTCATCTCGTTAAGGATTTACTCCTTGACGCCCTGCGAGCGGCCGAGTTGACTCCAAACACCTCGGCCGCAAGGACGCGGCCATGTCAGGGAGGGCCATCCCCATGAACGCATTTGTGCGTCGCGTCGTCATAGCCACCACCGCGGTCTCCATGGCCGCGACCGTGGCCGCCTGCGGCAAGGCCGGCGGTGGCAGTGACGGCGGCGGTGACAACAAGACCATCGGCCTGTTGCTGCCGGAGAACAAGACCACGCGCTACGAAACCTTCGACCGGCCGTTCATCGAGCAGAAGATCAAGGAACTCTGCTCGGACTGCGAGGTCAAGTACAACAACGCAGCGCAGGAGACCGAGACCCAGAAGAAGCAGTTCGACGCGCTGATCACGCAGGGCGTCAAGGTGATCATCCTGGACGCGGTCGACTACAAGGCCACCAAGTCCTGGGTGAACCAGGCCGCCAAGAAGGGCGTGAAGGTCGTCGCGTACGACCGACTCGCCGAGGGCGACATTTCGGCCTACGTCTCCTACGACAACGAGAAGATCGGCCGCCTCCAGGGCGAGGGCCTGGTCAAGGCCCTGGGCAGTGACGCCAAGAATGCCAACGTTGTCATGATCAACGGGTCGCCGACCGACCCGAACGCCCCCTTCTTCAAGAAGGGCGCGCACAGCGTCCTGGACAAGCAGGTCAAGAAGATCGCTTACGAGCAGGACATCCCGGACTGGTCGACCGACGAGGCCAACAAGAAGATGAACTCGGCGATCGACGCGCTCGGCAAGGACGGCTTCCAGGGCGTCTACTCCGCCAACGACGGCATGGCCGGTGGCATCCTCACCGCCCTGAAGCAGCGCAACATCGACGTCCCGGTCGGTGGCCAGGACGCCGAGCTGGCCGGTCTCCAGCGGATCCTGAAGGGCGACCAGTCCTTCACCATCTACAAGCAGATCAAGCCGCAGGCCGAGACCACCGCCGAGGTCGCCGTCAAGCTCCTCAAGGGCGAGAAGATCGACTCCGTCGCCCCCGACAAGGTCGACAGCCTCAGCGGCGAGGTCAAGGGCATCCCGGCGAAGCTGTACGACGCGCAGATCGTGACCAAGGACGACATCAAGGACACGATCATCAAGGACAAGGTCTACAAGGCCGGCCAGATCTGCACCGCGGACTACAAGAAGGCCTGCGAGGAAGCCGGCATCAAGTAACCCCCTCGGCGGCCCGCGCCCCGAGCGGCGCGGGCCCCGGCAGCCTCGTACGCACCATTCCCGCCCGACAGGCGGCGAAGGAGATGATTCACGTGTCCGCTGCGCCCGTGCTGGCGTTGCGCTCGGTCTCCAAGCGGTTCGGCGCCGTCCAGGCGCTCACGGACGTCACGCTGGAGATCGAACCCGGTGAGGTGGTCGCCCTGGTCGGCGACAACGGCGCCGGCAAGTCGACCCTCGTCAAGACCATCGCCGGGGTCCACCCCATCGACGAAGGCACCATCGAGTGGGAGGGGCGCCCGGTCCGCATCAACCGGCCGCACGACGCCCAGGAGCTCGGCGTCGCCACCGTCTACCAGGACCTCGCGCTCTGCGACAACCTCGATGTGGTCGCCAACCTCTTCCTCGGCAGCGAGCTGCGCCGCGCCTCCGTGCTGGACGAGATCGCCATGGAGAAGCGCGCCAAGGAGCTGCTGGACACCCTGTCCATCCGCATCCCCAGCGTCCGCATCCCCGTCGCGGCGCTCTCCGGCGGTCAGCGCCAGGTCGTCGCCATCGCCCGCGCGCTGATCGGCGACCCCAAGGTCGTCATCCTCGACGAGCCCACCGCGGCGCTCGGCGTCGAGCAGACCGCGCAGGTCCTCGACCTCGTCGAGCGGCTCCGCGAGCGCGGCCACGGAGTGATCCTGATCAGCCACAACATGGCCGACGTGCAGGCCGTGGCGGACCGGGTCGCGGTGCTGCGCCTCGGCCGCAACAACGGTGTCTTCTCCGTGGCGGACACCTCCCACGAAGAGATCATCGCCGCGATCACCGGCGCCTCGGACAACGCCGTCACCCGCCGCAAGGCACGTACGGACCAGGTCAAGAAGGAGCAGGGCGCGTCATGAGCAGCGACCTCACCAAGAGCGAGGCGACCGTCCCGGCGGAGCAGGGCGCCGTCCCGGCCGCGGCCGTCGACCCGCGGCTGCTCGTCCGCGAGCAGGGCTTCAAGGGGTACTGGACCGACTTCACCCGGCGGATGCGCGGCGGCGAGCTGGGCTCGCTCCCGGTCGTCCTCGGGCTGATCGCCATCGCGGTGATCTTCCAGCTGCAGACCAGCAGCTTCCTGTCCGCCGGCTCCCTCGCGAACATCGGCGTCTACACCTCCGGCCTCGGCATCATGGCCGTCGGCATCGTCTTCGTCCTGCTGCTGGGCGAGATCGACCTCTCGGTCGGCTCGGTGGCCGGCGTCGGCGCCGCGGTCTGGGCCGTGCTCAGCGTCACCAACGGCCTGAACGACTGGCTGTCCGTACTGGTCGCCATCGCCTGCGGCACGCTCATCGGTGCGCTGCACGGCTTCTTCTTCGCCAAGATCGGCGTGCCCGCCTTCGTGGTCACCCTGGCCGGCTTCCTCGGCTGGAGCGGCCTGCAGATCTGGATGATGGGCAAGGAAGGCTCCATCAACACGCCGGACGACAGCGTGGTCGCCTACCTCACCGGCTACTACTTCGAGGACAAGGCCGCGGCGTACGGCCTGGCGCTGATCGCCGTCCTGGCGTACGCCGGCTCGCTGCTGCTGGACACCAAGCGGCGCAAGGCCGCCGGGCTGCCCTCGCGGCCGCTGAGCGAGGTGGGGCTGCGGACCGCCGTGGTCGCGGTGATCGCCTTTGTCGTCGCGTACGTGCTGAACGAGCCGGCGGGCGCGCGCGGCCTGCCGCTGGCCCTCGTGCTCTTCCTGGCCGTCCTGGTGATCGCGGACTTCGTTGTCCGCCGGACGAGCTACGGCCGGCAGATCTTCGCGGTCGGCGGCAACGCGGAGGCCGCCCGCCGGGCCGGCATCAACGTCGACAAGGTCCGGATCACGGTCTTCGCGATCTCCGGGATGCTGGCCGCGTTCGGCGGTCTCTTCATCGCCAGCCTCTCCGGCGGCGCCACGAAGAACCTCGGTGCCGGCAACACGCTGATGAACGTGATCGCCGCCGCGGTCATCGGCGGCACCAGCCTCTTCGGCGGCCGCGGCAAGATCTGGTCGGCGCTGCTGGGCATGCTGGTCATCCAGTCCATCCAGCAGGGCCTGAACCTGCTGGGCATGGCCAGCGAGATCCAGTTCATGATCACCGGCGCGGTGCTGCTCGCCGCCGTCGTCATCGACTCGGTCTCCCGCCGGACCCAGAAGACGGCCGGCCGCACGTAACAGCTCTGCCACGGAATCGGACACGCGCGGCCCTCCGCAGGGCCCGCCGCCGCCCATTCCGTCCGACCCCGTACGGCCCTGCCAGGCACGATGCCCAAGGCGGGGCCGTTCGGGTGACATAGATCGCACAGCCCGGGCGCCGGTGTCCGAGGCGGAACATTAGACTCGACTGATCGGCAAGCTCGATCAAGCTCGAACCGGCGACCAGGTTCGAACAACGCTCGAACGCAAGGAGGCACGGGTGGCCCTGCTTACCCGTATCAGGGAACCGCGCGATCTGGACCGGCTCGGCCCGGAGCAGCTGGAGCAGCTGGCGGCGGAGATCCGCACGTTCCTGGTCGACGCGGTCTCCAAGACCGGCGGACACCTCGGCCCGAACCTCGGCGTGGTCGAGCTGACCATCGCCCTGCACCGCGTCTTCGAGTCGCCCAAGGACAAGGTCCTCTTCGACACCGGCCACCAGTCGTACGTCCACAAGCTCCTCACGGGGCGCCAGGACTTCGGCAAGCTGCGGGCCAAGGGCGGCCTGTCCGGTTACCCCTCGCGCGCCGAGTCCGCCCACGACGTCATCGAGAACAGCCACGCCTCCACGGTGCTCGGCTGGGCCGACGGGCTGGCCAAGGCGAGCCAGGTCCGCGGTACGGACGACCACGTCGTCGCGGTGATCGGCGACGGCGCGCTGACCGGCGGCATGGCCTGGGAGGCGCTGAACAACATCGCCGTCGCCAAGGACCGCCCGCTGGTCATCGTCGTCAACGACAACGAGCGTTCGTACGCGCCGACCATCGGCGGCCTCGCCAACCACCTCGCCACCCTGCGCACGACCGACGGCTACGAGCGGTTCCTCGCCCGTGGCAAGGACCTCCTGGAGCGCACGCCGGTCGTCGGCAAGCCGCTGTACGAGACGCTGCACGGCGCGAAGAAGGGCCTGAAGGACTTCATCGCCCCGCAGGGCATGTTCGAGGACCTGGGCCTGAAGTACGTCGGCCCGATCGACGGCCACGACATCGAGGCGCTGGAGTCCGCGCTGCAGCGCGCCAAGCGCTTCGGCGGCCCGGTCATCGTGCACTGCCTCACCGAGAAGGGCCGCGGCTACGAGCCCGCCGAGCAGGACGAGGCCGACCGCTTCCACGGCATCGGCGTGATCCACCCCGACACCGGCCTCCCGGTCTCCGCCTCCGGCGCCGACTGGACCTCCGTCTTCGGCGAGGAGATGGTCAAGCTCGGCCGGGAGCGCGAGGACATCGTCGCGATCACCGCCGCGATGCTCCAGCCCGTCGGCCTGAAGAAGTTCGCGCAGGCCTTCCCCGACCGCATCTACGACGTGGGCATCGCCGAGCAGCACGGCGCGGTCTCCGCCGCCGGCCTGGCCACGGGCGGCCTGCACCCGGTCTTCGCGCTGTACGCGACCTTCCTGAACCGCGCCTTCGACCAGATCCTGATGGACGTGGCGCTGCACAAGTGCGGCGTCACCTTCGTCCTGGACCGCTCCGGCGTCACCGGCACCGACGGTGCCTCGCACAACGGCATGTGGGACATGTCGATCCTCCAGGTCGTCCCGGGCCTGCGGATCGCCGCGCCGCGCGACGCCGACCAGGTACGCGCCCAGCTGCGCGAGGCCGTCGACGTCGACGACGCGCCGACCGTGGTGCGCTACTCCAAGGGCGCGGTCGGCCCGGCCGTCGAGGCCGTGGAGCGGGTCGGCGGCATGGACGTGCTGCGCAAGGCTCCCGAGGGCGTGGACCGGCCGGACGTGCTGCTGGTCTCCGTCGGCGCGCTCGCCCCGATGTGCCTGGAGATCGCCGACCTGCTCGACAAGCAGGGCATCTCCGCCACCGTCGTCGACCCGCGCTGGGTCAAGCCGGTCGACGCGGCCCTGCCGGGCCTGGCCGCCCGGCACCGCGTCGTGGTCACCGTCGAGGACAACATCCGCACCGGCGGCGTCGGCTCCGCGGTCGCGCAGGCGCTGCGGGACGCGGGCGTGGACGTGCCGCTGCGCGACTTCGGCATCCCCGAACGCTTCCTCGACCACGCCTCCCGCAAGGAGATCATGGCCGAGATCGGACTCACCGCGCCGGACATCGCGCGCCAGGTCACCGGCCTGGTCGCGAAGATCGACGGGCGTTACGACGACGCCGCGGACTCCGGGAACGGGCGGGCCGCCGAGCCGGCCCGGGCAGCCCGGGACTGATCCGGCACGCGGCCCGGGGGGCCGGCGCTCACTCCACCGGGTGAGTGCCGGCCCCTCCGCATATCGAGTGATCTCGGGCCCGCCCGGGCAAGCCGTGAACGAGCCTTTTCCGCCAATTGACGAAACTCGGTCAGTTGGGGATTCATGCACGGTCGCCCAGGCGGAGGTTCGCACATGAGCAGTTCGTTGCCCGAGCCGGAGGGCCGCCGGCGCGGCCTCTTCCGGACCAAGACGGTCGAGGAGTCGATCCGCGACACCGAGGAGCCCGAGCACGCGCTCAGGAAGTCGCTGTCCGCACTGGACCTCACGGTCTTCGGCGTCGGCGTGATCATCGGTACCGGCATCTTCGTCCTCACCGGCAAGATCGCCAAGGAGTCGGCGGGGCCCTCGGTCGCCCTCGCCTTCGTCGTCGCCGGTGCGGTCTGCGCGCTGGCCGCCCTCTGCTACGCCGAGTTCGCCTCCACCGTCCCGGTGGCCGGCTCCGCGTACACGTTCTCCTACGCCTCGCTGGGCGAGTTCCCCGCCTGGATCATCGGCTGGGACCTGGTGCTGGAGCTGGCGCTGGCCTGTGCCGTGGTGTCCGTCGGGTGGTCCGGCTACATCCGCTCGCTGCTGGACACCGCGGGTTTCCACCTGCCGCAGAGCCTTTCGGGGACGCATGAGGGGCAGTTCGGGTTCGACCTGCTGGCCTGCATCCTCGTCCTGGTCCTGACGGTCATTCTGGTCGCGGGCATGAAGCTGTCCTCGCGGGTGACCGCGGTGGTCGTCGGCGTCAAGGTCACCGTCGTGCTGCTCGTCATCATCGTCGGCGCGTTCTTCATCAACGGCGCCAACTACGAGCCGTTCGTTCCGGAGGCCGTGCCCAGCGAGGGCGGCAGCGGCTGGCAGGCGCCGCTGGTCCAGCTGATGTTCGGCTTCACCCCGGCGAGCTTCGGCGTGATGGGCATCTTCGCGGCCGCCGCCGTGGTCTTCTTCGCCTTCATCGGCTTCGACATCGTCGCCACCGCGGCGGAGGAGGCCCGCAATCCGCAGCGCGACGTACCGCGCGGCATCCTCGGCTCGCTGCTCATCTGCACGGTGCTCTACGTCGCGGTGTCCATCGTCGTCACCGGCATGCGGAAGTACAGCCGGCTGTCCACGGACGCGCCGCTGGCCGACGCCTTCAAGGACGTCGGGCACCCGTTCTGGGCGGGGCTGATCAGCTTCGGCGCGGCGGTCGGCCTCACCTCGGTCTGCATGATCCTGCTGCTGGGCCAGAGCCGGGTGTTCTTCGCGATGAGCCGCGACGGACTGCTGCCCCGGGTGTTCTCCACGGTCCACCCCCGCTTCGGTACGCCCTACCGGTCCACGATCGCGCTCGGCGTGGTGGTCGCGGTGGTGGCGGGGTTCACGTCCATCGACGTCCTGGCGGAACTGGTCAACATCGGCACCCTGTTCGCGTTCGTCGTGGTCGCGCTGGGCGTGATCATCCTGCGCCGCACCCGGCCCGACCTGCCGCGCTCCTTCCGTACCCCGCTGGTGCCGCTGGTGCCGGTCCTGTCCGTGCTGGCGTCCCTGTGGCTGATGATCAACCTGACCGCGGAGACCTGGATGCGGTTCGCCGCCTGGATGGTCCTCGGGCTCGTCTTCTACTTCGTGTACGGGCGGTCGCACAGCCGGATGGGCCGCAGCGAGCGCTGACGCCCTCTCAGCGGCCGTGCGCCCGGCCGCCTCCGGTGCCGGCCGGGCGCACGGAACGCGGCCCCGCCACCCGGGCGCCCAGCGCCTCGACGCGGGCGCGCAGGCCCCGGTCGGCGGTCACGACCACGCAGGGCTGCCCGGCGGGCAGGGCGGCGACCAGCTCCACGATGCGGTCGTCGCCGCTGCCGTCGGCGGACTCCACCCGTACCCCGTCGACGCTCGCCACGCCGCGGGCCGCGCCCTCCACGACGAGCACCAGCTCCACGGGCGGGTCGGCGATCCCGGGCACGCCTGTCCCGTCGTACGCCACGAGTCCGTCGCGCAGCCGCTCGGCCGCGCCCCGCCGGTCGTGCCACCAGCCGTCGGGCACCGAGCCGACGACGTTGGCGCCGTCGACGATGAGGGTGGTTGTCGCTGTCATGGGTTCATCGTGGCACCGATGGGGCGCCGCGGGCTCACGGTGCCTCAGAATCGACAACCCGGGGTTGACGGTGGCTGGTGCGTCAACCTATGGTTGACGCATGGCAGATTCCGTGGAACCCGTACGTGACACGCATCCGGTACGCCTCGACGACCTGATCGAGGCCATCAAGAAGGTCCACACCGACGCGCTGGACCAGCTGACCGACGCGGTCCTCGCCGCCGACCACCTCGGCGACGTGGCCGACCACCTGATCGGCCACTTCGTGGACCAGGCACGCCGCTCGGGCGCCTCCTGGACGGACATCGGCAAGAGCATGGGCGTCACCAAGCAGGCCGCCCAGAAGCGCTTCGTCCCGAAGGGGCCCGCGACCTCCGACCTCGACCCGAACGAGGGCTTCGGGCGCTACACGCCGCGCGCCCGCAACGTCGTCGTCACCGCCCAGAACGAGACCAGGGCGGGCGGCCACGCCGAGATCGGCACCGGGCACCTGATCCTCGGCCTCCTCGCCGAGCCGGACGGGCTCGCCGCACGTGCGCTGGCCGCCCAGGGCGCATCGGCCGAGGCCGTGCGCGAGGCGGTCGCCGCCGCGCTGCCGCCCGCCGCTGAGGGCGAGTTGCCCGCCCTGATCCCGTTCGACGCGGCCGCCAAGAAGGCGCTGGAGCTGACCTTCCGTGAGGCCCTGCGGCTGGGCCACAACTACATCGGCACCGAGCACGTGCTGCTCGCCCTGCTGGAACAGGAGGACGGGGACGGTGTCCTGGCCGGCCTCGGGGTCACCAAGGAGGCCACCGAGGCATGGGTGACCGACACGCTCGACGCCATCGTGGCGGACCGCGCGGCCGAGTGACGGAACCAGGGGTGACGGCGCGGCAGTAGGCTGCGCCGATGCCGATATTCAGACGGTCCGGGACCCGGCGCTCGGCACGGGTCCTGCTCATCGACGGCGACGGCCGCACGCTCCTCTTCCGGTCCCAGCAGGTCCCGGGCAGGCCCGAGGAGGGGTACTGCTGGTTCACGCCCGGCGGGGGAGTGCGCCGCTGGGAGCGCACGGCGCGGGCCGCCGCACGCGAACTCGCCGAGGAGACCGGCCTGTCGGTGCCGCACACGGCGCTGACCGGGCCGGTGGCCCGCACCTCCGGCCACGCCGACCTGGGCTGGCACTCGGGGATGTTCGAGGACGTCTTCTACGTGTACCGGGTGGCCCGGCACGACGTCGACACCGGCGGCTTCGAGGCCCACGAGCGGGCGACGATCGTGGCCCACCGGTGGTGGAGCGCGGAGGAGCTGACGGCGGCGACGGAGGAGGTGTACCCGTACGGCCTCGCCGGCCTCCTCACGGACATCCTGGCGGACCGGCTGCCCGCCGGACCGGTACGGCTGCCCTGGCACCACTGAAAGGCGCTCACGGCCGCCCCGGAGCCCCGGGAAACGGCACGGCGAACCGTCGCTTCCGCACATACGGAACTGCCCCGGCACCACTGAGGGATGGTGCCGGGACAGTGACCCGTGGGGGCGGCAGGACCGCCCACCCGTGTGTTACGCGGGGACGCTCGCGACGCCCGGCGCGAGGAACTTCTTGCCGTTGACCCGCTCGGAGACGCCCTCACGGTCCAGGTACGGCGTGATGCCGCCCAGGTGGAAGGGCCAGCCGGCGCCGGTGATCAGGCACAGGTCGATGTCCTGCGCCTCGGCCACCACGCCCTCGTCCAGCATCAGGCCGATCTCCTGTGCGACGGCGTCCAGGACGCGGTCGCGGACCTGCTGCTCGGTGAGGACCGTGTCGCCCTGCTGGAGCAGCGCGGCGACCTCCGGGTCCAGCTCGGGCGCGCCCGAGTCGTACACGTAGAAGCCGCGCTTGCCGGCGTCCACGACGGCCTTCAGGTTCGGCGAGACCGTGAAGCGCTCCGGGAAGGCGCGGTTCAGGGTCTCCGAGACGTGCAGGCCGATGGCCGGGCCGACCAGCTCCAGCAGCACCAGCGGGGACATCGGCAGGCCCAGCGGCTCGACCGCCTTCTCCGCCACGGCCACCGGGGTGCCCTCGTCGATCACGTTCTGGATCTCGCCCATGAAGCGGGTCAGGATCCGGTTCACGACGAACGCCGGGGCGTCCTTGCACAGGACGGCAGTCTTCTTCAGCGACTTGGCGACCGAGAAGGCCGTGGCCAGCGACGCGTCGTCGGTCTGCTCGCCGCGCACGATCTCCAGCAGCGGCAGGATCGCGACCGGGTTGAAGAAGTGGAAGCCCACGACCCGCTCGGGGTGCTTCAGCTTCGACGCCATCTCCGAGACGGACAGCGAGGAGGTGTTGGTCGCCAGGATGGCGTGCGCCGGAGCGACCGCCTCGACCTCGGCGAACACCTGCTGCTTGACGCCGATCTCCTCGAACACGGCCTCGATGACGAAGTCCGCGTCCGCGAAGCCGTCCGCCTTGTCCAGGACGCCGGAGACCAGGCCCTTGAGGCGGTTGGCCTTGTCCTGGTTGACGCGGCCCTTGAGCAGCAGCTTGTCGATCTCGTCGTGGACGTACTTCACGCCCTTGTCGATGCGCGCCTGGTCGATGTCGGTCAGCACGACCGGCACCTCCAGGCGGCGGGCGAAGAGCAGCGCCAGCTGGGAGGCCATCAGACCGGCGCCGACCACGCCGACCTTGGTGACCGGGCGGGCCAGGCTCTTGTCCGGGGCACCGGCCGGGCGCTTGGCGCGCTTCTGCACCAGGTTGAACGAGTAGATGCCGCTGCGCAGCTCGCCGCCCATGATCAGGTCCGCGAGGGCCTGGTCCTCGGCGTCGAAGCCCTGGCGCAGGTCGCCGTTCTTGGCCTTGGCGATGATGTCCAGCGCGCGGTAGGCGGCCGGGGCCGCGCCGTGCACCTTGCTGTCGGCGATGGCCTTGCCGCGCGCCACGGCCTGGTCCCAGGCGTCGCCGCGGTCCAGCTCCGGGCGGACGACCTCGACGTCGCCCTTGAGGACGGAGGCGGTCCACAGCAGCGACTGCTCCAGGAAGTCAGCGCCCTCGAAGATCGCGTCGGCGATCCCCAGGTCGTAGACCTGCTGGCCCTTGAGCTGCTTGTTCTGGTTGAGCGAGTTCTCGATGATGACCGAGACCGCGCGCTCGGGGCCGATGAGGTTCGGCAGCAGGACGCAGCCGCCCCAGCCGGGCACCAGGCCGAGGAAGACCTCGGGCAGCGAGAAGGCGGGCAGCGCCTTGGAGACGGTGCGGTACGAGCAGTGCAGGCCGACCTCGACGCCGCCGCCCATGGCCGCACCGTTGTAGTACGCGAAGGTCGGCACGGCCAGCTTCGCCAGCCGCTTGAAGACGTCGTGGCCGCCCTTGCCGATGGCGAGCGCGTCCTCGTGCTTCTTCAGCAGCTCGACGCCCTTGAGGTCGGCGCCGACCGCGAAGATGAACGGCTTGCCGGTGATGCCCACACCGACGATCGAGCCGTCCGCGGCCTCCTTCTCGACCTGGTCGATCGCCACGTTCAGGTTGGCGAGCGACTGCGGGCCGAAGGTGGTCGGCTTGGTGTGGTCCAGGCCGTTGTCCAGCGTGATGAGCGCGAAGCGCCCGGCGCCGTACGGGAGGTCGAGGTGGCGTACGTGCGCCTGGGTCACGACCTCGTCGGGGAAGAGCTCGGCCGCCCCCTTGAGAAGTTCTGCGGTGCTCACTTGCCTGCCCCCTCGAAGTGCGGGTTCTCCCAGATCACGGTGCCGCCCATGCCGAAGCCGACGCACATGGTGGTGATGCCGTAGCGGACGTGCGGCTGCTCCTCGAACTGCCGTGCCAGCTGCGTCATCAGACGCACGCCGGAGGAGGCGAGGGGGTGGCCGAACGCGATCGCGCCGCCGTACTGGTTGACGCGCGGGTCGTCGTCGGCGATGCCGTAGTGGTCCAGCAGCGACAGCACCTGGACGGCGAACGCCTCGTTGATCTCGAACAGGCCGATGTCGTCGATCGACAGACCGGCCTTGGCCAGCGCCTTCTCGGTCGCCGGGACCGGGCCGATGCCCATGACCTCCGGCTCCACACCGGCGAACGCGTAGTCCACCAGGCGCATCTTGACCGGCAGGTCCAGCTCGCGCGCCACGTCCTCGGCGGCGATCAGCGAGGCGGTGGCGCCGTCGTTCAGGCCCGCCGCGTTACCGGCCGTCACCCGGCCGTGCGCGCGGAACGGGGTCTTGAGGCCGGCCAGGTTCTCCAGCGTGGTGCCCGGGCGCATCGGCTCGTCGGCGGTGGCCAGACCCCAACCGGTCTCGCCCGCCTCCTCGTTCGTCCGGCGGACGGAGATCGGCACCAGGTCGGCCTGGATCTTCCCGTCCGCGTACGCCTTGGCCGCCTTCTCCTGGCTGCGCACGGCGTACTCGTCGGCGCGCTGCTTGGTGATGTGCGGCAGGCGGTCGTGCAGGTTCTCCGCGGTCATGCCCATGAACAGCGCGGACTGGTCGACCAGCTTCTCGCTGACGAACCGCGGGTTCGGGTCGACGCCCTCGCCCATGGGGTGGCGGCCCATGTGCTCGACGCCGCCGGCGACGGCGATGTCGTACGCGCCGAAGGAGACGCCGCCCGCGATGGACGTCACGGCGGTCATCGCACCGGCACACATCCGGTCGATCGAGAAGCCGGGCACGGACTGCGGCAGACCGGCCAGAATTCCGGCGGTCCGGCCCAGGGTCAGGCCCTGGTCACCGATCTGCGTCGTCGCGGCGAGCGCGACCTCGTCGATACGGGCCGGGTCCAGGTCCGGGTTGCGGCGCAGCAGCTCCCGGATGCACTTGACGACCAGATCGTCGGCGCGGGTCTCGTGGTAGATGCCCTTCGGGCCCGCCTTGCCGAACGGGGTGCGGACGCCGTCGACGAAGACGACGTCCCTAGCGGTACGAGGCACGTTGGCTCTCCTCCAGGTGCGGGGTGGCACTGCTGCGGGGCGCGCTCATGGCGCGCTGCCCACCGTCATGCTACTTGCGGGTAACCAACCTGCCCACCCCCCTCGGCCGGAGCGGCGAACATCACATTCCCCGGCTGTGGTCAAGGGTGACTTCCGGGGCTTCCCGCGATCCGGGTGGCTTCGGCCGGTCTTCGCTGCGTCGCGGACGTACAGGGACGTACCGGCCCTACTCTGCCCCCATGGATACGAAGCGAAGCGGAATGCTCGCGCAGCGGAACCGTACGGCGGGACTCCGCGCGGCCGGCCTGGTGTGCGCCGTCGCCATGGCGGGCGCGCTGATCACCGGCTGCGGCGACGACAAGAGCAGCGGTGGAGACAGCTCCTCGTCCCCGTCGGCCTCCGGCGGCGGAAAGTCCGCGGCCGCCACCGCGTCCCCCAGTGGCAAGCTCACCGAGGACCAGGCCGAGCGCAAGGCGCTGATCCCCAAGGCCAAGATCACGTACGACAAGGCGCTGTCGGCCGCCACCGGCGCGGTCTCCGGCGCCGAGCCGGTCTCGGCCGAGCTGAAGAACGGCTCCGGCAACAAGCCGGTCTGGGAGACCACGGTCGCCAAGACCGACGGCACCAAGAGCATGGTCACGGTCGACGCGGTCTCCGGGAAGGCGGCCGAGCCCCGTACCGACAGCGACGAGGACGCCGACGACAAGAAGAAGCTCGCCGACTGGCTGAAGAAGGCCACGGTCACGCCCCAGCAGGCGGCCGAGGTGGCCACCGGCAAGAAGAAGGGCACGGTCAGCTCGATCGAGCTGGACGACAACGACCAGGGCAAGGCGATCTGGTCCGTCGACGTCGTCACCGAGAACGACTGGAACAAGACGACGTACGACATCGACGCGACCAACAAGAAGGTGCTCCGCACCCACGTCGACAAGGACTGAGCTCACCGGCAGGGGACCGCAAAACGCCGGACGGGCTGGTAAAGACCAGCCCGTCCGGCGATTGAGGACAAGACGTCCGGCAGGTGTCAGCCCGCAGCCGAGGTACTGAGCGCTCGCACCAGCAGCGGCGTCACCAGCTCGACCTGCCAGGGCCGAGCCCCGTACCCGGTCAGCGCCTCGGAAACCGCCGACGAAGTCGGCTCAGGCGGCTCCCAGCACACCCGCCGCACCGTGTCCGGCGTGATCAGGTTCTCCTGCGGCAGGTGCAGCTCCTCGGCGAGCGCCGTCACCGCCGTGCGGGCCGCGGAGAGCCGGGCCGCGGCCGCCGGGTCCTTGTCGGCCCAGGCGCGCGGCGGCGGGGGGCCGTTCAGCGGCTGGCCCGGCTGCGGCAGCTCGGACTCGGGCAGCGCCCGCGCCCGGTCGACCGCCGCCTGCCACTGCTCCAGCTGCCGGCGGCCCATGCGGTGCCCGAACCCGGACAGCGCGGCGAGCGCGTGGGCGTTCGGCGGGACGTTCAGTGCGGCCTCCACGATCGCCGCGTCGCCCAGCACCTTGCCCGGCGAGACGTCCCGCTTCTGCGCGACCCGGTCGCGGGCCGTCCAGAGCTCCCGTACCACTGCCATCTGCCGCCGTCGCCGCACCTTGTGCATCCCGGACGTACGGCGCCAGGGGTCCTTCCGGGGCGGCGCCGGCGGAGCGGCGGCGATGGCCGCGAACTCCTGCCGGGCCCAGTCCAGCTTCCCCTGCCGGTCCAGCTCCTCCTCCAGCGCGTCCCGCAGATCGACCAGCAGCTCCACGTCCAGCGCGGCGTACCGCAGCCAGGGCTCGGGCAGCGGGCGGGTGGACCAGTCCACCGCCGAGTGGCCCTTCTCCAGCGCGTAGCCGAGGACGTTCTCGACCATCGCGCCGAGGCCGACCCGGGCGAAGCCGGCCAGCCGGCCGGCCAGCTCGGTGTCGAAGAGCGAGGCGGGGAGCATCCCTATGTCACGGAGGCAGGGCAGATCCTGGGTCGCCGCGTGCAGGACCCACTCGGCGCCGGCGATCGCCTCGCCGAGCGCGCTCAGGTCGGGACACGCGACCGGGTCGATCAGGACGCTGCCCGCGCCCTCGCGGCGCAGCTGGACCAGGTAGGCACGCTGGCCGTAGCGGTACCCGGAGGCCCGCTCGGCGTCCACGGCGACCGGGCCACTGCCGGCCGCGAAAGCCGCGACGACCTGTGCGAGGTCCTCGTCGGTCGCGGTCACGGGCGGGATGCCCTCGCGGGGTTCGAGAAGCGGGACCGGTGCCGGCCGGGGGTCTTCCGTTGCGTCCCCGGGGGTTCGCAGTGTCGAGTCTTCTGCGGTCTTTTGGGCGTCGGTCACCAGTCAAGGGTATCGGTGTATGCACCACGTCCGCCGAGGGAACGTTCCCTCGACGGACGCTGCGCCTGTGTAAAGACGCGGTAAGGGGGGGGCGGGTGGGCGGCAGAGCGGCCTCAGTGGCCGGTCCCGGTGCTCAGTGGATGATCCCGGTACGCAGTGCGACGGCGACCATGCCGGCCCGGTCGCCCGTGCCGAGCTTGCGGGCGATGCGGGCGAGGTGGCTCTTGACCGTCAGGGCCGACAGGCCCATCGAGACGCCGATGGCCTTGTTGGACTGGCCTTCGGCGACGAGTCTGAGCACCTCGACCTCGCGCCCCGAGAGCTCGCGGTAGCCGCCGGGGTGGCCGGGGGCGCCGGGCGGGCGGCGGTGCATGCGGGCCGCGCCCGCGCCGATGGGGGCGGCGCCGGGCCGGCCCGGGATGCCGAGGTTGGTACGGGTGCCGGTGACGACGTAGCCCTTGACGCCGCCGGCGAGGGCGTTGCGTACCGCGCCGATGTCGTCGGCGGCGGACAGTGCCAGGCCGTTCGGCCAGCCCGCCGCCCGGGTCTCGGACAGCAGGGTGAGGCCGGAGCCGTCGGGAAGATGTACGTCGGCCACGCAGATGTCGCGCGGGTTGCCGACGCGGGGGCGGGCCTCCGCGATGGACGATGCCTCGATCACGTCGCGTACTCCGAGGGCCCACAGGTGGCGGGTCACGGTGGAGCGGACGCGCGGGTCGGCCACGACGACCATGGCCGTCGGCTTGTTCGGGCGGTAGGCGACCAGGCTGGAAGGTTGCTCGAGGAGAACAGACACCGGGCCTCCTGGGGAGTGGCGGGGACGGAAGCCGGCTTCAGGGGAGAGTGAACCGGAGTGCTTCCGTGTTTGAAGGGTCACCCACCTCTTCGGCAGTAATCCGGCCGGACTTTAGAGTTTGATCACGATTTAATTGGGACCAATTCGGGCAAATCGGATGAGTGATCGAGGGTCCGGGCAGCACACGTACAGCCCGGAACCGACCCGCCGCGGTCCGGGCTGTGACGTGAAGAGGGAGCTCAGCGGGGCTGCGGCCCCCGTCGCTGGGGGAGCGGTACCACGCCGCCCCGGCCCGCCGGTTCGACCGGCGCCGGCGGCAGCCCGGCCACCTGGCACAGCAGGTCGCACCAGGCCGTCAGATGGACCGCCGCGTCGCGCACCCCGTGCGGCCCCTCGGCCGGCGTCCACGAGGCACGCAGCTCGATCTGGCTGTCCGGCGCCCGGTCCCCGAGCCCGCCGAAGTAGTACGAGCCCGCGCGCGTGACCGTGCCGCTCGGCGCCCCGTACGGCACGCCGCGCGCCTCCAGCGCCCCCGTCAGCCAGGACCAGCACACCTCCGGCAGCAGCGGATCGGTGGCCATCTCCGGCTCCAGCTCGGCGCGGGCCAGCGTCACCACCCGGAAGGTGCCCTGCCAGGCGTCGTGTCCGTCGGGGTCGTGGAGCAGGACGAGCCGCCCGTCGGCCAGGTCCGTGTCGCCGTCCGAGTCCCGGTCGAGAACCGTCGCCTCCAGCGCGTGCGCGAACGGCGCGAGCCGTTTCGGCGCGGGCATCGGCGCGATGTCGATCTCGGGTCGCAGCCGGGCGGCATGGAGTGCCTCGACCGCCCGACGGAAGGCGATCGGGGTCTCGTCCGCGCTGTCCGCGAGGTGTTCGTGAGCCGCTGCCATGCTGGGAAGGTTAGGCGCAATGCGGCGTTCATATGCGGAGGACACCCGGTGGGCGGGTCGCCCGTTCGGAGGTGTCTCCCCGCGCGTGCGAAGATTTGGGGCGTGAGTGCCAACGACTTCCCCCAAGCTCTCCACTCCGTTCGAGCCGGGGAGACCCCGATGACGGGCCAGCAGACCGCGTCCTTCGCCCCGGAGAGCACGCGGGAGTCCGCGTTCCTCAAGGCCTGCCGGCGCGAGCCGGTCCCGCACACGCCGGTGTGGTTCATGCGTCAGGCCGGGCGCTCACTGCCCGAGTACCGCAAGCTCCGCGAGGGCATCGCGATGCTCGACTCCTGCATGCGGCCGGACCTGGTCACCGAGATCACGCTGCAGCCGGTCCGCCGCCACAATGTGGACGCCGCGATCTACTTCAGCGACATCGTCGTCCCGCTCAAGGCCATCGGCATCGACCTGGACATCAAGCCCGGCGTCGGCCCGGTCGTCGAGCGGCCGATCCGCACCCGCGCCGACCTGGAGCGGCTGCGCGACCTCACGCCCGAGGACGTCTCGTACGTCACCGAGGCGGTCCGCATGCTCGTCGGCGAGCTGGGCACCACCCCGCTCATCGGCTTCGCGGGCGCCCCCTTCACCCTCGCCAGCTACCTCGTCGAGGGCGGCCCGTCCCGCAACCACGAGCACACCAAGGCGCTGATGTACGGCGACCCGCAGCTCTGGGCCGACCTGCTGGACCGCCTCGCCGACATCACCGCCGCCTTCCTGAAGGTGCAGATCGAGGCCGGCGCCAGCGCCGTGCAGCTCTTCGACTCCTGGGTCGGCGCGCTCGCCCCGGCCGACTACCGCCGCTCGGTCATGCCGGCCTCCGCGAAGGTCTTCGAGGCCGTCTCGGGGTACGGCGTACCGCGCATCCACTTCGGCGTCGGCACGGGCGAGCTGCTCGGCCTCATGGGCGAGGCCGGCGCCGACGTCGTGGGCGCCGACTGGCGGGTGCCGATGGACGAGGCCGCGCGCCGGGTCGGTCCCGGCAAGGCCCTGCAGGGCAACATCGACCCGGCCGTCCTCTTCGCCCCGCGCGAGGCGGTGGAGGCCAAGGCCCGCGAGGTGCTGGACGCCGCCGCCGGCCTGGAGGGCCACGTCTTCAACCTCGGCCACGGCGTCCTGCCGAACACCGAGCCCGAGGCGCTGACCCGCCTGGTCGAGTACGTCCACGAGCAGACGGCACGCTGAGCCGGTCCGGGGCGCCCGCATGCGGCGGGCGCCCCGCGGCACGGCCTCGCATACCGCGGCGCGGGCCGTCTGCTGCGCCTACTGCGGTGCCGCGTCCGCCCGTACCGCCTGTACGGCCTTCCGCGCGGCCACCAGCACCGGGTCCCACACCGGTGAGAACGGCGGTGCGTAGCCCAGGTCCAGCGCCGTCATCTGCTCGACCGTCATCTTCGCCGTCAGCGCGACCGCCCCGATGTCCACCCGCTTCGCCGCGCCCTCCCGGCCGACGATCTGCACGCCCAGCAGCCGCCCCGTCAGCCGCTCGGCGAGCATCTTCACCGTCATCGGCGCGGAGTCCGGGAAGTACCCCACCCGGCTCGTCGACTCGATCGTGACGGCCACGTACTGGAGCCCGACCGCCTGCGCGTCCTTCTCGCGCAGCCCCGTCCGCGCGATCTCCAGGTCGCAGACCTTGCTGACGGCCGTGCCGACCACGCCGGGGAAGGTGGCGTAGCCGCCGCCCACGCCCGAGCCGATGACCTGGCCGTGCTTGTTCGCGTGGGTGCCGAGCGCGATGTGCCGGGTGCGCCCGGAGACCAGGTCCAGCACCTCCACGCAGTCGCCGCCCGCCCAGATGCCCTCGTACCCGCGGACCCGCATCGCCAGGTCGGTGAGGATGCCGCCGGAGGGGCCCAGCGGCAGCCCGGCCGCCTCGGCGAGCGCGGTCGCCGGCCGTACGCCGAGCCCCAGCACCACCACGTCGGCCGGGAACTCCTGCTCCGCCGTCACCACCGCGCAGGCCCGGCCGTCGTCACCGGTACGGATCTCCGTCACCTCGGCGCCGTTGACCATCTCGATGCCGAGCCCCTTCATGGCGTCGTGCACCAGGCAGCCCATGTCCGGGTCCAGCGTGGACATCGGCTCCGAGCCGCGGTTGACGACGGTCACCTCGTACCCGCGCTGGATCAGCGCCTCGGCCATCTCCACGCCGATGTACCCGGCGCCCACCACGACCGCGCGCCGCCCCTCGGTACGGGAGAGCGTCTCCAGCAGCGCCTGGCCGTCGTCGAGGGTCTGCACGCCGTGCACGCCCGGCGCGTCGATGCCCGGCAGCGGCGGCCGCAGCGGAGTCGCGCCGGTCGCGATCACCAGCTTGTCGTACCCGGTCCACTCCTCCGCGCCGCTGTCGAGGTCGCGCGACCGCACCCGCCGCTCGTCGAGGTCGAGCTCGGTGACCTCCGTCCGCATCCGCAGGTCGATGTCGCGGGCCCGGTGCTGCTCCGCCGTCCGCGCGATCAGCGAGTCCCGCTCGTCCACGACCCCGCCGACCCAGTACGGAATGCCGCAGGCGGAGTACGACGTGAAGTTCCCGCGCTCGAACGCCACGATCTCCAACTCGTCGGGCTTGCGCAGCCTGCGGGCCTGCGACGCGGCGGACATCCCGGTCGCGTCCCCGCCGATGACCACCAGCCGTTCCGCCATGACCGGCCCCTTTCCCGTTCCACGGACTGTTCGGGCGGACCCGCCCGGTACCGCAAAGGCTACGACCTGCCGCTCCTGTCGCCGGGCGCCCGCGCCGCGTCACGCGTCTGTCACAGCGGTGTGCCCACTGTTGGCACCGATGCCCCTGAGTTGCCACGATGTATCCGCAAACAACCGTTCAGTTCGTGGCAGGAGGAACCTGATGAAGTTCGACATGGGTTCGCAGGTGCTGTCGACGCTGCAGTCGAAGTCGCGGGGATCGAGCGAGGACCTCGGCGGGCTGATCCGCCAGCTGGTGGACGCCGCGGCGCCGTTGGAGGGCAAGTTCAACGGCTCGGGCAAGGCGGCCTTCGACCAGTTCAAGGCCCGCTCCGACGAGATCGCGTCCTCGCTGCAGAGCTCGCTGTCGGGCATTCTCGGCGGTCAGGCCGGCATGGATTCGGCGTTCAGCTCGGGTGACCAGGAGCACGGCGACAACGCCCGCACGCAGATGTCGTCGGCCAATTTCGACGCGGCCCGGTTCGGCGGCCGCTG
>NZ_JBEYUN010000029.1:0-76505 GCF_040643545.1 Streptomyces sp. NPDC047117 | reverse complement strand
TGCACCGGTACTTCTCGATGGCGCCGAGGAAGCTGTCGAGGTCGAAGCGGGGCAGCACGACGACCGTGGCGCCCTTCCGCAGCGGGGCGTTCATCGGCCGGCGGGGCCCCGAGAACGGGCCCGCCGGCCGCCGCGCCGTGTCGTGCGTGCCTCAGCCCACGCCGGCCACGTTCCGGCTGCGCTGCTCCTGGCCGGGGCCGCCGTACGGGTAGTCGGCGGCGCCGGGGTCGCTCACCTTGTCCAGCCGGGCGCGTTCCTCGTCCGACAGCCGGAGGCCTGCGGAGGCGAGGTTGTCGTCCAGCTGAGCCACGGTCCGGGCGCCGAGGATCACCGAGGACACGGCCGGCCGGTCGCGCACCCACGCGAGCGCGACCTGCGCCATGGGGACGCCGCGCTCCTCGGCCACCGCGCGCACCTCGTCGACGACGTCCCAGGTGCGCTCGACGCTGCCGCGCCGGTCGTACGCCTCGGTACCGCGCTCGGGGTTCTCGCCGAGCCGGGTCGCGCCGGCGGGCCGGGCGTCCCGCCGGTACTTCCCGGTCAGCCAGCCGCCGCCGAGCGGGCTCCACGGGAGCAGGCCGAGCCCTTCGGAGACGCAGGCCGGCACGATCTCCCATTCGATCTCGCGGGAGACCAGGCTGTACTGCGGCTGGAGGGTGACCGGGCGGGCCAGGCCGCGGAAGTCGGCGACGTCCACGGTCTTCTGGAGCTGCCAGCCGGTGAAGTTGGACAGCCCGATGTAGTGGACCTTGCCCTGGCGCACCGCGTCGTCCAGGAAGCGCAGCGTCTCCTCGACGGGCGTCAGCGGGTCCCAGGCGTGGACCTGGTACAGGTCGATCGTCTCGACGCCGAGGCGGCGCAGCGACGCGTCCAGCGCCCGGTGCAGATGGCGGCGGGAGAGCCCGGCGCCGTTCGGGTCCCCGGCCATGGGGAAGCGGCCCTTGGTGGCGAGGACGACGCGGTCGGTGACATCGGCGGGGCGGGCGGCGAGCCAGCGGCCGATGATCGCCTCGGAGGCGCCGGCGGTGTAGACGTCGGCGGTGTCCACGAGGGTGCCGCCGGCCTCGACGAACCGGTCCAGCTGGGCGTGCGCCCCCGCCTCTTCGGTCTCGTGACCGAACGTCATGGTGCCCAGGGCCAGGGCCGAGACGGCGCAGCCTCCGGTCCCGAGGGTGCGGTACTCCATGTCAGGTGCTCCTTCCGTGCGGCCGGTGATCACAGGGCGAGCCACACCGCCTGGTCCGGTGCCAGCCGGCCGTCCGCGAGCGGGCCGCTGGCCAGCAGTACCTCCTCGTGCCCCGGGAGAGGGTACGGCTCGGCCGAGAGGTTGACGAGGCACAAGAAGCCCGGCTCGCGCTGGAACGCGAGGACGCCCGCCGGGGTGTCGAGCCAGGTCATCGTGCCGTCGCCGAGCGCCGGGTGGTCGCGACGGATACGCAGCGCGCGGCGGTACAGCGCCAGCATGGAGTCCTCGTCGCCTTCCTGCGCGGCGACGCTCAGCTCCCGCCACAGCGGCGGCTGGGGCAGCCAGGGTTCGCCTGCCGCGTCGTCCGGGCCGAAGCCGTACGGCGGGCGGTCACCGGACCACGGGATCGGCACCCGGCAGCCGTCCCGGCCGCGGTCGGTGTGGCCGGACCGCTCCCAGGTGGGGTCCTGGAGCACCGCTTCGGGCAGGTCCTCGACCTCGGGGAGGCCCAGTTCCTCGCCCTGGTAGACGTAGGCGCCGCCGGGCAGGGCGAGCATGAGGAGGGCTGCGGCACGGGCGCGGCGGGTGCCGAGGGCGAGGTCGAGCGGGCCTTCGGGCCGGTAGGTCTCGTTGGCGACCCACTTCTTGACGACCTTGCGGCCGTAGCGGCTGGGGTGGCGCACCACGTCGTGGTTGGAGAGCACCCAGGTGGCCGGGGCACCGACGGCGCCGAGCATGGCGAGGGAGTGGTCGATGACCGCGCGCAGCTCCTTGGCGTCCCAGCTCGCCATGAGGAAGTCGAAGTTGAAGGCGGTGTGCAGACCGTCCCGGCGGACGTAGGCGGCGAGCCGTTCGGGGGTGTCGGCCCAGGCCTCGGCGACGAAGGCGCGGTCGCCGGGGAATTCGTCGGCGACCCGGCGCCAGGCGCGGTAGATCTCGTGCACCTCGTCGCGGTCCCAGTGCGGGTGGTCCAGGTGTTCGCCGGGGATGCGGTCGGCCGGGGCGGGGACGGCCGGCAGGTCGGGCAGCTCGGGGTGCTTGACCAGGCCGTGGGCGACGTCGATGCGGAAGCCGTCGACGCCGCGCCGGAACCAGAACCGCAGGATGTCCTCGAACTCGGCCAGGACGTCGGGGTGGTCCCAGTTGAGGTCGGGCTGCTCGGGTGCGAAGAGGTGGAGGTACCACTGCCCGTCGGGCACCCGGGTCCAGGCGCGGCCGCCGAAGCAGGACCGCCAGTCGTTGGGCGGCTCGGCGCCGCCGGGGCCGCGGCCGTCGCGGAAGACGTACCGTTCCCGCTCGGGGCTGCCGGGCCCGGCGGCCAGCGCGGCGCGGAACCAGGCGTGCTGGTCGGAGGTGTGGTTGGGCACGATGTCGGGGATGACGCGGATCCCGGCCGCGTGGGCCTCCTCGATCAGCGCCTCGGCCTCCTCGACGGTGCCGAAGCGCGGGTCGATGGCCCGGAAGTCGGCGACGTCGTAACCGTGGTCGGCCTGCGGGGACTCGTACCAGGGGTTGATCCAGATCGCGTCCACGCCGAGCGACTTCAGGTACGGCAGGCGGGAGCGGATGCCGGCGATGTCGCCGATGCCGTCGCCGTTCCCGTCGGCGAAGCTGCGGATGTAGACCTGGTAGATGACGGCGTCGCGCCACCAGGGTGCGGTGCGGGTCATGGGGCGTACTCCTTGTACGGGCGAGGTACGGGCGGTCTGGCTACTTCGCGGCACCGGCGGTGAGGCCGGCGACGATCCGGCGCTGGAAGAGCAGCACCACGATCACGAGCGGTACGGTCACGAGCACCCCGGCCGCCATCTGGCTGCCGAACGGCGTCTCGAACTGGGTGGCGCCGGAGAACTTGGAGATCGCGACGGGCGCCGTCTGCATCTCCGGCTTGTTGGTCATGGACAGGGCGATGAGGAATTCGTTCCACGCCGCGATGAAGGTGATGATCGCGGTGGTGAACAGGCCGGGTGCGGCGAGCGGGACGATGACCCTGCGGAAGGCCTGGCCGCGGGTGCAGCCGTCGACCATGGCGGCCTCTTCCAGCTCGTCGGGGAGCTGCCGGAAGAAGGCGGTGAGGTTCCAGACCGCCAGTGGCAGGGTGAAGGACATGCTCGGCACGATCATGGCCTGGTAGGTGTTGATCCAGCCCAGGCCGACGAAGAGCTTCAGGAGCGGCACGGCGATCGAGACCACCGGGAACATCGAGGTGGCGATGATCAGGGTGAGCACCAGCCGCTTGAGGCGGAACTCCAGCCGGGCCATGGCGTACGCGGTGAAGGTGGCGAGCAGCAGCGCGAGGCAGGTGGTCACGCCCGCCACGACCAGGCTGTTGAGGAGGGCGCGGGTGAAGGCCTGGGCGGGGTCGAAGACCGCGCGGTAGTTCTCCAGGGAGAGCGGGGACGGCAGCGGGGAGTTGTCGAAGATGTCGGAGGTGCGGCGCAGGCTGGAGACCAGCATCCAGCCGAACGGCGCGAGGCAGTAGGCCACGACCGCGGCGACACCGAGCGACAACAGGCACGTGCGGAGGCTTGCCGGAAGCGTCATGCCGCAACCCCCTGAGTACGGCGCGGCAGCCGCCGGCGGCGCCGCGCGGGCCTGCCGTCGTCCCCCACGAGGTCCGCGCCGAGCAGCCGTACGAAGGCCAGTGCGATGAGGAACACGTAGACGAAGAGGATCACCGCGTATGCGGAGGCGGGGCCGAACCGCACGTTGGCGGCCTGGTCCTGGGCGAGCATCGACAGCGTCTCCACCGAGGTCTTCTGCGCGCCAATCAGGATGTACGGCAGGTCGAACATGCGGAGCGCGTCGAGCGTGCGGAACAGCACCGCCACCAGCAGCGCGGGCTTCACCAGCGGCAGGGTGATGTGCCGGAACCGGCGCAGCACCCCGGCTCCGTCGATGCGCGCCGCTTCGTACACCTCGTTCGGGATGACCTGAAGGCCGGCGAGGACCAGCAGGCCCACGAAGGGCGCGGTCTTCCACACGTCGGCGACGATGACGGCGGCCTTGGCATGGAACCCCTCGGTGGTCCAGAGCACTTGGTGGCCGATGAGGGCGTTGGCGATGCCGTCGCTGTGGAAGATCCAGCGCCAGAGCAGCCCGGTGACGGCGGTGGGGATGGCCCACGGGATGAGGATGCTCGCGCGGATCAGGGCGCGGCCGCGGAAGGCGCGGTGCATGATCAGCGCCATGGCCACCCCGATGAGGGTCTCCAGCAGGACCGTGGTGGCGGTGAGGAAGGTGGTGTTCCAGAAGGCGTTCCAGAAGCGTTCGCCGGCCTCGCCGAAGATCGCGGCGAAGTTCTGGAGGCCGACGAACGGCTCGCTGTCCTCGACGAATCCGGTCTTCGGGTCCAGCCCCCGGGTGCCGTACAGCGACTGCTTCAGGGCGACGAGGGTCGGGTAGAGCACGACGACACCGAGGACGAGCAGGGTGGGCGACACGAGGAGCGCGGCGAGCCGGGCGGTGCCCGCGGTGGCCCGGGCCGGGTGGCGGCGCGCGGGCGCGGTGGGTGGTTCTCTGCGCGCGGCCGACGGTACGGGCCGGGCGGGCGTCTGGGTCTCGGCCATCGGGGCGTGGCTCCTTACTCGGCCACGGGCTGCCGCAGCGCCCGCTGGAGGTCCGTGAGCGCCTGGGCGCTGCTCTTCTCGCCGGTCAGCGCGGCGTACGCCTCCCGCTGCACGGCCGCGGTCAGGTCGCCGTACTGGAAGACACGTGGGCGCGGTACGGCGTGCAGGATCGACCGCTTGAGGGTGGGGAGGTAGGGATACGTCTTGACCAGGGCGGGATCCCGGTAGAGGGACGCGTACGTGGGGGCTGCGGGCGCGTACTTGAGGGAGAAGCGCTGGTTCTGCTCGTTGGTGAAGAACTTCATGAAATCCAGCGCGGTGGCCTTGTTCTTCGCCGATGCGGTGAGCGCGAGGTTGTGGCCGCCGAGGCTGGAGGCGCCGGGGCCGTTCAGACCGGGCAGCGGGGCGACGCCGAACTTCCCGGCGACCTTGCTGGAGCCGTCCTTCTTCGCGGCGAGCGGATACATGTACGGCCACTGCCGCTCGAAGACCAGCTTCCCGTCCTGGAACGCCCGCCGGGCGTCCTCCTCCTGGTAGGTGATGGCCTCCTTCGGGGCCGTGCCGTCCCGGAGGGCGTCGACGAGGAAGTCGAGCCCGGCCCTGGCCTGCGGGGTGTCCAGGTGCGGGCGGCCGCGGGCGTCGGTGACGGTGCCGCCGGCCGAGTGGACGACCTCGGCGACGTTGACGGTGAGCCCTTCGTACTTCTGGAACTGGCCGGCGTAGCAGGACATCCCGCGTGCCTCGGGCAGCTTCCGCACCTTCGCGCAGTCGGCCTTCATCTCCGCCCAGGTGACCGGCGGTCTCTCGATGCCGGCGCGGCGCAGCAGGTCGGTGCGGTAGTAGAGCATGCCGCCGTCGGAGGTGGCCGGGACCGCGTAGAGGCCGCCCCGGTAGGTGGCCGTCCCCACGATCGGGCCGAGCATCCTGTCGAGCGGGAAGCGGTCGGCGGGCAGCCGGTCGACCCAGCGGTGGGCGGCGAACTCCGTGGTCCAGACGGCGTCGAGGGAGAGCACCGTGAACGCGTCGGACTTGATCTCGGCGTTCTGGATCATCTGCTGGCGCTGCGCGTCGGGGTCGGTGGGCAGCTGGACGAAGGTGGCCTTCTCGTCCGGATGCGCTTTGTTCCACCGGTCGAGCACGGCCTGCACGGTGCCGGTGGTGTCCTTGCCCGCGACGTACGTGATGGGGCCGCGGCCCTCGAACGTGCCGGGCTTCCCGGCGGGCGGCGCGCCGCCGGAGGTGCCGCAGGCGGTCACGGCGGTGAGTCCGACGAGCCCGGCACAGGCGCTCCGGACGGCTCTGGTGGTCCTGGTCTTCACTGTCTCTCCTGGCAGCTGGGCTCCGCATCGGAGTTCCGTGCGGTGCGCCGACCGTGTGACTGCGCTGTCATCCGTGTCCGGGCAGGCAGGAACAAGAGGGGCCCATTTCAAGGGAGTTAAGGGAAAGAGGGGTGCAGGAGCGGGGGCAGTGGGCGGCCGCTCCGTAACAACGCTTGCACGTTAGGAGCAGGCCAGGGGGAAGTCAACGCGTTACGTCGAGGTAATTTCCTGGTTCTTCGGGGGTGCTATATCCCTGTTTCTTGCGGTTGATTGAGGGTGGCACCGGAGGCCGGACGTCCGAGACAGCGTTTTCACGAGAAGAGCGTGACAGCGCTGTCTCGGAAGGGTTTCCGCGCGCCGTGACCGGTGCTACCGTCCCGCTCATGCCACCAGCCCAGCGGCACCACCCCACGCTGGCCGACGTCGCCCAGCGGGCCGGGGTGTCCGCCTCCACCGTCTCCCGCACCATGCGCGGCATGTCGACCGTCTCGCCGGACGTGCGCGCCCGTGTCGAACAGGCCGCGCGCGAACTGCACTTCGTGGTCTCCCGCCAGGCGTCCAGCCTGGTCACCGGCCGTACGGGCGTGGTCGCCGTGCTCGCGCCCACGCTCAACTCCTGGTTCATCGGCTCGGCGCTCTCCAGCCTGGGCCCCGTCCTGCGCGCGGCCGGCCTGGAGCTGCTCGTCTACGTCATCCCGGACCTGGCGGAGCGGACCGACTTCTTCGACCGGCTGCCCGCGCGGCGCAACGCCGACGCGCTGCTGGTGTTCTCCTTCGACCTCTCCGAGGAGGAGAGCGCGCGGCTGGACGACCTCGGGATGCCGGTGGTCTACCTCAGCCAGCACGCCGAGGGCCGGCCGAGCGTGTACGTGGACGATGTGGCCGGGGCCCGCGCCGGCACCCGGCACCTGCTCGGCCTCGGGCACCGCCGGATCGCCTTCGTGCAGACCACCGGGGCCAGCGGCTTCTCGTTCAGCTCGCACGAACGGCTGCTCGGCTACCGGCAGGCGCTCACCGAGGCGGGCGTGGCACCGGACGGTGAACTGGTGGTGGCCACGCCGCCCGGGGACAAGCGCCGTACCGCCGAAGCGGTCGGGACGCTGCTGAGCCTGCGCGAACCGCCCACCGCGATCTTCGCCGAACAGGACGAGGTCGCCGTCTCGGTCCTCTGGACGCTGCGCAAGGCCCACATCGACGTGCCAGGGCGGATGTCCGTACTGGGCTTCGACGACCACCAGATGGCCGAGTGGTCGGACCTGACCACGATCGCCCAGTCCCCCGGCGACATCGGACGGGCGGCCGGCGAGCTGGCCCGCGATCTGATCAACGACCCGGAAGCGGACCGGACCCGGCATCTGGTCCTGCCCACCCGGCTGATCCCGCGAGCCACCACGGCACCGCCGCGCCCGGCCGACCAGGACCGGGCGGCGGACGCGGGCGAGCCCCCTGCGCCGGCTACTTCGGAATGAACTCGTACGAGTGACCGCCGCGCGCCCCGAGGAAGGCCACCCTCGCCTCCGTCCGGGGCGCCAGGTCCTTGCCTGCCGTCAGGTCGCGGACCGCGTACGCCCTGGTGAAGAGCGCGCCGCGCAGCCGTAGTTCGCCGTCCCGACCCGCATGGATCACCACCCGGCGCGCGGCGCCGCCCGACCACGTGAGGTCCACGCCCGCGTCGCCGCGCGCCCGGAGCCCGGTCACCGAGCCGTCGGGCCAGCGGGCCGGGAGCGCGGGCAGGACCTCGATCGCGTCGAGGTGGCTCTGCAGCAGCATCTCCGTGATCCCGGCGGTGGCGCCGAAGTTGCCGTCGATCTGGAACGGCGGGTGGGTGTCCCAGAGGTTGGGGAGAGTGGAGGAGGACAGCAGCTGGGTGAGCATCGTGTGTGCGTGGTCGCCGTCGCGCAGCCGCGCCCAGAAGTTGATCTTCCAGGCCTTGGACCAGCCGGTACCGCCGTCACCCCGCGCACGCAGCGAGACCTTCGCCGCTTCGGCCCACTCGCTCCCCGGCTCGATCCCCCGCCCGGGATGCAGCGCGAAGAGGTGGGAGACGTGCCGGTGGGTGTCCGCCGGGTCGTCCAGGTCGGCCTTCCACTCCTGGAGCTGCCCCCAGGAACCGACGCGCAGCCCCGGGTCGAGCCGGTCCAGCGCCCGCCGCAGCTGCGTACGGAACTCCGCGCCGTCACCCGTCAGCCGGGCCGCCTCCAGGGTGTTGACGAACAGGTCGCGGACGATCTGCTGGGAGATGGCGGCGCCCGCGGTGAAGGCCCCGTGCTCGGGCGAGTAGCTCGGCGAGACGACGAGGGTGCCGTCGTGCGGGTCGGTGTGCAGGGTGTCCAGCCAGAAGAGGGCGGCCCCCTTCATCGCCGGGTAGGCGGTACGGCGCAGGAAGCCGGGGTCGCGGGTGAAGCGGTAGTGGTCGTAGAGGTGGTGCGCGAGCCACGCCGCGGCTTCGGGGAACCAGAAGGCGGTGGCCCAGTCGTGCACGCCGGTGAAGCCGTACGGGTTGGTCTCGTTGTGCACCACCCAGCCGCGGGCGCCGAACATGCCCTGCGCCGAGACCTCGCCGGGCGCGCGCAGCGCCGTGATGAAACGTTCCAGCGGCTCGGCCGCCTCGGCGAGGCCCGCCGCGTGCACCGGCCAGTAGTTCATCTGGAGGTTGATGTTGGTGTGATAGTCCGCCGCCCAGGGCGGGGCTGTGGAGTCGTTCCACACGCCCTGGAGGTTGGCGGGCAGCGAGCCCCGGCGCGAGGAGCCGAGGAGGAGATAGCGGCCGTACGCGAAGTACAGCGTCTCCAGCGCGCGGTCGGCTGCACCGGTCCCGCCGGTGTACGAGGCGAGCAGGCGGTCGGTGGGGACGCCGGCCGGCATCCGTCCGCCGAGGTCGAGTGTGACGCGGTCGAACAGTCGCCGGTGGTCCCGCAGATGGGCCGCGAGCAGCCGGTCATAGCCCTTGGCGACCGCGGCGTCCACGGCCCGGGAGACCCGGTCGTGCGGATCGGGGCCGCGGTAGTGCGGGTGCCGGTCCGCGTAGTCGGTGCCCCCGGCGAGCACGAACCACACCGCGTCGGCGGCCGAAACCGTGACCGTGCCGTCGGCGTGCTCGCGGACCGTGCCGCCCTCCGCCACCACTCGCAGCTGCGCCTCGAAGACCAGGCCGTTGTCCTGGAGCGCGCCCCGTACGGTGATCCGGCCGTCCCGTGCGGTGACCGTGCGGTCCTCGCGGGGTGAGGTGGTGCGGAGGGTGCAGCCGACGGCGCCGGGCCGGTCGGCGGTGAGGCGGCCGACGAGGACGCCGTCGGGGTGCGAGGCGAAGTAGGCGCGGTGGTGGGTGGTGGCGCCGGCCCGGTAGCGCACCCGCGCCACGGCGGAATCGAGGTCCAGCTCGCGGCGGTAGTCCGCCGGGGAGGCCGGCGGGTCCGCCAGGTCCAGATGGAGGTCGCCGAAGGTCTGGTAGGCGCCGTAGCCGGTCTTCGGCTGCCCCAGCAGCTCGGCCACCCGCTCGGGGTCTGCGCTGCCCTCGTCGTCGATCAGCTGCCTGACCTGCGCGAGGGCTTCGGGGCGCGGCGAGTGCCAGTTGCCGGCGTCGTAACCCGGGGAGCCGGGGCCGCCGGTCCACAGGGTCTTCTCGTTGAACTGGAGGCGCTCGCTCGCGACGGTGCCGAAGACCATGGCGCCGAGCGCGCCGTTGCCGAGGGGCAGGGCCTCGCGCTCCCAGTCCTCGGCGGGACGGTCGTACCAGAGAACCAGCCCCGGGTCATCGGAGGTCTCGCCCGACTTCTCTGCCGTACGCTCCTGGGCCGCCGCTTGCCGCGCCGGCCCGCCGAGGGCGAGCGCGCCGCCCACCCCGACTCCCCCCAGTACAGCGGTTCTTCGAGCAATTCCCGGACACATCGGCGGCTCCCGGAGGACACGAAGCGCGGCTCACCCCGGCGGGGCGCCGCCGATGCTAGAGGTCCGATGAATAGGGCGACAAGAGGCCGTACGGAACCGGGGTCACCGGTCCGTGGTGCCGCTCCGGGCTCAGCCCTGCTGGAACATCTCCGCGGGCAGCGGCTTGAGCAGCTGGTACAGGTCGTCCGTGATCGGGCGGTCCCAGCTGGCGATGGTGACCAGCACGCCGTCGCTCCGGTCGAACTGCACGCAGGAGATCCGGCCCTCGGAGCACTTGATGCGCTTGACGATCAGCAGGTTGTTGTCGTGCATGACCGGGAGGTCCTCCGTCTCCACGACGGAGACCTCCTCGTCGTGCCCCAGCGCGTCCAGCAGCTGCGCCACCTCGAAGGGCACCTCGCCCTCGCCGAGCTCCCGCGCCGGGGAGCCCTCGGGAAGGTTGCCGATGATCATCGCCGGGCCGCGGCCGCCGAAGAGGTCGTACCGCAGGAAGACGCCCTGGCAGGTGCCGTCGGGAGCGGGCAGCAGCCCGGCGCCCAGATTGCCGGGCCAGTCCCCGGGATCCATGGCAAGCACATCAAAATCGGGCCCGGCAGGCACGGCGCTACGGCGGCGGAGGAACGACATACAGCCATCGTACGTGGCGCGCCGCGGCACCATGCTGCGGTCCCGGGCGGCCGTCACGGCTCCGGAGCGGCCGGCGGCGGCACCGTGGCGGCACCCGCGCTCTCCAGGAGCCGCGGCAGGCCGCCGTGGTCCGTGCCCATCTTGCGGTAGACCCCGGACAGCAGCCGGCTGACGGCCGGGACCTGTGTACCCAGCTCCACCGCGATCCGGTCCTTGGTCCAGCCCTGCACGACCCACTCGGCCACCGCCCGCTCCTGGGCGGTGAGCGCGTCCGTGCCGGAACTGCGCAGCTGGAGCGGGCGCAGCCCGGCGGCGGACAGCTCGTCCCGGGCGCGGGCGGCCAGCGCCTCGGCGCCGCAGTGCAGGGCGCTGTCCAGACCGCGGTAGAGGCGGTCGGCGGCGTCCTGCGGCAGGCCCGCCCGGCGCAACGCGGCGCCGTGCTCGACCAGCGCCTGGGCCAGCTCGAAGGCGGACGGGGAGCGCTCGAAGTGGCGGACCGCCTCGGCCAGCAGCTTCATGCCCTCCGCGCCGCCGACCACGCCGGCCTTGCAGAACAGCGCCTGCCCGATGGCCGACTCGGTGCCGAAGTCCTGGGCACGCTGCAGTGCCTCGTCGACCAGGGTGAGGGCCCTCGCCCGGTCGGTGAGGGCGATCGCGCGGGCGAGGTGCAGCTGCCAGGGGCACCAGGCGGGGTTGCGCATGGCGCGTGGCTCCAGCCGCCTGCCGACCGCCGTGAGCTGCTGTTCCGCGTCCCGGTGCAGGCCGCGCGCGAGCAGCAGCTCGCTGTAGACGGTCTGCGAGTCCGGGTAGACGACGGCGTTCGGCACGACCTCGCCGTAGCTGTACGTGTCGGCCAGCTCCTGGGCCTCGGCGACCCGGCCGCGGGCGAGCAGGATCTCGATGAGGATGCCGATCGCGAACCACTGGGCCGGCACCCGCTGCCCCACCCGGTGCGCGATCCGCAGGCCCCCGTGGACCAGGTCCTCGGCCTCCGCGAGCCGCCCGCGGCGGTAGCGGATGTAGCCGAGCAGGGTGTACCCGAAGGAGAGGTGGGCGCCGCGCCAGCCCTTGCGCTCGCACTCGGCGATGCCCTTGTGGAACAGCTCCTCGGCACGGCCCGGCTGGTCGCAGTACATGAAGGTGAGCGCGACGAGGACGGGCACCTCGAAGCCCCACTCCTCGTCCGTCCACGGCAGGCCGTCGCCGAGCGCCTCCTCGGCGTAGTGCAGCGCGGTCTGCGCGCCCTCGCCGCGCACCATGGCGTCCCAGGCGCGCAGCCCGAAGATGTACCGCTCGGCCATGCCGCGCCCGGTGAGGTGGTCGGCGAGCTTGGCCAGCAGCCGGGAGCGGGCGGGCGAGTCCTGCTCGTCGGCCCGGAAGGCGTTCCACATGAACTGCTCGGCCTGCATGCGCAGCCGTGTCCGCGCGTTCGTCGCGCTCTGCGCCTCGGCGGCGACGACCTGCGCCGCCTCCTCCATGCGGTCGGCGTGCCCGAGCGCCTGCGCCAGCTTGTACGTGATCGTCTCGCGCAGGTCCGCGTCCAGCTCGTCCTCCTCCAGCGCCGCACGGAGGTGGTTCACCGTGGTGGCGGGCTCGCTGAGCAGGGAGGAGCAGCCCAGCTCGAAGAGGACCCTGGCCCGGTCCTGGAGGGCCGGGGGCTCGCGCAGCGCACGGGCCAGACAGCGGCGGGCCGCGTCGGGCGCGCCCGCGCGGAAGTACTCGCTCGCGGCCTCCCGCAGCCGCTGCACGACCCAGTCGTCGTGCTCGGGGTGCATCTCCAGCAGGTGGCGGGCCGCGGAGGTGGCGCCCTGGCCCGCGTCCACGACCGCGGCGGCCGCCTGACCGTGCAGCGCGACCCGCAGCGCCCCGGGGATGGCCTGGTAGACGGCGCTGGCGACCAGGGGGTGGAAGAAGCGGAGGTTGCCGTTGTCCGAGGAGCGGGCGGGGGCGAGGATGCGGGCGTCGCGCAGCTTGTCCACGACGTCGGCGGCCTGCACGGAGCCGAGGCCCGCGACGTTGGCGGCGAGCGTCGGGGAGACCTCCGTACCGAGCACGGACGCGGCCCAGGCGAAGCGGACGGCGGCGGTCCCGAGGCGCTCCAGGCGCTCGATGAGCCCGCTGTCCTTGATGGCCATGACCAGCTCGCGCAGCTGGGAGACGTTGGCCTGCTGCGGCTTGATGTCGCGCTCGCGGATCTTGGCGCTCAGCTCGACGACCTCGTACGGATTGCCGCCGGTGACGGCCCAGCACTCGCGGCAGAACGCCTCGTCGGCGCCGTCGCCGACCATGTGGGTCACCACGCGCCGGACGGCGGCGGGGGTGAGCGGGGTCAGCTCGAAGGGGCGGGAGCCGCTGCGCTCGGCGATCCGGCGCAGCGGGCCGGCGCCGGCCGGCAGCTCGTCGGGGCGGTACCCGACGATGATCAGTATGGGGAGCTCCTCCGCGCGGGCGGCGAACGCGGTGAGCCAGGCGAGGGATTCGGGGTCGGCCCAGTGGGCGTCGTCCAGGATGAGGACGACGGGCGTGAAGTGCACGGCGAAGCGGGTGACGACCCAGTCCAGGCCGTCCCGCACGCCCTGGGGGTCGGGCGAGGCGTCGCCGTCCGCGGCGACCAGGCCGACGGCGGGCGCGACGATGTCGTACCAGGTGCCGAGGATCCGGCGGTGTTCCTCGGGGGACTCCGCGGCGAACACCGGCTGCACCAGCTGCCGTACGACGTGGAAGGCCACCTCCTGCTCCTGCTCGCCGCCGCGGGCGAGCAGCACCGTGCAGCCGCGGGCGACGGCGCGCCGCCGGGCCTCGGTGATCAGCGCGGTCTTGCCCATGCCCGGCGGCCCGGCGAAGGCGATCAGGCCGCCTGTGCGCACACCTCCGTCCTCGCCGCCGGAGCCGCACAGGTCCGTCAACATGCCGTCCAGTGCGCTCAGTTCCGTTTCGCGTTCGAGCATGGGCCTGCGCGCCCGGCCGGACCGCCCGGTGATCTCCGCCATGTTCCCGTCCTCACCCCATTTGCATATGGCGACGAGCCTAGCGTCGCGCGGCTCTCCGTGGTCGGGCCCGGACAACTTCCGACCATGAACCGGCGGAGCGTACAGGGAGGTTCCGCGCCTCCCAGGGCATTGCGCGGCGCGCGGTCCATGGCCTGCGCGGGTGGCGCGAGCGGGCGTCGTCCACAAATTCATTGACCGATAAACCGGCTCCCTTCTTGACTGGTTATCGCAGGAGCCTCAGGCTCCCCTGACTGCGCCGCGGGGCGCAGCTTGAAGGAGGCGGACCATGAACGACCAGAACAGTGCGGCGGTAGCACCGCTGCCTCCCGTCCCCAGGCGCACCGCGCCCCTCGCCATCCCCTTCCCGGCGCGGCTGAACCCCGGGGTGGAAGTGGCGCGGCGGCACACCCTCGGCTGGCTGCACGGGTACGGCATGCTCGTCGGCGAGGCGGCGACGGAGGAGTACGACGCGCTGCGACTGGACCGGCTCATGGCCTACTTCTACCCGGAGGCCGACGCCGCCCGGCTGGCGCTGGCGACGGACTTCAATGCCTGGTTCTTCCTCTTCGACGACCAGTTCGACGGCGAGCTGGGCCAGTGCCCGGAGTCCGTGGCCCACTTCGTGGACCGTGTGGTGCGCACGATGGACGAGACACCCGATCTGCTGCCCGAGGAGCCCGACAGCCCGCTGGTCGCCGGGTACCGCGACATCTGGCAGCGGATCACCGCCGGGGCGCCCCGCGCCTGGCAGCTGCGCTTCCAGGGCCACTGGGAGCGGTATCTCGGCGCGTACCACTGGGAAGCGCAGAACCGTACCCGCAAGGGCGCGCTGTCGCTGGATCAGTACCTCAAGGGTCGTCGGAACTCCATAGGGGTGCAGCCGTGCCTGGACTTCGCCGAGCGGTGCGGCGGTTACGTCCTCCCGCGTGAACTGCACGGCAGACCGCCGCTGGCGGAGCTGCGCCGGCTCGCCGCCGAAGTGGTGATCTTCGTCAACGACGTCGTGTCGGTGGACAAGGAACTGGCGGCCGGCGATGTCAACAACAGCGTGATCATCCTGCAGCGTTCGACCGGCTGCACCCTGGACCAGGCGGTGCGCAGAATCGTCAGGACCTGCAACGCACGCGTGGAGCAGTTCCAGCAGATCGCCGCGACCCTGCCCGCGACGCTCAAGGAGCTGGGCATGCCGGCCGATGTGCACGACCACGTGGCGCACTACGTCTGGAGCATGCGGAACCTGATGACCGGCAACCTGGTGTGGTCGCAGGAGACACCGCGCTACGACGACACCGGCACCGCCTCGGTACGCAGCCGGCCCTGGGCCGACCTCTTCGCGGCCGCCGACCCGGGCGGGTTCCCGGCGCAGCGCACGGCCGGCTCCTGACCGGGCGGGCGGGGACGGTGTCCGAGGTGCTCAACTACTGGAAGGCCGGGCTGGACTCCGTGCCGGCGGAGGTGTGGGAGGCGGTGCCGGGCCCGCGCGTGCTGATCCTCGCCGACAACGCCCTCACCGCCCTCCCCGGTCGTATCGGCGAGCTGAGCACACTGCGCACGCTCGACCTCGGACACAACGCGCTCACCCGGCTGCCCGCCTCGCTCGGCGACCTGACCGGCCTGTCCGGCTGTCTGTACCTGCACGACAACCGGCTGGCCGAACTGCCCGCCGCGCTGGGGCGGCTGACCCGTCTCGGCTATCTCAACGTCGGCGAGAACCCGCTGCGCCGCCTGCCGGACGAGCTGGGCGGGCTGACGGGCCTGTACGAGCTGCGGGCGCAGCACTGCGCCCTGGCCGAACTGCCGCCGACGCTCGGCCGGCTCGCCCGGCTGCGGGAGCTGTGGCTGCGCGGCAACCGCCTCACCGCGCTGCCCGGCGCGTTCGCAGGGCTGCGGGAGCTGCGCGAACTGGAGCTCCGCGAGAACGCGCTGGCCGAGATCCCCGTGGCGCTGCGCGGGCTCCCGCTGCTGCGCCGGCTGGACCTGCGCGCCAACCGCATCGGTGCGCTCCCGCACTGGCTGCCGGAGTGGCCGTCGCTGGAGAAGCTGGATCTGCGCTGGAACGCCGTCGACGAGGCGGCGCCGGAGCTGCGTGCCCTGCGGGACCGCGGCTGCGTCGTCCTCGTCTGACCGGCGTGCCACCCGGCCGGGATGCGGTCCGGGTGGCACGTCCTCGGCCCGTGGCGCCGTCCGGGCGCCGCGGGGTCACGTCAGGTCGAACTCGCCGTCCCGGGCGCGCAGCACGAAGCCACGCCATTCGCCGGGTGAGAAGACGACGGCCGGGCCGTCCGGGCTGCGGCGGTCCCGCATCGCGATGAAACCGTCGACGAAGGCGATCTGGACGTCGCCCACGCCCTGGCCACTGGGCTGCCACTGGGCCTGTGTGAGATCGAGCTCGGGCTGCTTGTCGCCGGTGATCCGCTGCTCGGTGATGGTGCTTTCGGCCACGTTTACCGCTCCTCCCCGGTGGGGTCCGCCGTCCCGGTCAGCGTAGTCACCGTGCCCGGCGTCCAACAGGCCGCGACGGGCCGCGTGGCCCCGCTCCGTACGCCATCGGTCAGGTGGCGGGCGGCTCGGCTCCGACCAGCCACATCGCGAAGAACTGCGAGCCGCCTCCATACGCGTGTCCCAACGCCCTTCTTGCTCCCGGCACTTGGTGTCCACCGGCCCGGCCGCGTACCTGGAGCGCCGCCTCGGCGAAGCGGATCATGCCCGAGGCGCCGATCGGATTGGTGGAGAGGACGCCGCCCGAAGGATTCACCGGAAGGTCACCGTCCAGTTCCGTCACGCCGGCCTCGGTGAGCTTCCAGCCCTCGCCCTCCTCGGCGAACCCGAGGTTCTCCAGCCACATCGGCTCGTACCAGCTGAACGGCACGTACATCTCGACCGCGTCGATCTGGCCGCGCGGGTCGGTGATGCCGGCCTGCCGGTAGACGTCGGCCGCGCAGTCCCGCCCGGCGCGCGGCGAGACGGCGTCCTTGCCCGCGAACAGCGTCGGTTCGCTGCGCATCGCCCCGCCGTGCACCCACGCGGGCGGGTGCGGCGACCGGCCGGCGCCGGCCCGCCCGGTGAGGACCATCGCGCACGCGCCGTCCGAGGAGGGGCAGGTCTCGGAGTACCGGACGGGGTCCCACAGCATCGGGGACGCCTGCACCTTCTCCAGGGTGAGGTCGTGCTCGTGCAGATGCGCGTACGGGTTCTTGAGCGCGTTGCGGCGGTCCTTGTAGGCGACGAGGGAGCCGATCGTGTCGGGCGCGCCGGTGCGCCGCATGTAGGCGCGGACGTGCGGGGCGAAGAAGCCGCCGGCCCCGGCCAGCAGGGGCTGCTGGAAGGGGACGGGCAGCGACAGGCCCCACATGGCGTTGGACTCGGACTGCTTCTCGAAGGCGAGGGTGAGGACGGTGCCGTGCACCCCCGCGGCGACGAGGTTGGCAGCCACCAGGGCGGTGGAGCCGCCCACGGAGCCCGCGGTGTGGACCCGGAGCATCGGCTTGCCGACGGCGCCGAGCGCGTCGGCGAGGTACAGCTCGGGCATCATGACGCCCTCGAAGAAGTCGGGCGCCTTGCCGATCACGACGGCGTCGATGTCGGCCCAGGTCAGCGCGGCGTCCTCCAGTGCGCGCACGGCGGCCTCGCGGACCAGCCCGGCGATCGAGACGTCCTTGCGTGCGGCGACGTGGTGGGTCTGGCCGATGCCGACGACGGCCACGGGCTCCTTGCTCATGACGGCCTCACTCCCCTTCCAGGACGGCGACCAGGTTCTGCTGCAGGCACGGGCCGGAGGTGGCGTGCGCGAGGGCGCGGTGCGACTGGCCGCGCTGGATACGGGCGGCCGCCTCGCCGAGCCGGATGAGGCCGGCGGCCATCATCGGGTTGGCCGCGAGCGCGCCGCCCGAGGGGTTCACCGTCACGTCGTCGCCTAGCTTCAGGGCGCGGCGGAGCACGATCTCCTGGGAGGTGAAGGGCGCGTGCAGCTCCGCGGTGTCCACGGGCCGCTCGAACGCCCCCGCACGCTCGGCGGCGAGCCGCGTGGAGGGCGAGTCCGTGAGGTCGCGTACGCCCAGTGCGTGGGCCTCGATGCGGTGGTCGATGCCGCGGATCCAGGCGGGCCGGTCGCAGAGCGCGCGGGCGGTGTCCCCGGCGGCCAGGACCACGGCCGCGGCGCCGTCGCCCACGGGCGCGCAGTCGCCGCGCCTCAGGGGGGCGACGACGTGCTCCCCCATGGGGACCTCGCCGTGCAGCTGGGCGTGCGGGTTGCCGGCCGCGTCGGTACGGCTGCGCGCCGCGACCCCCGCCAGGGCCCGCTCGTCGGCGGCGCCGGCGTCGAACAGGGCCTGTGCCTGAAGGGCGGCGAGCGCTACGGAGTCGGGCCACAGCGGCGCCACGTAGTACGGGTCGAGCTGGCGGGTGAGCACCTCACGCAGGTCGCCGGGCGAGGACTTGCCGTAGGAGTAGACGAGGGCGGTGTCGGCCTCGCCGGTGAGGAGCTTCACCCAGGCCTCGTACAGCGCCCAGGCGCCGTCCATCTCGACGTGCGACTCGGCGACCGGCGGCCAGGCGCCGACGCCGTCCAGGGCCATGGTGAAGGAGAACGCACGCCCCGCGAGGTAGTCGCTGGAGCCGGAGCACACGAAGCCGAGGTCGGCGGTCTCCAGGGAGACCGCGTCGAGCACCTCCCTCAGCACCGGCATGAGCATCTCCACCTCGGAGACCTCGCGGCTGTCCGGTACGTGGTCGGACTGCCCGAACGCGACGATCGCCACGTCTCGCATCACACCAGCTCCTTGTACGTGTCGTAGTCGGCGTCCGGCTCCCCCGTGGGCCGGTAGTGGTCGGGCCAGCGCTGCCCGTCCTTCCAGACCGGCTCGACCCGCATCCCCATCCGGACCTGGTCGTACGGGATGCCGGCGATCCGGCCGTGGAGTGCCAGCCCGGCGCCGTCCAGGGCGATGTGGGCGTAGACGTAGGGCACTTCGATGTCCAGGCCCTTGGCCTTGATGTTGACGATGCAGTAGGTGGTGACCGTGCCCTTCGGGCCGACCTCGACGCGTTCGCCGGTGGGGACGCCGCAGGTGGGGCAGGCGCCGCGCGGCGGCACGTACACCTTGGCGCACTCGGGGCAGCGCTCGCCCACGATGCGCCGGTCGGCGAGCGCCCGGAGGTAGGCGGTCTGGGCCCGCCCCGGGCCGTAGGTGTAGTCGAGGCGGGCGGGGAGGGTGACGACGGAGACGGCGTCGGCGAAGTCGCCGGCGTGGTCGCGGGGCGCGGGCCCGGTCGCGCCGTCGTACGGCTCGAAGCAGGCGATGTCGGTGATGGCGCCGGTCCGTTCCTCCGCCCAGCGGATGCGGACCCGCATGCCGGTGGAGACGGCGTCGGGCGAGGGCGCGTCCAGGACGTGCAGCAGGGAGCTGTCGGTGCCGTCGAGCCGGACGAGCACCCAGGCGAAGGGCCGGTCGAGGGGGTGCTTATCGGTGGGGCGCGGATTCCAGGCCCAGGTGGTGACGGTGCCGGTCTCCGCGACCTGGACCAGCTCGTGCAGCTCGTCGGCGGTGACCGGGTCGTACTCGGTGGGCGGTACCAGCACGGAGCCGGCGGCGGTCCGGACGCCGAGGACGGTGCGCTCGCGGAGGCCGGTGAGGAAGGCGCTCTGCACGGGCCCCAGGGAGCGGGTGAAGGGGAATTCGACGACGAGCGGGGCGGCGAGGATTTCGGTGGTCACGGCTGCTCCTCAGGTGCGCCGGTAGACCGGCGGGCGCTTCTCGGCGAAGGCTTTCGCGCCTTCCTTGGCGTCGGCGGTGGCGAAGATCGGCCAGCCCTCGGCGAGTTCGTGTGCCAGTCCGTCGGTCTCGGTCATCTCCGCGGTCTCGTAGACCGAGGCCTTGACCGCTTCGACCGCGAGCGGGCCGCAGGCGTTGATCTGTTCGGCGATCTCCAGGGCCTTGGCGCGGGCCGTGCCGTCGGGGACGACATGGCCGATCAGCCCGGTGTGTGCGGCCTCGCGGGCGGTGTACGGGCGGCCGGTCAGCAGCATCTCCAGGGCGTGGGTACGCGGGATCTGGCGCTGCAGCCGCACGGTGGAGCCGCCTATCGGGAACAGCCCGCGCCGCACTTCGAAGAGCCCGAAGGTCGCGCTCTCCCCGGCCACGCGGATGTCGGTGCCCTGAAGGATCTCCGTGCCGCCCGCCACGCACGGCCCTTCGACGGCGGCGATGACGGGCTTGCGCGGCCGATGGTGCCGCAGCATGGCCTTCCAGTGCAGATCCGGGTCGGCCTTCATCCGGTCGCGGTACCCGTCGTCGGCCATGCCGTCGCCGGCCAGCGCCTTGAGGTCCATGCCGGCGCAGAAGACGCCGCCCGCGCCGGTGAGGACGACGGACCGGATGTCGTCGTCGGCGTCCGCGGCCAGCCAGCCGTCGTACAGGCCGACCAGCATCGGCGGCGAAAGGGCGTTCTTCGCCGCCGGGCGGTTCAGTGTGAGTACGAGTGTCGCGCCGACGCGTTCCACGGTGAGGTGCTCGGTGCCGGTACCGGGGGTGCCGCCCATGCCGTTCTCCCGTCCTGCCCGTCCGTCCTGCCCGTATGAAGAATGCAGAACAGGTTGCAGGAGCGGCACGGCGACTTCAAGAGTTTTCTGACACTCAGTCAGATTTATTGGCCGCGGCTCTTCCCCCTTCCCGCCCCGGCGGCTCTAATGAGCGCCGGACCAGCGGCCGCGCGATCAGGAGGAGACGTGGAGTACAACCTTGCCGACCTCTTCGAGTCGATCGTCGACGCGGTGCCCGACCGCGAGGCGCTGGTGTACGCCGACCACCCCGGCAGCGGCGCCGAACGCCGCCTCACGTACCGCCGGCTGGACCGGGCGGCCAACCGCCTCGCCCACCACCTCCAGGACTCCGGCGTACGCCCCGGCGACCACGTCGGCCTGCACCTCTACAACGGCGTCGAGTACCTCCAGACCTTCTACGCCTGTCTGAAGATCCGCGCGGTACCCGTCAACGTCAACTACCGCTACGTCGAGGAGGAACTGGCCTACCTCTACCGCGACGCCGACCTGGTCGCGCTCGTCTTCGACGCCGAGTTCACCGAGCGGGTGGCCGCCGTCGCGCCCCGGGCACCGCACCTGCGCCACCTCGTACGGGTCGGCACCCCACCGCCCGGCGCACCCGAACCCGCGTGCCCCCTCGTGTCCTTCACGGACGCCGAGGCCGCCGGCTCCCCCGAACGCGGCTTCGGGCCGCGCAGCGCCGATGACCGCGTCATCATCTACACGGGCGGCACGACCGGCATGCCCAAGGGCGTGGTCTGGCGCCACGAGGACCTGTTCTTCTCCGGCACGGGCGGCGGCGCGCCCACCGGGGAACCGGTCTCCCGCGCCGAGGAACTGGCCGAACGGGCCGCCGCGAGCGGCGAAGGACTGGTCTTCTTCCCCACTCCCCCGCTCATGCACGGCACCTCCACCCTGACCGCCCTCATAGCCTTCCACTTCGGACAGAAGGTGGTCCTGCACCGCAAATACGTGCCCGAAGAGGTCCTGCGAACGATCGAACGGGAGCGAGTCACCAGCGTCTCCCTCGTCGGCGACGCCATGCTGCGCCCCCTGACGGACGCCCTGGCCGGCCCCCTCAAGGGCACCGACTGCACCACCCTGTTCGCCGTCTCCAGCTCCGGCGCGATCCTCTCCGACACCGTACGGAACCAGTTCACCGCCCTGCTCCCGAACGCGATGCTGCTGAACAACTTCGGCTCCTCCGAGTCCGGCTTCAACGGCACCGCGACCGACGACGCGGGCCCGGACACCGGCTTCCGGCTGCACGTCAACGGCCGCACGGCGGTGGTCGACCCGGTGACGCACGCCCCCGTGCCGCCCGGCGAACCCGGCCGGCTGGCCCAGCGCGGCCACGTACCGCTGGGCTACTACAACGACCCCGCCAAGACCGCCGACACGTTCTTCGAGGCCGACGGCGAACGCTGGGTGCTCCTCGGCGACATGGCAACGGTCGACGAGGACGGCGTGGTCACCGTCCTCGGGCGCGGCTCGCAGTGCATCAACTCCGGCGGCGAGAAGATCTACCCGGAAGAGGTCGAGCAGGCACTCAAGGCCCACCCGGACGTGTACGACGCACTCGTCGCGGGCATCCCGGACGACCGCTGGGGCAACCGGGTCGCGGCCGTGGTGCAACTCCGCGCGGGCGCGGCCCCGGTGGACCCGGCCGCCGTCCAGGCCCACTGCCGCACCCGGCTCGCCGGCTACAAGATCCCCCGCACGGTCGTCTTCACCGACCACATCCAACGCTCCCCCAGCGGCAAGGCGGACTACCGGTGGGCCAAGCGGGTGGCCGGGGGCGAGTGAGCCCTCCGGGTCCGGGGACGGCCCGTCGGGGCGCCTCCGGTCAGCCGCAGACCGAGCGCAGGGAGCGGGCCAGGGCCACCGTGTGCAGCGGGTCCAGGTGCTTCTCCCGTACGACGCCGGCCGCGGCGACGGCCAGTACGGGGCCGCAGGACGGGGCCGGGCGGGCGTCCGCCGAGTCGGCGATGGCGCGTACCAGTCCCTCGTTGATGCGGTTGATCTCCTCCCGGACCTCGTTCAGGTCGGGGCGCGTGGTGGGCGCCCGGCCCGGGTCGGCGGTCCAGGCGCGGTGCAGACCCCGCTGCACGATCTTGTTCGCCTCGATCTGATCGCGGAAGACCGCGACCGTGCGCGCGGGGTCCGCACCCAGCGCACGCGCCCGCTCGGCCACCACATCGAGCACCTGCTGCTCGCGCGCCGGGTCGTCGATGGGGCTGCCGGTACCCCACTTGGCCGCCGCGACCAGATCGGCGGTGGCCAGCCGCTCGGCGGACAGCACGGCGAGGGGACGCAGCGCGGCGTAGGAACCTGTACGAGGGGCCGAGGTGGCGGCGGACTCGGTGGCAGAAGTGGTGGCGGTGGCGGGCCGGTCCACCTGGGCCGTAGGTGCCGCGATCGCGCCGGGCGCTCCGGCGGACAGGACGGCCGCGGCGGCAGCCGCGACCATCGCGCGGCGGGCGAGGACGCGCCGCGGTGCAGCACGGCGGACGGAGGAGCTGAGAGGCACGGGTTGCCCTTCTCGGTCGGCGACGTTGCCTTGTTCTACTGGAACAACGGCCGCCGCGGCCACCGAGGTCCACCGGCCGGACAGCCGACCGGGCCGCGCCCGGACGGCCGACCACCGCCCGCCCCACCGGGGTCACCCTTCCCGCACAAGGAAGCCCTTCACCGCGTCGAGGAATTCGCGCGGCCGCTCCTCATGGACGAGATGCCCCGCACCGTCGATCGTGACCAGTTCGGCGTGCGGGATCAGCTCCGCCATACGGGTCAGCTGCTCCTGCGGGATGTGGCTGTCGGCACCGCCGCCGATCACGAGCGTGGGCGCGGTGATCCGTGCGAGACCGTCCCACCACCGCGGGTCCGGCGCGTTCCGCTCCGCCACCACCGCGGCCTTCGCCGCCCAGTCGAACGCCGCCGGGCCGGGCGGCGCGTCCGGTACCTCCTGCGGCGGATCCGCCGGCAGTGGCGGGGCCGCCTCCTCCACGACCAGCCGGTCCACCAGCTCGGGCCGCTCGGCGGCAAGCAGCAGCGCGGCCACCGCACCCAGCGAGTGGCCGATCAGCGTGACCTCGTCGAGCCCCAGCTCACGGAGGAAGCCGATCGCGTCGTCCCGCCACCGCTCGAAGCCGTACTCGCCGGGCCAGTCGCTCTTCCCGTGCCCCCGCTGGTCCAGCGCGTACACCCGGTGGGTGGTCGCCAGCTGCCCGACCACCCCGCGCCAGTCCTCACCGTCCTCGCCGAGACAGTGCAGCAGCACCGCCGGGGGCGCGTCCTCCTCGCCCCACACCCGGTACGCCAGCTCGACTCCGTCCACCTTCACTTTCTGTACGTCCGCCATGGGCCGAAGGTACCCACGACGGCGCGCCCCGATCCCCCTCGACGCGTTCGCCACACGCTGATTGCCCACGGGCCGCACACGCTGATTGCCGCTGGCCGCACACGCTGATTGCCTACTGGTCGCACACGGCTGGTTGCCCACTGGCCGCCTGAGGAGGGGGCGGGTGAACGCCCTTCGGGGGCCCTCCCCCCTCCCCCGCCCCACCCCTCCACTTCGCTTCCGCCTCACTCCGGAGGCTCTGTCAGCTCGTCGGCGGTTCCCCCTTGATGATGGCGAAGACGGCGCCGTCCGGGTCGCGGAACATCGCCAGGCGGCCGACTCCCTCCGCGTCGACCGGCGGGATGAGGGCCGTCGCGCCGCGCTCCGTCGCCGCCGCGGCTGTCGCGTCGCAGTCGTCCACGCCGAAGTACGGGTGCCACTCCGAGGTCTCACCGTGGTCGAGGTGCTCCTGGGGCAGCTGCATGAGGCCGCCCTGCCCGTACGCGGGGGACGCCGGGACGCCCGACGGGACCACGATGGTGTACGCGCCGGCTTCGCCCATCGGCAGGTCCTGGTACTGCCAGGAGAAGACCGAACTGTAGAAGTCCTTGGCCGTCGCGGCGTCGGTCGTGTACAGCTCCGTCCAGCACAGGGCGTTGGACTCCATCACCGCCTCCAGCCCCTTGACCTCGCCCGGCTGCCAGACGGCGAACTGCGCGCCGGTGGGGTCGGTGAACGCGGCCAGCCGGCCCGCGGTGAAGACGTCCATCGGCTCCGCCCGCACCCTGCCACCGGCCGCCACCACGGCCTTGGCCGTGCCGTCCGCGTCCGGGGTGTGGAAGTAGAGCGTCCAGGACGGGTCGGCTCCCTCCTCGACCAGCGGGCCGATCGCGGCGACGGTCCGGCCGTCCAGCCGGAAGAAGCCGTAGCCGCCTGCTTCCTCCCCCAGGGACTCGAAGGTCCAGCCGAACACCTCGCTGTAGAAGGCGACGGCCGCGTCCACGTCGGGGACGCCGAGGTCCAGCCAGTTCGGCGCGCCCGATACGTACTGGGTCGAGAGCATGAGCAGATCCTTCGGTGTCTGGCGAAGCTGGTGAACTGCTGTCATGGCGGTGCCCGGCCGCCGGCCGATCGCGGCCCGCACCGCCCGGTTTTCCGAACACTTCACAGCATGGCAGGCACCACTGACAGTCGCCCCGCAACGCAGCATCGCCGCAGGTCAGGCGGCATGCCGCGCCCGCAGCGCCGGCTTCAGCCCCGCTCCTGCCCCAGCCGGTCCCGGAGCTCGCGCTTGAGGATCTTGCCGCTGGCGTTGCGCGGGAGTTCGGGAACGAGCACGACCCGCTTGGGCGTCTTGAAGGCGGGCAGCCGGGTGCGGGCCGCGGCGATCAGTTCCTGCTCGTCCAGGTCGCCGGCGTCCGGCTTCGGCACGACCACCGCCGTGACCGCCTCGATCCACCGGGCGTCCGGCAGCCCGATCACCGCGACCTCGGCGACCTTCGGATGCTCGTACAGCACGTCCTCGACCTGTCGCGAGGCGACCAGCACGCCGCCCGAGTTGATGACGTCCTTCACCCGGTCGACGACCGTGAGGTACCCCTCGGGGTCCCGTACGGCGAGATCGCCGGAGCGGAACCAGCCGTCCCTGAAGGCCGCCGCGGTCTCCTCCGGCTTCTCCCAGTAGCCCTCGCACAGCTGCGGCGAGCGGTAGACGACCTCGCCCGCCGTCCCGTCGGGCACGTCCCGGCCCTCCTCGTCGACCACCCGCGCCTCCACGAAGAGCACGGGACGCCCGCAGGAGTCCATCCGTCCTTCGTGCTCGTCGGGCCCCAGCACGGTGGCCAGCGGGCCGATCTCGCTCTGCCCGAAGCAGTTGTAGAAGGCGAGGTCGGGGAGGCGGCCGCGGAGCCGTTCCAGTACGGGTACCGGCATGATCGACGCCCCGTAGTACGCCTTGCGCAGCCCCGTGAGGTCGCGTGCGGCGAAGTCGGGGTGGTGGGAGAGGCCGATCCACACCGTGGGCGGCGCGAAGAGGCTGTCCGCGCGGCCCGCGCCCACCAGTTCGAAGATGACCTCGGCCGCCGGCGCGTCCAGGATGGTGTTCTCCGCGCCCACCGCCAGATAGGGCAGCAGGAAGACGTGCATCTGGGCGGAGTGGTAGAGCGGCAGGGAGTGCAGCGGCCGGTCGGCCTCGGTCAGGTCCAGGGCCGTGATGGCGCTGACGTATTCGTGCACGAGGGCGCGGTGGGTCATCATCGCGCCCTTCGGGAGCGCGGTGGTGCCCGAGGTGTAGAGCAGTTGGGCCAGCGACTCGCCGTCGACGTCGCCCAGCGGCGGGAGCGCGGCCTGTGCCGCGGGATCCGTGCGCAGCCGGTCCAGCCGTGCGAGCAGCCCGTCGGCGGCGTCGCGCAGCGGCAGTACGGGTGTGCCGGCCGGGAGTTCGTGGGCGAGGGCGGGGTCGGTGAGGACGAGCGAGCTGCCGGACTGTTCGACGATGTACCGCAGGTCGTCGCCCGTGAGGTGGTGGTTGACGGGTACGTGGACGAGGCCGGCGCGGGCGCAGGCGAGGAAGCCGATCAGGTAGGCGTCGGAGTTGTGCCCGTACGAGCCGACCCGGTCGCCGGGGCGCAGTCCCTCGCCGAGGAGCAGCCGGGCGGCGGCGGTGACCGCCTCGTCCAGTTCCCGGTAGGTCCAGGAGCGTTCGGCGTACCGCACCGCCGTGCGCCCCGGCACCCGCCGGGCGCTCCGCCGCAGCATTCCGTCGACCGTACTGCTCCGCACTCCAGCCATGGCGCGATCCTGTGCCCCGCCTCCGTCCGGGTCAAGGGAGACGGCACCGGGCGCGGCGGTCTCCGGTTGCCGCGCCCGCCGTGCCGGGTCTCAGAGGGCGCGTTCGCGGCCCTCCCAGTACGGTGCGCGCAGCCGCCTCTTGTAGAGCTTGCCGTTGGGGTCGCGGGGCAGGGTGGTGAGGAAGTCGACGCTCTTGGGGCGCTTGTAGCCGGCCAGCCGGGTGGCGCAGTGGGCGAGTATCTCGGCGGCCAGTTCCGGGCCCGCTGTGCGGCCTTCCTCGGGCTGGACGACGGCCTTGACCTCCTCGCCCCAGTCGTCGTGCGGGATGCCGAAGGCGGCGGCGTCGGCGACCGCGGGGTGGGCGAGCAGCGCGGACTCGATCTCGGCGGGGTAGATGTTGACGCCGCCGGAGATGATCATGTCGATCTTGCGATCGCGGAGGAAGAGGTAGCCGTCCTCGTCGAGGTAGCCGAGGTCGCCGACGGTGAAGAAGTCGCCGATGCGGTTCTTCTCGGTCTTGCCGTCGTCCTTGTGGTAGCGGAAGCCGCCGGTGGCCATCTTCATGTAGACGGTGCCGACCTCGCCGGCCGGCAGGCGGTTGCCGTCGTCGTCGAACACGGCGAGTTCGCTGATGGGCCAGGGTTTGCCGACCGTGCCGGGCTTCTTGAGCCAATCCTCGGCGGTGGCGAAGGCGCCGCCGCCCTCGCTGGCCGCGTAGTACTCCTCGACGCAGCTCCCCCACCAGTCGATCATGGCGCGTTTGACGTGGTCGGGGCAGGGTGCCGCGCCGTGGATGGCGTGCCGCATGGCGGACACGTCGTACCGGTTCCTGGTCTCCTCGGGGAGGGCGAGCAGCCGGTGGAACTGGGTGGGGACCATGTGGGTGTGCGTGCACCGGTACGTGTCCATGAGGCGCAGCATCTCTTCGGGGGTCCAGCGGTCCATGAGGACGAGCCGGTGCCCTATGTGCAGGGACGCTCCGGAGAACTGCAGGACGGCCGTGTGGTAGAGCGGCGAGCACACGAGGTGCACGTTGTCGTCGAAGGGCTTGATGCCGAATATCCCGAGGAAGCCGCCGAGGTGGGTCTCCTCGGGGGGCTTGCCGGGCAGCGGGCGGCGGATGCCGCGCGGGCGTCCGGTGGTGCCCGAGGTGTAGTTCATGACCCAGCCGAGCGTGCGGTCCTCGGGGGGCGTCTCCGGCTGTCCCTCGAGGAGCTCGGCGTACGGGCGGAAGCCGGCCACGGTGCCGACCGCGTAGCGGTGTTCGGCGGGGAGTCCGGCCTCGTCGGCGGCGGCGCGGGCCGCGTCCCCGAAGCGCTCGTGCGCGATCAGCGCCTTGGCGCCGGAATCGGCGACGATCCAGGCGATCTCCGGGCCGACGAGGTGGTGGTTGACGGGCACGAGGTAGAACCCGGCCTGGCTGGCGGCGAGGTAGGCGGTGAAGAACTCCACCCCGTTCGGCAGCACGACGGCGAACACGTCGCCGCGGCGCAGCCCTGCGGCGCGCAGGCCGTGCACGAGGCGGTTGCAGGCGGCGTGCAGCCGACCCGCCGTCCACTCCTCGCCGTCCGGTGCGATCAGCACGGTGCGGTCCGGTGTCGCGGCGGCCTGGGCCCAGAAGCCACTGGGTGCCGGTGTCCCGGATGGCGACTGTTCTGTCGTGGTGTGGCCCTTCATGGCGCAGCCCTCCTCAACGGCCGGCGATGCGGTTGATGCGGTCGATGGCGCGTTCGAACCCGCGGGTGAGGTCGTCGAAGACGGCCTGCACGCTGCGGGTGCTGTTCATCTGTCCGACGATCTGGCCGACCGGGGTGCCGAGCAGCGGCTCCGTCTCGTACTTCTGGATGCGCGTGAGCGCGTCGGCGACCAGCAGGCCCTGCAGGGGCATGGGCAGCGTGCCGGGGCCCGCCGGGTCGTCCCAGGCGTCGGTCCACTCCGTACGCAGTTGTCGTGCGGGCTTCCCTGTGAGGGCGCGCGAGCGGACGGTGTCTCCGGGGCCGGCGGCGAGCAGCTTCTGCATGAGCAGCGGTGAGTGCAGCTCGGCCTCTTCGGTGGTGAGCCAGACCGAGCCGAGCCAGACGCCCTGCGCCCCGAGGGCGAGGCCCGCCGCGACCTGTTCACCGGTGCCGATGCCGCCGGCGGCGAGCACGGGGAGCGGGTCGACGGCGCGCACGACTTCGGGGGTCAGCACCATCGTGGCGATCTCGCCGGTGTGCCCGCCCGCCTCGTAGCCCTGCGCGACGATGACGTCGATGCCGGCTTCCTGGTGGTGCCGGGCGTGCCGGGGGCTGCCCGCGAGTGCGGCCACGAGGATGCCGTGGTCGTGCGCGCGGCGGACGACGTCGGGCGGCGGCGAGCCGAGTGCGTTGGCGAGCAGCTTGATCGGATAGTCGAAGGCCACGTCCAGCTGGGAGCGGGCGACCTGCTCCATCCATCCGGTGATCCGCCACCCGGACGCCTCGCCCTCGGGGAGCGGCGGCACGCCGTGTTTGGCGAGGGTCTCCTCGACGTACGTGCGGTGCGTCTCGGGGATCATCGCCTCGATGTCGGCCTCGGTGACGCCTTCGACCTTCTTCGCGGGCATCACGACGTCCAGGCCGTACGGCAGGCCGTCGGTGTGCTCCTGCATCCAGTCCAGGTCGCGCGCGAGGTCGTCGGCGGCGCCGTACCGCACCGCGCCGAGTACCCCGAATCCGCCGGCCCGGCTGATCGCCGCGGCGACGGCGGGGAACGGTGTGAACCCGAAGACGGCGTGCTCGGCCCCCAGTGTGCTGCTCAACTCCGTCTGCATGGGCGCAGGATGCCGCAGCGCGCCGCACGAGGGAAGAGTTTTTCTGACGCAACGTCAGATCGCGGCTCGCCGGCACGCCGGTCCGCGGGTCGAGAATGCCGGATCGCGGGGCCGAGAAGTCCGAATCCCGGGCGCGGGCCGGCTTCGTGCCGGAAGATCCCCGCATGACTTCTCTTCCCGTCTGCGGCCCCGAAGGCCCGCTGCGCGTCCCGGACCGTCCGTCGCACCCGTCGCCGGTCCGTGCGGTGCTCTTCGACTTCTCCGGCACCCTCTTCCAGGTGGCGCCGTACGCCGACCGTATCCGTGCGGCCATGGGCTCCCCCGTGGACGAGTCCGCGATGGACGCGCTGCTGGCCGGTCTGGAGGCCGGGCTGACGGATCCGGAGGTCGTCGCGGCCCAGCGGGGCCGGGACGTCTCCGCGGCGGCCCACCGGCACGCCTTCACGACCTGGTACGCGTCCGTGCCGGGCCTGGCGCCGGTCGCGGACGCGCTGTACGAGCAGCTGCGCGCCCCGGAGCACTGGCGCCCGTACGCCGACACGGAAGCCGCCCTGGAGGCCCTCACGCGGCAGGGCGTCGCGCTCGGCGTGGTCAGCGACGTCGGCTGGGACCTGCGCGCGACCTTCGCCCACCACGGGCTCGACCGGTACTTCTCGGTGTGGGTCCACTCCTACGAACACAGCACGGAGAAGCCCGATCCGGCGCTCTTCGCGTACGCCTGCCGACAGCTGGCCGTGGAGCCCGCCGAGACGCTGATGGTCGGGGACCACCCGGCCAAGGACGGCGGCGCGGCGGGCAGCGGCCTGCGCTCGTACGTGCTGCCCGCCGGCGCCGCGCCGGGCGCGGTCCGCGGCCTGGACGCGGTGCTGCGCCTGGTCCCGCCGGCCGCCCTCTAGGCCGTTCGGCCCGCCAGGGCCGCCATTGCCGCGTTGTGCCCCGGGATGCCGCTGACGCCGCCGCCGCGCGGCGCCCCGGCGCCGCACAGGAGGACGTTCGGGTGGCCGGTGGCGACGCCCCAGCGAGCGGCCGGGGTGTCGTCCTCGTGGCCCTCCGCGTACGGGAAGGCGAGGTCACCGTGGAAGATGTTGCCGCCCGGGAGGCGGAGGTCGCGCTCCAGGTCCGGCGGGGTCTTCGCCTCGATGCAGGGACGGCCGTCGGCGTCGTGGGCCAGACAGTCGGCCAGCGGCTCGGCGAGGTGCGCGTCCAGTTGCCCGACGGTGGCGCGCAGCAGGCGTTCCCGTTGCGCGTCGTTGTCGTCGGCAAAGAGGCGCGCCGGGGTGTGCAGCCCGAAGAGCGTGAGGGTCTGGTAGCCCTGGCGCACGAGGTCGGGGGCGAGGATCGAGGGGTCGGTGAGGGAGTGGCAGTAGATCTCGCTGGGCGGCGCCGTGGGGAGCGCACCGGCCGCTGCCTGCTGGTAGGCCGTCTCCAGCTCTTCGTAGCCCTCCGCGACGTGGAAGGTGCCGGAGAACGCCTCTCGGGGGTCGACGCTCTCGTCCCGGAGGCGCGGCAGCCGCGTCAGCAGCATGTTGACCTTGAGCTGGGCGCCTTCGGCCGGCTCCGGAGCGCGCTCTCCGAGGAGCCCGGCCAGCGCCTCCGGAGAGGCGTTCACCAGTACCTGCCGGGCATGGAACGTGCCCTGTTCACAGGTGACTTCGGCCGACCGGCCGTCCGTGTCGAGCCGCGTCACCTCGTGGCCGGTCACGATCTCGGCGCCGGCCTGCCGCGCGGCCCGGGCCAGCGCGTCCGTGAGCGCGCCCATACCGCCGAGCGGTACGTCCCAGTCGCCGGTGCCGCCGCCGATGACGTGGTACAGGAAGCACCGGTTCTGCCGCAGCGTCACGTCGTGCGCGGAGGCGAAGGTGCCGATCAGGCCGTCGGTGAGGACGACGCCGCGTACGAGGTCGTCGGCGAAGGTCTTCTCGATGGTCTCGCCGATCGGCCGCTCGAAGAGGGCCTGCCAGGCGTCCTCGTCGTCGATGCGGGCACGCAGCTCCGCACGGGTGGGCAGCGGTTCGGTGAGGGTCGGGAAGACGCGCTCGGCGACCCGTGCCGTCGTCCCGTAGAAGCGTTCCCAGGCCTCGTACTCACGGTCCGAGCCGGTCAGCGCTTCGAACGCGGCACGAGTACGGGCCGAACCACCGCCCACGAGAAGCCCGGTGGGACGGCCGTCACGGTCGGTGGGCGTGTACGAGGAGACGGTGCGCTTGCGGACGGCGAAGCGCAGCCCCAGATCCTGGACGATCTTCGACGGCAGCAGGCTGACGAGGTAGGAGTAGCGCGAGAGCCGGGCGTCGATCCCGGCGAAGGCCTTGGTGGAGACGGCCGCGCCACCGGTGTGGCCGAGCCGCTCCAGAACGAGCACGCTGCGCCCGGCGCGGGCGAGGTAGGCGGCGGCAACGAGACCGTTGTGCCCGCCGCCGACAATGATCACGTCATAGGACGTCCGTTCCGGCATGTCTCTTGGTAGCACGGAGCGATCACTACCGGCCAGAGGTCGGCCTCCCTCCGGTAGCGCCGCGCTCCGGAACGCTCCTGTCCGATCGTCTCCGGACACCTGACGGGCGCTTGCACGTCATTCGCCGGACGCACGCAACGACCGCGCGCCCTCGTACGCCTCAGTGCCCGTGCGTCCCCCGGTGCTGCCGGAGGGCCGCCACCCGGCGGTACAGACCGACCGCCTCGGCGGCGCGGCCGAGCTGCTCCAGGCAGTACGCCTCGTCGGTGCGGCTGGCGAGCGCGTCCGGGTGATCGGGGCCGAAGACCCGCTCGCGGGCCTCGGCGACCTGCCGGTAGACCGACAGGGCCTCGCTCCAGCGCTTCAGCCAGCCCAGCCCCACAGCAATCTCACGGCGGCTGACGAGCGTGTCCGGGTGGTCCGGGCCGAGCGCCTTCTCCCGCAGCGCGCACACCTCGCGGGCCTCGGCCAGCGCCTCCTCCCAGCGCCCGAGCCGCCCGAGGTTGACGCCCAGACCGTGCCGCGCGCGCAGCGTCTCCGGGTCCTCGGCGCCCTGCGCCTCCGTACGGGCCGCCACCAGCTCCCGGTAGAGCTCCAGGGCCTCCGCACTGCGGCCGAGCCGCCCGAGGCTTATCCCCACCTCGTACGTCGCGGCGAGCGTATCGGGGTGGTCCGGGCCGAGCGCCTGGGTGCGCGCCGCGGCCACCTCCCGGTACGTGCGCAGCGCTTCGGGCCAGCGGCCCAGCCGGCCGAGGGTGTACGCGACCTCGTGGCGCGTGACGAGCGTTTCGGGGTGGCGCTCACCGAGCACCCGGGCGCGCGCGGCGGCGACGTCGCGCGCCATCTCGTAGGAGTCCTCCAGGCGGCCCAGGCGGCTGAGGTTGTAGGCGAGGTTGTGACGGCAGCGCAGGGTGTCGGGGTGGTCGGCGCCCATCGTGCGGTCACGGGCCGCGAGCACGGAGGTGTAGACCTGGTGCGCTTCGAAGTGGCGGCCGAGCCGGCCGAGTACGTACGCGGTCTCCTGGCGGGCGGCGAGCGTGTCGGCGTGCTCGGGGCCGAGCGCGCGTTCGCGGCCCGTCGCGACCGTCTCGTACTCGCGCAGCGCGTCGGCGAACCGGCCCGAGCGCGCCAAGGTGAAAGCCACCTCGAAGCGGCTGGCGAGGGTGTCGGCGTGCTCGGGCCCGAGCACGTGCTCCCGCTCGGCGGCGACCGAGCGGTGCACCTCGCCCGCCTCCTCCCAGCGCCCGAGCCGGCCCAGGCTCAGCCCGGCGTTGTGCCGCCCGGCGAGCGCGGCGAGGGTCGCGGGCGAGGGCGTGGGCCGCTCACGGGCGGGCGGGGCGCTGTCGGGGCGATGGGGCTCGAAGCCGATGGTCCAGGAGCCCGTCAGCTCGCCGACGGCGCCGCGGGGCGGCGTACGGAGCGCACGGACCGGCCGGGCGCCGGCACCGATCCGCATCCCGGCGGTCCAGGAAGGCAGCCCGGGGGTGGCCTGCTGCGGGGCGCGCGCCGTGGCGATGCGCTTGCCCAGCTCCGCGGCGTCGCGCGGGCGGTCGTCGGGATCCTTGGCGAGCAGGTCGAGGACGATGCGCTCGTACGGCTCGGGAAGGTCGGGGCGGCGCTTGCGGAGCGGCTGGGGCGCCGTGTCGCGGTGGCCGACCAGTACCGCCCAGGCGTCGTCGAATTCGAACGGAGGGACGCCTGTGGCCAGTTCGTACAGCACGCAGCCCAGGGAGTACAGATCGCTGCGGTGGTCGATGGTGCCACCCGCGATCTGCTCGGGCGACATGTAGTGCGGCGTGCCCATGGCGATGCCGGTACCGGTGAGGCGGGCGGTGAAGCCGATGTCGTGGCCCAGCCGGGCGATACCGAAGTCGCAGATCTTCACCGTTCCGTCCGCTATCCGGACGATGTTGGCGGGCTTCAGGTCCCGGTGCACGACCGCCTGCTCGTGCGTGTACGCGAGCGCCGACGACACCTGGTCGGCGATGTCGGCGAAGTCCGGGACGGGCAGTGGGTTCCGGCGGTTGTCGTCCAGAAGCTGGCTGAGATTACGCCCGTCCAGCAGCTCCATGACGATGTACAGGATGCCGTCGTCCTCGCCGAAGTCGTGCACGACGGTGATGCCGCGGTGCTGCAGCCCGGCGGCGACCCGCGCCTCGCGGCGGAACCGCTCGCGCAGCACCCGCATGAACGACGGGTCCTGCTGCTGCCCCAGCGGCTTGAGGCACTTGACCGCGACCCGGCGGCCCAGGGACTCGTCCCGGGCCCGCCACACCTCCCCCATGCCGCCGCGCCCGATCAGTTCGATCAGCCGGTAACGGCCGTGGATCAGCCTGCTCTCCCCCATCGCCTGCCGCCGCCCCCGTCCCCGCAATCAGTCCCGTGGCTCCCCCTGAGCACCGTGAGCCCTCAGTATGGCGGCCGGGCGGCACAGCTTGTAGGCCGACGGGCGGGTGCCGGGTCCGAGTCTGGCCACCGCGCGCAGGATGTGTTTCGGGGGCAGTTGCCAGCGCACGGTCGCGGGGACCGACCGCAGCACCCGTCCTGCGGCACGCAGCTTCCGGTCCACGGTGTCCGGAGGAGGTGCCGCCCTGCCGTACAACTCGTGCGCGTACGGGGGGAGTGCTTCGTACGCCAGAGTGGCCACCCGCCGCCACAGCAGGGCGCGGACGGGGAGCAGCGGCAGGGGGGCGGGCGGCCGCTGCAGGAAGTCGTCCACGGCCGCGGCCTCCGGGGTGGCGGCCAGTTCGGGTCTCACCTCTTCGAAGTACGCGGCGAGCCCGGCCCGGTCACCGGGGACGGTGGCGGGATCGAGGCCGACGAGCCGGGCGGCGGTGCGGTTCTCCCGTATGTACGCATCGCCCGCTCCCCCTTGAAGGGCGGCGCTCGCGGCGTATCCGGAGCGGCGGACGACCTCCAGGTAGGAGGCGATCTCGGCGCAGTGCACCCACAGGAGCAGCTCCGGCTCGTCCATGGGGTAGCGCTCGCCGGTGACCGGGTCGGTGGCGGTCAGCCGGCGGTGGATGCGGCGGACCGCGGCACCGGCCCGCTCGGCGGCCTCGGTGGTACCGAAGGTGGTGGTGCCGACGAAGCCGGCGGTGCGCATCAGCCGCCCCCAGGCGTCCCGCCGGAAGTCGGAGTTCTGCATGACGCCACGAACGGCACGCGGATGCAGCGCCTGTAGGTAGAGCGCGCGGACGCCCGCTATCCACATCATCGGGTCACCGTGCAGCTGCCAGGTCACGGAGTCGGGCCCGTAGAGCCCGGGATCAGCCTCCCGGGCCCGGCCCCCGGCCGCCCCCGAAGGACCGCCCCCGGCCGCCCCCGAAGGACCGCCCTCGCCCGCCTTCGGGGCCCTCTCTCCGCCCGCCTCCGGGCCCCGCCGTCCGCCCCGCCCGATGCCCTCGTCCGTCACCGCCGTACCCCCTTCGCCCGTACGGGATCACCTGCGCACGCGGGGCATCCCCAGGCCGATCCAGGAGATGATCTCCCGCTGGATCTCATTGTTGCCGCCGCCGAACGTGAAGATGACGGCGGACCGGTAGCCGCGCTCCAGCTCGCCGTGGAGCACCGCGCCCGCCGAGCCCTCCTTCAAGGGTCCCGCGGCGCCGACGACCTCCATCAGCCAGGCGTAGGCGTCGCGCCGCGCCTCCGAGCCGTAGACCTTGACGGCGGAGGCGTCCTGGGGCGTGAGGGTGGCGCGCTGGAGCGCGTCGACCATGCGCCAGTTCAGCAGCCGCAGCCCCTCCAGCCTGGTGTGCGTGCGGGCCAGCCGGGTCCGTACCCAGCCCAGGTCGATGACGCGCCGGCCGTCGGCGAGCTTGGTGTCCATGGCCCAGCGCTGGACGTCGTGCAGGGCGCGGATCGCCATCGTGCCGTGTGCGGCGAGGGTGACGCGCTCGTGGTTGAGCTGGTTGGTGATGATCCGCCAGCCCTCGTTCTCCGCGCCGACGCGGCGGCTCACGGGGACGCGGATGTTCTCGTAGTAGCTGGCCGTGGTGTCGTGGGAGGCGAGGGTGTTGATGAGGGTGCAGCTGTAGCCCGGATCGCTGGTGGGCACGAGGAGCATGGTGATGCCCTTGTGGGGCGGCGCTTCCGGGTCGGTCCGGACGGCCAGCCAGACCCAGTCGGCGGTGTCGCCGTTGGTGGTCCAGATCTTCTGCCCGTTGACGACGTAGGAGTCGCCGTCCCGTACGGCGCGGGTCTTCAGGGCGGCGAGGTCGGTGCCGGCGTCCGGTTCGCTGTACCCGATGGCGAAGTCCAGCTCACCGGAGAGGATCTTCGGCAGGAAGTACGCCTTCTGCTCCTCGGTGCCGTACTTCATGATCGTGGGGCCGACGGTGTTCAGCGCCATCAGGGGCAGCGGCACGTTCGCCTGGGCCGCCTCGTCGAAGAACACGAACTGTTCGACGGGGGTGAGGCCGCGGCCGCCGTACTCCTTCGGCCAGCCGACGCCGAGCCAGCCGTCGGCGCCCAGTCGGCGGACGGTCTCCCGGTAGAAGCGTTTCTGCTCGGCCGGCGCTGCGTACCGCGCGTACGCGTTGTCCGGCACCAGTTCGGCGAAGTAGGTCCTCAGCTCGGCGCGCAGCCGCTGCTGTTCGGGCGTGTATTCGAGGTGCACGGCCCCTCCCTGTCCCGGTCCCGCGGTCCGTAGGGTCGCCCGCACGGTAGAACGCGTTCCAGTAATACGGAAGGGGCAGGCGCGCACTTCTCCGCGCGCAGGCCGCGGCCTTTCCTGAGAAGGTCGAGCCATGCTGCGTACCGTGCGGGCGGTCGCCGGCCAGTGGACCACCGCCCTCCCCGTCCTTGCCGTCGTCCTGCTCGCGCTCTCCTGGGGCCGTTCGCTGCCCGGCCCCGTCGTGGCCGTCGTGGCGTGCTTCCTGGCCGGGGCCGTGCTGGCAGCGGTGCACCACGCCGAGGTGGTGGCCCACCGGGTGGGTGAGCCGTTCGGGTCCCTCGTACTCGCGGTGGCGGTGACCATCATCGAGGTGGCGCTGATCGTCACCCTGATGACGGACGGCGGGGACAAGGCCGCCTCGCTCGCCCGCGACACCGTCTTCGCCGCCGTGATGATCACCTGCAACGGCATCGTCGGGCTGAGTCTGCTGATCGGCGCGGTGCGGCGGCGGGTCGCCGTGTTCAACGCCGAGGGCACGTCGGCGGCGTTCGGGACGGTGGCCACACTGGCCGGGCTCAGCCTCGTCGTCCCCACGTTCACCACGAGCAAGCCGGGGCCGGAGTTCGCCCCGGCCCAGCTGGGGTTCGCCGCGCTCGCCGCCATGGTGCTCTACGGGCTCTTCGTGACCACCCAGACCGTGCGGCACCGCGACTACTTCCTGCCCGTCACCTCGTCCGGCCAGATCCTCGACGAGGACGACCACGCCGACCCGCCCACCCGCCGCGTGGCCCTGATCAGCCTGGGGCTGCTCGCGCTGGCGCTGGTCGGGGTGGTGGGGCTCGCCAAGGGCGTCTCCCCCACCATCGAGGCCGGCGTGGCCGCGGCCGGCCTGCCGGCCGCGGTGGTCGGCATCGTGATCGCACTGCTGGTGCTGCTGCCCGAGACCATCGCCGCGGTGCGCGCGGCCAAGCGCGACCGGGTGCAGACCAGCCTCAACCTCGGCCTCGGCTCCGCCATGGCGAGCATCGGCCTCACCATCCCCGCGGTGGCCGCGGCGTCCATCTGGCTGGACGGCCCGCTCATCCTCGGCCTCGGCGCGACCCACATGGTGCTGCTCGCCCTCACGATGATCGTCGGCACCCTGACGGTCATCCCCGGCCGCGCCACGCTCCTCCAGGGCGCCCTTCATCTGGCCCTGCTCGCGGCGTACCTGGAACTGGCCGTCACCCCCTGAGGGCCGCGGCTCCCGAGAACCGCGACCGAGCGCCGCCGTACGGACGCGCCGGGGCCGGTCACCGGGACGGGTCAGCCGCGGGCGCGCTGGGTCGCCGCGATGCAGCCGAGGACGATCAGGGCCGCGACCGGCGCCAGCGGCGAGGGAGTCTCGCCCATGAGCAGGACCGACCACACGAGGGTGAGCAGGGGCTGGGCGAGCTGGAGCTGGCTCGCCTTGGGCACCCCGATGGCCGCCATGCCGCGGTACCACATGACGAAGCCGCCGAACTGGGACACGGCGGCGATGTAGGCCATGCCGACGACCGCTCTGTCCGTCAGGTGCACCGGCTCCACGGGCAGGGCGAAGACGGTGACCAGGGCGGACACCGGCAGCGCGACGACGACGCCCCAGGCGATCACCTGCCAGCCGGGCATGTGGGACGCGAGCCGCCCGCCCTGCGCGTACCCGGCGGCGCACACCAGTACGGCGGCGAAGAGGTACCCGTCACCGAGGGTCGGCAGGCCGCGGCTCTGCTGGAGGGTGAAGGCGGCCACGGTGAGCGCGCCGAGGCCGGCGGCCGCCCAGAAGAGGCGCGAGGGGCGCCGGCCGGTCAGGACGGTCGAGACGGCGGCGGTGGCCAGCGGCAGCATGCCGATGACGACGGCCGAGTGCGCGGTGGTGGACGTCTGGAGGGCCAGCGTGCTCAGCAGGGGGAAGCCGACGGCACAGCCGGCGGCCACCGTGAGCAGGCCGGGCCAGTGCTGCCGCCCGGGCACCGGGACCCGGGCCGCCATGAGGCAGACCGCGGCCAGCAGGCCCGCCAGCAGACCGCGTACGCCGGTCGCCGTCCACGGGCCGAAGCCGTCCAGGGCCCATGCCGTGGCGGGGAGGCTGAAGGAGAAGGACACCACGCCGAGCGCGGCGAGGAGAGTACCGCTGCGGACCGATATCGCAAGAGAAGGAGTAGCGCTATTCTGTACTGTCATGAAAGACAGTAGCAGTGTGGCTCAGCTAGCGGCGACTTTGCGTAAGGAGCTGGACCGCTACTCGGAAGGGGCGAAGCTCCCGTCGAGCCGGGAGCTGGTCACGCGCCACCGGGTCAGCCCCGTCACGGTCTCCCGGGCGATCGCCACGCTCGTCGCCGAAGGCGTCGTCACCTCCCGGCCCGGCGCCGGCGTCTTCAAGGCCACCGCCCGCCGCGCCGCGGGCGCCCTGGGTGACGTCTCCTGGCAGGAGGTGGCCCTGAGCGCCGATCCCCCGCACGCGCCCCTCACGGGCCCGCACGGCACCGATCCCGCCGCGATCCTGGCCACCCTCAACACCCCGCCGCCCGAGGTCATCGACCTCAACGGCGGCTATCTGCACACGGCGCTCCAGCCGGAGCGGGCCCTGGCCGCCGCACTCGCCCGGGCCGGCCGCAGGCCCGGCACCTGGTCGCGGCCCCCGGTGGAGGGGCTGGCCGAACTGCGGCAGTGGTTCGCCCACGACATCGGCGGCCCGAACGGCCCGCTCGACGCCTCGGACGTCCTGATCGCGGGCGGCGGCCAGGGCGCGCTCACCACCGTCCTGCGGGCGCTGGCCGCCCCCGGCTCCCCCGTCCTGGTCGAATCCCCCACCTACCCCGGCATGCTCGCCGTCGCCCGCGCCGCCGGGCTGCGGCCCGTCCCGGTACCGGTCGACGCCGACGGCGTACGCACCGACCTGCTCGCCGAGGCCTTCGCGGCCACCCGGGCCCGGCTGTTCGTCTGCCAGCCGCTGTTCCAGAACCCCACCGGCGCCGCCCTGTCCCCGCAACGGCGCACCGAAGTGCTCGACATCGCCCGGTCGGCGGGCGCGTTCGTACTGGAGGACGACTTCGCCCGCCGCCTGGCGCACGCCGACTCCCCGCCGCTGCCGCTCCCGCTGGCCGCGGACGACCCGGACGGTGTCGTCGTCCATGTGCGCTCGCTGACCAAGGTGGCCTCCCCCAGCCTGCGGATCGGGGCGCTGACCGCACGCGGCCCGGCCCTGGAGCGGCTGCGCGCCGTCCAGGTCACCGACAGCTTCTTCGTCCCGCGGCCGCTACAGGAGACCGCCCTCGAACTGGTCGGCTCGCCCGCCTGGTCCCGCCATCTGCGGGTGCTCGCCGGCGCCCTGCGCGACCGGCGTGCCGCCCTGCTCACCGCGTTGGGCGGCGCGCTGCCCGCGCTCCTTCCGCAGCGGCCGCCACGCGGCGGGTACCACCTGTGGCTGCGGCTGCCGGACGGCACCGACGAGCAGGCCGTCGTCGCGGCTGCCCTTCGCCGTGGCGTTTCGGTCACCGCGGGCGGCCCGTACTTCAGCGCCGAGGCGCCCGCCCCGCACCTGCGGCTGAGCTACGTCAGCGCTCCCGGCACGGCGCAACTGGAGGACGGCGTGCACCGCCTCCACCGGGCCCTCGCCGGGACGGGCGCCCTCCCGACGGAATAGGGACGAGAGGCCCCGCGTACCCGAAGGGCGCGTCCCGCCGCATACGGAGGGCTCGTCTCGGCGCACCCGAAGAGGGCAGAGCCCCGGCGCCTCCCTTACAGCGCCGGTGGCTCGTCCTTCGTGTCCGGGCGGTCCTGCACGCGCGCGGGATCCTGCGCGTTCGACCGTCCCGAACGGCGTCGCAGATGCCAATGGGATCCGTGCGGCGTGTGCGGTGTGCGCTCCGGGCGTTCGGGACGGGACCGCGCCGCGGTCTCCGCCGCCAGTGCTCGTTCGGCCAGCCCCACCGGCACCGCGTGCACCCGCCCGCTGTCGCAGTGCGGGCAGACGGGCGAGGTGAGCGGGGAGCGCACCGTGCGCCCCTCGATGCGGTACGTCTGGGAGCGGCGGCCCTCGGCATCGCTGACGATCACGATGTCGTAGGTCTGCTTCCAGGCATGTCCGCATCCGGTGCAGCTGAATGCGTACGTCTGCCGCAGGTCACCGGGTTCGGTCATGGCTCGCTCCCTTGTGACCGACGCGCCGCGTCCGGCGCTGTCGCTCCAGACAGCCATCATCACGCGCCCGGAAGCGCCCCGCAACGCTCGCGGCGGCCTCTCGGGGCCGCGCGGCGGCGTGCCCCGTAGCGCCGCCGTCCGCCGGTCACGCCGCTTCGGCGCCCGGCGGACGGCCCTGCCGCCTCCGGCTCAGCACATCTTGGAGTCGTACCGCGTGGAGTTGTACGAGCAGGTGTCCTGGGTCCGGCCCGCGGACGTGCGCAGCGTCGCGGTGTCCTTGTCGTTGTTCCAGACGTACGCGGCCCGGCCCTGGTAGCGGGTGGCCTGGGTGTTGCTGCCCTTGCCGGTGCGCACGGTCACGGTCTTGCCGGAGCCGAGCGTGTACGTCCCGAAGGTGTACTTGTGCCGCGAGGCGTCCACCAGCGTCCAGCCCTTCAGGCTCACGCTCCGGCCGGTGGTGTTGCGTATCTGCACGTATTCGGCGTTCAGGCTGGAGTTGGAGCGGGTGTCCTTGCCCGGGCTGTCGTAATAGATCTTGTACAGATGGACCGAGCCGGCCGCCTGGGCCTGGGCGGGCAGGGCAAGGATCCCGGCGCACGCGGCGGCGGTCACCGCGGCGGCGAGCGTACGTGTACGGAGCAACGCGCATCCTCAGATGTCGGGCCGAGTCCCGGAAGAACTCAGCAGGCGCTCAGAATATCGAACTAGTCGAACATTCAGCGGTTTTTCTGTGAAATGTGTGAAGGCGATGAAACCTGTGCCCTCGTTCCACGCCTTCCGCACGGCAGCCCATACTTTCCGCACGACCGAGGAGACGAGGACACACGATGCGTTACGCCGACGGCCCGACGACCGCGTGCGAGATACCGATCGCGGCCGCGCCGCCACGGGTCTGGGAGCTGGTCAGCGACATCGGGCTGCCCGCCCGGCTGAGCCCCGAACTCCAGCGGGTGGAGTGGCTGGACGGCGCCACCGCCCCCGTGGTGGGTGCGCGCTTCGTCGGCCACAACCGGCACCCGAAGATCGGCGAGTGGCGCACCGTCTCGCAGCTCGTCACGGTCGCCGCCGGGCGCGAGTTCGGCTGGGCGGTGCTGGACACCGCCGGACGCTTCGGCGCACCCGTGACGGACCCCGCACAGGCACTCGCCACGTGGCGCTTCACCCTGGAGCCCGCACCTCGAGGTGTCCTGCTGCGGCACTCCGTGCACGTAGGCCCCGGCGCCTCCGGGCTCAGCGCGGTCATCGCCCGTATGCCCGACCGTGAGGAGGAACTGATCGAGGCGCGCCTCGCGGAGCTTCGTACGGGCATGGCCGCGACCCTGGAGGGCGTCAAGGCACTCGCGGAGGCGTAGCCCGTACGACCGCGCCCCGCGGGTGACTTTCGTGCACCGACCAGCTATTTGCTCTGGTTTGCACCCAATGCCACCGGGTATCCGATGATCGCTCCGGCATCCGTGCCGGAGCGACGACCGGTAAGACCGGGAGGCGCACATGCGCGACGCAGACCCGAGGCACGAACCGACGCCCTCGCAGACCGAGGGCGAGCGCTCGACCCAGGACGCGGAGCGGCACCGCGAGAGGTGATCCGCCCCCGGAGGCCGGCACGTAGCCGTACATGCCCTCCGAGTGCGCATGGTGTGCCGCCGCCGCGAGTGTCCGCGGCCGTCAGAGGCGGTCGTCCCCTCGATGGCCTGCCGGCGCCGTCCCCTCGATGACCTACTGGCCCACCGACGGGCCTGCCTCGAAGGCCCACTGACGCTGCACCACTGAGGTGGTGATACCCCACGTACACGGTGACGCCCCGACCGGTCACTCACGCGCAGGCATCTCGCAGGCATCCGCCAGAACGCGTCAGCATTCCGTCAGAAGCGTCCCGTTCACCATCAGCGTCCCGTCATGGACCACCGGGCCGGCCGTTGTCCCGGGCATACCGTCGGCAGCGGCCCCGGCTCGCCCTCACCGAACCGGGGCCGCTGCCTCCACACCCGCACCACCTGGGAGAACGTCATGCCGGACACCTTGTTCACCGAAGACCCCGAACCCTACGAACACGGCCCGGCCGGACCGCTGTACGTGCCGGTCCGGCCGGGACCCATGGGGTACGCGGCCCGCCTGTGCCGCACGCCTCTCGGCTGCCGTACCGCCGTCGGCTTCACCTCCGCGGACCGGCTCCTGGGAGCGCTCGGCCCCGGTGTCGCGTGGATCCGGCTGGCCGAGCCCGCACTGCGCGCCCTCGTCGCCCCGCTGGGCGTCGACCGCGTCACCGTCGACCCCCGCTTCGCGGCCCCCAACCCCCACGCCGCCAGGCCGTACCGCTCGCCCGTACCGGACCGCACCGCCGCGTCGGCGGCCCCCTACCTCCTCCGGGGGCGCGCCGCATGACCACTGTTGGTCTGCCGCCCGCCGCATCCGTGGCGAGCGCGCCCGCCGGGCCGGCCGAACTGTCCGTCTGGCCCGCCTCCACCGTTCCCCTGTCCACCGGCGACCTGGCTGTGGGCGGCGTGCCGCTCGCCGAGGCCGCCGAGCGCTTCGGTACGCCGCTCTACCTCCTCGACGAGGACGAGGTACGGGCCCGCTGCCGTACGTACGTGCGCGCCTTCCCCGACGCCGACATCCGGTACGCGGCCAAGGCGTTCCTGTGCCGGGCCATGGCCCGCTGGGTGGCCGAGGAAGGGCTCGGGCTGGACGTCTGCTCGGCGGGCGAGCTGGAACTCGCCGTCGCGGCAGGCGTACCGCCCGAGCGCATCCTGCTGCACGGCAATGCCAAGAGCCCGCACGACCTGGAGGCCGCGCTCCGGCTCGGCGTGGGCCGCATCGTCATCGACAGCCCGTCCGAGATCGCCCGCCTCGCGGCCGCCGCCGGCGCCGCGCGGGCCCGTGTGCGGGTCATGGTCCGGGTGGTGCCCGGCATCGCCGCGGGGGCGCACGAGAAGATCCGTACCGGCACCGCCGACCAGAAGTTCGGCCTGTCGGTCGCGGACGGCAGCGCGCAGCACGCCGTCGCCCGGGTCCTCGCCCAGCCCGACCTCGAACTGGCCGGACTGCACTGCCACTTGGGTTCGCAGATCACCAGCGCCAAGCCCTATCTCGCCGCGGTGCGCCGGATGGTGGGGCTGATGGCCCGCATCCGCGACACCCACGGCACGGTGCCGCCGGAGCTGGACCTCGGCGGCGGGCACGGCATCGCCTACCGGCCCGGCGAGCCCGCGCTGGACGTCCCCGCGCTCGCCAGGAAGGTACGCGCCGAGCTGATCGAGAGCTGTGCGACGGCCGGACTCACCGTGCCCCGGCTCGTCATCGAACCGGGCCGGGCCGTCGCGGGCCCCTCGGGCGTCGCGCTGTACCGGGTGCTCACGGTCAAGCGCACCGAGGCGCACACCTTCGTGGCCGTGGACGGCGGGATGAGCGACAACCCGCGGCCCGCGCTCTACGGGGTGCGCTACGCGCCGCGCCTCGTAGGGCGACACTCGTACGCCGAGCCCGCCCCGATGACCGTGGTCGGCCGGCACTGCGAGGCCGGTGACGTCCTCGCGGCCGGTGTGCCGCTGCCCGGCGACGTCCGGCCCGGCGACCTGCTGGCCGTACCGGCCGCCGGCGCGTACCACCTGTCCATGGCTTCCGCGTACAACCTCGTCGGCCGCCCGCCGGTGGCCGCCGTGACGGGCGGCGCGGCGCGCCTTCTCGTACGCCGCGAGACCCTGGACGACCTCAGCAGCCGCGACATCGGCAGCTAGCCCTCCTCCCCGGGGGCCGCACTTCCCAGCCCGTAGGGCAGCCGCCGCTGCTCCCCTCGAAGGCCCGCACCGCCTGCCCGGTGCGGGCCTTCGGCGATCTTTTCCCAGCTCAGCGCGGTGTGCGTATGGGATCCATCAAGGGCGCGTACGCCGCCGTAAGGGAGCCGTCAACGGCGGCCACGGTGGCTCGAAAGGGCGGTTTGCTCTAACCGTCCGTTCAGTTCCCCTCTCATTCAGGAGCTCTCGATGGCCGACGTGGCCTTCGTCGTCACCACGCTCGCGGTCTTCGCGCTGGTGGCCCTCGTCGCCAAGGGGGTCGCAAAGCTGTGACCGCCGAAAACATCGTCGGCCTGGTCGTGGCCGTCGCCCTGCTGGGCTATCTCGTCCTCGCACTGATCTACCCCGAGAGGTTCTGAAGCACGACATGAGCCCCGTACTTGCCGGTGTGCTTCAGCTGCTGGCGCTCATCGCCGCGCTCGCGCTCGCATACCGCCCCCTCGGCGACTACATGGCCCGGGTCTACTCCTCGCCGCGCCACCTCCGGGTGGAGCGCTGGGTATACAAGGCCATCGGCGCGCATCCTGACACCGAGATGCGCTGGCCCTCTTATCTGCGCGGAGTGCTGGCCTTCTCGGCCGCCGGCGTCCTCTTCCTCTATCTGCTGCAGCGGCTCCAGGGCGTGCTGCCCGGCTCGCTGGGCTTCGTCTCCATCGACCCGGACCAGGCGTTCAACACCGCCGCCTCCTTCGTGGCGAACACCAACTGGCAGTCCTACGCGGGCGAACAGGCCATGGGCCACGTCGTGCAGACCGGCGGCCTGGCGGTGCAGAACTTCGTCTCCGCGGCCGTCGGCATGGCGGTGGCCGTCGCCCTCGTCCGCGGCTTCGCCCGGTCCCGTACCGGCGAACTGGGCAACTTCTGGGCCGACCTGGTACGCGGCACGGTCCGCATCCTGCTGCCGATCTCGGTCATCGGCGCGCTGGTCCTCGTGGCCTGCGGTGCGATCCAGAATTTCGCGGGCATCCACGAGGTCGGCCGCTTCATGGGCGGCCACCAGCAGTGGCAGGGCGGCGCCTACGCCTCCCAGGAGGTCATCAAGGAGCTGGGCACGAATGGCGGCGGTCTCGCCAACGCCAACAGCGCCCACCCCTTCGAGAACCCCGACGGCTTCACCAACCTCTTCGAGGTCTTCCTGATCCTGCTCATCCCCTTCGCGATCACCCGGACCTTCGGCCGGATGGTCGGCTCGCTCCGGCAGGGCTACGCGATCCTCGCCACGATGGTCACCATCTGGGTGGGCTTCACGGCGCTGATGATGTGGACGGAGTTCCACCACGGCGGCCCGGCACTGCAGATCGCCGGGGGCGCGATGGAGGGCAAGGAGACCCGGTTCGGCATCGGCGGCTCCTCGATCTTCGCGGTGGCCACCACGCTCACCTCGACCGGCGCGGTGGACGCCTTCCACTCCTCACTGACCGGCTTCGGCGGCGGCCTCACGATGCTCGGCATGCAGCTCGGCGAGATCGCGCCCGGCGGCGTCGGCTCCGGGCTGTACGGCATGCTGATCATGGCCGTCATCGCGGTGTTCCTCGCGGGCCTGATGGTCGGCCGGACGCCCGAGTACCTGGGCAAGAAGATCGGCACCCGCCAGATCAAGCTGGCCGCCTGCTACATCCTGGTCACCCCGGCCCTCGTACTGTGCTTCACCGCCGCCGCGATGGCCCTGCCCACCCCGCCGCACTCCATGCTCAACACCGGCGCGCACGGCTTCTCGGAGGTCCTGTACGCGTACACCTCCGGCGCCAACAACAACGGTTCGGCCTTCGCCGGCCTCAGCGCCGACACCCCGTGGTTCAACACCACCATCGGGCTCGCGATGCTCCTCGGCCGCTTCCTGCCCATGGTCTTCGTCCTGGCGCTGGCCGGCTCGCTCGCCGAGCAGCAGCCCGTACCGGAGACATCGGGCACCCTGCGCACGGAGAAGCCGCTCTTCAGCGGCCTGCTGGTCGGCGCCATCCTGATCATCGCCGGCCTGACCTACTTCCCGGCCCTCGCGCTGGGCCCGCTCGCCGAAGGGCTGGCGACATGACCACCGAGACCCGGCCGACCGCCGGCCCGTACGGCGCCGCTGATCAGCAGGCGACCGACCCGCAGCAGCAAGGGACCGAGAAGCAGGAAGAGATGATCACAGCAACCCCGCCCCGGGCTCCCCACCGCGACCGGCCGACGGACCACGAACCCGCCGGCGGCGGCCGGGTCGGCGGCGGCCTCTTCGACCCGGCCCAGCTGGCGAAGTCGCTGCCCGACGCCGTCCGCAAGCTGCACCCGCGCGTGATGATCAAGTCTCCGGTCATGTTCGTCGTGCTGATCGGCTCGGTGCTCACCACGGCGCTCGCCCTCGCGCACCCCGGCGACTGGTTCGGCTGGACGATCACCGTCTGGCTCTGGCTCACCGTCCTCTTCGCCAACCTCGCCGAAGCCGTGGCCGAGGGCCGCGGCAAGGCGCAGGCCGACACCCTCCGCAAGGCCAAGACCGACACGGTCGCCCGCCGCCTCGCCGGCGCCACGGAGGAGCACGTACCCGGCACCGAACTGCGCGTCGGCGACCGGGTGGTGTGCGAGGCGGGCGACATCATCCCCGGTGACGGCGATGTCGTGGAAGGCGTCGCGTCCGTCGACGAGTCCGCGATCACCGGCGAATCCGCCCCGGTCATCCGGGAGTCGGGCGGCGACCGGTCCGCGGTCACCGGCGGTACGAAGGTGCTGTCCGACCGCATCGTGGTCACGATCACGACCAAGCCCGGCGAAACGTTCATCGACCGCATGATCAACCTGGTCGAGGGCGCGGCGCGGCAGAAGACGCCCAACGAGATCGCGCTGAACATCCTGCTCGCCTCGCTGACCGTCGTCTTCCTGCTCGCCGTGGTGACACTGAAGCCCTTCGCGGTCTACGCGGGCGCCGACAAGCAGACCTCGCTCATCGTGCTGACCGCGCTGCTGGTCTGCCTGATCCCCACCACGATCGGGGCACTGCTCTCCGCGATCGGCATCGCCGGCATGGACCGCCTGGTCCAGCGCAACGTCCTGGCGATGTCCGGCCGCGCGGTCGAGGCCGCCGGCGACGTCTCCACGCTGCTGCTGGACAAGACCGGCACCATCACGCTGGGGAACCGGCAGGCCGCCGAGTTCGTTCCTGTACACGGAACCACCGCCGCCGAGGTCGCCGACGCCGCCCAGCTCTCCTCACTGGCCGACGAAACCCCCGAAGGCCGCTCCGTCGTCGTCCTCGCCAAGGAGAAGTACGGGCTGCGCGAGCGAAGTGTGACTGCGCGCGAAGCGCGGCCGATGAAGGGTGGTGGGCGACGGGTGGGCGAGCTGGCTGAGGCGGAGTGGATCGCCTTCACTGCGCAGACGCGTATGTCGGGCGTGGACGTGGGCGGCCGGAAGGTCCGCAAGGGCGCGTCCGGCTCGGTCCTGGAGTGGGTACGGGAGCGCGGCGGCACCGTGGCGGAGGACGCCGACGACCTCGTCCGGGCGATCTCCGAAGCAGGCGGCACACCACTCCTGGTGGCCGTCGAGGACACCGACGGCGCCCGCGTACTGGGCGTCATCCACCTCAAGGACGTGGTCAAGGAGGGCATGCGCGAACGCTTCACCGAGCTGCGCCGGATGGGCATCAAGACCGTCATGATCACCGGCGACAATCCGCTGACCGCCAAGGCCATCGCGGAGGAGGCGGGCGTCGACGACTTCCTCGCCGAGGCCACCCCCGAGGACAAGATGGCGCTGATCAAGCGCGAGCAGGCCGGCGGCAAGCTGGTCGCGATGACCGGCGACGGCACCAACGACGCCCCGGCCCTGGCCCAGGCGGACGTGGGCGTCGCGATGAACACCGGCACCTCCGCCGCCAAGGAGGCCGGGAACATGGTCGACCTCGACTCCAACCCGACGAAGCTCATCGAGATCGTCGAGATCGGCAAGCAACTCCTCATCACGCGGGGCGCGCTGACGACGTTCTCCATCGCCAACGACGTCGCCAAGTACTTCGCGATCATCCCGGCGCTGTTCGCCGCGGTCTACCCGGGTCTGGACAAGCTCAACATCATGCGGCTCTCCTCGCCCGACTCGGCGATCCTCTCCGCGGTGATCTTCAACGCGCTGATCATCGTCGCGCTCGTACCGCTCGCGCTGAAGGGCGTCCGCTACCGCCCGAGCAGCGCGGACCGGATGCTCCGCCGCAACCTGGGGATCTACGGCCTCGGTGGCCTCATCGCGCCCTTCCTCGGCATCAAACTCATCGACCTGCTCCTCTCCCTCATTCCTGGCATCGGGTGACCGCCGTGAACAACTCCGTGAAGAACACCGCCCGGCTGTTCGCGGCGGGCCTGCGCGCCCTGCTGGCCCTGACCGTGGTGTGCGGCGTGCTCTACCCGCTGGCCGTTACGGGTATCGCGCAGGCCGCCTTCCACGACAAGGCCAATGGCTCGGAGGTGTCGTACGACGGCAAGGTGGTGGGCTCCTCGCTGATAGGCCAGCGCTACGACCTGCCGTTGGAAAAGGGCCAGGAGACCCCCGAACCGGACCTGAAGTGGTTCCAGCCGCGGCCCTCCAACGGCCTCGGCACCAACTCCGTCAACACCCAGTACAAGCTCCTCCTCTCCGGTGCCACCAACCTCGCGGCCGACAACCCCGAGCTGGTCAAGACGGTGGAGGAGGCGCAGGCCGCGGTCGTCAAGGACAACAGCGTGCACGGTTACCGGGTGAAGCCGTCGCAGGTGCCGCCCGACGCGGTCACCTCCTCCGGCTCGGGCCTGGACCCGGACATCTCCCCCGCGTACGCCGCACTCCAGGTCCACCGCGTCGCGGAGAAGAACCACCTCTCCGTCACACAGGTGCGGAAGCTGGTCGAGAACCACACCGAGGGCCGCGTCGCCGGCTTCATGGGCGAACCGCGGGTCAACGTCCTCCAGCTCAACATCGCACTGAGGGAACTGGTGAGGGAACTGTCGGGAAGCTGAGGCGAGTGCCGGCAGATGCCGGCGAACGCCCACGAATTCCGGCACAGCAGGTGAGGCCGGGTGGCGCCATTATGGCGCCACCCGGCCTTTGCGTTACTTCCCCCGGAATACGGCACACCGCGCCCCTCCCGGGAATCCGCGATGACGTCGCCAACACTTGCCATGGCGCCATAGTGGTGCCATATTGGCGCCATGGACCTCGCCCCCTACGTCGACCGCCTCCGTCGCGAGCTGGAGTCGGCCGTCCGGCTGGCCCTGCTCGACGCACTGTCCGACGCCACGGCCGAGACCACCCGCGACCTGACGCCGGACCCGGTGGACGTACGCCCCGGCCCGGCGGAGGGCGAGGCGGGCGGCACGGCCCGCATCAACTTCCGCCTGCCGACCCACCTCAAGATCCGGACCGAGGAGGCCGCAGCGCGCGAGGGACTGTCGGTCAACACCTGGCTGGTGCGGGCCACCGCCGCGGCCCTGGAGCCGGGAGCGCGCGACCACCCCGCCGGACGTGGCCACCACGGTCCACAGAAATACACGGGCTGGGTCCGCTAGGACCCGCCCCACCGGACCGCCTGCTCGCCACTCCGCACCACCTGCTCGCCATTCGACTGACGAGCCGCCACCCAACCGACAAGACACCAACCCAACCAACGAGACACCGACTCCCGATGGAGGCCACTCCTCATGCCCGAGGCTCTCTCACCGGTTCCCGGACTGCCGACTTCCCGCCCCGCGGACTGCCCCTTCGCCCCGCCCGCCGACCTGGGGCGGCTGCGCGAGGAACGGCCGCTGCGCCGGATGCGCTTCCCGGACGGCCACCTGGGCTGGCTGGCCACCGGACATTCGGCGGTCCGTGCGGTACTCGGCGACCCCCGGTTCAGTTCGCGGTACGACCTGATGCACGCCCCGACGCCGTACGACGGCGAGGTGGAGATGGGCCCGGCCCCGGTCGGCGACATGACCGGGATCGATCCGCCCCACCACACCCGCTACCGGCGGCTGCTGATGGGCAAGTTCACAGTCCGCCGGATGCGGGCGCTCACCGAGCGCGTCGAGCAGATCGCCGTCGAGCACCTGGACGCGATGGAACGCCAGGGTCCGTCGGTGGACCTGGTGGCGGCGTACGCGCATCCCGTACCCGCCCTCATGATCTGCGAGCTGCTGGGCGTACCGGCGGCCGAGCGCGACCGCTTCAAGCGCCAGGCCGCCGGGATATCCCGTACCGATGCCTCCCTGGAGGAGCAGTTCGCGGCCCTGTCCGCACTGCAGGAGCTGATCGCCGAGCTGGTGGTGGCCAAGCGCGCCCGGCCGACCGACGATCTGCTCAGCGATCTGACCACCACGGACCTGACCGACGAGGAACTGGCCGGACTGGGCGGCTTTCTGCTGGCGGCCGGGCTGGACACCACCGCCAACATGCTGGCGCTCGGCACCTTCGCGCTGCTGAGCCACCCGGAGCAGGCGGCCTCCCTGCGTGCGGACCCCGGACTCGTCGACCAGGCCGTCGAGGAACTGCTGCGGTATCTGAGCATCACCCACACCGGAGTGCGCTCAGCCCTGCAGGACGTGGAGCTGGACGGCCAGTTGATCCGGGCCGGCGAGTCGGTCGTGGTGTCGGTACAGGCAGCCAATCGGGACCCTGCGCGGTTCGCGGACCCCGACACGCTGGACCTGCACCGCAAGGCCACCGGGCACCTCGCGTTCGGCCACGGCATCCACCAGTGCCTGGGCCAGCAACTGGCCCGCGTCGAAATGCGCGTCGCCTTCCCGGCGCTCTTCGCCCGCTTCCCGACGCTCCGCCTCGCCGTCCCGCCGGAGGAGGTGCCGATGCGCCCCGAAGCGAACATCCACGGGGTCCACAGCCTGCCCGTCACCTGGGACACGGAGTAGCCCGGCGCGCGCGTCGACCTCGACCCACGGTTGCAATATGTACCCCCGGGGGGTATACATACGTACGTGACAGGTACCCCCTAGGGGTACCCGGGATGCCTGTCACGTACGAAATCAGCAACCTCGCCAGGAGGAACCATGTCCAACTGCTGTACGCCCGACGGCAGCTGCCAGACCGACGGCGCTCAGAGTACGGCGACCGCCGTCGCCGACAGCCGGACCACGGTGTACGCGATCGCCGGAATGACCTGCGGCCACTGCAAGTCGACGCTCACCAAGGCGATCGGCGAGGTCGACGGCGTACTGAGCGTCGAGGTCGATGTCGAGGCCGGCTTGGCGAGCGTGGCTGCCGACCGGGAGCTGGACGACGCGAAGATCGCGGAGGTCGTCGACGAGGCCGGCTACGAGCTGACCGGCCGCGCGGCCTGACGGCCGGCCGCCGCCACGGGGCCCGGCCTCTCACCGTCGGGCCCGGCCACTCAACGTCGGGCCCGGCCGCCACCGTCGGGCCCGACCGCTCAACCCTGCTGCGCCGCGACCCGGTTGGCATCTCCCCCATCGCTTCTGTTCCAGGTGAGGCTCACGGAGAAGTTGGCCGCCGTCGCCGTACTGGCGATCACCACGTCCGCCTCGGCCGACAGGGACACCCCGAATTCCAGCGTGCTCTCGTCCGGTGCGTTCGCCGGCCCCCTGAACCGCCCCACGAAGCTCTCCGCCACCGGCCGTACGGTGTCCAGCATCTCGCCGAGCGTCCGTTCGGCCCACGCGGACGAGCGTCTCGTCCGCCTCCCGGATCTGGACCCGGTAGGTGGAGAGCGTAGCGGCGTCAGAACACCGGTGCGGATTCCGTAAGCTCGGAGCACCTCGTTGATGACGGCTCCCCCCGGAGGGCATGTGCCAACGCTCCAACGGATCACTGCACGCAACGCCCGCTTCCAGCAATGGGAGTCGCTGATCGGCAACCGGAACAAGCGGTCCCGGGCAGGTGAGTTCCTCGTCCAGGGCGTGCGCCCGATCTCCTTGGCAGTGCAGTTCGACTGGCCCATCAGGGCGTTGATTTACGACGGTGAGCGGCCGTTGTCGCAGTGGGCGAAGGAGCTGCTGCGAAGGGTGGACGCCGAGCACATAGCCATGGCGCCCGACCTGTTGGCGGACCTCGGAGAGAAGAGCGGGAGCGCCCCGGAGATGGTCGCCGTCGTCGGAATGCCCGCCGACGATCTCAGCCGGTTCGGAGGAGAAGGCAGTTTCCTGGGCGTCATGTTCGACCGCCCGACGAGTCCGGGGAACATCGGCAGCATCATCCGGTCCGCGGACGCCTTCGGGGCGCACGGCCTCATCGTGTCGGGGCACGCCGCCGACGTGTACGACCCCAAGTCCGTGCGTGCCAGCACGGGTTCCCTCTTCGCCGTGCCGGCCGTGCGCGTATCTTCGCCCGGCACGGTGATGCCCTGGGTCGACGCACGGCGGGCCGCGGGTGAGCCGATCGTCCTGGTCGGCACGGACGAAAAGGGGGACTGCGATGTCTTCGACTTCGACTTCACCCAGCCGGTACTGCTGCTCGTCGGCAACGAGACGTCCGGGCTGAGCAATGCGTGGCGGAACCTGTGCGACCACACGGTCCGCATACCGATGACCGGCGCGGCGAGTTCCCTCAACGCCGCCAACGCCGCCACGGCTGTGCTGTACGAGGCACACCGCCAACGCATCGCCGCGGCGCGACGCCGGTCCTGACGCAACCACCGGCGCGGGCTGACTCGCCGGGCGGCCCCGCTGTCACACCCTCACGTCGACCCGGTTGCCGGTCATCGTGACGGGGCTCGCACTTCGATCGCCAGCGGGGAGCCGGGCGCGTCAGGAATTCCCTACGGAACCTTTACCGAAACCACAGGTGTCATGGCGTCACCGATTTCGACGCTGGTACCCGGGCTGGTGCAGTGTGTCGCACCCTGGAATTTGCCCGACCAGTCCACCTTCTTTCCACCCGCCTCAGGGGTGTAGAAGGTCGTCTTCGTGCCGTCCGTCTTGACCGAGCGCGTCTCACTCGACGACGCGGCCGTCGCCGGAGAACCGCCGGCGGAATAGATCAACTGGCCCTTGCAATGGACCGTGACGGTCGGCTCGCTGCCGGCGCACTCGACGCGGGTCTTGTAAATGACACTCTTGGCCCCCTTGGACCAGTGCGGCCTGTCGGCCGACGCCTTGCACACGAACTTGCGCGCATCGGCCGCGTGGTGGCTACTAGCCATTGCGGGGCCGGCGCTCAGACCGCCGGCCATGGTGAGGCTCGTAGCAAAAACGGCGATCGCGCGGAGTGAGTTACGCATACGTCTTCCCCCTGTTTCTCATCGCGGTGGGCCAGGTCACGGCCCTGCATGCGGGCCACAGCCCTGCATGGATGTCCGGAACGGAGATTACGCAGAGGGGCGGCAGACGATCAATGGCATTCCAGATCCCGGCACACCTCGAACGACACCGAGCGGTTGATATTCCGGAATTACCCGACATGAAGGTCGCGGAAAGTCAGGAACAGGCGCGTCCAACATGTGACATGGCATTCCGGCGCGCAGAGCGTCACACGAAACGTCGCACTGACTACAGCGCCATGGGCGCTCACAACGTCACTGGGCCGCTATCAGGGCCGGGCGGTTACGATCGGCCCCATGCGCGTACGAGAAGTGGATCCGCGGGACACCACCTGGGAACAGGACGACGCCACCTATCGGGCGTGCTTCTGGGACAGGTCGGCGAAAGCGTCGGACGACTACGAGGTGACCGGCGCCGACGTCGACGAAGTCCTGGCCTGGGCACGCGCCAAGGCGGCGGAGACCGGGTCGGCCTACACGCTGTACGTGCGCGTCACCGACGAGGGCAGGCCGGGGCTGGTCCGCCTCAGCGGGGTGGCGGGCGACCCGTTCGCCTGACCCCCTCGCCCGTCCGGAGCGCGTCTCCGCCACACCGAAGCCGGTACCTCAGGCACCTCACCCGAGGCACCGGCTTCGTGCATGACCGCACACGTGCAAGCGCCCCACCGCGGACTCCGCCGACCCGCATTGCCGCCCCCTCCCGGCCCCGTGCCGCGGAACGCCCTTCGACGTGATCCGTGACCTCAATGGCCCCTCGGCCGATACTGGTGCCGGACCTTGCGGCGGGGCCCGCCGGAAGGCACGTCGGGCCGCCGGGGACGGCCAAGATCGAGAGCTGGGCATGACCACCGTGGCCTGCGGCAACACTGCTCAGAGGGCTTGCTTGAGGACTCACCAGGAGGTATCCGTGAAGATGCTGATGAATGTGCCGGAGAGTGTCGTTGCGGACGCGTTGCGGGGGATGGCGGCGGCGCATCCGGAGCTGGTCGTGGACGTCGAGGGGCGCGTCGTGGTGCGGCGGGACGCGCCGGTCTCCGGGAAGGTCGCGCTGGTGTCGGGCGGCGGCAGTGGGCACGAGCCGCTGCACGGGGGATTCGTCGGGCCCGGCATGCTGGACGCGGCGTGCCCGGGCGAGGTCTTCACCTCGCCGGTACCGGACCAGATGGTGCGCGCCGCGGCCGCCGTGGACAGCGGCAAGGGCGTGCTGTTCATCGTGAAGAACTACACCGGTGACGTGCTGAACTTCCAGATGGCGGCGGAACTGGCGGAGGACGAGGGCGTACAGGTCGCCAGCGTGCTCGTCAACGACGACGTGGCGGTGGAGGACTCCACGTTCACGGCGGGACGGCGCGGCACGGGGGCGACGCTCTTCGTGGAGAAGGTGGCCGGCGCCGCGGCCGAGGAGGGCCGGCCGCTGGAGCGCGTCGAGGCGCTCGCCCGCCAGGTCGTGGAGTCCTCGCGGAGCTTCGGTGTGGCGCTCAGCTCCTGTACGACGCCGTCGAAGGGAACTCCGTCGTTCGATCTGCCCGCCGGGGAACTGGAGTTCGGTGTGGGCATCCACGGCGAGCCCGGCCGGGAGCGGCGGCCGATGATGACCTCGGGCGAGATCGCCGACGCCTCGGTGGGCGCGATCCTGCAGGACTGGCAGCCGCGCGGACCGGTGCTGGCGCTGGTCAACGGTATGGGCGCGACGCCACTGCTGGAGCTCTACGGCTTCAACGCGGAGGTGCAGCGGGTGCTCGCCGAGCACGGCGTGCCCGTGGCCCGTACGCTCGTGGGCAACTACGTCACCTCGCTGGACATGGCGGGCTGCTCGGTGACGCTGTGCCAGGCGGACGAAGAGGTGCTCCGCCTGTGGGACGCGCCGGTGCAGACGCCCGGACTACGGTGGGGCCGCTGACCTGCCAGGATCGACTGCCCGCCCGCGAGTGCCCGTACCCCCTCCCCGTAACCGTCTCCGCACCCGTACTCGTACTGTCCCCGTACTTGTCCCCAGTTCGTCCCGTACTCGTATCCCTACGCGTACCGCAGACCTCAGGAGCAGCACGTGACCGAAACGGCCCTCGACGCCGCGCTCTTCATCCGCTGGATGCAGGCTGCCGCCGCCCGGGTGAACCAGGAGGCCGAGCGCCTCACCGAGCTGGACTCCCCCATCGGCGACGCCGACCACGGCAGCAACCTGCAGCGTGGCTTCACCGCCGTCGCCAAGGTGCTGGAGTCGGAACCGCCGGCGACGCCCGGTGCCGTACTGACCACCGCCGGACGGCAGTTGATCTCGACCGTGGGCGGCGCCTCGGGACCGCTGTACGGGACGCTGCTGCGCCGTGCGGGCAAGGCCCTGGGCGACGCGCCGGGCGTGACCGCCGAGGAGCTGCGCGCTGCGCTCCGCGGCGGGGTCGACGCGGTCGCTCAGCTCGGCGGCTCGGCGGTGGGCGACAAGACGATGCTCGACGCGCTGGACCCGGCGGTCGAGGCGCTGGGCACCTCCTTCGCGGCCGCCGCCGAGGCCGCGGAGAAGGGCGCGGTCGACACCACGCCGCTCCAAGCCCGCAAGGGCCGGGCCAGCTACCTGGGCGAACGCAGCATCGGGCACCAGGACCCGGGGGCGACCTCGTCGGCGTTGTTGTTCGCCGCACTCGCGGAGGTGACCGGATGAGCGCGGACACACCGGTCGGCATCGTGCTGGTCTCGCACAGCCGCGCGGTGGCCGAGGCGGTCGCGGAGCTGGCCACCGGGCTGGCGGGCGGCGACGCGAAGGCGCCGGTCGCGGCGGCGGGCGGCACGCCCGACGGCGGGCTCGGGACGAGCGCCGAGCTGATCACCGAGGCGGCCCGTACGGTCGACCGCGGCGCGGGCGTGGCCGTCCTGGTGGACCTGGGCAGCGCCGTCCTGACGGTGAAGGCGCTGCTCGCCGAGGGCGACGAACTGCCGGAGGGCACGCGGCTGGTGGACGCGCCGTTCCTGGAGGGCGCGGTGGCCGCCGTGGTCACGGCCTCGGCCGGCGCCGACCTGGACGCGGTGGCCACGGCTGCCGCGGAGGCGTACTCCTACCGCAAGGAGTGAGCGAGGCACGGCCGGGTGGGGTCGGGTCGGTGCGGGCGCCTGCACCTCGGGGCGCCGCACCGGCCCGGTGACGTACCGGTTTCCCGTACGTCCGCATCGTGGGCCCGCAGTCGCCGCCTACGCGCCGACCGCCCCCAGCGCCGTCATCATGCCGAGGCCGTCGGACACGACCCAGTACTCGGTGAAGCGGCCGTCGCCGGCCCGGAAGAGGTCCTGGCCGGCGAAGGCGACCCGCGTGCCGGGCGGCGCGGTGGTGCCGGGGATGCCGCCGCGGTAGGCACCGTGGAACGTCCAGCGCGCGGCCACCATGCCGTCGCCGACCACCGGGCCCGCGTCGAGCGTGACCTTGATGTCGTCGAAGTACTCGTACGACCGGCGGATCTGCTCGGCGGTCTCCTGCGGTCCGTGCACGTCGAACGTGGGCCAGTGGCCGACGAAGCCGGGGGCGAGGATCTCCTCGGCCACGGCGAAATCACCGTGCCACAGGTCGATGAGCCAGCGCCGGTAGAGCGCCTCCAGAGGGTCCATGGTCGTCTCGGTGTGGTCCATGTGAGCCATGCATCCAGTGTGCCTGCGCGGGCGCGGACGGACGGGATTATCACGCCCTCCGCCCCCGCCCGTCGGCTCACAGCACCACCGGCAGGGCCTCCAGGCCCCGCATCAACCGGGTGTGGCGGTACCGCAGTTCGGTGGCGGGGACGGCCAGGCGGAGGCGGGGGAAGCGGGTGAGGAGGGTGGTCAGTGCCGTTGTGGCCTCGGCGCGGGCGAGCGGGGCGCCCAGGCAGCGGTGGATGCCGTGGCCGAACGCGAGGTGGCCGGCCGCGTCGCGGTCGAGGTCGAGCGCGTCCGGGTCGGCGTACCGCGCCGGATCGCGGTTGGCGGCGCCGGGCGAGACCAGCACGGGCGCTCCGGCCGGTACGTCCGTCCCGGCCAGCGTCAGCGGCTCGGTGGCGTACCGGAACGTGGCGACGCCCACCGGGGAGTCGTACCGCAGCAGTTCGTCGAGGGCCGCGGGGGCCAGGTCGGGGCGGTCGCGCAGCCGGGCGGCGGCGTCCGGGTGGGCGAGCAGGGCGAGCACCGCGTTGCCGATCAGGTTCGTGGTGGTCTCGTGCCCGGCGACCAGGATCAGGACGGCGAGCGAGACCAGTTCGTCCTCGCCGAGCCGGTCGGTGCCGTCGCGCGCGGCGATCAGCGCGGACAGCAGGCCTTCATCGGGCGCCGCGCGCTTCGCCGCGACCAGTCGGCCGAAATACTCCGCCACCTCGTGCGACGCCGCGTCGATGCGGTCCGGCGCACCCGCCTCGAACAGCTGGTCCGACCAGGCCCGCAGCTGCGCGCGGTCCGCCTCGGGCACGCCGAGGAGGTGGCAGATGACGGTGACCGGGAGCGGTACGGCGAGCCCGGCGACGAGGTCGACGGTGTCCCCCGGCCGCCAGTCCCGGGTCAGTTCGGCGGTCAGCCCGTCGAGGTACGGGCGGAGCCGGGCGGCGGCGCCCGTGGTGAAGGCGGGGGCCACCAGGCGGCGCAGCCGGGTGTGGTCCGGCGGGTCGGTGGCGAGCATGGTGTGGCCGAGCGCGGGGTGCAGCCGGCGGTTGCTGGGCCGGTCGGCGAAGTAGCGTGCGGTGTCCTTGGACAGCCGGGGGTCGGCGAGCGCGGCGCGGGCGGCGGCGTAGCCGGTGACGAGGAAGGCCGGCGGGCCGTCGCCGCGCGGCGGGAGGGGGTGCACGGGGGCCGCGGACCGCAGTTGGGCATAGGTGGCGTAGGGGTCCCGGAAGAAGTCCGGACCGTAGAGATGCGCGCTCATGGTGTCAGTACCGTAATACCGTGCCCGCATGACGACGACGCCATCGGACGCCCCCATGGACGCCACGGACTTCGCGACGCCCATCACTGCGCGGTACTTCGAGGACTACGTACCGGGAGCGGTCTACACCTACGGCAGCATCACGCTCACCGAGGAGGAGATCCTCGACTTCGCGCGGCGGTTCGACCCGCAGAGCTTCCACACCGACCCGGTGGCGGCGGCGGACGGGCCGTTCAAGGGACTGATCGCGAGCGGCTGGCACACGAGCGCGGTGATGATGCGGCTCTACGCCGACCATTACGTCAGCAAGGTGGCGAGCCTGGCGTCACCCGGCGTGGACGAACTGCGCTGGGTACGGCCCGTCCGGCCGGGCGACACACTGTCGATCCGTACGACGGTCCTGGACGCGCGTGTGTCCCGGTCCAAGCCGGACCGGGGCATCGTGCGCACCGGGATCGAAGTGCTCAACCAGCGGGACGAATCGGTGCTGACCCTGACGGCCCTGAACTTCTTCGCCCGCAGGCCCGAGCACCGGTCCTAGCGGTTCTTGCACGGCCGCCCGGTACTGGCGTTCGGCAATGGCCCGGTCCTAGCGGCCTTCCAGGCGCAGCTGCACCTCTTCCTCCTGGTCGCCCGCCGCCGTGCCGACGACGGAGACCACGAAGGCGGGCAGCAGCGCCTTCCGCAGCTGGTCGACCGCCTGATAGCCGCCCTGCAGGGTGACCGTGCAGGGGGCCGAGAGCCGAGTGGGCCCGGGCTTGTCGCGACCCTGATTGACGTCGAAGGTCGCGGTCCACACGCTCGGTCCCCCGCCTGCCGTCTCGCGGGGCACGTCGTCCGCGTCACGGTCGGACACGAAAGACGTCTGCAGCGCGGTGAAGATGGCCTGCGCATCCTCCGGCCTGCATCCGCTGCACTCGACCGTGACCTCCGCCGCGTGCCCCGCCTGCGTCTCCTGGTGCGCGCTGTCCACTGTGCAACCTTCCTGTCGAGCCGTACGCGGATACCGTCCCCGTCCAGGCTCACCCCGCGGGATCGCGTGTGCGACCGGGAGGAGCGGGTGTCCGCGCATTGTCACTCGCCCAGCGGTACGAGTGAGATCAGCCGGGTGCCCGGGCGGGCCGGTCCGGAAACCGGAGTCCGGCGGGTGAGCCGTCACAGGTGGCATGGCCGCCGCCCGCACACCCTCCCCGGGAAGTGTGGTGCGCGGCCACATACGCGGCTCGTCCCCCGCTTCCTACCGTGTGGCGACATCGCAACGTCCCCCTTCCGGTTCCGGAGTGAGCCCATGGCCGCCACCGCGCACGTCCCACCATCCCCCGCCGGCCTGCGGCGCATCGTCGCCGCGAGCCTGATCGGCACCACCGTCGAGTGGTACGACTTCTTCCTCTACGGATCGGCCGCCGCGCTGGTCTTCAACAAGCTGTTCTTCCCGGACTCCGACCCGCTGGTGGGCACGCTGCTGTCGTTCCTGACGTACGCGGTCGGGTTCGCGGCCCGACCCGTCGGCGCGCTGGTCTTCGGGCACTACGGTGACCGGCTCGGCCGCAAGAAGCTGCTGGTGCTGAGCCTGCTGATGATGGGCGGCGCGACGTTCGCCATCGGGCTGCTGCCCACGCACGCCACGGTCGGCTCGGCCGCGCCGCTGCTGCTGACGCTGCTGCGGCTCGTCCAGGGCTTCGCGCTGGGCGGCGAGTGGGGCGGCGCCGTGCTGCTGGTGAGCGAGCACGGCGACGCGCGGCGGCGCGGCTTCTGGGCGTCCTGGCCGCAGACCGGCGCACCGGCCGGGCAGCTGCTGGCCACCGGGGTGCTCGCGGCGCTGACCGCGCTGCTGCCGGAGGCGGCGTTCGTGTCGTGGGGCTGGCGTATCCCGTTCCTGCTCTCCGGCGTGCTGGTGATTCTCGGGCTGTGGATCCGGCTGTCGGTGGACGAGTCGCCGGTGTTCAAGGCGGCGCTGGCACAGGCGGCGGCGCGCAAGGGCACGGAGTCGGCGGCGGAGCGGCTGCCGCTCGTCGCGGTGCTGCGGCACCACTGGCGGGACGTACTGATCGCGATGGGCGCGCGGATGGCCGAGAACATCTCGTACTACGTGCTCACGGCGTTCGTCCTCGTCTACGCCACCGAGCACAGCGGGCTGTCCCAGCAGATCGCCCTGAACGCCGTACTCATCGCCTCCGCACTGCACTTCGCGGTGATCCCGGCGTGGGGCGCGCTCTCGGACCGCGTGGGCCGGCGGCCGGTGTACCTCGTCGGCGCACTGGGGGTCGCGGCCTGGGCGTTCCCCTTCTTCGCGCTGGTCGACAGCGGGAACTTCGGGCTGCTGCTGCTCGCGGTGACCGTCGGGCTGGTGTTCCACGGGGCGATGTACGCGCCGCAGGCCGCGTTCTTCGCGGAGATGTTCGCGACGCGGATGCGGTACTCGGGCGCGTCGATCGGAGCCCAGTTCTCCTCGGTCGCGGCGGGCGCGCCGGCGCCGCTGATCGCGACCGCGCTGCTGGCGGACTACGGCAGCCCGACGCCGATCGCGCTGTACGTCATCGCCGCGGCGGTACTGACCCTGATCGCCCTGTACGCGGCCAAGGAAACCCGCAACCGGGACCTGACGGCGGTCGAGCCGGAATCCGCGCCGGCGAAGGAGAACGCACGGGCGGCGGAGGCGGGGTTGGGCTGAGGGGCCTCCCAGCGGCTGCGCACGGCGAAGGTGGCGTTGTCCACAGGCAGCCCCGGCTGTCGGTGGGGAGCGCTACCTTCGGCTTATGTGCGGTGGAGGTGGGGGAGGGGCCTTGCCGCGGGGGTGGGGCGGCTCTCCCGTCGGTTGGGGAGAGGGAGGGGCCCTGCCAGGGAATCTGGAGCGGCCCCGCCAGGGAAGCCGAAGCTACTCGCCCAGCGCCGCCGACAGCTGATGCAGTCGCAAGGCCAGTTGCAGCTCCAGGGCTCGGGACGGGGACTGCCAGCCCGGGCCGAGGAGGCGGCCGATGCGGTCCAGGCGCTGGGCGACCGTGTTGACGTGCACGTGGAGCGTGTCCTTCGTACGGGCCGGGCTCATGCCGCTCTCGAAGTACGCGTTCAGGGTGCGCAGCAGGTCCGTGCCGCGGCGCTCGTCGTAGTCCACGACCTCGCCGAGCGTGCGGCGTACGAAGCCGTCGACGTCGCGGCCGTCGGCCAGCAGCAGGCCGAGGAACCCGAAGTCCTCGGCGGCGGCGCCCTGGCCGCAGCGGCCGAGCACGCGCAGCGCCTCGCGGCAGCGCCGGGCCTGTGCGTAGGCCGTGGCGACGGCGGCGGGCGTGGCGGCCGGCGCGGGTACGGGCGCGGAGGCGCCGACGGTGACCGGTGCGTGGACGGCGGCGCCGAGCTGGCGGGCGGCCTTCCCGGCCGCCTCGCCCGGCTCGTCGTCCCGGCCCAGCGGGAGCAGCAGGACGACGCCGGCGTCCCGCGCCGCGGCCAGTCCCTGGCGGGTGGCGGCGAGGTGGGAGGCGGCGGACCAGAGCCGCTGCCGGCCGGTGGCCCCGGCCCCGTCCGGGCCGGTGGCGGCCGGGGCGGCTCCGTCTCCCGCCGGGTCCTCGATGCGCGCGGCGAGGACGACGTGCGGCGCGTCCAGGTCGGCGGCGACCCGGGCGGCGCGCTCGCGCAGCAGCCGCGGATCGCGGTCGGGGGCGTCCAGCAGGTCGTCGAGGAGTTCGCCGCGTACCCGCTGCTCGGCTTCGCCGGCGGTGCGTCGGGCGAGCAGCAGCAGGGAGGTCACCATCGCGGCCCGTTCGAGGGTGCGCTGGTCGACGGGGTCCAGGTGGGGGTGGCCGCGCAGGACGAGCGCGCCGAGCACCTCGCTGCCGGAGCGGACGGCGGCCACCCAGTCGTCGCCGTCGCGTACCGCGTGGCCGTCGGCGGCGCGTGAGCGGTCCAGGGCGTCGGCGGGCACCCGTTCGGCGTCGGTGAACTCCACGGTGCCGTCGAGGACTTCGGCCACCGCGGCGGCCACGTCCTGTACGCCGCCGCCGCGCAGCACCAGCTCGGCGAGGCGGTCGTGGATGTCGGAGGCGCGCTCGATGACGCCGCTGCGGTCGCGGATGATCTCGTTGGCGGCCTCCAGCTCGGTCATCGCCTTGCGGGTCTCGGCGAGGAGGTTGGCGGTGTCGATGGCGACGGCCGCGTGGGCGGCGTGCGCGGAGAGCAGCGCGATCTCGGCGTGGTCGAAGACCCGGACCCGGCGGTCGGCGGCGAAGAGCACACCGATGACGCCGCTGCCGAGTTTCAGCGGTACGCCGAGGATCGCGACGAGCCCCTCGTCGCGTACGCCCGTGTCGATGGTCCGGGTGTGCTGGAAGCGCGGGTCGTCGAAGTAGCTGTCGGTGACGTAGGGGCGGGCGGTCTGCGCGACGAGGCCGCCGAGCCCCTCCCCCATGCCCAGGCGCAGCTGCTGGAAGCGGGCGGAGACCGAGCCGTCGGTGACCCGCATGTACGTGTCGCCCTCGACGGGGTCGTTGAGGGTCATGTACGCCGTCTCGGTGCCGAGCAGGGAGCGGGCGCGCTGCACGATGGCCCGCAGCACCGCGTCCAGGTCGCGCAGCCCGGCCAGGTCGTGCGCGGTTTCGTACAGCGCGGACAGCTCGGCCTCGCGGCGGCGGCGCCCCTCCAGCTCGGTGCGGACCCGCAGTGCGAGCAGCTTGGCGCGTTCCAGGGCGGCGAGCCGTTCGGGGGAGGCGCCGTCGGCCCGGGCGCGCAGTACGGCGCGTTCGAAGTCCTCGGCGGGCGCGCCGGTGGCGAGCAGGTCGAGGAAGGGGGTCTCGGCCGGTGCGGCGGACGGCTCGGCGGACTGCTGGGGTGGCATGGACCTAGGGATACCTCCGGTACGCCGCGGCGCGCCACCCTGGGTGCGGGGAGGCGCGCCGGCCTCGGTGCCGGGTGGGCCCGCGGCCGGCTCCCCTGCGCCGGCTCCGGCGTTCCCCGAGGTCAGTGCGCCGTCCATCCGCCGTCCATGGACAGCGAGGTGCCGGTGATGAAGGACGACCGGGGGCCGCAGAGGTAGGCGACGGCTTCGGCGACCTCGTCCGGCTCGACGAGCCGTTTCACGGCGGAGTCGGCGAGGAGGATCTCGGTGAGCACGCGCTCGGCGGGGATGCCGTGCGCCTCGGCCTGGTCGGCGAGCTGCTTCTCGACCAGCGGGGTGCGGACGTAGCCGGGGTTGACGCAGTTGGAGGTGACGCCGTGCTCGGCGCCCTCCAGGGCCGCGACCTTGGAGAGGCCCTCCAGGCCGTGCTTGGCGGCGACGTAGGCGGATTTGTACGGCGAGGCGCGCAGGCCGTGCACGGAGGAGATGTTGACGACGCGGCCCCAGCCCTGGGCGTACATGTGGGGCAGTGCGCCGCGCAGGAGGCGGAAGGGCGCCTCCAGCATGACCTTCAGTACGGTCGCGAAGACGTCGGGCGGGAATTCCTCGATGGGGCGGACGAGCTGGATGCCGGCGTTGTTGACGAGGATGTCGGCGCCGGCCGCGCTCTCCTCGGCGGCCTCCAGGTCGGTGAGGTCGAGGGTGACGGGCCGGAGCGCACCGGGCAGGCCGTCGGCCCGTTCCGCGAGCCGGGCGAGCCCGTCGCCGTCCCGGTCGACCGCACGGACGGTGGCGCCGTCGGCGGCCAGCCGCAGCGCGCAGGCCGCGCCGATGCCGCCGGCCGCGCCGGTGACGAGTGCCGTGCGGCCGGCGAGGCCGGACGCGGGGGCGGTACCTGGTGTGGAGGTGGCGCTCATGGGCGTCACCCTAAGCAGCACGAGATCCCGCACCGATGTGGGTGGGACCCACAAGGCTCGGCCCGGTCATGTGGCAGAACCCCAGAAAGTGGCGGGGCCCCTCGGCGCACGCCTCGCGACCGGAAGTGGCCGCCCCCTCAGCGCACCCCTCGAGGCCGGAACTGGATGCTGATCCGGGGGCCGGCCGGGCGGGCTGTTTTGGGGATGGCGTGGTCCCAGGTGCGCTGGCAGGAGCCGCCCATGACGATGAGGTCGCCGTGGCCGAGGGAGCGGCGGACGGTCGGTCCGCCGCCGTCGCGGGGGCGGAGCACGAGCGCTCTGGGCTCGCCGACGGAGAGGATCGCGACCATGGTGTCCTGGGTGCGGCCGCGGCCGATGCGGTCGCCGTGCCAGGCGACGCTGTCCTCGCCGTCGCGGTAGTAGCACAGCCCGGCCGTGCGGAACGGTTCGCCGAGCTCCTCGGCGTAGTACGCGCCGAGTTCCTCCCGCGCCTCGTCGAGCACCGGATGCGGCAGTTCCACGCCCTCTGCATAGTGGCACAGCAGCCGCGGCACATCGACCACCCGCTCGTACATCTGCCGCCGCTCGGCGTGCCAGGGGACGGCCGCCACCAGCTCCTGGAACAGCTCGTCGGCCCCGGTCAGCCAGCCGGGCAGCACGTCGATCCAGGCGCCGAGGCCCAGGGTCGTGCGTTCGACCCCTGCCAAAGGCCGCAGACCGATGTCGTCGACCCCGTCGAAGAGCGAGCTCTGCAAGTGCGTGGTGGCCATGGTGCCAGCGTACGCCGTGTTCGAATTTCTGTGCGAATGTTGCACGGGTCAGGAGTCGCGGAACACGGCCGCCAGCTCTCCCCGCGAGCGCACGCCGAACTTCGCGTACACGTGCGTGAGGTGGTACTGCACGGTCTTCACCGACAGGAACAGCTCCGACGCGACCTGCGCATTGCTCATCCCGCGCGCGACCAGCCGGGCCACAGCGCGCTCCTGTGCGGTGAGCCGGGAGAAATCCTCCGCGCCGCCCCTTTTCACGCCGCCGGCCTGCAGTTCCCGCTCGCAGCGTTCGACGTACGTACGGGCGCCGAGCAGCACGTACGCGTCCCGGGCGTTCTGGAGCAGCGCGTCCGCCTCCCGGCGCTTGCCCGCGCGGCGGAGCGTCTGGCCGTACGCGTAGCTCACCCGTGCCCGGTCGTACGGCAGCGGTAGGTGCTCCAGGTGGGCCAGCGCGCCTTCGAAGTGGGCACGGGCCGTGTCGAGGTCGCCCTCGGAGCCGGCGATCCGGCCGCGTACGTAGCCGAGCCGGGCCATCGTGGAGCGGTGGCCGCGGTCGGCGGCCAGCTCCTCGAAGGGCTTCAGGAAGGTGTCGGCCTCGGGCACCCGGTTGGTCATCACCAGCGCGTTGGCGTAGACGTCCTGCCAGGGCCAGAAGCCGGGTTCGTCGATGCCCTCGCGCTGCCGCAGCCGCAGGACGGGCTCCAGCGCCGCGGTCACCCGCTCGTACTGGCCGCGGGCCTCGGCGACCTGGGCGCGGGCCAGGCAGGCGGGCACCACCATCGCTTCGTAGTGCTGCATGTCGGCGGAGGCCTGCCGGGCGTGGTGGTGGGCGGCCGCCCAGTCGCCGCGCAGCGCGTGGATCTGCGCGCCCGTCCAGTGCACCAGCGGGCGCAGCAGCTCCATCCGGACCTCGGCGAGCTGGGCCGCCGCCCGGTCGACCGTGCGCACGGCGTCCTGCCAGGCGCCCAGCGCGAACTGGGTGCGGGCCAGCCAGGCCTGTGCCCAGAGGGAGATCCGGGTGGAGCCCATGCGGAAGCCGGTCGGTACGGCGCCCTCCAGCTCGCGTCGTGCGGCCTCCGGCTCGTCCATCGCCAGGTCCATCCAGCCCCGGCCCATCTGTACGCGCTGGGACTGGGCGCCGCTGGAGATCCGGGCCAGTACGTCGTCGTAGGCGTGCGCGGCCTCCTCGGCGCGGCCCATGGCGGCGAGCCCGAGCCCGAGAATCGCCTCCGACTCCACCGCCGAGGGCTCCATCGGGCCGACCAGGTCGACGGCCTTGCGGGCCCAGTGGACGAGGTCGGCGGCGCGGCAGCGGCCGAGCGAGTGCAGTACCCGGCGGTGGCAGATCGCGGCGGCCAGCTCGGGCCGGCGGGCCGGGTCGCAGCGTTCCCAGGCGTGCGTGAGCCGCACCTCGGCCTCTTCGGGGCGGCCGCGGGTGATCGCGAGGTAGCCGAGGACGGAGTCGCGCAGGGCGCCGGGCGGGTAGCTCTCCAGCTCGGCGGCGAAGGTCTCGGCCTGCGGCCGGTCCCCCGCGCCGACCAGGGCGTCGACGGCCCGCAGCAGCCGGTCGCGGCGGGTGGCGCGGGCCGGGGTGAGCCGGCTGGCGGCGACCAGCGCGCCGGCCACCTGGGACCAGGCGCCCTCGGCGGCCCGGTCGGCGGCGAACCGGTCCAGGTCGTCGGCGAGCTCGGCGTCGGCGGCGGGGGTGGCGGCGACCCGGTGCATCAGGCGGCGGCCGTGGTCCTCGACGATCTCCGCGGCGCGGCGGTGCAGGTCGCCGCGTTCGACGAGGCCGAGTGCGCCGTGCACGGCGGCCCGTACGAGCGGGTGCGGGAAGGTGAGGAGGGTCAGTCCGGGGCCGTCGGCCGTGGTGAGCAGGCCGGCCCGGCGGGCCTCGTCGACGGCCGCGAGCGGGTCGGCGACGCCGGACAGCTCGGCGGCCTCGGCGAACGGCACCGCCTCGCCGAGCGCCGAACAGGCCTCGATGAGGGTGCGGGCCTGCGGTCCGCAGGCGTCGAGGCGGCGGTGGACCGCGGAGGCGTACCGGCGGGGCGCGGGCAGGGCGGGCTGCCAGTCCCGCCAGATGCCGGCGGGCACTTCCTGGAGCAGGTCGGTGATGTGGAGGGGGTTGCCGCGGGTGTGGCGGCAGAGGATGCGCGCGGCGGGGAGCGAGAGGTCGACGCGGCCCGCGCTCCAGGCCAGCTGCTGGACGTCCTCGGGGGTGAGCGGGCCCAGCCGCAGCGCCCCGTCGCGGTACGCGGCCAGGAAGTCCAGCACGTCGACCGGCAGCCGGTGCAGTGCGTCGTCGGCGGCGGCCAGCACGACGAGCACCTTCTCGGTGGACATCCGGCGGACGGCGGAGGCGACGGCGCGCAGCGAGGCGGCGTCCGCCCAGTGGGCGTCGTCGATGACGACGACGGCGGTGTCCTGGCGGTGGGCGCTCCATATCTCGTACAGCCGGCGGCCGGCGGCGAGCGGGCCGGGCGGCTCGGCCGGTGCGGTGCCGTCCGGGAAGAGGGCGGCACCCGCGGCCTTGGCGAGCTGGTCGGCGACGCCGAGGTCCAGCTCGTTCTCCCAGCGCACGCCGCTCGCGCGGTACACGCGGACGGCGTGCTCGCCCGGGTCGTGCTGTTCGTCGAGGCCGCGCTGCTCCCGCAAGAGGCCCTGCTGATCGTTCAGACCGTGCTGTTCCTGCAAGAAGTACTCGATCAGCGCGGTCTTGCCCATGCCGGAGGCCCCCTCGACCAGGACGATCGAGGGGTGTCCGGTGCGGGCCGCGGCCAGCAGGCGGTGCAGGGCGGCCAGCTCCGCCTGCCGGCCGGCGGGGCCCTGCCGGCCGGTCTCGCGGACATCCTCCGGGGAACCGTTCGCGCCGTCGTGATCGTCCATTGCGCTTCACATTAGCCGCGCGCGGGCGGCCGCTCACGCGGGCCGCTCATCCCTGGTCACCGCCGGCCACGGGCAGGACGGAGGCGGTGATGTACGAGGCCTCGTCGGAGGCCAGGAAGCAGATCGCGGCGGCCTGCTCGTCGAGCTTCCCGTACCGCTTGAGCAGGGAGGAGTCGACCGTCTGGTCGACGATCTGCTGGTACCAGGCGCGTTCCCGCGCGTCGGCGGCGGCCGGGCCGCGGGCGACCCGGCGGGGCGGCGCGTCGGTGCCGCCGGGCGCGGTGGCGACGACGCGGATGCCGTACGGGGCGGCCTCCAGGGCCAGCGCGGAGGTGATGCCGTTGATGCCGCCCTTGGCCGCGGCGTACGGGACGCGGTTGACGCCGCGGGTGGCCACCGAGGAGACGTTCACGATCGTGCCGGAGCGCTGGGCGCTCAGGTGCGGGAGGGCCGCGTGGCAGGTCCACAGCGTCGGGAAGAGGGAGCGCTGCACCTCGGCCCGGATCTGCTCGGGGGTGTAGTGCTCGTAGGGCTTGGCCCAGATGGTGCCGCCGACGTTGTTGACCAGGACGTCGATGCGGCCGCCGAGCGCGCGGTGCGCCTCGGTCACGGCCCGCTCGGCACCCTCGTACTGTTCGAGGTCGGCGGTGACGGCGTGCGCGGCGGCGCCGTCCTTGCCCAGTTCGGCGGCCAGTTCCAGGATCAGTTCGGAGCGGTCGACGAGGACGACCTCGGCACCCTCGGCGGCCATCCGGCGGGCCACGCACTCGCCGATGCCCTGTGCCGCCCCTGTGATCACGGCCTTCCTGCCGGCGAACCGGCCGGGGAAGTGCGCGGCGCTCACCGGGCGGCCCCCGCGAGCTGCGCGGTGCCGGTCGGCGCGAACTTCTCGGTGTGGAAGTGGGCCGGAACCACGCCCTGTTCGGCCAGATGCGTACGTACCGCCTCGACCATGGGCGGCGGGCCGCAGACGTACACGTCCACGTCGCCGTCGTTGAGGTGGCGCGGCTCCAGGCGGCCGGTGACGTACTCCTTGACGCAGTGGTCGTAGGTGAAGCCGGGGATGACGGCGGCGTAGTCGGCGAGCGCTTCGAGGCGTACCAGGTCGCGGTCGGCGGAGACGCCGTAGACCAGGTGGACGGGGTGGGCCGGGGGCTCGGTGGCGAGCTTCTCCAGCATGGAGAGGAGCGGGGCGAGGCCGGTGCCGCCGGCCAGCAGCAGTGCGGGCCGCTCGATCCCGCGGAGGTAGAAGCTGCCCATCGGGCCGGTGAACTCGATGCGGTCGCCCGCCTGGGCGCGGTCGCGCAGGTAGCCGGACATCGCGCCGTCCTCGGTGAGGCGGACGAGGAAGGAGACCTGGCCCTCGGCGGGGCCGGAGCTGAAGGAGTAGGAGCGGGTGACGTCGGTGCCGGGCACGGCGACGTTGACGTACTGGCCTGGGAGGAAGGCGAGCGCGGCGCGGTCGTCGGGCTCCAGGGTGAAGGCGACGGTGGTCTCCGACAGCTTCTCCAGCGCGACGAGGGTCGAGGTGTGCGTGGCGGCGGCGGTCTTGGCGGCGTCGGAGGTGGTGGGGATGCGGAGCACCAGGTCGCTCTGCGGGGTCATCTGGCAGGGCAGCGCGTACCCCTGCGCGGCCTCCTCGTCGGTCAGCGCCTCGTCGATGTAGTCGCCGCCGTCGTAACGGCCGCTCTCGCAGAGGGACTTGCAGGTGCCGCAGGCACCGTCCCGGCAGTCCAGGGGGATGTTGATGCGTGCCTTGTAGGACGCGTCGGCGACGGTTTCGTTCGGTCCGCAGGTGACGAACCGGGTGATGCCGTCCTCGAAGGTCAGGGCGACCTGGTAGCTCATGGTGAACTCGATTCGGGGGGAAGGGCGGGACTCGGAGGCCGGGGTGGGGGGCCTCAGATGTGGTAGATGTCGACCACGTGGTGGATGCAGTCGTTCTTCAGAACGACCTTCTTCTTCGTGATCAGCGGGGTCCCGCCCGAGAAGTCGATGGTGTAGAACGACGTCCCGAAGTACGGGTCGATGTTCTGGTAGCGGTAGTACAGCGTGTGCCAGTTGAAGCGGACGTCGATCTCGGCGCCGCGGCGCTCCACGACCTCGACGTTGGCGATGTGGTGGCCGGTGCGCGGTTCGGGGAGGCTGGTGGCGCTGGAGCGGTCCGTGCGGATGCGGAAGACCCGGTCCTCCAGGCCGCCGCGGTTGGCGTAGTAGATGAGGGAGATCTCGGTCTGCGGGTCGCGGGTCAGCTCGTCGTCGTCGGCCCAGGCCGGCATCCAGAACTCGACGTCCGGGTGGTAGCACTCCAGCCACTTCTCGAACTCGCGGTCGTCGAGGTAGCGGGCCTCGCGGTAGAGGAACTGGCGGATGTCCTCCACGGTGACGGCCGCGGTGGCCGTCTCGGTGCTCACGGTCATGTCCTCGCTCCGTCCTTACCGGTCCTGGCCGGGGGTGGCGGCGTCCTCGGCGGCAACTGCCCCGCGCATGGTGTCCAGCCAGTAGCCGTGCTGGATCGGGTAGAGCGTCTCGTCCTCGGTGCGGGCGCCGCTCGCGACGGGGTGGATGCCGAGCTTCTTGGCGTCCTCGTCGGGCCCGGTGATCCGGTGGGCGACGCCGCGGCTGAGGTCGTTCCAGGGGGCAGCGCCGGCCAGGTAGGTCTTCTGGCAGGAGCGGAACTCCTCCAGGTCGTCCGGGGTGGCCATGCCGGAGGCGTTGAAGAAGTCCTCGTACTGGCGGATGCGGTTGGCGCGGGCCTCGGCGCTCTCGCCCTTGGGGGCGATGCAGTAGATGGTGACCTCGGTCCTGTCCACCGCGATCGGGCGGAAGTGCCGGATCTGGGAGCTGAACTGGTCCATCAGGTAGACGTTCGGGTACAGGCAGAGATTGCGCGAGTACTCGATCATCCAGTCGGCCTTGACCTCGCCGAACTCGGCGACCAGTTCGTCCCGGCGCTCGTTCAGGGAGCGGTTGGCGGGGTCCTCCCACCGGGTCCACAGCAGCAGGTGGCCGTGTTCGAAGGAGTAGTAGCCGCCCTTCTGGCGGGCCCAGCTGCCGGCGTCCATGTTCTTGGTGTCGTTGGCGGACTCGCCGGAGGTGCGGCGCGCGGTGGTGGCGGCGTAGTTCCAGTGGGTCGCGGAGACGTGGTAGCCGTCGGCGCCGTTCTCCGCCTGGACCTTCCAGTTGCCGTCGTAGGTGTAGGTGGAGGAGCCGCGCAGCACCTCCAGGCCCTCCGGGGACTGGTCCACGATCATGTCGATGATCTTGGTGGCCTCGCCGAGGTGCTCGGTGAGCGGCTTCACGTCCGGGTTGAGGCTGCCGAAGAGGAAGCCGCGGTAGTTCTCGAAGCGGGCGACCTTCGTCAGGTCGTGCGAGCCGTCCTTGTTGAACTGCTCCGGGTAGCCGGCGCCGCGGCCGTCCTTGACCTTCAGCAGCTTGCCGGAGTTGTTGAACGTCCAGCCGTGGAACGGACAGGTGAAGGTGGTGCGGTTGTCCGTCTTGCGGCGGCAGAGCATCGCGCCGCGGTGGCTGCACGCGTTGATCAGCGCGTTCAGCTCGCCGTCCTTGCTCCGCGAGATCACCACGGGCTGGCGGCCGATGTACGTCGTGAAGTAGTCGCCGATCTCCGGGATCTGCGTCTCGTGGGCGAGATAGACCCAGTTGCCCTCGAAGATGTGCTTCATCTCCAGCTCGAAGATCTCCTCGTCGGTGAAGATCTTCCGCCGGGCCCGGTGGATGCCGTTCTCCTCGTCCTCCACCAGGGCGTCGTCCAGGATCGCCCGGGTGGTGACCGACGTCTGCGTCATGGTCCCTCCAAACCTGCGCCCGGTGCCCCGTCGTCCCGTCGGGGGCCCTCACGGCCGCTTTTCAGCACCATGGCAGCGGGGTGACGACGCCACCCCGGGCATTCCCCCAGGGTTGACCCAGGGCCCTATTCAGATTCCTTGCATATCAATCGGCGGCAAAAGAGTATTTCTCTCGTCTGGAACCCGCTGCCTACGATGAGCCGCATCCGGCGGCAAGGAAGCCAAGGAGGCCCCATGGAACTGCGCCACCTGCGCTATTTCGTCGCCGTCGCCGAGACCCGGCACTTCGGCCGCGCCGCGGAGAACCTGCACATGGCACAGCCCCCGCTGTCCCAGGCGATCCGGCAGCTGGAGGCCGACCTCGGGGTCGAGCTGTTCACCCGGACCACCCGCCAGGTGGCCCTGACCGGGGCCGGCGAGGTCTTCCGCACCGACGCGGTACGGATCCTCCAGTCGGTCGACGAGGCGACCACCCGCGTGCGCCGCTTCGCCAAGGGCGCCGAGGGCATCCTGCGCCTCGGCCTGACCGGCACCGCCTGCTACCGGCAGCTTCCCGAGATCGCCCGGCTGGTCAAGGAGGAGATGCCGGGGGTGGCACTGGAGATCCACACCGAGCTGCTGACCCCGGCGCAGGAGCTGGCCCTCAGCGAGAACCGCCTCGATGTGGGCATGCTCCGGCCGCCGGTCCGGCAGGAGGGCATCGTCTGCCGGGAGGTCGCCCGGGAACCGCTGGTACTGGCGGTCCCCGAGGACCACTGGCTGAGCGAGGCGGAGGCCGCCGAGGTCGGCCAGCTGCGCCACGAGAACTTCATCATGTACGCGGTCAACTCCCGTTCCGTCGTCAACGACGCGGTCACCCGGAGCTGCCTCGCGGCGGGCTACTACCCGCACTGCGCACACGATGTCACCGAGACCTCGACCGCGCTGGCGCTCGTCGCCGCCGGCCTGGGGATCGCCCTGCTCCCCGACTCCGTCCGCTCGGTCTCCCGCGACGGCGTCGTCTTCAAGCCCCTCCGGGACGCGGAGACCGTCGGACTCGCCCTCGCCTGGCGCGAGAACGACGCCTCGCCCCTGCTGGAGACGCTGATCGGCGTCCTGGAGACGCACGGCGTATTCGTCCCGGACCCCGCCCCCGGGGACCGATGAAGACCACCGCAAACGAGGACCGATGAAGATCACCGCCATCGAGGCGATTCCGTTCGCCATCCCGTACAAGAAGCCGCTGAAGTTCGCCAGCGGCGAGGTCCGCACGGCAGAACACGTCCTCGTACGCGTCCACACCGACGACGGCCTCGTGGGCGTCGCCGAGGCACCGCCGCGCCCCTTCACCTACGGCGAGACCCAGGAATCCATCGTCGCGGTGCTCGACAAGATCTTCGCGCCGCAGCTCACCGGCCTGGCACCGACCGCACGCGAAGCCGTGCACGCCCGCCTGAACCGTACGGTCGGCAACCCCACCGCCAAGTCGGCCGTGGACATGGCCCTGTGGGACATCATCGGGCAGTCCGTCGGGCTGCCTGTCACCGAACTGCTCGGCGGCTACACCGACCGGATGCGGGTCTCGCACATGGTGGGCTTCGCGCCGCCGGAGCGGATGGTCGCCGAGGCGCAGCGCATCCGCGACACCTACGGCATCACCACCTTCAAGGTGAAGGTCGGCCGCCGCCCCTTCCGGCTCGACGTCGAGGCCTGCCGCGCGCTGCGCGAGGGACTCGGTGACGACGTGGAGCTGTACATCGACGGCAACCGCGGCTGGACCGCGTCGGAGTCGGCCCGCGCGCTGCGCGCGATGGACGGGCTCGATCTGACGCTGGCCGAGGAGCTGTGCCCGGCCGACGACGTGCTGGGCCGCCGGTGGCTGGTCTCGCACACGGACATCCCGTTCGTCGCCGACGAGAGCGCCGTCCGCCCCGGCGAGGTGACCCGCGAGCTGCTGGGCGGTTCCGCGACCGCCATCAGCATCAAGACGGCCCGTACCGGCTTCACGTACTCCCAGCGCGTCCACCACCTCTGCGAGGGCCTGGGCGTGGAGGCCGTGATGGGCAATCAGATCGACGGCCAGATCGGCACGTTGTGCACCGCGGTCTTCGGATCCGCGTACGAGCTGACCGCCCGCCGGGCCGGCGAGCTGTCCAACTTCCTCGACATGAGCGACGACCTGCTCGCCGAGCCGCTGGCCATCGAGGACGGCACGCTGCGCGTCCGCGAGGGCGCGGGCCTCGGCCTCGTCCTCGACCCCGAAAAGCTGGCCCGCTACCGCCAGGACACCTGAGCCGCCCCCTTCTTCCCCCTCTCCCCGTCAGGACAGGAGCACGACCATGAGCGAGAACGTCCAGGAGCAGGCCACCGCCGCCGCGTCCGGCGCCTCGGCCACCGAGGCCTTCCGCGCGAAGCAGCGGTCCGAGGCCGTTTCGAGCAAGGAGCGCGTCGACACGCTGGCCACCGAGGTCATCACCGCCGTGCACGACGTCATCCGCCGGCACAAGGTGACGTACGCCGAGTACGACGCGCTCAAATCGTGGCTGATCGGCGTCGGCCAGGACGGCGAGTGGCCGCTCTTCCTCGACGTGTGGATCGAGCACGTCGTCGAGGAGGTCGCCAACGAGAACCGCCAGGGCAGCAAGGGCACCATCGAGGGCCCTTACTACGTCCCGGAGTCGCCGAAGCACGAGGCGGAGACCACTCTGCCGATGCGCGAGAACGAGGCCGGCACGCCGCTGCTCTTCCAGGGCCAGGTCCGGGGCGTGGACGGCGAGCCGCTGGCCGGCGCGCACGTGGAGATGTGGCACGCCGACGACGACGGCCTGTACTCGCAGTACGCGCCGAACCTGCCGGAGTGGAACCTGCGCGGCACCGTCGTCGCCGACGACCAGGGCAACTTCAAGATCCACACGATTCAGCCCGCGCCGTACCAGATCCCCACCGACGGCTCCTGCGGCAAGCTGATCGCCGCGGCCGGCTGGCACGCCTGGCGCCCCGCGCACCTGCATCTGAAGGTGTCGGCGCCCGGCCACCAGCTGATCACCACGCAGCTGTACTTCGAGGGCGGCAGCCACGTCGAGGACGACATCGCCTCGGCCGTGAAGCCCGAGCTGGTCCTCGCCCCGAAGCCCGCGGCCGACGGCAGGGGCAACGAGGTCACGTACGACTTCGTGATGGACCGGACGGAGGCCTGAGCATGCTGTTCGCCGTGAAGATGGACGTGAACCTCCCCACCGACCTGGACCCCGAGGTCAAGGCCGACACCCTCGCCCGCGAGAAGGCGTACTCGCAGGAGCTGCAGAAGGCCGGGAAGTGGCCGCACATCTGGCGGTGCGTCGGCCAGTACTCCAACCTCAGCGTCTTCGACGTGGAGTCCAACGACGAGCTGCACGACATCCTGTGGGGCCTGCCGCTCTTCCCGTACATGTCCATCGAGGTGACGCCGCTGGCGGTGCACCCCTCCGACATCAACGGCTGACGGGGCGGGGCATGGACAAGGTAGTGGCCACCGCCGCGCAGGCGGTGGCGGATGTAGCCGACGGTGCCTCGTTCGCCGTGGGCGGCTTCGGGCTCAGCGGCGTCCCCGACGTGCTGATCCAGGCCGTGTACGAGACCGGCGCGAGCAGCCTGCGCGTGGTCTCCAACAACTGCGGCGTGGACGGCGGCGGCCTGGGCATCTGGCTCGGCGCGGGCCGGATCGCCCATGTCACCGGCTCCTACGTCGGCGCCAACAAGGAGTTCGCGCGGCAGTACCTCGCCGGTGAACTGGAGCTGGAGCTGACCCCGCAGGGCACGCTCGCCGAGCGGCTGCGGGCCGGCGGCTGCGGCATCCCCGCGTTCTACACCCCGGCCGGGGTGGGCACGGACGTCGCCGACGGCGGCATGGTGCTGCGGTACGGGGCTGGGGGCACCTCCCGGCCGGAGGCTGGGGGAGGCGAGATCGCCAAGGCGTCGCCGCCCAAGGAAGTGCGCGAGTTCGACGGCGAGAGTTACGTGCTGGAGCGCGGCATCACCACCGACTTCGCGCTCGTTCGGGCAGCGAAGGGCGACCGGCACGGCAACCTCGTCTTCAACAAGGCGGCGCGCAACTTCAATCCGCTCGCGGCGATGGCCGGCCGGATCACCGTCGCCGAGGTGGAGGAGCTGGTCGAGCCCGGCGAGCTGGACCCCGACGAGGTGCACCTGCCCGGCGTGTTCGTCCAGCGGGTGCTGGCGCTGACGCCGGAGCAGGCCGCGGACAAGAAGGTGGAGCGGCGCACGGTCGCCGCGCCGCCGGAGGGCGAAGGGACGGTGCGCGCCTGATGGCCTGGACCAGGGAAGAGATGGCCGCGCGTGCCGCGGGCGAGCTGCGCGACGGCGACTACGTGAACCTCGGCATCGGACTGCCGACGCTGGTGCCCAGCTGTCTGCCCGAGGGCGTGGACGTGGTGCTGCAGTCCGAGAACGGGCTGCTGGGCGTCGGCCCGTACCCCGCCGAGGACGAGGTCGACCCGGACCTGATCAACGCGGGCAAGGAGACCGTCACGGTGCTGCCGGGCGCGGCCTTCTTCGACTCCGCGCTCTCTTTCGGGATGATCCGCGGCGGGCACATCGACACCGCGATCCTCGGCGCCATGCAGGTCTCCGCAGGCGGTGACCTGGCGAACTGGATGATCCCGGGGAAGATGGTCAAGGGCATGGGCGGCGCGATGGACCTCGTGCACGGCGCCCGCCGGGTGGTCGTGGTGATGGACCACACCGCCAAGGACGGCAGCCCGAAGATCGTCGAGAGCTGCTCGCTGCCGCTGACCGGCCGGGGCTGCGTCCACCGGATCATCACCGACCTCGGCGTCCTGGACGTCACCGAGGACGGGCTCGTCCTGGTGGAGACCGCGCCCGGCGTGTCCGCCGAGGACCTTCTCGCGCGCACCGCAGCCCCCGTGCGGGTCCCCGCCGCGCGCGGCTGACCCGCAGCCTCCGCCGCCCCGCCGGCCGGACTCCCGGACAGCCGTCCGGCCGGCGGGGACCGAACCCGGCCGGTGCGGGCATCCGGTCCCGTACGCGCTCCGCCAGGTGCCCGGCTCATGCGGCGCGCGCCCGGGCCCCGCGCCGGTCGTGGGTGTCCGGATCCGTCGGACGCCCGGCGGCGGGGCGCGGGCAGGCCGCTCCGTCCCACCGGCCCCGGCCGCTGGGCCG